>CAVZDM010000138.1:0-73523 GCA_963773955.1 uncultured Acidobacteriaceae bacterium | reverse complement strand
GTTCAGGAACCCATTGCGAGTCACCGGGTTGTAGGACACCAGCACAACCACGGTCAACAACAGACACAACAGCAAAGTGCGTTGCCCGCCCGACTGAAATAACTTGGAGGAAGCCGGGGCCCCCGGTCGTTCCGGGCATTTCGCTACGGCTGAGGAAGACGAACTCATGGATTCAACCATTCTGACCCAGACGCGAACGATCGCGGCGAAGAACCGCGAAGCGTCAATTCCCATGGTAACCGCTGGACGATCCGCCCAAACGTTCCGCCCGAACCCTCCGCCTCTGCGCTAGAATAGCCCTCGCGGAGCGCCCATGCCGAATCTTCAAGTAAACGCCGATCGCGACATCGCTCGCGCCTCCACCCTTCCCGCGTCCCTTTACTTCAGTCCCGCAACCTACGAGGACGAAAAGGCCAAGATCTTCTCCTCCACCTGGCAGGTGGTCGGTCATGTTCACCAGGCCGCGGCCCCCGGCGACTACTTCACCTTTGACCTCATCGGAGAGCCGCTCCTCATCGCCCGCGGCGAAGATGGCGTTCTGCGCTGCTTTCATAACGTCTGCCGCCATCGCGCCGGCAACCCCGCCTCCGGTTGCGGCAACCGCAGACTCTTCCGCTGCGGCTACCACGGATGGACCTACCGCCTCGACGGCGCTCTGCTCGTTACTCCCGAGTTCGATGGCGTAGAAGATTTCGATCCCCAGGACTTTGGCCTCGTCCCGGTTCGCCTCGAGGAATGGTTCAACCTCATCTTCGTCAATCTCGATCCCGAGGCTGCCTCACTGCAGGAATTCCTGGGCGAACTGCCCACCCAGGCCGGGAAGTTCGATTTCGCCAACATGAAGTTTTTAGAGCGCCGCACCTACGAGATGAATTGCAACTGGAAAACCTACATCGACAATTATCTTGAGGGATACCACGTGCCCAGCGTCCACCCGTCCCTCAATCGCGAAATCAACTACAGCGGCTACTCCGTCGAGCCCTATCACCAACACGTTCGCCAGTGGACCCCGATCCGCGGCCCCCAGTCCGGCGACGTTTCCCCACGCCGCTATCCGCAATCCGGCAATAACAACGACAAAGACAACAACAAAGACGGCGACAACGCCCTCACCGCCGATTATTTCTGGATGTTTCCCAACTGGATGCTCAACTGCTATCCCGACAACATCTCGCTCAACATCATCCTGCCGCTCGGCCCCGAGCGCACCCTGGCAATTTTCGAATGGTATTTGCCCGAAAAAGAGCTGGGGAGCGAAACTGCCCGCAAAGCTCTGGCCTTCAGCGAAGAAATTCAGGTCGAAGACACGCGCATCTGCGAGATCGTTCAGAAGAATCTCCACTCCCGCAGCTACCATAGCGGCCGCTACAGCGTGAAGCAGGAAAAAGGTGTCCACGCCTTCCACCAGATGTACCGCGAACTCATGCCCGCATAGGGTTTGTTGGTGGAGAGCCGGGCGTCCCCGCCCGGCCACCTCGCTCTGGCATTCGATTTTGGGTGGCGCAGCGGTTCACCGCTGCGGAAAAGCTCCAACCTTCTAACGAACGGGAAGTGCACGAGTTTACTCATGATTATTCCCTTGACAAAGGGTAACGGTTATGGCAATATACTCTCATGATCGCCGTTACGCCTTCCCTTTCTTCGGTTTCACAACGGGTTGAGAGCGGAGCATTTGACGCAAATCACGCTTTATCCCAGCCACCAGCTTCCGGGTTGGTACGGCCTGTAATGGCGACTTCGGTTTACGAGGTTCTGTCATGACACTCCCTGAAGTTAATACCCTCTATTCGACCGATGACCGTTGCCGAGAATTGCTTGAGCGTTTGCGCTGGCCCGAAGGTGTCACCTGCCCGCGCTGCAAAGATACGCGAGTCTCTCGGCTCAAAGAATATGCTCGCTATGAATGTGTCGGCTGTGAGTACCAGTTCACCGCCACCAGCGGAACGATCTTCCATGATTCCCATCTTCCGCTGCCGATCTGGTTTATATCCGTGCTGCTGCTGTGCGAAGCCAAAAAGGGCATGAGTGCGATGCAACTCAAACGAACCATCTGGGGCACGGACAGAGGTTCCTACAAAACGGCTTGGTATCTGTGCCACCGCATCCGTGCTGCCATGTCGCAAATAGATCGACCCATGTTGGACGGTACGGTCGAAATGGACGAAACCTATATCGGCGGCAAGCAGCACACCTATAGCAAAGCAGGCTATGGGGACTCCAACAAACAGATCGTTATCGGTCTGAGGCAGCGCGGTGGCGATCTCCGATTTTTCCATGCACGTGACGTAAAAAGTGGAACACTGGCACAATACATCCGCGAGAACGTAAGCGAAGATGTAGAAGTGATCGTTACAGACGAATTGAACGCGTATCCCACGGCGATGAAGGCCGTCGCGCTGACGGACAAACACAAGACGATCAAGCACAAAGCCAAGGTCTACGTTGACGGTGAGATACACACGAACACCGTGGAATCCGCCTTTAGCCTCTTGAAGCGCGGCATCATCGGGACGTGGCACAAGATCAGCGCGAAGCACCTGCAAGCCTACTTGGACGAGATGACGTTCCGCTTCGACCGCCGAAAACGCTCCGATCTGTTCATTGATACGCTGCGTCATATGGTCACCGCTGATCCATTGACTTTTGAACATCTCACAGCCTAGCTACGAATCACCCATCGATCAAAATTTGCATCGGCGACACTTGCAAGAATCTCGCTCCATTGATCTTTCTTCTTTGCAATCAACTGCCGTCTAGCATATGTAACCAGCGTCAACGCTGTGTCGAACTCTTCGCGCAATTTTTCCTCTGTGTAGGTGAGATCGGCGGAACATATTGACCTGACCGGTCTTTTGTACCAAGTGGAATGTTAGTGTAACGCCTCTTTTGACCTTTGTCCGTAGTCGCCGTCGGGGGTGTGGAGATGTGGGAAACGGGTTTTGTTTTCCACATCTCCATGCCCTGGTCTTGCAAGGATGGCCTGTGGTGCTGGTGGCCGGTAGCCCAACGCCGAGTGCGGACGCTCCGTGTTATATTCCACGCGCCATCGCTCGGTCAGAATCTGTGCCTCCTTCAGCGAGTAGAAAATCTCGCCGTTCAAAAACTCATCTCTCATTTTGCCATTGAAGCTCTCGCAGTACCCGTTCTCCCACGGACTCCCAGGCTCGATGTATAACGTCTTCGTGCCCAGCGTGCCCAGCCACTTCCGCAGCTCCTTGGCAATGAACTCCGGCCCATTGTCCGAACGTATGTGCTCGGGAATCCCGCGCTCCAGCATCACATCCGCTAAGGTTTCGATCACCTGCAAACTTCCCAAACGCCGCGCCACTCGCAACGCCAGACACTCGCGCGTATACTCGTCGATCACCACCAGGATGCGCAGCGCTCGTCCATCGTTCGTCATCGCTTTCACGAAATCGTAGCTCCACACGTGATTCGCACGCTCTGGACGCAACCGTACGCACGAACCGTCCCCTAGCCACAACCGTCCTCGCGCCCGCTGTTTCTGCGGCACTTTCAGCCCTTCACGTCGCCAGAATCCGCTGCACTCGATCCTTTCCCACCGGCCACCCCGCACTCCGCAACAGCACCGTGATGCGCCGGTAGCCGTACCGCCCATACTTTCCCGCCAGGGCCAGGATCGCCTGCGTCAGCTGATCTTCGTCCGTGCGCCGCAACGGCAGATAGCGTTGTGTCCCTCGCCACTGCCTCACCACTCGGCACGCCCGCCGCTCACTCACTTCGTATTCCTGGCGGGCATGCTCCACGGCGCACCGACGTCGCTCCGGGCTTAGAAGTTTCCCTCCGCAATATCCTTTAGTATCTGTTTGTCCAGCGCCAGCTCCGCCACCAGTCGCTTCAGCTTGCCGTTCTCTTTTTCCAGTTCCTTTAGCCGCTTCGCCTGGTCCATCTTCAAGCCGCCGTATTCCTTCCGCCAACGGTAGAACGTCTGCACCGTGATCGCGGCTTCTTTGCAGGCTTGTGGGGTGGTTTTTCCGTTCGCGATGCTCACTTCAATCTGCCGCAGCATCGTTACGATTTGCTCTGGTTTGTACCTCTGGATTGGCATGACCCGCTTCCCTCCAAGTGGATTCTCTCTCATTCCACCTGGTACAAATCTCGCCGGTCACGTCAATATAAGCAGTCGCTTCACCGCCTCCTTAAAAGCTACGGAAATAGCTTCGCCGGATTCCAAATCGGCATAACCGACGTTGCTAAACTGCCCATCTTTCCGCAGGACAATGAGTTGGCTACCGCCGCCGCAGCTATCTACATACTCCTTCGTTTCTTTCAAAACGTGCAGAGCGATATTGGCAGCATCATTCAGTCCTAAAGAGGGATGCCGATACAGTGTTGGAATTAAATAATGCGCCAAGAACTGACCAGCACCCAAGCATTCATAGTCGCGTACTCTGTTTACGGCATTCTCCCTGGTTGCGAGCAATGTAAGTGCTTTGTCGACGTGGGACCACATCCCTATAAGCATTTGAACTGAGATCGCGCCCCGTTCAAACTCTGGATGTTTGTACAAGTGATCCTGACAGAATCCCTCTAGGGCTTCCTCTATGGACAGTGACCTGACCGATCTTTTGTACCAAGTGGATTGTTAGTGTAACGCCTCGTCGAACATTTGTCCGTAGTCGTCGCCGGGGGTGTGGGGATGTGGGAAACGCGGAGCGTTTTCCATATCTCCATGCCCCGGTTGCTTGGGCGAGATGGCTTGCGGTGCCGGCGGCCTGTAGCCCAGCGCCGAGTGCGGCCGCTCCGTGTTGTATTCCACCCGCCACCTCTCCGTCAGAATCTGTGCTTCCTTCAGCGAGTAAAAGATCTCGCCGTTCAAGAACTCATCTCTCAGCTTTCCGTTGAAGCTCTCACAGTACCCGTTCTCCCACGGACTCCCAGGCTCGATATACAGTGTCTTCGTGCCCAGCTTGTCCAGCCACTTCCGCAACTCCCCGGCAATGAACTCCGGCCCATTGTCCGAACGTATGTGCTCCGGAATCCCTCGCACCAGCATCACATCCGCCAACGTCTCGATCACCTGCAAACTGCCCAAACGCCGCGCTACCCGCAACGCCAAACACTCCCGCGTGTACTCGTCGATCACCACCAGGATGCGCAGCGCTCGTCCATCGTGCGTCATCGCTTTCACAAAATCGTAGCTCCACACGTGATTCGCCCGTTCCGGTCGCAGCCGGATACACGAGCCATCCCCGAGCCACAACCGCCCTCGTGGCCGCTGCTTCTGCGGCACTTTCAGCCCTTCACGTCGCCAGATCCGCTGCACTCGATCCTTCCCCACCTGCCACCCCGCGCTCTTCAACAACACGGTGATGCGCCGGTAGCCGTAACGCCCATACTTTCCCGCCAGGGTCAGGATCGCCTCCGTCAGCTGATCTTCGTCCGTGCGCCGCAGCGGCAGATAGCGTTGTGTCCCTCGCCACTGCCTCACCACTCGGCACGCCCGCCGCTCACTTACTTCGTACTCCTCGCGGGCATGCTCTACGGCGCACCGACGTCGCTCCGGGCTTAGAAGTTTCCCTCCGCAATATCCTTCAGGATCTGTTTGTCCAACGCCAGCTCCGCGACCAGCCGTTTCAACTTGCCGTTCTCTTTCTCCAGTTCTTTCAGTCGCTTTGCCTGGTCCATCTTCAAACCGCCGTACTCCTTCCGCCAGCGGTAAAACGTCTGCACGGTGATCGCGGCTTCCTTGCAGGCTTGTGGGGTGGTTTTTCCGTTCGCGATGCTGACTTCAATCTGCCGTAGCATCGTCACGATTTGCTCTGGTTTGTACCTCTGAATCGGCATGACCCGCTTTTCCTCCAAGTGGATTCTCTCTCATTCCACTTGGTACAAAAACGGCCGGTCACGTCACCCGAAAAACTCATCTCATTTGGTGGCTTAGAAGCTAGTTCACGCCGACAGTGTTCCACGGCCATTTGGCAATATGCCACGTGGCCCGTTATCGCAAAGACAACTTTTGATCCACCATTAGAGACAAAATCGATGGGTACTATTTTTGAATCGTTCAGTTTCATGTAGCCGGGAGATGTGACTTGCGTATCCGCGCACAGTAGAAGTCCATCGGCGAAATGAAACCCGGCAGCTATGGTCATATGTCAGGCTTACCCTTGCGACCCGCACGGCGCTCCGGTGAGCGTCTGATAGTCACTCTTCGACGGAGAGGTTGCGGAAACGGCCTAATCATGCGCCGCCTCCGTACCCTTTGTCAACGGTATAATCTTGAGTTTACTCGTGCCGTAAAGTCGTTGAAAATGTGTCCGCGCTTTAGCGCCTGATGGGCGAACGAAGCATAGTTACCATCGATTAATCCAGAACCGCCGAGGCGGCCCCGGATCGCGATAAAATCGTCATCGGCAGCCAACGAAATCGCATTCATTCATCAACATGTCCCCGTCCCGCGAAAAAAACGTCGTCATCTACGCTCTCCTTTTGGTGGCGGTCACGCTCGTTTTTTACAATCCCGTCGTCCGTAACCAGTTTGTCGATTTCGATGACCTGTCTTATATCGTGAAGAATAACCACGTGGTAAGTGGTGTGTCGTGGACCACCGTGAAATGGTCGTTCTCCACCTTTCGCGACGGAAACTGGCATCCCTTGACCTGGTTGTCGCATGCCCTCGACTGCCATATCTTTCACCTCAATCCGATGGGCCATCACTACACCGGCCTCATGCTACACACAGCGAGCGCGGTGCTTCTTTTCCTGTTATTGTGGCGGGCCACCGGATTTGTCTGGTCCAGCCTGATAGTGGCGGCGTTGTTTGCCCTGCACCCGGTAAACGTTGAGTCCGTTGCCTGGGCCGCGGAGCGCAAAAACGTACTCAGCATGTTGTTCTTCATGCTCGCCCTCCATGCCTACGACCGTTATGCGCGCGGCGGCAAACGGTATCTCTACTGGTTGGTAACCGGCTTGTTTGCCCTCGGCCTGTTGGCGAAAGCGCAGATCGTCACCCTGCCTTTCGTGTTGCTGCTGTGGGATTACTGGCCGCTCGAGCGATTGAACATTGGGTCTGCGACCGCCGCTCCCGCCGCCGCTGAATCACCTGTGGCCGCACCCGCTCCACGCTCACTCCAATTTCTAGTCTGGGAAAAGTGGCCCCTCTTCGTTCTGGCCGCAGCCGATTCCGTCGTCACCGTAATGGCGCAGCGCGCCGGGTCTTCCGTCCGAACGCTGCAGGAAGTTTCCATGTCGATACGGTTGGAGAACGTATTCATCTCTTATGTGCGCTACATCGGCAAGGCGTTCTGGCCGACCAAGCTCGTTCCCTTGTATCCGCGTCCCGTGGATTCGCTCCCGGCCTGGCAGGTTTTGGGTGCCGCGTCGCTACTGCTCGCGCTGTCGGCGCTGGCGATTCGCTACCGCGACCGCCGCTATCTGCCCGTCGGCTGGTTCTGGTTTCTGGGAACTCTAGTCCCCATGATCGGCATCATCACCGTCGGAGAGCAGGCCATGGCCGACCGCTACGCCTATCTTCCCTTTATAGGATTATTTGTCGCGGTCGTGTGGGCTCTCGGCGAACTGGCCTCTAAGCGCGGAATCCGACCCGTTTGGCTCGCCGCTTCCGCCGTTGCCGTGCTCTTCGTTCTGGGAAGCCTTACCTATCGCCAGATTGGCTACTGGCACGACAATGAAACCCTATGGCGTTACACGTTGAGCGTAGCTCCCGAGGGCAATTACACCGCGCATAGCAATCTAGCGCTCGCTCTAGCCAAAGCGGGCGAGCCCGACGAGGCTCTGTTTCATTTCCGCACCGCCAAGGCCATGCACAAATATTCGGTCGACCAGATCCTTGCCCTCGGTGCCTACGAATTGCACGTCAGGCATTCCCAGGACGCGATCGAGGATAGCAACGAGGCACTGCAAGATTCCAGCGATCCCAAAGTTCAGGCCGCCGCGCTCGCCGAGTCCGGTCAAGGTCACTTGCAGTTGCACCAGTACGATCAGGCCGCCGAGAGCTATCAGCATGCTCTACGCCTGAATCCGGACGACGGAATGGCGTTGATGGGTGTAGCCGTCCTGGCCCTTCGTCAGGGGCAGTCCGATGTGGCGGTCGCCGACCTGGAGCATGCGGTGAAGGCCGATCCCAACGACGTGAATGTTCTGGTCTACGCGCAAGCCCTGCGCCGCGTCGGCCGTTCTGCAGAGGCCGATTCCGCCACCGAGCAAGTCCAGAAAATTTCCCAGGACTTAGGCCTGGCCCAGTTCGACTCGCGACAACTCCTCTTCTTCGCCGGCGTGAAGCCGCTGTAGGAATTACCACCGCCGAGACGCCGAGTACGCCGAGAAAAATCAAGAAAAACGAAATACAGTAAATGCTCTGCTCTGTGCGCCCCTGTGTGCCCATGTGTCCCCTGTGGTAAAGCTTTTGACGTTCCAGCCTAATCCCGGCGCCCTCCGCGTCCAGGCGGTAGACTCAGCCGCGCTTCAGCAGTAAACAAGTGATGTCATCGTGCTGCGGAGTGTTCCCCACATGCCGATCCAAATCCGCCATCAAGCTGCGCAGCAATTCCGCCGGCGCCGCCCCCGACTCGCGATCCACCAGTCGTACCAATGCCGGTTCGCCGTATTCGTCATACTTCGCATTCTCCGCTTCCACCACGCCATCGGTAAAAATCACCAGCCAGTCTCCGCTCTCCAGTCGAGTCGTCCCCACCTGGTAAGGCGATTCCGTAAAAATCCCGATCGGAATGCCTCCCGCTTCCAGCCGCTCCAAAACACCCGATTTCTTCCGCAGAATCGGAACATTATGCCCCGCGTTGATATACACCACATCCCCAGTCGCCGGATCCATCTCGGCGAAAAAAGCGGTAGTGAAGCGCCCCCCGCCCATGCTGTTCGAACAAGCATAGCGATTCACGCTCGCCACCAGTTCCGCTAGAGCAACGCCGCTTGTAGACAACGTTCGCAGACTAGCCTGAAAGGTCGCCATCAGCATCGCCGCCGGAATACTCTTTCCCGCCACATCGGCCACCACAAACAGAACGCGATCTTCACTTGAAATGCGCCCCGGCCGCAGAATCACATCGTAGTAATCCCCCGCCACCGTGTTTGCCGCACGCGTCACATAAGCAATCTGGTATCCCGGAAGCTGCAACGGCGCGCCCGGCAGCAACCACGCCTGAATATCCTTGGCGATCTCCAGGTCGCGCTTCATCACCACCCGATCCGCCAACTCCAGCAGCAAGACCACGAACATCAGCATCCCACCCCAGAAATGCAAGTCCAGTCCCTGGACCTCGACGTGATTCTTGCCGTCACTGTAAGTAGCCCCGCCGCCAGGAAACAACAGCAGGACCAGCGCCAGCACCAGCAGCACTCGGCGCGCCGGCGTCAGCTTTTCCAGGATCGCCCAGAACAGCGCCTTCGCCATCCGCCAGACCCGCTTCAATCTGGACGGCTCCGCCCGCTCTTCATCCAGCCCTGCTGAGTACAGCCGGTAACTCGAGCGCGCGTCCTTTTCAAACTGCGACCAGAGCTGGTGAAGAGCCATCCCATCGCTCAGCCGAAGCCAGAATCGATGGGCGCGCCCCCGCAATGCGGATTGTGGAGGAACACTCTGCGTGGGAGACGCCATGCCGAAGCAATCATTATAGGCTGGCGGACTTGTTGGCGGAGAGCCGGCCGAATCTGTGTCACAAACCAACGCCACCGGAAAAGCAGAACAGAACTACCCGCAATTAGCCGCGAAGCGGCGTGAGAATGCAGCCCACGGCGCGAGCCGTCGGTAGGCAACGGGAAATTGCCGAGCCCCAGCGGGGCGAAAGACGCCGGGCCCCCCACCGCCAAACCGCGAGACCGTCAAAACAACTCCATCTGCGCGACCTGCACGTGCACTCTGCGAGCGCTCCGTGCATGCTGGCTTCCGATTCCGTATTTCTGCCGCAAGACCGCCATCAATTGCGACAACCGTTGCCCGTACCCTTTCGGCAGAAATGAACGATCCGCATAACGCGTCCGGTAAAGCTGCACCAGGTGAGGGAAGGTTTCCTCAAGAAACGGCAGAAACACCGCCGCCGAACAAGGTTTCAGAAAAAGCGGATTAGCAAAGATATACTTGGCGCCCGCGTCACTGGCCGCCTTAACCAGTGCTTCCAGGTCGCGCGGCCGGTCCGTAATCTCCGGCAGCACCGGAGCACAGATCACTCCCGCATCCACGCCCGCAAGATTCAACTGCCGAACCGCCTCCAGCCGCAGATCCGGACGCGGCGCCCGCGGCTCCAGCTTCCGCGCCAGTTCCGCATCTACCGTGGTCACCGTCACATTCACAAAGATCCGATTGCGCTCGCCCACCCGCCGCAGAATCTCCACGTCACGCGTAATCAGGTTCGACTTGGTCACAATTCCAATCTCGAGCCCGGAGTGCAGCGCCAGTTCCTCAAGAATGGCCCGCGTAACCTCAAACCGCCGCTCCGCTGGCTGATACGGATCCGTAGCCGTGCCAATCGCAATCTCCTCCCCAAGTTTGACCTTTTTCAATTCCGATCGCAGCAGCGCAGCCGCGCGCTGCTTGACAAAAATCTTTCGTTCGAACTCCACCCCATCGCGCAGTTCCATAAACTCATGCGTATAGCGCGCATAGCAGTACTTGCAGGCAAACTCGCATCCGCGATAAGGATTAATAGCCCAGGTAAACGGAAGCCGCCGAGCGCTCACCACCCGGTTGAGAAGAGATCGAGTCCCCAGTGTGAAGTACTCAACGTTGTGCCCCTCGCGGAGCGACTCCCCCGCAGCCGCAAGCCGAGCGATGCCGATTAACTTCGATCGGCGCTCGGGGCGGGACTCAGCATCGGGGAGCAACGGGAGTGAGGCCATAAACGCTGGCTGTATTCGCCATTTGTTCGCCTACAATAAACCTCGCCTGGAATCTTGTCAACTCACGGTGGGGGTGGTATATACGGACGGCAAAATGCTCCCTCCCCCCAATTTAAAAGAAAATTGATCTGTAGGGCCGGGGCGCGCTCGCGAGCGAGTGGGGCGCGTTGGGCCGGAGCAGTGGGACACACTGCGGATCACCACCAGACGAGCGGCAACAATCGGGTCGAGATTCCCAACGTTATTCGATCTTGGTAACGATTAGTGTTCCCCCTGACAAGACTGCCAGAATATGACCATCGGGGCTAAGATCAAAGGTGAATCCGGGGACAATTCCGAGGGCAACTCCATAGTGCGGGACGGGCGGGTAGACGCTGACGCTGGTGAGTTGGGATCCTGAATCGGAGCTATAAACAACTATCCTGCGCGCAGTTAAATGGCCTCCAACGTCGAACGCCGCAACACCGCCTCGCAACGTGTCAATAACGATAGCGAAACGATCGCCCACAGCATCGCTTTTGACATCGTCTATACTCAAAGCGGGCATGTCATGTTTCGGTAATTCCACGCGGAACTTGTTCTCTCCATGCGCTGTAACCACTCCCAATTGCCACTTATTCTTCTTGCCGAGACGATCAACAACGAATAGGTCATCATTCAGGACCGCACAAACAATATCATCTAGGGGTAGTTCTTGTTGAAAATCCGATCTGCATAAGGAACGACGGTGGGTAGTATACAGAGGCCAATTCGCGCCACCTGTCCATTGAGACCCATAAACAAATGTGTCGCTGAGCATGCCACTTCTGCCAAACCGATAATTACAATCATCCGCAGCAACCGGTTCAAATGAAGAGGTGTCATAGGCAGCAATAGCAGGATTGTCGCAAACTTTTCCTTGGACTTGCCCCAAGCACCTTGTGACGAATAACTTGCGGCGTGTGGGCGTTTGGTTGATCTGGCATCGCTGCGAATCCCATGAACAAGACGTCAAGGGCTTCCATACTCGCTTTGGCGCGGGCGTCCGCTCATCTCCGGTTAGGATCTGGAGCATTTCATTGGCCACTGCAAGAATGTGATCTTGCGAGTCCACAAAAACTGCATTATTGGACACTGTGTTCGTGGGTAAAGAAACGGAAAGGTCTAGCTCGCCTGCCGGGGTGAAGCGAAGAATATGAAATAGGCGTTCTGGAGTTCCCCGAGTTGCAAGCTCCCCGCTCTGACGCTCAGTATAACCAACCAAGGTACGCCCCTTGGAGTCCACTGTCATTAATCGTTTCACCGTTGGCCATGCCTCGTGTCGAACAGGGGGCGGCAGACGCTGCCAACCATACCTTTCCAGCTTGATCTGAATCACATTTGGCGCTTCGGAGAGTTTAGACTGACCCTGCACGCATGTGATCAAAAACACCAGCATCAGTGCTAAAATCGCGCTGCGCAATTGGCAACAATCAAGAAACATCTTAATAAACAAAGGGAACTTGAGAATTTATATTTCCTAGGCCAAGATCTATGAAGCCATGCCCAATCAGGCCGAGAGGAAACGCCCACGAAGCGCTTACGTTATCAAGGTGAAACATATTATCATTAAAGTGAATTGAAGGTGATGTGCCAAGTCGGCAACTATACTCACAACCCGTGTTGTTGTCTCCAAAACTCATGTCCAATCCGATCTGGTCCGGTGACCTGACCGATCTTTTGTACCAAGTGGATTGTTAGTGTAACGCCTCGTCGAACATTTGTCCGTAGTCGTCGCCGGGGGTGTGGGGATGTGGGAAACGCGGAGCGTTTTCCATATCTCCATGCCCCGGTTGCTTGGGCGAGATGGCTTGCGGTGCCGGCGGCCTGTAGCCCAGCGCCGAGTGCGGCCGCTCCGTGTTGTATTCCACCCGCCACCTCTCCGTCAGAATCTGTGCTTCCTTCAGCGAGTAAAAGATCTCGCCGTTCAAGAACTCATCTCTCAGCTTTCCGTTGAAGCTCTCACAGTACCCGTTCTCCCACGGACTCCCAGGCTCGATATACAGTGTCTTCGTGCCCAGCTTGTCCAGCCACTTCCGCAACTCCCCGGCAATGAACTCCGGCCCATTGTCCGAACGTATGTGCTCCGGAATCCCTCGCACCAGCATCACATCCGCCAACGTCTCGATCACCTGCAAACTGCCCAAACGCCGCGCTACCCGCAACGCCAAACACTCCCGCGTGTACTCGTCGATCACCACCAGGATGCGCAGCGCTCGTCCATCGTGCGTCATCGCTTTCACAAAATCGTAGCTCCACACGTGATTCGCCCGTTCCGGTCGCAGCCGGATACACGAGCCATCCCCGAGCCACAACCGCCCTCGTGGCCGCTGCTTCTGCGGCACTTTCAGCCCTTCACGTCGCCAGATCCGCTGCACTCGATCCTTCCCCACCTGCCACCCCGCGCTCTTCAACAACACGGTGATGCGCCGGTAGCCGTAACGCCCATACTTTCCCGCCAGGGTCAGGATCGCCTCCGTCAGCTGATCTTCGTCCGTGCGCCGCAGCGGCAGATAGCGTTGTGTCCCTCGCCACTGCCTCACCACTCGGCACGCCCGCCGCTCACTTACTTCGTACTCCTCGCGGGCATGCTCTACGGCGCACCGACGTCGCTCCGGGCTTAGAAGTTTCCCTCCGCAATATCCTTCAGGATCTGTTTGTCCAACGCCAGCTCCGCGACCAGCCGTTTCAACTTGCCGTTCTCTTTCTCCAGTTCTTTCAGTCGCTTTGCCTGGTCCATCTTCAAACCGCCGTACTCCTTCCGCCAGCGGTAAAACGTCTGCACGGTGATCGCGGCTTCCTTGCAGGCTTGTGGGGTGGTTTTTCCGTTCGCGATGCTGACTTCAATCTGCCGTAGCATCGTCACGATTTGCTCTGGTTTGTACCTCTGAATCGGCATGACCCGCTTTTCCTCCAAGTGGATTCTCTCTCATTCCACTTGGTACAAAAACGGCCGGTCACGTCAGAGGGAGGAGTGCATCTGACCCCGGCGGCGGTCACGTTCTCGCCGCAATATGTGAGCACGACGAGCGCGGCGAAGACGTTTACTTTGATCAGCACTGACTTGGTGACCAATATCGCGATTGCGGCGACGGGAGACTTTGCAGTGTCGGCGACGACCTGCGGGACGAGACTGGCGCCCAAGAGCAATTGCACCATCGACGTGATCTTCACGCCGTCGGCGGCTGGGAAAAGGACAGGGCAGTTGAGTGTGAGCGATAGCATCGGCAACGAGAATCCGCAAACACAAACGGCAAGTCTGACCGGCACGGGCGTGGCTGCCAAAGTGACGCTGACGCCGGGCGCCGCTACTTACGCGAAACAGGGGGTCGGGACGACCAGCGCGGCGAAGACGTTTACCTTGAGCAACGCCGGGCCCACGCTGAACAATATCGTGATTTCGACGACGGGAGACTTTGCGGTCTCGGCGACGACCTGCGGGACCAGCCTGGGAGGAAAGAGTGCGAGTGCGGTTGCGGATGCGAGCGTGCCCTCATGCACGATCAGCGTGACCTTCGCGCCGACGGACATTGGGACACGGACGGGGCAGTTAGTGGTGAGCGACAGTGCCAGCGACAGCCCGCAGACGGCAAACCTGACCGGCACGGGCACGGCGGAGGGAGGAGTGCATCTGACCCCGGCGGCGGTCACGTTCTCGCCGCAATATGTGAGTACGACGAGCGCGGCGAAGACGTTTACTTTGATCAGCACTGACTTGGTGACCAATATCGCGATTGCGGCGACGGGAGACTTTGCGGTGTCGGCGACGACCTGCGGGGCGAGACTGGCGCCCAAGAGCAATTGCACCATCGACGTGATCTTCACGCCGTCGGCGGCTGGGAAAAGGACAGGGCAGTTGAGTGTGAGCGATAGCATCGGCAACGAGAATCCGCAAACACAAACGGCAAGTCTGACCGGCACGGGCGTGGCTGCCAAAGTGACGCTGACGCCGGGCGCCGCTACTTACGCGAAACAGGGGGTCGGGACGACCAGCGCGGCAAAGACGTTTACCTTGAGCAACGCCGGGCCCACGCTGAACAATATCGTGATTTCGACGACGGGAGACTTTGCGGTGTCGGCGACGACCTGCGGGACCAGCCTGGGAGGAAGGAGTGCGAGTGCGGTTGCGGATGCGAGCGTGCCCTCATGCACGATCAGCGTGACCTTCGCGCCGACGGACATTGGGACACGGACGGGGCAGTTGGTGGTGAGCGACAGTGCCAGCGACAGCCCGCAGACGGCAAACCTGACCGGCACGGGTAAGTAGGATCAGTCGGGCCCACAAATCGGCCCCGCAGAGATGCGGGGCTTCTTGTTAATCGTCTATGCGCAATGGGTTCGGCTCGTGCGACCGATTAGGAATCCGGGCGCCCCGGCCCCCAGGGGTCCAAACCGGTAGGGGGCAGCCGAATTTTTCCCGATAGATTCTACCCCGCAAATGGCGTCGGGGTAGTATGCATTGAGGGATTTTGCTACGCCCTGCCTCCCAGGGGGTATGCGCATGGAAAGGGAACTGAGAACGGGCTGAACGCTTCCCGCACTACTTGCCCAGAGGTTACTCCTCGTAATTCCGCTTCTTCGCGAAGGGCGCGAGGCTTCCGAGGAATTGGCGGATTCGCTCGAGATCCGTTTCAGAGATCCGCCTGAACATCAAGCCAGTTCCGATTCCTGGTGTGCTGTGGGCGACCTCGCAATCAGCGCAGCACTTGGTTTCCCCGATCCAGATATCCGCTTTCAGCTTCGTTCCCGGCGGCAATGGCGCGGCCATTTCGACATAACATCCGCCTACGCTGAGATCTCCGATCGTTGCCCGAAAAGAGGCTCCGTCTTGGGTACGAAGTTCCACCGAATTATGGCACTTGAACCGCGTGCACTTCCGCTGGTCAGCGACTCGTGGTTGGTGATTGTCGGGTGTAGGAGGGGGCAGTGGAAAATCCCAGAGAGGCTTTTCGGGGGAAGTGTTGAGCAAGCCCACATGGCCCGCTTTCGGTGTCCCGGGTTCGCCTACCCACTTGACGCGAAAGTGTCCTCGGTTCTTGCCATAGGACAAGCCGATGATATCGTCGACGTTGAGCCCGACTTGTACACCGCTCAACTCGGCCCCCTGCTGGCTAACGTTGACCGTAGTCGCTTTCTCGGAGAAGACTTGGCCACTGCGGTTGGTGCCGAAGACACGCACGGGCGCCTGGATTTCTTTGCGAGGCTCGCGGCGCCTGCCCATCCCGTGCGTACCTCCTCGTCGTTCAAGGAACTATGCCAGATCAGATCGCCCATTGTGCCGGGACGATTGCCCAAAAGCAAGCTTGCTAACCTGCCATCGATTCGCCATCAAAACTCAGTTTTTTATAAGCCTTTTCGAGACGGCGAGTGACAACGCCTGACCGCGCAGCCCGGATGCATCTCAATCATTTCGTTCGCTGTGCCTTACGGATGCTCCCCCTGCTCCGGCATCACCCCCGGAGGCGCCGCCGGAATTGTAATATCCAGCTTGTTCACCGTCCCGAGCGACGACAATGGCTTGTCGAATTCACCAACGTTGCCCACAACCAACACCGCCATCTGATCGCGGTGCAGGTACTTCGCCGCGACCCGGGCTACGTCTTCTTTCGTAACCCCTTCGATCCCTTTCTGAAAGTTCTCCAGAAAATCCAGCGGATAGCCATAAAACTCGTATGCCATCTTCTCCTGCAAAACCTTCTCCGGGGAATCGAAGCGAAAAACAAAAGAATTCAGAATCGAGTCCTTGGCGCGTTTGATTTCCTCATCGTTAATCGGACGCTTACCCAGGTCAGCGATCTCCTCATCGAGCGCCTGAATGGATTCAATCGTGGTCCCGCTCTTGGTGCTCACCATCAGCCGCAACATGCCAGGATGATCCCACCCCGCGCCCACTCCGCCGCCCACCGCATATGCCAGTCCCTTGGTCGTTCGAATGTCGCCAAACAGGCGCGACGAAAATCCTCCGCCAAAAGCTTCATTGAAAACCGAGGTCGCAAAGTAATCCGGGTTCTTCCGCGTAATCCCCAGCGCAACCATTTGGATATTGCTCTGATTCACGTCGGTCTTGTCGACCTGATAAAATCCCGGCTTCGCCGGCTCCGGCTTGATCTCCGCATCGTTCGCCGCCGCACCCCGCAGCCAAGTAGCAAAGGCCTCGCGCAAACGAGCTTCCATCTTCGCCAAGTCGAAGTCGCCGACCACGCCAAGAATAATGTTGTTCGGATGAACGTACTTCCCATGCCACTCGACCAGATCCTGCCGCGTGATCGCCGCCACCGTCGCATATTCCGGCACCCGCGCATATGGACTGCTCGCCCCATACACCAGCTTGGCCGCTTCCCGTCCCGCAATCTGCGAGGGTTCGTCATTGCGCCGCGAAATGCCGTCGTACATCCCCTTCTGCGCGATTTCAATCTTGTCGGCGCGGAACTCCGGATTCTTCAGCACATCCTCAAAAACGCGAAACACGTCATCGAAGTCTTCTTTCAGACAAGACCAGCTCACGGTCGTCGAGTCCGTGCCGCCGCCGGTTTCGACCTTGGCGGCGCGCTGCTCCAGATAATCGTCCAGCTGATCGCCGGTCTGGGATTTCGTGCCTCCCGTGCGCCACACTTCGCCATAAACATCCATCAGTCCGATCTTCTTCGCCGGAACCAACCGCTCGCCACCACGAATGCGAGCCGTGCCGTCAATCATCGGCAACTCGTGGTCTTCCTGCAGAAAAACCACCATGCCATTCGGAAACTCAATCCGCTTCGGTTGCGCCGGATGAAACGCCGGCAACTTAGGAATCGGTATCTGCTGCCAGC
Organism: uncultured Acidobacteriaceae bacterium; assembly: GCA_963773955.1. GTDB lineage: Bacteria > Acidobacteriota > Terriglobia > Terriglobales > Acidobacteriaceae > Acidiflorens. The sequence goes on along the minus strand of CAVZDM010000138.1, from coordinate 55,860 downwards.
TCTGCTGAGAAGTTTGCTGAGAAGTCTGCGCCCACAGTTGCGAACTGCCGCCGAAGAGGTCAACAAAAACGAACAGGGCGAGAGCAATAGCAATGACGACCAGTGGCTTCGTATCAGGGTATCGCTTCAGCGATACCGCAAATCCCTCGAAATCCAGCGCCCCTTTAGGGGCCGTGCGCGCGCTCTTCACTGTCCACCTCCCTGCGGCGCTGCACCATTTCCCGGAGGCCCGCCCGCAAACTCAATAATCCCCACCGTCCGGTTATCGGGTGTAAACGTCTTGTTCGCGACCCGCCGAATATCCGCCTTGGTAACCTTTTCGATCCGGTCGACCGAGCGGAACAGCTCCCGCCAGTCGTCATAGCGCGCCTGATACAGCCCAAGTTCGGACGCCAGCCCTTCGTTCGACCCCAGCGACCGGATCAAATTTGCCTTAGCTCGCGTCTTGATCATTTTCAGTTCTTCATCCAAGATGTCTTCCTTTTTCAACCGTTCGATCTCCGCATGAATCGCATCCGCCATCTCCTGCGGCTTGTGACCCGGAATCGGCAGCGCGTAAAACGCAAACAGGTGCGGATATTTATTTCCCGGCAGCCCGGTAAATCCGGCCGAGTCCGACGCGATCTGTTTGTCGCGGACCAGCGCCCGGTACAACCGTGAAGTCCGTCCGTTCGACATCAAGTCGGCGATCGCGTCATACACCTGGTCATCCGGACTGCGGTAATCCGGCCGGTGGTAGCCTTCCAGATATATAGGCTGCGACTGCTCGTGCAGCACCACACTACGCTCGGAATTCTGCGCGGGCTCAACCGTAGTGGCCGTATCCGGTTTCGGCCGCGCCGGAATGCGCGAAAAATACTTCTCCACAATCGGCATCGCTTCCGATGCCTTCAAATCTCCCACCACCACGACCACCATGTTCGAAGGCACGTAGTACTTGTCGAAAAAATTCTGCGCATCGGTCGCCGAAAAAGAATTCAAGTCCGAGATCCACCCAATCGTCGGCCGGTGATAAGGATGAGCCGCGAATGCCTCTTCCGTGAATTGTTCGAGCAACCGCCCAATGGGGTTGCTGTCGACCCGCATGCGCCTCTCCTCGATCACCACGTTGCGCTCTTTATAAAATTGCCGCAGCACCGGATGCACAAAGCGCTCCGACTCCAGATAAGCCCACAATTCCAGCCGGTTGATCGGGAACGAGTAGAAGTATTGGGTCTCGTCGTAACTGGTATCGGCGTTCATGTCCTCGCCGCCTTCGCCCACAACAATCTTGCCGAATTCATTGTTATAAGGAGCCGAGAACTTGTCGGCCGCCGCAATCGCGTCCTTCCAGCTTTGCTCCAACTTCTTGAGCTTCTCTTCGTCGCGATCCACTGGCTTGTCGCGCTCGGCAATGTAGGCGGCGTAAGCCTCCTCGACTTTCGCGAGCGCAACTTTTTCGCCCGCATAGTCGCGCGTCCCAATCGTGTCCGTTCCCTTGAAGGCCATGTGCTCGAACATGTGCGCCAGCCCCGTCTTCCCCATCGGATCCTGCACCGACCCCGCATCCACATGCGTGAAAAACGAAAACACCGGAGCCTCCTTCCGCTCGCAGAGGATGATAGTGAGCCCATTGGCCAGCTTCTTCACCGTAGTTCGCTTCTCGAAAGAAGCCAGGTTCTGCCCCAGAGCAAGCGTGCACAGCACGAAACAGACAACAATTGTTTGTGCAGAAATCAAGCGGATTTTCATCCAGCCTCCAAAACGAAGCACCAAAAATCGAAGTTACGTGCAGCCAATGAAGATTGTCAAACGAGCACGAGCCGCAGTCGAGAATATTTCGCGTAGAGAGCGGCTTGCCGCGTCGCCCGTCTGCAGTACAATCACTGCCGCCCGATGCAAAGAGAGCAACTATACTGGAGGCCGTTTCGAAGTCGCAGCTCGCGCCCACGCTCTGGCGAATTGCCAACGGCTGACGACGAGCCCAACGACGAACGACTAACGACCACTATATGTCCACGCCCACCATCGTCGAAGTCGAAAACCGCAAGCTCAGCCTGACGAATCTCGACAAGATCCTCTATCCCGCCGCCGGTTTCACCAAAGGGCAGGTAGTGGATTTCTACGTCCGCATCGCGCCCGTCCTCGTGCCGCATCTAGCCGGACGCGCACTCACCATGAAGCGCTATCCCGAAGGAATTGACCACGAATATTTCTTCGAAAAGAACGCCCCCATGCACCGCCCCGACTGGGTGAAGACCGCGCCCGTCTGGAGCGAGAGCAACCACCGCACCATCAATTTCATTCTCGCCAACGATTTGCCCACGCTGGTCTGGATCGCGAATCTGGCCTCGATCGAACTGCATCCGTCGCTCTCGCGGGCCGAAGACATCGCGACCCCGACCATGATCGTCTTCGATCTCGACCCCGGACCTCCGGCGAACATCGTGCAGTGCGCCCAGGTTGGCCTCTGGGTGCGCGAGATTTTCGATTACTTCGGCCTGCAGAGTTTTCCAAAAACTTCCGGCTCCAAGGGCATGCAGATATACGTACCCCTAAACACGAAAACCAACTACGAGCAGACGAAGTCATTCGCCCACGCCGTGGCCCGTCTGCTCGAGCAGGAGCATCCCGACCTGGTCGTTTCCGATATGAAAAAAGCGGTGCGCACCAATAAAGTATTTGTCGACTGGAGCCAGAACGACCAGCACAAGACGACAATCTCGGTGTACTCCCTGCGAGCGCGCGAGCATCCAACCGTATCAACGCCGGTCACCTGGGACGAAGTCGAACAGGCGCTAAAGAAAAAAGATGCAGCACGTTTGGTCTTCGAAGCGAAAGACGTCCTCGCGCGCATGGAGAAAATGGGTGACCTGTTCGAACCCGTGCAGAAACTGAAGCAAAAGCTGCCGCAGCTAGCCGGACTGGCTCCGGCATTGGAAAAAGAAAAAGAGGAACATGAAGCCATCAGCATCGCCGCCCAAACCGAAGCGCGGCCGCGCCCAATAAAGAAGAACAAGACAAAGACGACAACAAAGACAAAGCCGAAAGCAAAGTCATCCACGGCGAAGCGTCGCAAGTTATAATCCCGGCTCGTGCTCGTGGTCTGCCGAAGAGGTTTTGACTTTGTTTTGAAGGGGCGCGGCTTCAGCCGCGCCGCAAGCATCGCAAATTGAATGCGGCTTTAGCCGCTGAGGGCGCAGCGCGCCCAGCAATCTGACTCAGGCGACCAATCCATATGGCGAATCTCTACGTAGGCACCTCCGGATGGGCATATCCGACCTGGAAGCCCACTTTCTATCCCGAGAAACTAGCTCAGAAAAAATTCCTGAATTTCTACGCCTCGAAGCTGAATGCCGTCGAAGTCAACTACACCTTCCGCCAGCTAGTGAAGGAGACGACCGTCCAGAACTGGATCGCCGAAACTCCCGACCATTTCCGTTTCACCATCAAAGCGCATCAGGTGCTAACCCACATCAAGCGCCTGAAGAACGCGGAAGAGTTCCTGCAACGCTTTCTCGGCACGCTGGAAGCTCTAGAGCGCGCAGAGCGCCTCGGTCCGGTGCTCTTTCAACTCCCGCCAAACTTCAAAGCCGATCAGGAGGTGCTAGCCGCGTTTCTGAAAACCCTGCCGCGAAGCGTGCGCGCGGCCTTTGAATTCCGCCACGAAGCATGGTTCTCCGACACGACCTGGAACACGCTGCGCGATCGCAACATCGCGCTCTGCGTTGCCGAAACCGAAGAGCGCAACACTCCCGACGTTGTCACCGCCGACTACGCCTACTATCGCTATCGCAAGCCCACCTACACCGCCGAAGAGCGCAAAGAGATGGTAGCGCGCATTCGTGAGCATCTCGCCGCCGGTCGCGACGTCTTCGCCTACTTCAAGCATGAAGAGACGCCCGAAGGCGTGCTCTACGCGGCAGATTTACTGCGCGCCGTTGAAACAGAGTAGCCGGTGGAGCGACGGGCGTCCTCGCCCGTCACCGCGTGAAGTTCAGCAACCTCCAGCCCGCATCCTGATCGTTACTTTCTCGGTTCCACCCGACACACCATACTAATTGCGTGCCTTCAGACGCCAATTCCCGCACGCTAGCCTCGTTCCTCGACTACCTACGCGTAGAGCGCGGCTCGGCGAAGCTGACGATTGCCGCCTACGCCAGCGACCTCGCGCAGTTCGCGGAATTTCTGGAGAAGCGCCAAGTTGTTCTGAGCCGGGCGCGGCGAGAAGATGTGCGCGAATACATCCACGAATTATTCTCCAATTCGCTAGACGGCCGCTCGGTGGGAAGAAAGCTCTCTGCCATCCGCCATCTCTATCGTCATTTGCTGCTCGATGGAAAGATCGAAAAGGATCCGACTCTGAACATCGACTTGCCAAGACAGTGGAAGGTTCTGCCGAAGGCGCTAAGCCGCGACGAAGTCGGAGCAATGCTGGTCGAGACGCCGCCGCGAAACGAAACGGTGCGGACGCACGCGCTGGCCCTCCGCGATCGCGCCCTGATCGAACTTCTCTACGCCGGAGGCGTGCGTGTCTCCGAAGTTTCCGACGCGCGTCTCGAAGATCTGAAGCTCGACATGGGATACATCCTGGTCCGCGGCAAAGGCGACAAAGAGCGCATGGTCCCCCTCGGAGTCCCCGCCCAGCAAGCCTTGCAACAATACCTGAAAAATGCCAGGGAAGTAATTTCGAAGAAAAAGATTTCCTCGCTCCTGTTTCTAGGCACGGGAGCAAGACGCTTGACCCGGCAGCGCATCTGGCAACTGGTAGGGAAGGCGAGTCTCTCCTCCGGCCGCCACGCCAGCCCGCACATGCTGCGTCACTCCTGCGCCACGCATATGGTGGAGAATGGAGCCGATCTCCGCACCGTGCAAACCATCCTCGGCCACTCCGATATTTCGACGACGCAGATTTACACGCACGTAGCCCTCGACCGTCTGAAGAGCGTGTACACAAAGCATCATCCGCGCGCGAAGGCAAAAATTGGATGACGGAGCACTCGACATCTTTGGACCGCAAACGACCGCGCACCGTTGTCGGCCGAACGATCGTCGAGCGCGCCACCGACGACTTCCTGCGCCACTTGCGCGAGCGCAACGCCTCACCGCACACCATCAAGGCCTACACCGGAGATCTCGACACCTTCGCCGGCTATATCGGTTCGCGCACCTGGAAGACGATCGATCACATCGCCATCCGCGGCTTCCTCTCGCATCTCTACGACAAAGGATTAAGCAAGACCTCCGTAGCCCGCGCCCTGGCCGCCGTGCGCTCGCTCTATCGCTGGCTGGCGCAAGAAGGAGTGGTCGAGCAGAATCCCGCCAAGCTGGTTTCGACGCCAAGGCTGCCCAAGAAACTGCCCCGCGTTCCAACCATCGAAGAAATGAACAACATGCTCGACGACAAAATGCCCGAGGTGGCATCGTTTCCCGAGCGCGATCGTCTGCTCTTCGAGCTGCTCTACGGCTGCGGAATTCGCAACTCCGAACTGGTCGGCATCAATCTCGAGGACATCAGCATGAGCAACGAAGCCATTCTGATCCGCGGCAAAGGCAAAAAAGAACGCTTCGTCCCCTTCGGAGGCTCAGCGCTAGCGGCGTTAGCCGTCTACCTGCCGTGGCGTCAACAACTCCTCGCCACGCTAAAACTAAAATTAAAGATGAAGCCAGAGAAAGGCAGTCCCGCCCTGCTCGTCAACCAGCGCGGCGGACGCCTGACCACCCGCAGCGTAGGACGCATAGTCAAACGCATAGCGGTGGCCAAAGGCATGTCCCCCGAAGTGCATCCCCACACGCTGCGTCACGCATTCGGCACACACATGCTAGAAGAAGGAGCGGACCTGCGCGCCATCCAGGAACTGCTAGGCCACGAGCGCCTCGCAACCACGCAACGCTACACGCAGCTTTCGGTCAAGCACGTGATGAACGTTTATGACCAGACGCATCCTCGGGCAAAATAACCACGCTGCAATCGTTCAGGTCGCCACCTTCATGTCCCCTGTCATCCTGAGCGGAGCCAGAGTCCCGCGAAGCGAGACTCTGGCGGAGTCGAAGGACCCCACGCCCGATCGCGCCGCCCCCGGCCCCAAGAGGAGTTTCCGGCACGACTGCGCCGCACTTCCGAAGCGAAAGCCCACCACCCGCCTAACCACCAGATGCACCATCGCGCCGCCGGGTGCCCCACGTCTCGCGTTTCTCGAGACGTGGGATACTGCGAGCGTTCCCACCTCTGGGTCTGACTCCTGATTTTTCATCAGAGAATTTCCGCCGTGTCACTTTGAAAAACAATCTCTATTACCCCCGTAACTTTGCACCCGCGATCCATTGCTTGAACATGAGCACAGGGCGTTTCGTGCTCGCGCCAAGAAAGCAGACAAACGGATCCCCCAAGATGAGTAAAATCGCCAAAGAAAGTCTCCTCCTCTTATCGCTATTCCTGATTGCAGCGCTGGTGCAATTCTTCGCCCAGTCGCTGCCCATGGCGCTCTGCATTTATTTCCTGCCGACGCTCTACTCGGCGTATCACTTCGGACGCCGCCACGCGACCCTCACCGCCTCCGCCTGCGTCTTCCTGGTCGTCCTGCTGAACTTCCTGAACAAAATGATGCCCGGACACAAGGTGCTGTCGTTGCCCGATGAGCGTCTGTTCAACTTCGCCATCTGGGCAGGAGTTTTGGTGGTTGCCAGCTACGTGATGGGTACGCTTTACGAGCGCAAAGAGGCGATGAACGCCGACATCCGGGAGAGTTTCAGCGGGCTGCTGCTGGTGCTGCAACACTTCATGGCCAACGAGAAGCTCGGCGTCGGCGACAACCTGCGGGTGGTGGAAGCGTCGACGAGAATAGCCGAGTCGATGGGCTTGGGATCGGATCGCGTCGCGTTGCTCCGGTCCGCGGTGTTGCTGCGGGATTTGAGCAAGCTAGGCATCACCAACGACATTCTCTACAAAGCCGCCGATATGAGCCGCGACGAGGTGGTTGCGAGTTTCCGCAAACGCCGCAAGAGCGATACGCGCGCCCAGGAAGTCGGAAATTCGCTGCGCCGGGTGATTCCGATCATCGTCGCGCAGCAGATTCTCCACGATCAGGGAGCGCGTTCAGTCAACGTTCCCATCGAGGCTCACATTCTGGCGGTGGCGGATGCGTATCAGAAACTGATCAGCGGCGCCGACGGCAAGGCTCTGTCGCCTGACCAGGCCGAGGCGGAGATTGTAGCCGGAGCAGGGCAGAGGTTCCACGCTGGCGTGGTCGATGCCTTCGCAAAAATCGTGTGCGGACGAACCCAGAGCGCAGGGGCATAAAAAAGTCGACGGTCGTTCGTCGTTAGCAAGCCCGCGAACGACCAACGACTAACGACCAACGACTAACGACTGACTACCAATTCTTCCCACATGGCCACCACCCTGGTTTTCAACTTAGACGTCAGCTCGTCATACGCAGCCTCGCTCGCCGCACTCAACGGCGGAGGCTGAATCGGCTTGCCGAATACCAGTTGCAAATCGATGAACTTCGGAAGCTTCTTGTGGCGTGGCCAGGCTTCGTAGAACCCCTCGATGGCGACCGGAACAATCGGAGCTTGCGCGTGGATCGAGAGAATCGCCGCGCCCTTGCGGAATATTCTCGGGCTACCGTCGTTGGTGCGTTCGCCCTCGGGATAAAGAATCAGAATGTGTCCCTGGCTCAGGCCGAAAGCTCCCGCGCGCATGGCCGACACCAGATTCGCGTCCGGATCGACGACCGCCACACGAAGCCATCCAGCCAGGCGCCGCATGAATCCCTTACCGAAAATGTCGCTCGTGCCCACCGCAAAGGTGTCACGAAACAAGCGCCATGGAAGCGCCCCCGTCATCACCAGCGGATCGATATAACTCTGGTGATTCGAACAGATCAGATACGGTCCTTTCTCGGGAAGATTCTCTAGTCCGCGGAGTTTGAGGTGAAAGCGGTCGAGCGCGAAAAGATAGATCAGCCGCCCCAAAAGGAAGAAAAAGACCTCAGCAAAAGGATTGTGACGCGCCAACGCGAGAACATCGGGATCAGTCACCGGCTCGCTCAAGATTGTCGACCAGGCCGCTGCGGGCGCTCTGGCCTGGCCCTCGCCGCGGCTCGCGCTCCCAAGAACCGCGTCGACCAGGTCGCGCACCGTATAAATTTCCGCTAGTTGCGATTCGGAAATTTCGCTGCCCAGCTGCTGCTCGAGCGCGGTCAGCAATTCAATGCGCTGCATGGAATCGAGTCCTAGATCGAGTTCGAGATTGTGGCCGGGATGAATCACGTCGGGACGGTTCGGCGAGGACTCGAACGACGACTCCCGCGACGACTCCTGAATTACAGCCAGGGCGCGCTTCACATCTTCGCGCTGCAGCCACAATCGCTCATCGCCGGTCAGCGGCTTCTCTTTCTCCGTGGCAACGTCGGAATCGCCGCCACCGTTGTTTTGCTTCAGCTCGCGAACCTTTTTTTCAATCTGGAAGCGCTTTAACTTGCGCGTTGTGGTGCGCGGCAGGTCTTCCTGCCAGATGTCATAGCTTCCCAGGCGTTTGGTGGAAGCGATCTTGTGCGAGAGCGCCTCGATGGCGAAGCGGATCGCCTCTTTCGAGTTGACAATCCTGCGCTCGCGCAGCAGTTCAAAATTGGGCACCACCACGGCATGCAGCCGCTCTGACATTGGGTCTCCCGGGCGCGCCTCCAGCGCCATCACACAAATCTCTTTTACATATTGCGCCTTCAGGTAGTGCACCTCGATCTCCTCGGGATACACATTTTTGCCGTTGGCGAGCACGATGATTTCCTTGCGCCGCCCAGTAATGAACAGATTGCCTGCGGAATCGAAGTAGCCCAGATCGCCTGTGTAGAGCCAGCCGTCGCGAAGCACCTCGGCCGTGGCCTCGGGACGATTCCAATATCCCGTCATCACGATCGCGCCGCGGATGGCAATTTCGCCCACGGGCGGCGCGCCGTCCTCCACCGTCTGAGGATCCACAATTCTGGCCTCGACTCCGGGAAAAGGCCGTCCAACCGAGCCAAATACAACGTGCCCCGGAGGATTGATGAAAGCGCCGCCGGTGGTTTCCGTCAGCCCGTACGCGTTCAAGACGTCGATGCCAAAAGAATAGAAATCGCGCGCGATGGCGGGATCGAATCGCGAACCGCCAGTGACCAGATAGCGCATACGAGCGCCAAGGGTGGCGTGAATCTTGCCGAAGAAAAGTTTACCGGCGTTGATTTTGACTCGACGCAGTCCGCGGTTCAACGCCATCAGCGTGCGCACCACCCGTAGCGTAAACTTACCGCGTTTGTTCAGCTCTTTGAAAATGCGCTCATGAATCAGGTAGAAGAACTGAGGCACAACGCAAAATGCGGTGATGTCCCGTTTCTGCAAAGCGCGCAGCAATTCAGTCGTGTTCAGCGTCTCCAGGTACACCACGCGCGCCCCGTTGAATAGAGGCAGGAAAAGATTGGCCATCTGCGCGAGCACGTGAAACATCGGAAGGATTCCGAGCAGGGCATCCTCGGGACCAATCTTGATCACCGCGAGCACCGAATTCGCTTCGCCGACAAGGTTAGCGTGGGTGAGCATTACCCCCTTCGGATCGGCCGTGGTGCCCGAGGTGTAGAGCAGCGCCGCCAGGTCGCTCTCAGCGGGGACGATGGGTTGAAACCCCGCCGGCCCAGCGGCAAAGATGGAATCAAGATCGGCAGCGAAGCTCTCAGTAATACGCAAGCTCGAACCCTGGGTCCCCCACTCATCGCGTTCTGTGCGATGAGTGGGCATCGTGGACACCGCATTCGTCGCGACTTCAGCCACTGCCGAAGTCATCACCAGGCTTATGTTGAGCCCCCCGACCGCTTCCATCGCAACCGGAAGATGCTTCACGTCGCAGAACAACAGGGAAGCTCCGCTATCGATCAGCAACTTCTTTACCTGCTCAGCGTGGAAAGCGGTGTCAAGCGGAACCGCCGTTCGGCCGGCGGCGATGATCCCTAGATACGCGGCCACCCACCGTGGATGATTCGCCGCCAGAATCGCCACGCGCGCGTCTCGCGGAACCCGTGTCGAGAGCCAGTTCGCGACGCTCTCCGACATGCAGGTGAGTTCCGCGAATGTGACTCGTTCAACCGTCTGCTGCCGCTGAATCTCAAGGGCAATGTTGTCGGGAAACTTTCGGGCTGATTCCTGGAACCGTTGGTAGAAGGCGGGCATGGGTCCGGAGGAAATCTTACAGGGAACGGCCAGCGAAGCCAATCCGGTGCACTCGGACCGGTGTTGTCCCCCCAGGTCTCACACTAGAGCGAGCCCGCCATCAGCCATAGTGGTTTTGATGTCCCAATCTAACCTCTGGATTCCGGCGACTGCGCGGTGGAGCGAGCCGTAAGGCCGAATGGACCAGCTCTCTTTCATAGGGAGGTGGGCGGAGGATCAAGCTTCCTATACCCGGGTATGTCCGAAATACCGATGCCTGCGTTTTTGCCTCGGATGCCGGTGTTTCTGGGGCCAATGCTCAGGTATACGCATTCGAAATAGTCCTTTTCCGTCTCAAATACGATGCACCCGCTCGCATCGAAATAGGCCCCTGGGAACTGCTCCAAGTTCCAATACCAGTTTCCATCGTCATGATAGTAGGCGCCGCGCACAACCAGTTGATAAAACCTAGCAAGGGTCCTGCCTGTCTTTTTCATACGAAGTCTTCTCTAAAGCTGCCTTTTGCCGTACGCATCTAGTGTCGCGCCCAGCAACCGCCTGTGGAAATCTCGTTTTTTGAATTATTCTTGTGTTTGACACTGAAATCGTGTACACTGTCTTCGTGCGACAGAATATTACCTTCAACGCCGACAAGTCTGATATCGAGCTTGCCCGAGAAGAAGCGCACAGTCAGAGCACTACGCTCCATGAGCTTTTTCGCGACTGGCTGAAAGGGCTCGCTGGCCGGAAGCGGCGAGAACAGGAATATCGGGCGCTGATGGATGAGCTGCGCCACGTGAATGCGGGTCGAAAGTTCACGCGCGAAGAGATGAATGAGCGCCGCTAGGCACTTTCTCGACACGAACATTTTTGTCTACACTTTTGACCTCGAAGCTCCCGAGAAGGCCAAGCGAGCCGAGAATCTTATCGCTGAGGCGCTCGCGTCGGGCGCGGGTCTGATCAGCTACCAGGTCGCTCAGGAGTTCGTTGCGGTTGCGCGGAAGCCGTTTCGGACTCCAATGAGTTTTGAGCAAATCGAGAGATATTGGCTCACCACCTTGCGACCTTTGTTATTGGTGCCTTCCTCTCCGGGAATGTTCATTCGCGCGCTGGATTTGGCACGGCGCGATCAGCTCTCTTGGTACGACTCGCTTATTGTGGCGGCTGCAATCCAGGGGGAGTGCGAGATACTCTACAGTGAAGACCTGCAACACGGCCGTCGCTTCGGCGATCTCGTCGTGCAGAACCCATTTCCTTAACCAACTATGAACGACCGTCCTTCGTGGTACTGTCCGTCCTTCGCCATCCGTCCCGCATCTAATGTGCTAGGCTTTAAGTCATAGCTTGGGACGTGTGTCCTCCGAAGGATTTCTGTTTTGATTAACACATTGTTAGGCAAGATTTTCGGGACGAAGAACGAGCGCGAGGTCAAGCGCCTGCTGCCTCGTGTCGAGGCTATCAACGCGCTCGAGCCGGAGATCGAGAAGCTCTCCGATGACCAACTCCGCGCCAAGACGGAGGAGTTTCGTGCCCGCATTCAGGAACGTCTCAGTTCGATCGCCGACCAGCCGGAAGCGGATCCTGATTCCCCGGACGCCGATTTTCAGAATAGCGATTTCCGTAATAACGACCGCCAAAAAGAAATCGACGCGGAACGCAACGAGGTGCTCAAGGGCGTACTCGACGAACTGCTCGAGGAAGCGTTTGCCGTAGTCCGCGAAGCCGGACGGCGTGTCCTCAACATGCGCCACTTCGACGTGCAGTTGATCGGTGGCATGGTTCTGCACGAAGGCAAGATCGCCGAAATGAAGACCGGCGAAGGCAAGACGCTGGTCGCCACGCTCCCGGTATATCTGAATGCGTTGAGTGGACGCGGCGTCCACGTTGTCACCGTCAATGATTACCTGGCCAAGCGCGACTCCGAATGGATGGGCAAGCTCTACAGCTTTCTCGGCCTTACCGTGGGCGTGATTGTCCACGACCTCGACGACGTGCAACGGCGGGCCGCCTACGCCGCCGACGTGACTTACGGCACCAACAACGAATTTGGTTTCGACTATCTGCGCGACAACATGAAGTTCGACCTGCGCGATTGCGTACAGCGCGTGCACAACTTCGCGATTGTCGACGAAGTCGATTCCATCTTGATCGACGAAGCCCGGACGCCGCTGATTATTTCGGGCGCCAGCGAAGAATCCACCGACAAGTACTACAAGGTGAATCGCATCATCCCCAAACTGGAAAAAGGCGAAGAAATAGATACGCAGCCCGGCGAGCCGAAAATCATGACCGGGGACTATGTGGTCGATGAAAAACACCGCAACGTTACGGTCAGCGACGACGGCTGGGTAAAAGTTGAAAAGCTGCTGGGCATCGGCAACATCGCCGACCCGGAAAACTGGGCGCTGAAGCATCACGTCGAAACCGCCGTCAAAGCGCACGCGCTCTACAAGCGCGACGTCGAATACGTGGTCAAAGATGGCGAAGTGCTGATCGTGGACGAGTTCACCGGCCGCCTGATGCCGGGCCGACGCTGGTCCGACGGCCTGCACCAGGCAATCGAAGCCAAGGAGAATGTGAAGATCGAGCGCGAGAATCAAACGCTCGCCACCATCACCTTCCAGAATTATTTCCGCATGTACAAAAAGTTGGCGGGCATGACGGGAACGGCGGAAACCGAAGCGCCGGAATTCGACAAAATCTACCGACTCGAAGTGATCGTAATTCCGACCAACCGCGAGCTGTTGCGCAAAGAGAACCCCGACATCGTCTACCGCACGGAGAAAGAAAAGTACTTCGCAGCTGCCGACGAGATCCAAGCGCTGCACGATAGCGGACAGCCTGTATTGGTGGGCACGGTTTCAATCGAAAAGTCGGAGCGCCTTTCGGAGCTGCTGAAGAAGAAGGGAATCAAGCACGTCGTCCTGAACGCGAAGTATCACGAGCGCGAAGCGGAAATTGTCGCGCAGGCGGGACGCAAAGGCATGGTCACCATCGCCACCAACATGGCCGGCCGCGGCACCGACATTCTGCTGGGCGGCAATCCCGAATTCATGGCCAAGCAGGAATGCGTGAAGAAGGGAATCGCGCAGCCCATCCGCGCCGCACAAGGCAAGATCGAAGCCGAGGCCGACGATCCCAACCGCACCGTCTGGTATTACGCCGGCAACGAGTACGCAGTCCCGACCGATCAGTGGAACGAGATATTTACCCGCTACAAGAACGACACCGACCAGGAACATAAGGACGTGATCGCGGCAGGCGGGTTGCACATCTTCGGCACCGAGCGTCACGAAGCTCGCCGCATCGACAATCAGCTCCGCGGACGGGCTGGCCGCCAGGGCGACCCCGGCTCCTCGCGCTTTTATCTTTCGCTCGAAGACGACCTCATGCGGATCTTCGCCAAGGAGTGGATTTCCAACCTCCTGCAGCGCCTTGGCATGGAAGAAGGCGTGCCCATCGAATCGCGCATGATCACGCGCCGCATCGAAGCCGCGCAGAAAGCCGTCGAAGGCCAGAACTTCGAAGCCCGCAAACACCTGCTTGAGTATGACGACGTCATGAACAAGCAGCGCACGGCAGTCTACGGCTTGCGCCGCCGTTTGCTGGAAGGCCTCGACCAGAAAGATCTCATCGTCGAAGACTACGTCTCCGGAATTCTCGGCGATATCCTGGAGCGGCACTGTCCACCGAAAGAGCACGTGGACAACTGGGACCTCAAAGCTCTGAAGGACGCAATCTTCACCCACTTTGGCGTCGACATCTACGCCGAGGGCCTCAAGCCTGAGCACATGAATCGCCAGGAATTAGGCGATGCCATCTTCGACAAACTCAAAGAACGCTATGACGCGAAAGAAAAGGTGATCGGTGCCGAGGCGATGCGTTATCACGAGCGCATGATCATGCTGAGCGTGATTGACGGGCAGTGGAAAGATCATCTGCTCTCAATGGATCACCTGAAAGAGGGCATCAATCTGCGCGGCTACGGACAGCATGACCCGCTGGTCGAGTACAAGCGCGAATCCTACGACATGTTCGAAGAGATGATGCAGCGCTTCCAGGAAGAAACGGTTCGCTACCTGTATCTGATGCAGATCATGGAGCGTCCGCCGGACTTGGCAGCGAGGCCGAGTGGAGGTGGCACTCCTAACGAATTGTCCGGCCAGGGTCCCGAGGTCGGCGTGCCTTCAGTCATCACCGGTGGTCGAGGCGGCAACGGGCGCCAGCCGCGCCAGATTGCTACTTCGGTGGACGAGATCGAAGAAGCCTTTCAGCGCAAGAAAAAGAAGGAACTGGAACAGGCGCGCATGGCCGGTGCCGGTGACATGCAAGTGCAACAGGTCGTGCGTTCCGGAGAAAAAGTGGGGCGCAACGATCCATGCCCCTGCGGCAGCGGCAAGAAATATAAGAAGTGTTGCGGCGCAAATTCGTAGAAACTCTCATCGCCGAGACGCCGAGCGCGCCGCGCCTCGATCAAAAAGTAGTGGTCCCGTAGTGGTCCCAAAGAGGAACCATGCTGGAAGTTAAACTCATCCTTTGTCCCATCGATTTCTCGGAGTTCTCAGTAAGGGCGTATCGCTATGCGCTATCGCTCGCCGAGCACTATCGAGCCAAAGTGGTGGCCCTGCATGTCCTGGAGCTCTGGCGATATCCTTCGGCCGGCTTTGCCGCCTCCGCGGCGCTCTATGACGAGTTCTGCCAAGCGGTCCACGAGAGCGCCAAGGAGAAGCTGAAAGAATTCGTGAAGAACCACACCGACAACGAAGTTCAGCCGGAACTCCTTGTGCACCAGGGAACGGCTCCGGACTCGATTCTGTCGTTTTCACAAGTGCAGAAAGCGGACGTAATCGTCATGGGAACGCACGGTCAGCGGGGGTATGACCGTCTGATGCTGGGTTCGGTGACCGACCGAGTGATGCGCAGGGCTACCTGCCCGGTGCTGGTAGTATCCAATCCGCCGCCTGACGATACGGCCGCCGGTAAGCAGCGGCACCATGTCCACCGCCTGAACCGAATTCTTTTCTGTACGGATTTCTCCGAGAATTCAGAGCGCGCTTTGAGCTACGCGATCTCTGCGGCAGAGGAATACGACGCCGAGCTCACCTTGCTGCACGTGTTGGAAGAGGTCCCAAGTCCGGCCAAGAAGGAAAAGGCCATAGCGGCAGCGACGGCGCAACTCGATAAACTGATTTCGCCGGAGGGACGCAGGACCCTGAATATTAAGACGGCGGTGCGGACCGGAAAGCCATACCGGCAAATCATTCAATTCGCCCTCGAAGCGAAAATCGACATGGTGACTATGGGAGTGCGTGGCCGTGGCGCCCTGGATCTGGCCGTGTTTGGTTCGACAACCTATCGGGTGATGCAGTTGGGACCTTGCCCCGTTCTCGCTGTCCACGTTTGAATAGCTATGATTCGACTATCTCGAGCCGTTAAGAATCGGGATTTGATTTCTTGCCGAGCGCCCGAAATGTCATCTCCGTGGCTGCGCTGCCTGTCCGCCGTTTCCACATAAAGAACATGGGTGCATAGGTCTGAGTGATGTAATCGCTCCGTCCGATTCCCAGTGCTCGCGCCGTGCGGTCGATCCAGCGCGGCGGCCCTTCGATCTCGCCGAAGTTTCCAATCGGAGTTTCATCCAGCACCACGTGGCCCTTGCCGTCGCTCCACTCCGCGCGATACTTCTCGTAGCGAAATGTGGGTGTGAACCCGAGCGCGCGCAGAATGGCGCCCATCTGCTCGCCGTTATCAACGCGCGTTTCCAGTTCAACGCGCACTTTATGGCGGCCTGCCGTGCCTTTTGCCTTGTGCGTCAACGTCCAGGTCCCGCCATACTTGCGCAGCCGCAGCATTTCACCCCGCTTGCGCAGCTTCTGGCCGGGCAGGTCGTAGAGCGAATTCATTTCATGGGTGGAGCGGGTGAGCCGCCTGAAGCCTGCATGCTTCAGCGTGCGGGTGAGCGCGGGCAGATTCTCAATTCGAAATTTAATTTCGATTTCCTTCGGCATGCCGAAATCATAACCGCCGCGACGCCCAGAGCGTGGAGAAAAACTCGAAGGGATGATTCGGTGGGAAGGGACGATTCAGTGGGAGCCAACAACTTTTATGATTTGTCATCCCGAGCGAAGCGAGGGATCTGCAGTCTGCCGCAAGATGCAGATCCCTCGCTTCGCTCGGGACGACAAAATCTGATGAATTAGACTTGTGGAAAGCAGTCCAACTTTTGCTTGTTCTGGTCAGCGTTTCTGGGCGTACTCTGCGTCTCGGCGGTGAAAAGCTCTTACGATTTTGGTTCGACCTCGGACTCCCGCGCCCGGCGATGGAACCAGCTCATGTGCGGCAAGTCGCGCTCCACTTTTCTTCGTTTCGCGATCAGTTCCGCCGTGATCGACACCGCAATCTCCTCCGGCGTAATGGCCCCAATATCCAGGCCGACCGGGGCGTGTACACGGTCGAACAGGTGCGCTGGCAACCCTTCCGCTTGCAGCTCCTTGAAGATGGTGATTGTCTTTCGCTTGGATCCAATCATCCCGACGTAGCGCGCCGGAGTCTGCACGGCCCAGCGCAGCATGCGCATGTCGTCGCGGTGCCCGCGCGTCACAATCACGATGTACGAGGACTCACTCGGCGCCAGCTGCGCCGCGGCCTTCTCGAAATCCTCGGCGATCACCTGCTGCGCCTCGGGGAAGCGTTCGCGGTTCGCGTAGGCTTCGCGATCGTCGATCACTGTGACGTCGAATCCAGCTATGCGGGCAACTTTGTAAAGGCTGGCCGCCACGTGGCCTGCGCCGAAAATATAAAGATCTGCCGGAGGCAGAACTGGCTCGACAAAAATCTCGAGCGTGCCGCCGCAAACCAGCCCGGTGTCGTACTTGGGATTCTGATTCAGATCAAACGTCATAGTGCGTGGCTTCTCGGATTCCATCACTTCGCGCGCCGCCTGCCAAACCTCGGCCTCAACGCAGCCGCCGCCAATGGTTCCGACGATCGAGCCATCGTCGCGCACCAGCATCTTCGCGGTCTTGAACGAAGGAATCGATCCGCGCACGTTGACAATGGTAGCCAGGGCTCCGCGGCGGCCGTCCTTTCGCAAGCGGACGATTTCCTCGTACAGGTCCATAGCGTTGATTATGGGTCGCAGAGCCGGGAAGGTCAATTGTGGCGGTCGCTGCGAAGTATGATTCGAAAATCAAAAGCCCCGGATCATCACTCCGGGGCTACTGGTGTTTCGCCAGTGGGTACTTAATGACGCGGCCTGCAACTCCATCGTACACCCTCCAGACATGGCCTGCGAGGTATACTCTACGACCTTGCGGAAACTCATTCTGTGTGGCCTATCACATTGCGTTTGGTACATTTGGCTCTAGTATCCTGTTCCGAGCCGGCACGTGATATGAAGAAAGTCTCAGGAGCAATTCATGAAAGCCGTTCGCATTCATCAATTCGGTGGGCCGGAAGTTCTGACCTACGAAGAAATCCCCGATCCCAAGCCGCGCAAGGATCAAGTCCTCGTCCGCGTGCGCGCCTGCTCTCTGAACCATCTCGACCTGTTCGTTCGCCAAGGCCTGCCCGGCGTCAACTTGCCGCATATCCTCGGCAGTGACATCGCCGGCGAAATCGTCGAAGTCGGCGAGTACATCACCGACCTCAAACCCGGACAGCGCGTGCTGCTCGCGCCCATGCATTTCTGCAATCACTGCGCGAAGTGCGTAGCCGGCCTGCAGAATCAGTGCCGCCAGTTCACCGTACTCGGCAACACCGTCGACGGCGGCAACTGCGAATTGATTGCGGTGCCCGCCGTGAACGTCATTCCTATCCCTGACTCACTCGATTTCAATGAAGCTGCCAGCGTGCCGCTGGTGTTCGTCACCGCTTGGCACATGCTCACCGGACGCGCCGCCATCCGCCCCGGCCAAACTGTGCTGGTGCTGGGCGCGAACTCAGGCGTAGGCATTGCCGCCATCCAGATCGCAAAGCTGTTTCACGCTCGCGTCATCGCTACTGCGGGTGACGAGCGCAAAATGGAGCGCGCCCGCGAACTCGGCGCCGATTTCGTCATCAATCACTATCAGCAGAAGATTTCGCAGGAAGTCCGCAAGATCACCAACTTCGAGGGTGTCGACATCGTCGTCGAGCACGTGGGAAAGGCGACCTGGGAAGAGAGCGTTAGGTCGCTCAAGGCTGGCGGCACGCTCGTCACCTGCGGTGCGACCACCGGGCCGAAAGTCGAACTCGATCTGCGATTCCTATTTTCG
Source organism: uncultured Acidobacteriaceae bacterium (assembly GCA_963773955.1). Lineage (GTDB taxonomy): Bacteria > Acidobacteriota > Terriglobia > Terriglobales > Acidobacteriaceae > Acidiflorens. Next base: position 37,444 of record CAVZDM010000138.1, on the reverse strand, counting down.
CGCCAGTTGTCATTCCTGGGGTCGTACATGGGCACGATGAGCGAACTCCATGAAGTCCTCGGGCACGTCTTCGCCGGACGCCTCAAGCCCGTCATCGACCATACTCTCCCCTTGAGAGAAATCCGCACTGCCCACGAGTACATGGAGAAGAGCCAGATGTTTGGCAAGATCGTGCTGAATCCGTAGGGGCTATCATCGCTGGGACGCAGAGCGCACCGAGAAGTGCAAAGGCCGGACTGGCAGAAATGACGGGAAATGCGATTGCCCCTCCGCGTCCAAAGCCAGAATTTGTTCCCTCTGCGCACTCAGCGTCCTCTGCGGTTAAAATAGTCCCATGGCCCAAGAACTGAGCTTCGGCCCCTACGTTGACGTCGAAAACGGCAAGAAGGTAGTCAAGGAACTCGTCTTCGGAGACGGCGTGCCCGAAGGCATCGTCATGACCACCCTCGACGCGGTCGTCAACTGGAACCGCAAGAATTCGATCTGGCCGATGACGTTTGGCCTCGCCTGCTGCGCCATTGAAATGATGTCGATGGGCGCGTCGCGCTTCGATATCGCGCGCTTCGGAGCCGAAGTGTTCCGTCCATCGCCGCGCCAGTCGGACCTGATGATTATCGCCGGCCGCGTCTCCAACAAAATGGCCCCCGTAATTCGCCAACTATGGGAGCAGATGCCGGAACCGAAGTGGGTCATCTCCATGGGGGCGTGCGCGACTTCCGGTGGTGTTTTCAATAATTATGCGCTGGTGCAGAGCGTGAACCAGGTCATTCCCGTGGATATCTATGTCCCCGGATGCCCGCCGCGTCCCGAGCAGTTGATCTACGCGATCACGCTGCTGCAGGAAAAAATCATGATCGAACGCGGCACGGTGAAGAAGGCGTTGAACCTGGTTCCAGCCGGCGAGTAGTGGAGCGACGGGCGTCTCGCCCGTCTAGCAGTCTGACGGCCGGGCGAGGACGCACGGCTCTCCATTTCGATCGTTCATTGTTTCATCCTGGTCGCCATCTGCCGCTCTGGCGGCGTCATCTGGTTCCAGACCGCGTTCAAGTCCTTTTCCAGAATCTGATTATTCGGATCCACCCGCAGGGCCAGCGCAAACCATAAATACGATGTCGGCAGATCGCGCGGCACGCAGTGGCCGGTGGCATACATGGTTCCGAACGCGCTTCGCGACTTGGCATTCGATTTAGCCGACGCGGCCTTCAAATATTTCACTGCTTCGTCACAGTTTTCCGGCACGCCTCGCCCATAGAGGTAAGCTTCACCTTTGCGAAAGGCCGCGTCACCGGTGTCCGCAACGGGGGCGGGCGGAGGCAAAGCCTTGGCCGAAGTCACGCCGGGCTCGGGTTTCAACGGACTCTTGACCGGCGCGATCTTTGGAACTGCAACCGTTGGTGCCGGAGGCTTGGCCTCCGCATCCGCAGTCTTCCCAGCAGTATCGGAATCAGCGTCGGCGCTCTTCGGATGGTTCTCCGGAGCTCTTGCTGAAACCACTGTCTGCGACGAGCCCGCGTCGGCCGATGGCGCTGCATCCTTGGCCGCCATTTTCGTAGATGGCTTCTCGGCCGGAGCGTCGTTCGCGCTCGAAGTCACCGCCTCCGGCTTGCGACTCTCCGTAGCGCTCAGATAGTTTGTGTACGTCCACCAGCCTGCTCCGCCCAATGCTGCAAGCAGCACCACCAGCAGCAGGACCCGCCGTCCGCCCGTCTTCGGTTGCTCGGGCTCAAAAAAAGAATCCAGGCCGGAGAACGCTGTTTCCCGCAGCGAGTCCATGCTGGGCTGATTGAAGCTGTTCTGATTGAAGCTCGGCTGACTCACGCGGGGCTGATTTGGACTCGGTTGATCCGGGCCGGGCTGATTCAAGCCCAGCATCGAGGGACCGCTGATCGGCGGCACCGTAGAGCGCATCGGTTCGAGCGCGTTCGCCATCCTTGGTGCAGTCGGCGTTGGTGGGCCCGATGCGGGCGCGCCCGCCGTCCGCCGAGCTTCGCGCCGGGTTTCCAGCAACGTCCCGCACATTCCACAAAAACTGAAATTGTCCGAGTTGACCTCGCCGCACTTCGGGCAAATCACGATAGTTCTCCAGATGTGGTTTCTTACAGTTTAACTCCTGCCGGCAATGTCATCGCGCTCGTTCGTTCATATTAAGATGCAAACGCCGGTTTCTGCGTATGCCGAAAGCCTCCAAAGCCAAGCCCGCGCCCGCCCCGAAGCATTTCGAGGCCAGGCTCGAGCGCCTGCGCTCTCGCCTCCGCTGGATCATTATCCGCGTGCCCTTCGATGCCGCCAAACTCTGGGGAACGCGCGGCCAGATCAAAGTAAAAGGTGAAATCAACGGGTTCTCGTTCCGCACTTCACTGATGCCCACCCGCGAGGGCTGGCACTTTCTGCTCATCAACAAGCGCATGCAAAAGGGAGCGCGAGCCACGGAGGGCAGCGTTGCCCGTTTTCAGATGGAGCTCGACCGCGAAGAACGGACGGTAACCATTCCCGATCAGCTCAAGCGGATTTTCGGTGAAGGTCCTCTCAGCGAAGCTCGTGCGTTTCGACGCTGGTATGACGGATTGAATCATTCCACTCGCAATGACATTGCCAAGTGGATCGCAGAACCGAAGAGCGCCGAAGCCCGCGTGCGCCGCGCGGAACAAATCGCGGAACGCCTGCTCAACGTCATGGAGGCGGAACGGGAGCTGCCGCCTATTCTCCAAGTTGCCTTTGCGCGCCACAGTCATCCAGGCGCCCGCGGAGGTTGGGATCGCATGTCGGCAGCTCGCCGGCGCGGGCACCTGTTTGGCATCTTCTACTACAGAACTCCGGATGCTCAAGCTCGCCGCATCGAAAAAATGCTCGAGGACGCCACCGCGTTCGCGGAGAAAATGAGCAACAAAAGGCGGTAAGCAATATTCAGGGAAACCAGAAAACCTTCAAACCCGCAAAGAACCAAGGTTTTTCCCTTCAGTTGCATTCCTCTGTGCCTCTGTGTCCCTGTTGTAGGTATTGCTCGTGACCGCGGATCACCGCCGATTCAGGACACCAGGGTAAGAACACTGCCGCTTGCCTTAGCGCGACTACATCCATATAATTCGCTCACCGGAATAATCTTAAGCCGTCGTATATAGACAGGCGGCCCATGATTTTCGGGAGTCGTTGTCAGCAATATTAGTGTCAGTAACCGAACAGAAGTTTCGGTGAAAAAGTGTCAATCTCCAACTTCCCCGAAGAGTTTAAGGAGCCACAGGAATGAAGAAGATTTTTCTCGCGATGTTGCTGGTAGCCGCCGTTACCTCCGTCGCTCAGACCGCATCCGCGCCCGTGCCGCAGGGCACCGCGCCAGTACCGCAAGGCACCGCGCCCGTGCCGCAGGGCGCCGCACCGACTCCAGCCGCGCCGCAGCAGAAAAAAGAGATCAAAGACCCGGCCGAGTACAACGCATACGTAGGCGCGGTGGAGCAGAAGGACGCCGCGGCCAAGGTTAGCGGCCTGGAAGCGTTTCTGACCCAGTATCCCAACAGCGTGATGAAAGAAGACGCCCTGGAACTTCTCATGGGCGCCTACCAGCAGACCGGCAACCAAGCCAAGACGCTGGAAACGGCGCAGAAGGTTTTGTCGGCGAACGCGTGCAACGTCCGAGCCCTGGCGGTGCTGGCCTATACCAAGCAGTCGATGGCGTTGGCCGGCCAGAACTCGACACAGAATTTTGCCGATGCCGGCCAATTCGGTGAGAAAGGCTTGGCGTGCGTGCAGACGGCGACCAAGCCGGATGGCACTCTCGGCGGCGGAATGGGACAAGCTGAAAGCGCAGACAACGGGAATCTTTAATGGAGCATCCGGAATAAGTGCCTACCAGGCAGGGGTGGCCGCCTCTCAGGCCAAGGATACCGCGACTGCGGCTAAGAATTATGCGAAGGCCGAGCCGTTTCTCCGCGCCGCAGTGCAGGGCGATCCGACCAACTTGCTAGAGGTCTACGACTTGGCGCTGTCTGACCTGGCGGCGGGAGCGGCTGAAAACGATGTGGAGGGACTTTTCTTCATCGCGCGCGCTTCCAATCTGGCTCAGGGTACGGGCAAGGATCAGATTGCGAAGTTCGGCAAGAGCAAATACAACAAGTACCACGGCAGCGAAGAAGGATGGAGCGATCTGCTCGCGAAGACGGCCACCACGCCGCTGCCTACGCCCGATTTCACCATCAAGAAGTACGTGCCGCCGACTCTGGCGGAGCAAGCTGCGGATCTGGTGAAGAGCAAGAAAGTCGAAGAGATGAGCTTCGCGGAGTGGCAAATGGTTCTCTCCGAAGGCGCGCCCGCGGACGCCGACGCGGTGTGGAGCGTGCTGAAAGGCAAGCCGTTGCAGATGGTGGCCCACATCATCAGTGTTGACACCTCCAGCAAGACAGCAACCAAGCTTGCACTCGCTGGGAGTTCAGATGACGTCGACGCCAAACGCGCAGACATCGATCTGACCATGTCGGCAGTGATTCCGGTCAGGCAGATGCCCAAAGAGGATACCGACTTCCAGTTCGAAGGAACGCCGGTTTCCTACGTGGCGAAGCCGTTTGTGATGACCATGAACGACGGGGCGTTGCTGGTGAAAGCGGCGCCGAAGCCCGTCCACAAGAAGCCAGCCGCACACTGAAGGCAGGTGTCAGGAGTCAGGTCTCAGGTGTCAGGAAAACTAGACTGGAAGTCAGCGACGAAGAGAAAGGGCGGCCCGATCAGGGTCGCCCTTTTTGTTTAAATTTCTCGGACCGAGATTTTTTCCTGAGACCCGACACCTGAGACCTGACACCTGCTCTACCGAACCTGTTTTCTCTCCATCGTGATCGGACGCGCGCTGCGGGGTGGACGCTTAGCACCGACGCGCAACGGACGAACATCAATCTTCAGTTCCTGCATGGTCCGGCTCAGCGTGTTCCGGTGCATGCCCAATTGCCGTGCTGCCTTGCACTGGTTGCCTCGGTTTTCTTCGAGCACAGTCATGATGAAGCGTTTCTTAAACTCGCGGACCGCTTCCGAGTAGAGGATGTTGCTTTTGTACATCTGAAGAATAAGTGCTTCCAATTGATCTTTCACTTGCTGCCTCTTTTCCTCTCGTTCACGACCTAAAATTCTTTCGCCGACAAATGACAAATAACAAATAACAAATAATCGACCAGCCTACTTCGACGACCCGGCCGATGGCTTACCTTTGTCGGTTGCCGGATGCATCCCCCGCATGTAGTCCAATCCCTGGTAAAAGCGGTGGCGCAATTCCGATGGTGCGATCCAGATCGCAGCCCTTCCGCCCACCAGAAAGTACGGAGCCAACTCAGATCCCGCTACCCACCGCGCACCCGGCGCAAACGCCGCCACCGCAGTGAGCACAACCGCCACCACCAGGGCGCCCCGCAACAAACCCAATACCGCTCCCAGAACCCGGTCAATCGTACTCAGGCCGGCTTTCTTCATTGCCCAGCGCGCAGTCCGTCCCGCCAAGCCGGCAACGATCAGGACCGCGAAAAAAATGATCAGGAAGCCAGCGATCTCGCCTACCCACGGCGATTTCAAATGAGGCGCGAACCAGTCCGCCAGGCGATGATACTGCCAGGCAGCCAGCAGATATCCAGCGATCAAGCCCGCCAACCCGAAGGCTCCCTGGAAAAAGCCCTCGGTGGCTGCCCCGATCACCGAAAACACCAGAAATGCGATGATGATCCAGTCCGCAATGCTCATGGTTCAATGGTCGTCCTTCAATGGTCGTCCTTCAATGATCCGAAGTTCAACCATCGAATGCAATGACACCAGCGCATGCCGGCTAAATCTCCAACTCGCGTCCCGTTAACTGCCGATACGCCTCGAGGTACTTCCTGCTTGTGCGCAGCGCAACTTCTTGGGGGAGGGCTGGCGCGGGCGGTTGTTTGTTCCAGCGAATCTCCTCGAGGTAATCCCGCACATACTGCTTATCGTAGGAATCCTGCGCCTTGCCCGGTTGGTAACTGTCGACCGGCCAGAAGCGCGAGGAATCCGGCGTGAGCACTTCATCCGCCAGGGTGATTCCCTGGGCGGTCTGTCCAAATTCAAACTTGGTGTCGGCGATGATGATGCCGCGCTGCCGCGCATAATCCGCGGCTCTTTTATAGATACGCAACGTGATGTCGCGCAGCTGGCGGCTCAATTCGGGGTCGACCAGCTTGCACATTTCTTCGAACGAAATATTGATGTCGTGCCCGGTGGTGGCCTTGGTCGCGGGCGTGAACAGGGGCTCCGGCAATTTGTCGGATTCTTTCAACCCCGGCGGCAGCTGGACGCCGCACACCGAGCCGGTCGCCTTGTATTCCTTCCAGCCGGAGCCGGAAAGATATCCGCGCGCCACGCACTCGACCGGAAACATCTCGGCGCGCATCACCATCATGGAGCGCCCGCGGAGTTCGTCGGCGTGCCGGCGAATCGCCGCCGGGTACTGGTCCACGTCGGCGGTGACGAAGTGGTTGGGAACAATGTCCTTGAGAAAGTCGAACCAGAACAGCGAGATCTGGGTCAGGACCCGCCCTTTGTGCGGAATACCGGTGGCCAGCACGTAGTCAAAGGCTGAGATACGGTCGGTGGCCACGAACAGCAGATGGTCGCTGTCGAGGCCGTATACGTCGCGGACTTTGCCGCTGGCGTGCAACTCCAGTTCGGAGTAATCCGTTCGTAGCAGAACGGCATCCAGAATTTCGGGGCTCATGTATTAATTCACCGGTAGAAAACTCTGCGTATTCTAGTTGTCGTGGAGAATTTGTCAACGCTTTCCCTCACACCCGTGAGGTTGCGCCAAACCCGTTGCATCCGAAAAGTGTTGACACTTTAAGTGTAAGTCAGAAGCCGTGTCCGGTGCAGGTTTTCGAAGGATGGCTATGTGGAAAAGCTGAGGAAGGCTCTGGAAAAAAGGACAGTGAGTTTCTAACGGAAAAAGCAGAATGGCGCGGACGTTGTCAATAAGCTTTAGTTTGTTTTTGGGACGTGAGCTGCCTTCGACGTACGGGTTCAAAACTGGCTGGGCCATTTGCGGGCGGCATGGAAGACGCGAATCAACTGCACAACATCGCCGCGCACACGATAAGGGACTATGTACGGCGTCCCCGTGACGACTAATTCGCGAGTGCCGGATATCCGGCCGGGACGACCGAGAGCCGGGAAATGTTCCAGAGCTTCGACCGCTCTTACGATTGCGGCCACGGTCCTGGCGGCAGCATCGGGATTGTCCTGGGAGATGTACTCGGACACGGCAATCAGGTTCGCGCGTGCCGCTCGTAGCCAGTTAACGCGCACGTCGCGTCAAGCGCCTGATAGTCTGCCGCATTTCCTCGTCGGTGGCGAAGTCGCCTGCGTCGGCCTCGGCCAGGCCTTTCTTGATTTCGTTGATCTGCCATTCGTTGACGGAGACATATTCCTGGATCGCCTGGGCAGCCACGAATGAGCGGCTCCGGTTCATCGATTTCGACAAACGGTCGAGCTGGTTTTTGAGCTTGGCATCTAAGCGGAGAGTGAGAACCGAAGATTCAGCCATAGTGTACACATTATACATCAGTTGTATACCTATGGGGAGTGACTGAAGGTTGTGTGGTGGCAGGGCTGTGCCCCGCTGAGACCAAGCTCAGCCCGTCCACGTTGACGAGCCCTGTTATGCCGCCCCGAACCGCACCGACACCAGCTTCGACACGCCCGGCTCCTGCATAGTCACGCCGTAGAGCACCGGTGCAATGCTCATGGTCCGCTTGCTGTGCGTAATCAGGATGAACTGGGTCTGCACGCTCATCTCGCGCACCAGATCCGTGAAGCGCGCGATGTTGGCTTCGTCCAGCGGAGCATCGACTTCGTCGAGAATGCAGAACGGACTGGGCGTGTACTGGAAGATTCCAACCAGCAGCGCAAGCGCGGTGAGCGCCTTTTCGCCGCCGGAGAGCAGCAGCACGTTCTGCAGTTTCTTCCCTGGAGGCGATGCCACCACGTCAATGCCGCTCTCCGCGCTGTTTTCCAGGTCGGTCAGCCGCATGAAGCCGTGTCCGCCGCCGAACAGCTTGCGGAATGTGCCTTGGAAGTTCTCGTTAATCTTGTGGAACGCCTCTTCAAATTTCTGCCGTGAGACTTGATCGATCTCGCGAATGGTGGCTGCCGTATCGGTGATGGCGTCGAGCAGGTCCTTCCTCTGCGTTTCGAGGAACTGGTGGCGCTCCGCCGTTTCCTTGTACTCTTCAAGCGCCATCATATTGACCGGCCCCATGGCGTCGAGGCGCGCGCGCATTTCCCGGTGCGCCTGATCTTCGGCCGCAAGCTCATCTCCAGTAACCAGCGGAATCGTGCTGTCGGCCATCAGCACCGGACGTTCGATGCCCATTTCATTCAGGCAGGTGTCGGCCAGGTGCTGCAGGTCCGATTGCAGCTTCGCCGCCGTGGCCGATAGCTCACCCCGGCGGTCGCGAGCCAGATCGAGCTGCTGACGCGTGCTGTGCAGTAGCTCGTCAATTTCCGCTAATCGCGCCCGCACTTGCTCAGACTCCAGCTGCAGCAAGCCTTCGCGAGCTTCTCCAGCATTGCGCTCGGCCTCAAACTGCAATAGCTGTTCGGCCAGTTGCAGGTTCTCGTTTTGCCGCTGCGCGATTTCAGCGCTCGCCGATTCCATTTGGATTTGCAACGCGCCCGCCCGCTCTCGCATCTCGGAGACGAGTGTCTCGATGCGTTGAAGCAGGATCGTCGCCGAACGGTGCCGCTCTTCGAGAGTGGCGACGCGAGCCGCCCGCTGAGAAGTGGTTTCAGCGGCGGTGTCCCGGTGGTTCCGCAAAGCGGCGAGGCGATCTTGCCCGGCGGCAAGCCGCATTTCGAATTCGGCGCGCGCTTCCTCGATCGTCGTCAGCTCCGCTTGCCGCGATGCCATCAAGCTTTCCTGTTCCTGCCGTTCCGCTGCAAGACGTTGCATTTCACGTTCGCTGATCGCGATCCGCTCGCGCACCCGCGACATCTCCGCTTCCAATTGCTGCAGCAAATGCCCGGAAGTCATCGCCCGCTTCTCAGCTTCGCGCTTTTCCTCCTCGAGACGATCGAGCAGGGAAGTGTACTCCTTGATTTCGCGTCCCAGGGTAAGCGCGAATATTTCCTTCTCGCGCAGAGCGCGCTCCATTTCCTCGAGCAGACGCAGCACATCGCGCAACTCGCGCTTCATGGAAAGCGGCCCCTCGCTGCGTTGCTTGCCCCCGGTGACAGTCACGTTGTGGAAGCATTCTCCCGTCTGCGAGAGAAAGAACGCATCCGGACTGGAGAGCGCCAGTTCGCGCGCCACCGAAGGATCCGAGACGATATAGCCATTGCCCAGCTTCGGCAGGATCACTTCGAGCGATTTGCCGAATCCGTTCAACACGCGAATCGAATTCTTCAGCGGAAGGACCGTATCGTTAAGCGGAGAGTAGTGATGGCTCTCATCCGCGACGAACGAGAATTTTGCCTGCGAGTCCTCCGGATGCACTAGGAACGTCGCGCGCCCGTTGACGTCAGAGCGCAGCAGGCGCAGGCCTTCGTCGGCGGCGTCCCACGATTTGACCACAACGAAATTCAACTCATCGCGCAGAAAGTCTTCGACCACGCGTTCATAGCGGGGTTCGACCTCAAGGAAATCGGCAAGCACACCGGCGGGCGTGTTTCCTCCCTGCATCGCGCCCGATTGAAAAAGTCGTCGCACCGACTCGGTGGAATAGCCATGTTCCGCGATGACCGCTTCGAGCGATCCCTTCTTGCCCAGCGCCGTGGCGTATTCGGAACGGATGGAGTCAAGGTGCTTCTTGGTGTCGTGTTCGGCGGAGCGTTTGCTATCCAGGGCTTCGCGCAGGCTCGCGATCTCAGCGGTCAGCCCGCTGGCCTGCTGCGAAACGCTTTCGAATTCCAGAGCAATCTGGCCGCGCTCTCCGCCGAAAGTTTCCGATTGCGACGAAGCGGTTGCAATCTCGGCCCGCAAACGCTGCTCCTCGCGACCGATCCCCGCCAGCCTTTCCTGGGATTGCGTGAGCTGATTGTGCAGATTGGAAGCTCCGCCGACTGTCTCCAAAATGGCCGTGCGATGCGACTCCTGTTCGTCTTCCAGCAGCGCAAGATTGATGGCCGCATGCGCCGTTTCCTGCTGGCTGAGGTTGTACTCTTCCTGGGCCGCCGCGAGATCCGCCGCCGCTGAGTTCAGCACCTGCTGGTGGCCATCGCGTTCTTCCTCAAGCGCGGTGAGCCGATTTTGCGCCTGCGCCAGTTCCACTTCCGCGGACGCCGTGCGCACCATCAGTTCTGCGCAGCGCTCTTCATTCGTTCGGATGCGCGCCTTCCCGCGATCGCCTTCAATGGCGATCTGGTTGAGCCGGTCGCGATTCTGCCTCGTCTCGGCCTCGATCGCGTATCCGCGCTGTGTCCGCTCCGAGTGCTCCGCTTCCGACTGCTGCACGCTGTCGGTCTGCTGCCGAATTTCTTCGCCGAGCTGATTGATCTGCGTGTCGAGTGTCACGCTTTCCAGGTCCATATGGGTGAACTTGCTGGCGAGCACCACCCGCAACTTGGCGCGCATCTCGTCGCGCAGCCTGGCATAACGCTCGGCCTTGCTGGCCTGGCGTTTGAGCGAGTTCATCTGCCGCGTGACCTCTTCGAAAATATCGTTTACGCGATTCAGATTCGTCTTGGCATCTTCAAGGCGCGCCTCGGCCAGACGCTTCTTCGTCTTGAATTTCGTGATCCCAGCCGCCTCTTCGATAATGGCGCGCCGGTCCGTCGGACGGCTGCTCAAAATCTGGCCGATGCGCCCCTGCTCAATCAGCGCGTACGATTCCGGCCCCAGACCCGTCCCCATGAACAGTTCCTGGATGTCGCGCAACCGGCATAGTTTTCCATTCAGCAGGTATTCGCTATCACCGCTGCGGAACAACCGGCGCGTCACGGAAATCTCTCCCGCATGGTTTTGCTGCTGATTGAATTTGCGCCGCCGGATTTTCAGAACTACCTGCGGCCCTGCCACGGCTACCGCGCTGTCGCCAGCTGGCGCTTCCTGAGTCGGCGCCTCCTGAGTTCGTGCATCAAACGCGCCCTCGCCTTCAACCCCTTCAGTCTTTATCTGCCCCGGTTGAGCTTCTTCGACGGCGCGTTCCGTCTCCGCGGCCGCCTGCGCGCGGACTTCGGCTTCATCCCAGTTTTCTCCCAGCGGAAGGTCGTCCTGAATTTCGATCTCCGTGGGCGCGTTCATATCCGGTCCACCGTAAATTTCCGGGTCAATCAAGGTCAGGCATACTTCCGCCATCCCGGTGGGATTACGGTCGCGCGTGCCGGCGAAAATCACGTCTTCCATGCGCGAGCCGCGCAGCGTCTTTGCCGACTGCTCGCCCAGCACCCATGAGATCGCGTCGGCGATGTTCGACTTTCCGCAGCCGTTCGGCCCGATGATCGCGGCGATGCCTTCGCCATGAAATTTCAGTTCCGTGCGATCGCAGAACGACTTGAATCCCAGGATTTGCAGCTTCTTAAGTTTCAGCAAAGTGACTCCTTCGTGGGCGGACACCGTGGTCCGCGGACTCGGTTCGCGCTGGCTGGAGTGCGCTGCAAATCGCGGGACCGGAGGTTAACTTTCGCCCTTAACTGACGGCGTTAACTCCCCAGGTTCCTCGCTGGTCGCATGGTGGGATGCCGTCCCCACGAACCAAGAACGTCACCCACGCTTTTGACCAACTCTAACGGCGAATACCGGGACGGGTCAAGTATTAAAACACCACATATGGTGGTACTCGTCCAAGGACCGCCTTTAGTTGCACATACACGACAGCTACAACGCGCAGTTTCATGGTTGGGGAGGAGAAGGGCGGGAGAACGCGAGAGCATAGACACTGTACCGCTCGAAGGAAGCAGATTCAAGCGCCGATAGTGCAGGGGCGGGGTTATTGCGCCGGGCTGGCAGGCACTGTAACTAGGAAATAGTCACTTTGGACAGGTTCGGGCATCACTGCATACACTGCATAATTGCCGAGGGCGTGGGATTCGTATCAGGTCATCGCTTTAGCGATGACGTCAAACGCACAAGAAGAAAGCGCCTTCAGGCGCTGGGGGTTAACGTCGATTCCCAGACAAACCGCGAGCGTCTGCGACTATTTCTTGCGTTCGACCAGGAAGCGAGCAAGCTCCTTCAGCGTCGCTGCAGCCTCCCCATATTCCTTAAGCTCCGCGCATGCCAGATCGACCAGGGCGTCGGCCTTGCGTATCGATTCTTCGATCCCGAATAACGAAGGATAAGTTACCTTCTCCGCCGCTGCGTCCTTGCCCGCGGTCTTCCCCAGTTGCTCGGAGGTCTGGGTCAGGTCAAGCACATCGTCCACGATCTGGAACGCCAATCCGATCGACTGTCCATAGGTCCGGAGGCGGCCAATATCCGCACTGGTTGCCCCGGCGTACATTCCTCCGCTGACCACGCTGGCCGTGATGAGCGCCGCGGTCTTCGAACGGTGGATGTATTCGAGCGTGGCGAGGTCGGGCTTCTTATGCTCGGCTTCGAGGTCAACCACCTGGCCGCCGATCATGCCGTCGATGGTGCCGGTGGCGTGGGCAATTTCGCGGATGATGGCAACGAGCGCCTCGGCTGGGCAAGCGATCTGCGCCAAAACTTCATAGGCCTGCGTCTGCAGCGCGTCTCCGGCGAGGATGGCTATAGCTTCTCCGAAAGCCTTGTGACAGGTAGGACGCCCGCGCCGCAGGTCGTCGTTATCGAGCGCGGGCAGATCGTCGTGGATCAGGGAATAAGTGTGGAGCATTTCAAGCGCGGCACCCACCTGCTCGATGCCCACGGGCAGCGATCCAGCCTGCGAACTCTTTCGCGAACCAGCGACCGATGCCGTCGCGATCATGCGCCCTGCCTCCATGCATAGAATCGGACGAAGCCGCTTCCCGCCGGCAAACACGCTGTGCCGCATGGCCTGATGGATGGAGATCGGATGCTGGGTCGCAGGGGGCAAGAGTTGCTCGAGCGCGGCGTCGGCGGCTTGGCGTCCCTGCTCCAGAACTAGTTTCAGCATGGCAGGGCAGTATAACAAGACTCGAAAGGCAGGTCTCAGGTCTTAGGGGTCAGGTCTCAGCAAATTCTTTGTCGATTCTGTTTTTCCTGACACCTGAGACCTGACACCTGAGACCCGGAATCAGGCGGCCAAACGGCGCGGAAGATGGTGCAACACCGAGCGCACCACGTCATCATTGCGCGGCTCGCAGATGTCTGCCGCGCCCAGACTTAGCGCCTCGGTCCATAGCTTGTCATCCGCCAACCGATGCGTGCCGACGATGCACAGACCCGGGAATTCATTATGCAGACGCTCAACTTCATCCGGCCCCGAAGTTTCCAGATCCAGTACCACCGCTCCGGCGCTGTGCCGGCTAACTGCCGGACGGACTTCTTCGTGGCTCCGTGCCAGGTAAACCGATTCAAAGTGCTGGGATAGACTGACTGCCAGAGTTTGCGCAGTTCTGGGGTCATTCTGATAGAGGACTACACAGAGTGGTTCCATACTACCCCCTGACGTACCGCAATTTTCGCGGCGGCCTTGGCTGCGACAGCAAACAGCTAGCACAGGCGTTGTCAATTCCGATCCGAGCGCGAACAGCGTTATTTGCGCGCCGCTTTCTCGGCCGGGGGCTCGAACGGTTCAGTTTGCAGCTTTCCGTTCTGTTTTAGCAGAATCTCTACTTTTCCTTCCGCTTCCTCCAGCTGTTTCCTGCAGGTTGCGGAAAGTTGCATGCCTTCTTCAAACAGCGTCAGCGACTTCTCCAGGGGAACCTCCCCTTTTTCCAGTTCCTGAACGATTTTCTCGAGACGCTCGAGGCATTCTTCAAACTTCACCAATCCAATTGCTCCTACCCTCTATTGTAATGCCGTTTGCGATGCGAAATGTCCAGTGAATTTTATTAATCTTGTGAATTTCTCAGTCCTGGAGCTTTCCCAAAACTAAACTCCTCTCGGCAAACACACGTAGTATTTTCCGCAAACCCACGTCATAAGGGTAGAGACGCGGCTCGCCGCGTCTCTTCTTCCCGCTCCACCGAACGCCGGGCGAAAGCGACGACCAACGCCCAACGACCAACGACGAACGGCGAACGGCGAACGACGAGCGGGCCAAGGGTTTCCCAGCCGCCCAGACCAGGCAACCCCCGCCTCTACCGGACAGGTTTCGACCCGAGAGCCTCCAGAACATCCACCGCCGAGCTATATCGCCCCTGAGGCGCGCTGATCTGCGCCCCTTGTACCCGATCGCGGAGTGCCGCCAGCATTTCGCGAGCGATGGCCACGCCTTCCTCACGCGCCGCTTCCGGACTTGTGGCTTTCGCCATCCGGTTGAGAACCTCATCCGGCACGGAAACCCGCAGCTCGTTCTTCATGAACTCAGCATTCCGGACACTCACCAGCGGCCAGATTCCCGCCACCACCGGAATTCGACAGTGCTCGATCCGTTTCAGAAACGCTTCCAGCAGAGTGAGGTCGAACACCGGCTGCGTCACCACGTATTCCGCACCGGCTTGCACCTTGTATTCGAAACGCTTGATCTCTTCGTCCAGGTTCGGCAGCCCCGGATTTGCGCCCACCCCAATCACGAAGCTGGTCCCGGTGCCGATCGGGTTCCCGCCCAGATCCAGTCCCCGGTTCAGGTTGTGGACGATATTCACCAGTCCAATGGCATCCACGTCAAACACCGCCGTCGCATCGGGATAGTTCCCCATCTTCGGCGGATCTCCAGTGATGCAGATCAGATTCCGGATTCCGGTAGCCGCCGCCCCCAGCAGGTCGGACTGAATGCCCAGCACGTTTCTGTCGCGACACGTGTAGTGCAGAATGGCTTCAATGCCAACCGCCTGCTGCATCAACAGCGACAAGGCCTGGTTGCTCATGCGCGCCGAGGCCCGTGGGCTGTCCGGGATGTTCACCGCGTCCACGCCCACCGATTTGACGAACTTCGCGCCCTCGATTTCCTTTCGGATGTCGATGCCCTTGGGCGGCACGATCTCGACCATGGTCACGAATTCCCCGGCCGCCAGCTTGGCGCCCAGGCCGGAGCGCTCCGCCATGGGAATACTCGCCGGAGCCGATGGCGCTACTCCCGAATGAATCGCCTCCGTAATCGCGGTCTTGCCGCGCGCTTCGCGCACCCGCAAAGCGGATTTCATGGCGCGGATATGCTCCGGCGTCGTTCCGCAGCATCCCCCAATCAGCTGTACTCCGGCCGCCACGAATTTTCGCGTGTAGCTCGCCATGTATTCCGGCGAACAGAGATAGATATTTCGCCCTTCGACCGAGCGCGGCATACCGGCGTTCGGCTGCGCGGCCAGCGGAAGGGAAGTCACGGCTCGAACGCGCTCGATGGCGTCGAGCATGGCGACCGGTCCCACGCTGCAGTTGATGCCCAGCACGTCCACGTTCCATTCCGTCAGCCGCGCGGCGAAGGCCTCGGGGTCGGAGCCGTCCAGGCAGTTCCCGTCCTCGTCAATCGTCACTTGGGCGACGATAGGAATCTTCGGATTCACCTCCCGGCAGGCCAGCACCGCCTGATGTAACTCCTCGACGTAGCCAAAGGTTTCAAGCATCAACAAATCGACGCCGCCCTCCACCAGTGCCGCGATCTGCTCGCGGAATGCCGTCCGAGCCTCTTCAAATGAAGTTTTGCCCAGTGGTTCAATGCGAACCCCCAGCGGGCCAATCGATCCAGCCACCCAGACGTCGAAACTCTTAGCCGCCTCGCGAGCCACGTGAGCGCCCGCCACGTTGATGTCGCGCACCCGGTCCGCCAAGCTGTGCCGCGCCAGGCGAAAGCTGTTGGCGCCGAAAGTATTGGTTTCGACAATCTCCGCGCCCGCCTGCAGATAATCATGATGGATGCCCCGAATCAGTTCCGGCTGCGACAGGTTCAGCTCGTCATAGCAGCGGTTGATGAAGATGCCCTGCGCATAGAGAAGTGTCCCCATGGCTCCGTCGCAGAGCACGGGCGATTGCTTCAGGCGTTCAATAAAGTTCTGTGCCATCTCTTCGAGAATACAAGAAGCAGCAAGGTCTGCGCATCTGGCAAGTCGCCGCGCCTATCGGTCGGCATTTCCTTCTTGCTCAAGATACGGTATTCTAATCGCACCTAATAAGGTGCTTTTAATAGGAGTGGCCCATGCTTGACATCACCAAGGACATCCAATCGCTGACCACCTTCCGCCGCCGTTCCGGGGATTTCATCAAGCAGCTAAAGAAGAGCAAGCGCCCCGTCGTGCTTACCGTGAACGGAAAGGCGGCGGCCATCGTGCAGGATGCCAAAGCCTACCAGCGTCTGCTCGACATTGCCGCCCGCGCGGATGAAGACGAAGCTATCCGTCAGGCTCTGGAGGATGTGAAAGAAGGTAGAACGCGGCCCGCAAGGGAGTTTTTCGCCGAGTTTGAGGCGAAGCATGGCATACGTCGTTAACACCACTCCCCACGCTGAGAGCGACCTTGCCCGCTTGTATCGGCAAATCAACGCCGACTATTCGGATGCGGCCTTGGAATGGTACCTCGGAATCAAAGAGGCCATTCTCAGTCTGGAACAGCACCCCAACCGCTGCCCGCTGACGCGAAAGAAGGACCAGCTAAGGCACCTGCTTTACGGCCACAATCCTTATGTTTATCGCGTGATCTATCGCGTCCTCGAGAAGAAGAAGCAGGTTGAAGTGCTCCACATCCGCCACGGAGCGAGGCGGAGGCTGAAGCCGTCCGATCTCATGTAGGCAGTGCGTCGCGTTCTGGTGGGAAACGCACTTTTCTTCCTTTGCTATAATCCTTATTCTTGCATCCAAGTGATTATCCTGCATGAGGTTGGAGTCCCAGGTTTGAAAAGAGCCCTGATTCTTTTGTTTTTCCTGCTGCCCGCCAGCTTAGTGTGTCTGAGCTGCGGTAATTCCGCGCCCTCCGGCGGCACGCAAACCAGCGGCGTTAAATACCGTGCCTTCATCACGAACAGTGTTTCCGCCGGCACTCTAGCTGCGGGCGTATACATCGTTGACGCTCAAAACGATGTGCGAGCCCGCGCAAACGCAATTTCCGCGGGCAACAATCCGGGGATGATGGTGGTCACACCTAACCGTACCCAGACTCTGGTCTTCAGCTCCACCGGCACGCAAGCCTCCGACAACCAGTTCACTGTCATCAGCAACGCCGGCGAATCTGCTTCCGGTCACGTAACTTTGCCCGGATTGACCGAGAGCTTCGTCGTATCGCCCGACAGCTCCGCCGCCTACGTTGCCGTGCCCACCGCCCCATTGGTTGGCGGGCTTCCCGGGTTGGTCGAGGTTATCTCGCTGAGAAGCGGCTCCTTCACCGGGCAAGCCGAGGTTCCCTCGGTTCACTATCTTTCCATCGACAACGGTGGCAACCGAATCCTTGGTTTCAGCGATAACTCCGACTACGTCTCAGTGATCACGCCGTCGCAAATCGGAATTGGCAACCCGGTGACCCTCATCGGCGGTCCCGGCGTTTTCGACCGTCCGGTCGCAGCCTTCTTCAGCAGCGACGACAGCACCGCCTACGTGCTGAGCTGCGGTGCCGAGTGCGGCGGAATCCAGGCCAGCGTGCAGCAGTTCAATATGCTCACTAACACGCTGGTTGCGTCGGTTCCAGCCTGCGTCCCTGTTGCCGGCTCAAACCCAATAACGTGCTCGAGCCTGGCAGCTGGCAGCGTAGCTCTGGTCAATGGCTCGACCATGTATATCGCGGGCACTCCGCCCTATGTCGGGGGACTTCCGCAGCAGCCCTGCACCGGGCAGACCACGGCGGCGCAATCCTGTGGGCTGCTCACCGTCGTGAACCTATCCACCATGTCAGTCGTTAACACCACGCCGATCATCATCACCGACGGGTACCACAACCGAATCGCGCTGGGCGCCAATGGGCAGCTCTTCATCGGCGCACGCACTTGCACCGAAATCGTTGAGCCCGTCCCGCCGCCCGCCGGAGCCGAAGTCCGCGGTTGCCTCTCCATCTACAACACACTGGGAGCGGCGGTGGGGACCGCTCCGGCCGGTGGCGTCGTAATCCCGCCTGCGAACGGAGACGTGACCGGCATCGAGCCCATCGCCACCCGAGACGTAGTGTATGTGGTCCAGGGCGGATCACTCGGTATCTACGACGCCACTATCGATGCCTTCGAGTACAACCCGAACGATCCAAATAACCCCGGTCAGATCAGCAACCTCGTCGGCCAGTTCATCGACGTCAAGACCGTCGATTTCTAAAGTGGAGCGACGGGCGTCTCGCCCGTCTAGCCCGGCAGGACGCCCGGCTTTCCGCCAGCAAGTTGAGGTTGTCATCCACTAGCAAGCTGTCATCCGCCAGCAAGTTGAGTTTGTCATCCTGAGCGAAGCGAAGGACCTGCTTTGTTTGCGGGAAACTACCTCGGCACCAGCGTCATCTCATGCGCCCGATGCCGCTCGGCCGCAGCCTGCGAAAAAGGAAACGCGAAAGTCGAGCCCCCATACCACGCCGCCCACTGGTCCATGTAATACGGACTGAGGAATATCCCGCTCTCCCCCGTCACCAGGTTCAGCGTGCTTTCGTCAAAATTCGCAAAGTTCCAAGTCAGCCGTTCGGAGGGCCCAAATCCCCGAGCCCCCGCTCTCACCGTGAACGTGCTCCCGCTCAGCGGATGCAATCCCGGTCCCGTGAAACGCCCAATCAACGGAAGCTGGCTGAGCACCAGATGATCGATCTCCACCGGGTAGTTCTTTCCCCACTTCCACTGATTAAGGTCGGCGGGAGCCAGCGAAGCGTTGCTTGAATGCTGGTTTGCAATGAGCGCCGTCTGCTTGACCGCATTCTCAACCGCCACCGTCAGCAGACTTCCATAGTCGGAGTATCCCGGTGGCAGCCAGCGCGCCGGCTGCTTGCTGAGCACATTCTCCAGCCAGACTGACGACATCGCCCAGCGGTAGCTCTTCCAACTCAGCGCACCCCGAAGAGCCGGAATTGAACTCACATCCGGCAACATGCCCTCCGTCGCCACGCCCAGCTTCGGCTCCAGCAACAACCGCGCCAGTTCCTGACGCGCTTTCGTCTCAATCATCGGTGCCGCCGAATCCGCCGACATCCGTCCATCCCAATCCCGCAGAATGTCCACTGCCTGCTTCGCCCGCGCCGAAGCGCTCGGAGCATGATCGACCGCGTACACGAACTTGTCGGCGCAGAACCGGTCGTAAGTAGACGACACATCCATCTGCAGCGCCAGCATATCCGCGGGCGCAAATTTCTTCCCCGACTGCAGCACCCGGTAAATACGATCCGTTCGCCATGGCGCTTCCCATTCCGTGCTGATTGAATACTTGTAGCCATCGGGAGCAATCCGCCCGTTGGCGCTCGCCAGAATTCCCTCCGGCGGATCATAAACATGCGGCATCTCGTCGAAAGGAATCCACCCCTTCCACTCATGCGCATCATCGCTGCCGCTCACCGGCAAGCTGCCATCGCCCGCCGCGCGGATCGGCACACGTCCCGTAGCCTGATATCCGATGTGGCCATCCACGTCGGCATACATCACGTTTTGTCCCGGAGCGCCAAAAGTCGAAAAAGCCTTCCGAAATTCCTCCCAGTTCTGCGCGCTGTTCACGTCGAAAAAAACCAGCCCCTCGCCGTCCTGTAAAGTCCAGCGCAAGGCAATCGGGCGCGTCTCCCCGGGAAGCAGTTCCGTAATAATCGGCCCGTGCCGAGTCGTCACCACGTCCATAACCACGTCGGGCTTTCCTTTGACGTGAATCGTTTCCCGCCGATGCTCCGCATCACGCCATCCCGCCGGAGTCTTGTACTGCCCCTGCGCATTGAACTCCTCGATGAAGTCGTCTTCCACCGTAGGCCCAACGTTGGTGAATCCCCAGCCGATGCGCTGGTTGTGGCCCACAATCACAAACGGAACTCCCGGCAAAGTAACGCCGGCCACGTCGTAGCTGCCGGAATTCGCCGTTGTTGTCGCCGCTGTTGTTGTTTTCAGATGTGCCTCATACCACAGGTTCGGCATCTGATGGTCAAGGTGCATATCGTTCGACAGCAACGGCTTTCCCGAAACCGTATGCTGACCCGACACAACCCAGTTGTTCGACCCCCGTCGTGAACCGGATTCTTCCAGTTCCGCGTAGGCTGCGGCTTCAGTCGCTGTTGAAAAACCAAGGTTCGTATCAGGGTATCGCTTCAGCGATACCGTAACCTTTTCGGAGGACAACGCCCCTTGAGGGGCTGGGCGCTCGGCAGGCGCCGCGGAAGTGATCCTGCTGTTTCCCCCCTCCGGATCAACCTCTTCATCGTCATCCTCATCCACATCGCTGCCATTGTTTGCCGGTTCATCTTCCATCCGCCGCCGATCAGTCGGCGGACGATCCCGCCACGAAGAATTAACATAGAGGTCGGCCGTCAATTCCGGCCCGAGTTTCGCCAGAATCTTCTCGCGCGTCAGCGGAGGAGGATTGCTGTAGTGGTTCAGATCCTGCACCATGCGCGCGCCCACCAGCATGGAATCGGTCACCGTCCACGGTCGCGGCGTGTACTTCATCAGCCGGAATTCCAGCGATAGCCGGTCGTGATGCGATTCAAGAAACGCATTCACTCCCCGCGCGTAAGCCTCAAAATACGCCCGGTCGCGCGCGGATACATTCTTCTCCGCCGCCTCCGCCGCCAGCCGCAGCCCCAGAATCCTCTCTTCCCGGTCCATCTTCACCGTGGCGTCGCCGATCACTTCCGAAAGTTCTCCGGCGGCGGCGCGCCGCATCATATCCATCTGCCACAGCCGGTCCTGCGCAGTCACGTATCCCTGCGCAAAAAATAAAGCATCGAGCGTAGCCGCCTCAATCGTCGGCACCCCATGTTCATCGCGCAGCACGCGCACCTTGGAAGAAATTCCCGGCACCGCGACGGAACCATCCAGTTGCGGCAGAGGACGGCGCGCCATCCAGTAAAGCCCCCAGACGCCAACGATGAGCGCCAGCAGCAGCAAGCAAACGGCATAGTAGAGGATCCGAAGCGCAGGATTGCGCCGCCGGAGTTCAGAGCCTGGGACTTCGGGCAGGGAAGCAGTAGTAGAAGACATTACTGAAAGATTGTAGGGGCGCTGCCCGCACCTGACAACCACGTGTGTAGAGACGAGCCTCGCCCCGTCTCCGGCAGCGGAAAAATTCAGGGTTCGTATCAGGGCATCGCTTTAGCGATGCCGAAAGTGTCGAAATCAAGCGCCCCTTCAGGGGCTGAGTATCAACGGTGTCGGGTGCCCCATCCTTGCGCGCTCCGTGCGCAAGAGCCTGCCCTGAGCGAAGCCGAAGGGGTGGGATTCCACAAAAGCGTCTCGCACGGGATGTGTTGCCTGCTCACTTGCAAGTGATGCTAGGGTTATCCTTCGCCAATTCGACGCAGGCCGCATGTTGCTTCATGCTCTGCTGATCTGTTGCCGAAGTTGGAGTAGAAGCGGGAGCAGTTGCCGGTGAAGCTACAACAGGAGTCGCAGTTGGAGCCTGTGCACTCGAAGTGGGAGCCTTGTCTAGCATTGCTTGAAATGCCGCAATCTCCTCTGGTCGGCCCCATATAAACTGACGAGTTTGCTTTTGGCAATCTTCGTCCGGATATTCCCAGAAAGGCTGAACAACTATCCTCGTCGTGCCATTGAGTTCCAGCAAAGAGTAGGACCACACCTTTCTTGTGGTCATGCCCTTACAAATACCTTCGATGGTGAGCATCGAATCCATCAAGGGCAGTTGCCCGGGCATCGAGAAGCGGAACCGGAACTGATTGTCGGAATCGAGCGTGTAGCCTCCTCTCAGATTCTCTTGGACGATTATCGCTTTGAGTGTTTGAGCAGACGCTTTGCTGGTGAATACATACGGCCCCGGCTGAAGCTTTGGTTTCTTGTCCCGCGCCGCAGCCAAGGTCGATATTGCCAGAAGTAGAATCAGTGCCCGTTTCATGCTTTTACCCATTTGTGAACTTAACCGAGACGCCCCCCAACCGCTAATTACCGGAGTCATCTCAGAAATTCGTCTCGGCCGTTTAACCTCCGAGGGTGGCCGTCCAAGCTCTGCTTGGGCGAGGCCTTTGACCTTGTTCATCACACCCTCCCGGGTGAACCATCCTTCCGCGTCTGCGCGTAAGAGCGGGATTCCACAAAAGCGTTCCGCGTAGGATTCTGTTGCCTTTGATTTTGGGTGGCGCAGCGGTTTACCGCTGCGATTCCAAGCGCTCAATTCCGACGGCTTTAGCCGCTTGGGAACGGGTACCTATCTCGAAGAACGTTCGCCTTAAATTCGCCTAGCTTTCGATAGCAAGAATCCGCGTAAATAGAAGAAACTAAAGAGATAGTAAACGTGGATGTGCATTTGACGCAAGATTGGCACGCGGAGTACCATGTCTGCGCTATGAGAAAGACCGAGTGGGTTTCTGCGGCAGTAACATTAGTCGCGACAGGACTTGGGTACTTCATAAGCGGCCCTAAGGCTGCCGCAGTTTGTATTGTAATAGGAACCATAGCCGTCATCGTGCTGCACCTTGGCGGACACAAGAACAAGGACGAAGATGCCGCGGCGAAATTATCGATCAAGGGCAGTTTCAATCCTCAGCAAAGGCAGGAATTTAATCCAGTATTTGCCCCCAAAATTGAAATTAGCCAGATCCCATCATAGACTGCCCCGGTTCCCACTCTCACGATGTCCGAAGTTCCAAAACGAAAGCCAAATGTCCACTACAAGTCAGTGAGAACGTCTTATATCGGGGTTAGTGAGGATTCCCTTGGAGAATTCATTATCCGCGAAATTGACCACGATACAGGGACCAGTGCGGTTGTAGCCTGTTATCGCAATGATCCCATCGCTGGAGTTCGGACAGCCTCAGATGTGAGCGCACATTTAACCCTGAGAGATGCGAAAGGGGAAGAAATCGGGACTGGTCTCTCCAAAGCGTGCTGGCTTAACAATCCTAGCGACACAGTCGAACTGGAACCCGGTATAACGCAGCACGTCGTCTTATTAGTATTGGATAACAAAGGCGGAGGACTAAGCATTCCGTGGAAACGATGGATAGGCCCAGGGAGCCGGATCGATTCTGGGTTCATTGAGCCGGCCAGAGTTGTAGAAATGATAGATGTAGAAATCCTAGACTCAAATGGCGAACCATTACTGCCATTGTCGTCCTTTTCTGTTTCCACACACTCCGGTCATTTGGCAGCAGAACTCAACCGGCCTTCGTGAGTTCTTGCCCCATTACCCTTCAGGTCCCCTTTTTCATCACACCCAGCCGGTGAGCATCATCACAGACGCCCATCCCGCCCCATGCAACAATGATCTCTCGACGGGCCAGTGCAGAGCTGTGCCGGTTTCCCAAGTTTGTTCTTTGATAACTATGTTCGAGGCATTTTGAAGCCATGAAGGAACGTCAGAATGGCCGCCAAAACTATGATTTTTAAGATAAAAGGGCGCAGAATCGACCTAAGTCCTTATTCCGGAATACTTTGACAATAAGTCCTTTGCGCTCAAATCTTTGGCGGGAAGCCTCCCTAACCCCATGATTCCAGAGACTATGTGGAGGGGGTGGGGGGGTAGGGGGGTGGGGGTACCAGGTAGCTAACACAAAGCTGGAACAAAATCAGGCTGAAGCTGGAACTCAGTTGGCGCAACTCAAACTCGACCAGTATCATGTTGGAACCTTGGGAGTGCATTATCATCTTGAGTGTCCGCTCCCCCCAATATGCTGCAGAAACGAATCGACGATCAGCCGACCATCTCGCCGGAGAACATCCGCGAAGCCGAAGGAATTTTCCTGCAGCATCTCAAACGCGTCGGTTTGAAACAGACTGGACAGCGCAACGCCATTCTGCGGACCTTCCTGGAAACTCGTGAACATCTCTCGATCGACGAATTACATCGACTGGTTAAGAAAACCGATCCACGCATCGGGTTCACCACCGTCTACCGGACGCTGAAGCTGCTCGCGGGTTGCGGACTGGCCAGCGAAGTTGCCTTTCACGACGGCATCGCGCGTTACGAACACCAGTACAACCGTCGCAGTCATCATCACATGGTGTGCACCGAGTGCGGCGCTTCGGTCGAATTTTTCGCCGAGAAGGTTGGAGAAATCGAACAGGAGATCGGACGCAAGCACCGTTACGTCACCACCCGCCACACTTTTCAGATCTACGGCATTTGCGAAGAATGCCGAAAGAAGAGGAATGGACGCCGACTTGTCTAGTCCAGCGAATAGTTCGGAAAACAGTTCGGAAAATGGTTCGGGGAACAGTCCGGAAAACAGCGCCGCCAATGGCCCGGCGAACCCCGAGCAAGCTTCAGTAAAGTGCCCGCACTGCGGAACCGTGATGCCGGCGAACGCCGCATTCTGTCCAGGTTGCGGATGGTCGATGACGCCGCTTCCGGCCGCGGACCGGGCGGTCGCGGCCGTCGCTTATCTTCCTTTAATCGCAGCCGCAGTGATCCTGTTTCTGCCATCATTTCGCAAGAGCCGCTTTGTGCGATTTCATGCTTGGCAGAGCGTTTTGCTCTGGGCGGTTTTTTTCGTATTGATCGGCGCCACGGTCTTGTTTTCGAACGTCGCTTCCCCGATGGTTGTTCTGCTGTTTGGAATTCTGGTTTCGCTGGCCATGTTGTTCTTGTGGATTGTTCTGACGCTCAAAGCATGGCAGGGCGAGCGCTTCGAATTGCCACTGTTCGGAGAGCTGGCAGCGCGGCTGCCGTAGAGGTCTCAGGTGGCAGGTCTCAGGAAAACCGTGACGTGAAATGAAATTGATTTTGTTTTCCCTGACACCTGACACCTGCCACCTGAGACCTTGCCCTTCTCGTGCGCATCGTTCAAAATAATTGATTCACTTCGTATTGCACTTATACTTCAACATGCATCTCAGGAGATCTCATTGACCCAGCTTCAGCGCGTTAAGATCAGCGCTCTCGGTACCTACGTTCCACCCCGCCTTCTCACCAACGCCGACCTCGAAAAGCTTGTCGATACCAATGACCAGTGGATCATGGAGCGTGTCGGCATCCGCGAGCGCCATCTCGTGGATAAAGGCGTTGCCACCAGCGACCTCGCGGTCGAAGCGGCGAAGAAAGCGCTGGCTGAGCGCGGCATCGAGGCCTCCGAACTCGACGCGATTGTAGTGGGGACGGTTACACCCGACATGTTTTTCCCCTCGACCGCTTGTCTGGTCCAGCACAAGCTGGGCGCGAAAAATGTCTGGGGATTCGATCTCTCGGGCGCCTGTTCGGCGTTTGTTTACGCGTTGCAAGCGGGAGCGCAGTTCGTGCAAACCGGCGCGCATAAGAAAGTCATGGTAATCGGCGCTGACGTGATGTCCTCGATCATCGACTACACCGATCGCGCAACCTGCGTCATCTTTGGCGATGGAGCGGGCGCAGTCCTGCTCGAACCCGCGGAAGACGACTCCGTCGGGCTCATTGACTTTCTCCACGAAGTGGATGGATCGGGTGGTTGTTCGCTCTACATGCCTGGTGGCGGAAGCCTGAATCCATCGACCCGCGAAACCGTCGACAAGAAAATGCATTTCGTTCATCAGGACGGAGCTGCGGTCTTCAAATTCGCGGTCCGCAAGATGGCGGCGCTCTGCGAAGAGATTCTCAAACGCAACAACATCAAGGGAAGCGAAATCGATGCCTTCATTCCGCATCAGGCGAACAAACGTATCATTACCGCGACTGCCGATCGCCTGAATATGCATCCCGAAGCCGTGATCATCAACATAGAGACTTACGGAAACACCACCGCCGGGACGATTCCGCTGGCCATGGAAACCGCGCGCCAGAAAGGCAGATTGAAGAAGGGAAGTTTGGTGCTACTGGCGTCAGTGGGAGCAGGGTTTACCAGTGGGGCGACGCTTCTTCGTTGGGCGTACTAGATGCGATCGGAGACGCGGCAAGCCGCGTCTCTACCGTTTACTTGGTCGCCATTGCTCCCACCAGCGACTCGAAAATCTTGAAGCCATCGATGCCGCCAAGTTCAGGTTCGGCGGCGCGCTCGGGATGGGGCATCATACCCAGCACATTGCGTCCTGCGCTGCAGATGCCGGCGATATTTTCCAGCGATCCGTTAGGATTCGCTTCCGCTGTAATTTCGCCTTCCGCGGTCGCGTAGCGGAAAACAATGCGGTTGTCGCGCCTCAGTTCGGCGAGCGTAGTCTCATCGCAAAAATAATTGCCTTCCATGTGTCCGATGGGGATGGTCAGCACTTCGCCTTTGTGGCACGCGTTGGTAAACGGGGTCTCGTTATTCTCGACTCGCACGCGCACCGGTTTGCACACATATTTCAATCCGATATTGCGCATCAGCGCTCCGGGCAGCAGCCCCGACTCGCACAAGATCTGGAAGCCGTTACAGATTCCAAGAACCAGTCCGCCCCCGGCGGCGAACTTGCGCACGGATTCCATCACCGGCGAGAACTTGGCGATCGCGCCGGTGCGCAGGTAGTCGCCATAAGCGAAGCCACCGGGCACAATCACCACATCGCAATTCTCAAGGTCGTGCGAGTCGTGCCAAAGAAACGTTGCCTGCTGCTTCGCGACCTGCTCGGCCGTCCAGAAAGCGTCGTGATCGCAGTTCGATCCAGGAAAAATTATGACGCCAAATTTCATCGAAACCCTCGCGTGACCTGTATTGTGATGTGGATGGTCTATGGTGACAAGCTCCTGTTTCCAGGTCAAGGTAATAGTTCCTGTAAACCCCGGTGCTTGGGCTGGCCGATTCTGCCGGAGACGATTTCATGGCCTGAGGCGCGGGTCATTTACACTTGGACTGAACTGTACGGAAACCCTTGATCGTAGGATGTGCCTTCTTTGAGCAAGAAAACTGCTATCATCATCGGCGCTGGCCCAGCCGGCCTGACCGCCGCTTATGAACTCCTGAGCCGAACCGACATTCTTCCCATCGTGATCGAGAAGAGCAACTACATGGGGGGGATTTCTCGCACCATCAATTACAAGAACAATCGCATTGATATCGGTGGTCACCGGTTCTTTTCCAAAAGCGACCGCGTGATGGACTGGTGGTTTCAGCACCTGCCCATGCAAGAGAGTGGCCAGCCGCAATCCATAACCTACCAGGGTCAAACACGGGTGGTGTCACCCGGCGAGCCGGTTGGCGATTCGAAACAGGAAGACGAGTTGATGCTGGTACGCCGGCGCAAATCCCGCATCTACTATCTGCGTCAATTCTTCGATTATCCGATCCAGCTAAGCGTCGATACGTTAAGGAAACTTGGCCCGTGGCGCACCTTCCGAATTGGAACCAGTTATTTGCGCAGCGCGTGTTTTCCGCCGAAGCAGGTCGTTAACCTGGAGCAATTCTTCATCAAGCGGTTTGGCCGCGAACTCTATCTCACTTTTTTCAAGTCCTACACGGAAAAGGTCTGGGGAACGCCCTGCCGCGAGATCAGCGCGGAATGGGGCGAGCAGCGGATCAAGGGGCTCTCCATCACGAAAACAATCCTGCATTTTCTCAAGACCGCGTTAGGCCCCAAGTCTAAGTCTAAGTCTAAATCTGATGTCCGGCAGAAGGGCACCGAGACTTCGTTGATCGAGCAGTTTCTCTACCCCAAGTACGGTCCCGGCCAGATGTGGGAGACGGTGGCGCGGAAGATTCGGCAGAAGGGCGGATTGATCCACTGCGGCATCGATGTTCGCGGTTTGCGAGTGAAGCGCAACCGCATCGTCGCGGTAACTGGCGTGGACGCCACGGGCGCGCCGCAGGAATTTACCGGAGATTACTTCTTCTCCACCATGCCGGTCAAGGAACTGGTGCGGTCATTGGAACTGGAGATGGAAATGGAAGTGGAAGCAGGCACGGCGAATGGAAGAGTCCCCGATGCCGTGCGCGAAATCAGCGAAGGTCTAATCTACCGGGATTTTATTACCGTAGGCCTGCTGGTCCAGCGGCTCAAAGTGGGAGTGGATGGCCACGTCGACGACAATTGGATATACATTCAGGAACCCGATGTGCTGGCCGGGAGGCTCCAGATCTTCAACAACTGGAGTCCCTACATGGTCGCGGACTCCAGGAACACCTGGCTGGGAGTGGAGTATTTTTGCAACGAAGGCGACGATCTCTGGAATAAGCCCGATGCGGAGATGAAGAAGCTCGCTGCCGAAGAATTGCACAACATCGGCATCATCGATCAAAAAGATGTGCTGGATGCAACTGTGATCCGCATGCCGAAGACTTATCCCGCCTATTTTGGAACTTATTCTCGTTTCCCCGAACTGAGACGCTATTTGGATGGTTTTGAAAACCTGTTCCTGGTTGGCCGCAACGGGATGCACAAATACAACAACCAGGACCACTCCATGCTGACGGCAATGGTGGCGGTCGACCAGATCGCCGCCGGCAGCGTGGATAAGGGAGCAATTTGGGATGTCAATACCGAGATGGAGTACCACGAGGCAAAATCGTGACGCTGCTGGTGGCCAACCCTCGCCCGTCCTTTACCGTGCTGGTCGCGCCCTTTGGGCCAGCCACAGGATCCCGGAGATAGTTTTGGCATCACGGATGCGGCCATGGAGCGCCATCCGCTTCGCCTCCGAAAGAGGGAAAAATCTGACCGCAATTTTCTCGTCCGGCTCCGGCCGAGCGTCCCCAGCCTGGAGACCCTCGGCCAGGTAGATGGTCATGGTTTCGTCGAGAAAGCCAGGACTGACGTAGAAATGCAGAATTCTCTTCCACTGGCGGGCCGTGTAGCCGGTTTCTTCGAGCAACTCGCGCTTGGCAGCGGTGAGCGCTGTTTCGCCATCGTCGATGCGTCCAGCGGGTAGCTCCCACATCATCGACTGCGCGGCGTGCCGATACTGGCGTTCGAGCAGGATGCGCGGTTCTACTTTGCGGCCGGCTTTCGCTGACAGGAGACCATCGATCGCCAGAACCACGATGGAGCCCGCATGCCGGATCACATCGCGCCGGGCGCGCACGCCCCCAGGCTCTTCCACTTCATCGGTAGTGACGCTGAACACCGGGCCCCGGTAACTGACCCGCGAAGAGAGAACGCGGGCTTGTCTTAATTTCGCTCCAGCCGATTTCGCCATGACAACAATATAAGGTATGCTGCGCCCGTGAGCCGAGAGCAAATCACCCGAAAGCAAATTACAAGAAAGCCCACCATAGCCATCGTCGGAGCCGGACGCCTGGCGACTTTTCTGGCCGTCGCGCTGCACGATGCTGGTTTCACGATCATCGAAATCGTCACGCGCAATTCACTAGGTTCGCGTCGCCGCGCGCGCAGTCTCGCGGCGAAGGTAGGAGCGCAGACCGCAACCGCGAAGTCCGCCGCGCTCGACGCCACCTTGCTATGGTTCTGCGTTCCTGACCGTGAAATAAGCAGAGCCGCCTCGGCCCTGGCGGATCAACTGGCGGCGCTCAAGGCCGTTGGCAAAAAGCACAAGCTTCGTTTCGCCGTCCACTCCAGCGGAGCCCTGCTCAGCCGCGAACTCGAGCCTCTGCGTAGGGCAGGCGTCGCAGCCGCGTCCGTGCATCCGCTGATGACGTTCGTTGCCGGAGCGCAACCTTCGTTGACGGGCGTCCCTTTTGCGATCGAAGGCGATGAGGTGGCTAAGCGAGTTGCACGGCGAATCGTCCACCAGCTGGGAGGCGAAAGTTTCTCATTGCCCGCATCGCGCAAAGCGGCGTACCACGCATGGGCGACAATGACTTCGCCGCTGCTGCTGGCGTTCCTGGTGACGCTCGAAGAAGCCGCCCGAGCCGCCGGCATCACCCGCGACGATGCGCGTCGCAAGAGCCTGCCCATCATCCGCCAGACTTTGGCGAACTATTCGCGCCTCGGTCCAGCACGATCCTTCAGCGGCCCGCTGGTTCGCGGAGACGCAGCGACCGTGGCGAAACATCTGACCGTGCTGAAAAAGCATCCCGGAGCACGCGAGGTTTATGTGGCGCTGGCACGAGCCGCCCTGCGCGGGCTGCCCGTGAAGAATCGGGAAGGACTGCAGCGCCTGCTGCGTTAATGCTGTCCGCGGCGGCCGCTGAACAGATGCCCCAGCTTCTCCTGCTTCGTCTTCAAATATTCTTCCGTGTGTGCCGTGGGCGCAACTTCGCACGGCACGCGCTCGGTCACCTGGATACCGGCGCTTTCGAGCGCAGCAACTTTGTCAGGATTGTTTGACAACAAGCGAACCCGCTTGATGTCCAATGCCTTCAGAATCTCGACCGGCATCAGAAACTCGCGCTGGTCGGGCTTGAACCCTAGCCGCTCATTCGCTTCCACAGTGTCAAATCCGCTGTCCTGGAGCGCGTAGGCCTGAAGCTTCGCCATCAGCCCTATGCCGCGGCCCTCTTGCTGCTCATAGATAAGGACGCCCGCCCCCAGTTCGGCGATCATCGAGAGCGCCATTTCCAGTTGCTGGCGGCAATCGCAGCGCAGCGAGCCAAATACGTCGCCGGTCAGGCACTGGGAGTGGATGCGCACCAGCGGCGACCCGGAGTGTACCTCACCCATCACCAGCGCCACCGCCTCTTCCGTCTTGGCGCCCTCTCCCGACGCCGACGCTCGGGTGGCAAACCCGTGAATCAGAAAATGCCCCCAGCGCGTCGGGAAGTCCGCGGACGCCACCTGTTTTACCTTTGAAGAACTCACCTCTAAATTATAGCCTTCGCGTGCAGATACTCTCTGCTTCGAGAGGCTGGAATGCTGCGATGGCTTAAATGCGAGCGGCGTATAGGCGAAATCGAGCGACGGCTGATAAAATCAAAAAGCAAACTCACCGCCACATGGGGCTATAGCTCAGCTGGGAGAGCGCATCGTTCGCAACGATGAGGTCGTCGGTTCGATCCCGACTAGCTCCACCATACAAAGTTCCAGCAAGTCCCGCGTTGGCTCAAGTCGCCAGGGGACTCGTTGCGTCAGCGGGCGCCTCCACCTGCAGGCTAGATTGGGAAAGTCGAGGCGCTCAAGTGTCACTTTGACTGAAATTCCTTGCATAACTCTGCTACTATCAGCTGTTCTGGCTGCTAAGTCGCTGTGTCCAAGCCAGTTCTGGGACGCGGTTTGGATGCCGGACTGCTCTCTACTTAGTTGGCTTTTTCTCAGCCGCCCACTGGCCCAGTGCCGGGTAGGAGTGCTGTTTTGAACGACGGTGCGACAGGAAGGATCGTGCGGCGGCGGCGGAGCTGGTATCGTCGTCGCCTGCGCGTGCAGCGATCCCTGGCCGCTCTGGTCGTCGCCACGGTCATCGCCGGCGCCTGCTGGCAGAATGTCGCCAGCTATTTCGCGTCGCCCCACCCGCGTGTTTCCCAGGCTTTGCCCGACTCTTCTTGGAAGCAAGGCAACGTCAGCAAAGATATCGCTTTGGGGGCGGCGCAGTCCGCCAAGCACCCGAAATCTCCTGCAGGCATGCCTGGGGTTTATCCCTATTCGGTGATCCCCGGAGGCGTGAAGGATCCCGACGATCTCCGCTATGCGGCGTTACGCGACTATGTTGTGCGCAGGCACTACGCCCACTTTGATTTCAGCCACGCCCATCTCGTGCCCGCCTCTGAAGCCCGCGAAGTTTATCTTTCTTATCGCATTCGTGACACCGTCTTCTGGACCCGCAAAAAAGTTCGTCTGCGCCTCGGTGAACTGCTGTTGACCGACGGCAAGATCACGGCCCGTGCCCGTTGCGGCAACCAGATTTCCGACACCGCCAAGCCCGAGGTTTCCGAAGAAGAGCCCACCGAAGATGTTCTGGATCAACCCGTGGCGCAGCTCGAACCAGGACCGTCCTTCCCCGCTCGGCCCCTGCTTATGCCACCCGACTTGCCCACCGGCCAGCCGGCTCCACCCAAGGTTTTCGCCGGCGCTTTCTTCTTCCCGTACGTGCCCATTGGTGTGCCGCTTCCAGCCCATCTGTGCCCCGCTGACGACCAGATTGTTGACGGGCACTGCGTCACCAAACGCCGAAAACCGCCGGTGGTTCCCGAACCATCGACCATGGTGCTGATCACTTCCGGCCTGTCGCTAATTCTGTGGCGTTATCGAAAAACCGCCCGCCCCGCCAGGGCCTAGCGCTATCTTTGCGCCCGGTGGTTACCATCCTCTGCTGGATTTTCGCCAGTACCCATCCCGCAATTAGTGCTACGACTTCCGATTCAGATTACGGGCCCCATAGCTGCTAGACTTTGGTCAGAGCCCCAATGCCACGCATCCCCCATCTCGGAGCCCTGCTGGGCATCGCGGTGTGGTTGTCCGCGCTGGTTTCCGCGCAGACGCCGGCCGCGAGGACTGCAAGGAGCGGCGCGCACAATGGTACGCAGAGTAGCGCTCGCGTCGAGCAAGTGGTAGTGCGCGGCAGCGGCCCTGCCATGGAAGTGGAAATCCACACTTCCGGAGCGCCGGTCGCGCCCGATACTCAAGCGATTACCGGACCCGATCGTATCGTTGTGGATTTCCCCGGCGCGCTGCCCGCCGCCGCGTTGCGCGCCTTGAAAGTCAATCGCGGTGCCCTGAAGGGAATCCGCGCCGGCCTGTTTTTCGACAACCCTCCAATTACGCGCATCGTGCTCGATCTCGTGGAGCCCCAGTCGTATCGAATTTCGACCACGCAGAATGCGATCGTAGTGAAGCTCGGTCCGGTCACCGCAGCGGTTGAAGCCGATGCCAGAGATCTGCGGCCTGCAAAACTTCAGAATGCTTCGCTTGCCTCAGGTACGCCTGCCGCCAACATTAGCGCCAACATTAGTAAGAGTGCTAACGCCCTGACCACGAGACTCTCTACGGCACTGGCCAATGCGATGGCATCTCCGATTCCCAGTCCCTTCATGGACGCGCCGCCGAAGCCACCCGTGACCGTGACCTTTGAAAACGGAATGCTGTGCATCCATGCCTTGAAAGCTACGCTGGCGCAGGTGTTGTTCGAAGTGCAGCGCCAGACCCATGCCGACATTGCCATTCCCGCCGGCGCCGAGCAGGAACAAGTCGCCGCCGATATCGGTCCCGCTCCCGCCCGCGATGTGCTGGCATCGCTCTTGAACGGTTCATCCTATAACTTTATTTTTGTGGGCAACGAATTAAGCCTCGAGCGCGTCATCCTGTCGCGCCGCGATCCCAGCATCTTCTAGGAATTGTCATCTAAGAGAATTGTCATCGCGCCTCAAGAATTGTCATCCCGCTCAAGCATTATTCCGCTCAAGAATTGTCATCCCGAACGGAGTGAGGGATCTGCAGTTTGCCAGCATCGCCTTCGGCCTGATGCACCATCCTCGACTGTCCGTAGTCAAGGTTGCGATTCCGCCTACGGCGGCGAGATCAGCCGCACCGCCACGGGAGAAGCGCCGTTGCCGAGAATCGGCGTTCCGCTGGCGCCAGTTCCACAACCGGCCATATTGATGATCATGGTGTTCACACGGCCGTTATTCATTCCGAAGCTCGGCGTCGCCGCGCCGGTCGGATTTAGAAACAGCTGCACAAACCCCACGATCGTCACCGTGCCGGGCGGTTCGGGCGGCGACGGGTACGGCGGTGGCCCTGGCGGCCCAACGTCATACACCGGCACCGTGACCAGCGAATCACTGACCATCACGTCGTTTCCGGCTAGACCCGTAATCGGATTGTCGTTACCCGCGAGGAACTGAAAAGGCGCATTCGCGTCCGCAGGGTCGACCTGATCTCCCTGATTGGCGCTCGCATGGGTCAGACAATTAACGGCATTTGCCGTTTCCGTATTGCGGTTGAAGTAGTCGGAATTGTCGATCGTCACCACTGTGCTGTTGCATGCGATCGGCGTCTGCACGCACCCGGCAACGCTTTCCTCATATGGAGTTGTCAGCGCCGGCGCGCAGGTGGGCAGCGCCAGGGTTGGGGAAGGGAATGACGCTGGGCTGCCCGTGTAAAACCGCCAAGCGGTGGGTGTGGGCAGCGGCGGCACGCTGCAGTTTGTGCAACGGGGCCGTAGTCGCGTGGCTTGCGTCGGCGGCGTCCATCCCAGCAGCGCCGGATTGCTGATAGCGCCGGTACCTCTGTCAAAAATTGGATTTGCCGGATTGGTGGGATCGATGTTCGGCAGCAGCCACGGTTTCACGCAAACGGGTGCGACCGGAATCGTCGTTCCAGTCGTCGTAGCGCTTGCGCCCGAAGGATTGTAGGCCTCGGCCGTGGCCGACGCACTCAGCGTAATAAACTTGGTTCCCCAGATACGCGCGAAGAATGTCGGCAGATTGGTTACTTGCACGCTCACGGTGAAAGTTGGGTTGGTAGGAAGGCTTCCAGTAGGAGCAGCAGGAATTGTTATCTGGGCGGCGGTCAGATTTACTCCTGCCACCTGGTTCTGCTCCGCCACTTGAAGAGCGACCGCCTGGGCCACGGTCCACGCGTTCGCCATCGACACACCGGTCGTGTCCGAAGTCGCACCCGAGTTGGCGAGCACGCGCGCCGCCGCCAGGGCCGCGCTATCGGCTGCCAGTTGCGCCTCGCTGCGCGCGGTGTAGAACGTCACCACGTCGATCGAAAGCGCCGCCATCGCTCCCACCACAAACAGCACGAACACCGCCACCAGCGTGATCACAACCCCATGCTCACGGTTGCGTCGCGAGTTCGTTCCGGATTTCGTTCGCAAATTAATTCGATAGCGTCGCAAGCATCCTCAAATCTGGTTGTGGACCGTAGCGTTCTCCGTCACCTGCGTTGTAGCCGCATAGCTCGCGCCCGGAAACAGCAGTTGAATCACACTATTGAATCGCCAATGATAGGGATAGACGATGGTGACCATCGTGCCCACGGACAGAGGCGGCCCGGGCGCGGAGACCCATCCGCGGTTGATGGTGATGACCAGTTTGTCGCCGAGATAGCCGCTGGAACACCCGGAAATAGTGTAGGTCCACGTGAGCCCACTCTGCGTGGGCGCTGGCGGCGGCGTTATGCAAGTGCCCGTGTTAGCGCTCGGCAGAACACCACTGCCTGCCAGCGAGTTGAAAACTGCGGTCACCACCGGTTGCAGGGAATCCGGGTTGCCGTTCGTCGACTGAATGTCGCTCATCGGCTGAGCCCCGGCGACGATGGCGCCTTCCTGCGCGGCCTGCTCGATCTTCTGTTTCTGGTTGAAAGCGCCGCTGAAATCAAAGATACCCACGATGAACACCACCAAAAGCGGCAGTGCGATGGCGAACTCCAGAATCGCCGCTCCGCGCTCGTCCTTCAACACACCAATCGACCCAATCGCGGATGTGGGTGCCCGACCTTTCCCGCTTTTCGAGAAGTAGGGCCTTTCTCGGCGATGCAGAGCGCGTGGCATCTAGTTCTCCATCCGGCTCTGCGCCTGTGCCGACAAGACAACCTGCTGCAGGTTGAGGGAAGTTCCCGGGAAGTAAAATGAGAATGGATATTGAAAGCTCACCACGGTTCCGCATTGTGGCGGCTGGCTCGGAACCGTGAAATTTAGCCACGCGTTGCTGCAGACCATGACGTTATGGGCGGTCGCCGTACACGCGCCACCGGGAGGCGCCGGTGGAGGACATGCTAGCAAGCTAGGTACTCCCGGTGGTTGGATCTGGTTCACATTTAGATTGGACGCCTGCATCACCGCGGTAACAGCACTGTCGACAGACGCAGTGACCGGAAATCCAGGGTTTGTCCCGCACGTGGCGCAGGTCGCGCGCGCCGCGGTGATCGCTCCCTGCTGCGCCGCTTGCTGGATGGTCGAGTAGATGTTGAACGCCCGTCCAAACCACACGATGCCCAGCAGCAGCATGAACACCAGAGGCAGCACCAGCGCGACCTCGGCAATCTCCGCCCCGTCGGCGCTTCCGAGTTGCCTCCCAATTGGTTTGATATTCATCTTTCCGCTCATGGACGCCCGCTAGATTTTCCCCATCGCTCTCCCCATTCCATAAAACAAAACCGTAAGCGCCATGGCCACGCCAAACGGAATCTTTGTCGAATGCGGATCGTCAACAGAAACCTCGGAAGCGGGCATCCGCAGGCTGAACAACGCCGCCAGCAAATGCGCCATGTTCAAGAGCGTTTGCTTCAGCCGCCCTTTCCAGATGACCACCGTCAGCGCCATAACCCCCGCCACCAGAATCGTGCCCACCAGCACGGAAAGCAGCTGCCGCCAGCCCAGACAAGCTCCCAAAGCGCCAGCCAGTTTCCAGTCTCCGGCACCCAGGCTCCGGACGAGTACGAAAGGCAAAAGCAGCCCCAGGCCCAACGCCGTCCCCAGCAACGCGCCTTTCAGCCCTGGCCAGCGGTAGAGAATCGTGTTAACCACAACCCCCGCCGCGAAGCCCGATAGCGTCAGCCAGTTTGGAATCCGCCGAGAGCGCCAGTCCAGAAATCCCGCACCAATCGCCACCAGTACCGCGAAAATCCAGGGCCCAGATTGAAGCATGATTTCCGCTGCCAGACGGGCCCCTCCGCGCGTTTCGCTTCCTGTACTGTAGGGCTTTCGGAAGCCACACTCAAGAGAAAGTTCTCAGTTCCCGGTTCTCAGTTCTCAGTGGAATTCAATGGACAGGGCCTGGTTTTCCAGAGAACTGAGAACCGATAACCGCATGCCTGGCGCAAAATAAAAGGCCCGGTAGCCCGGGCCTTGACTGCTTTCGTACAACGTTTGCTAGCGTGTGACCGGAGGGGCCGAGTTTCTTTCCGCCACCACTTTCTTGGCATTGTCCGCCAGGGCGCGGGCTTGCGGCATCAGGTCCAGAGCCTTCATTACCTCGGGATCAGTCTCAGCCCGCACTTTTAATCCTTCTTCCTGGCCGAAGGCATCCACGAAGAGCTCGCTCTTGATGTTCGAGCGCAGCCAATCGTTGTTCTCGATCAACTCGCCTTCGCTATAGGATATTTTTTCTTCGTCGAGGAATTTGTGGAACTCCTGCAGCACCACATCGTCCACTTCAAAGTTCTGCGTGATCTTGTGACTGAGAGCGTAGCGCTTCGCAAAATTAAACAAAGCGTAATGCTGCAGCAACGTCTCCTGGAACTTGTTGGACTTGTAAGGAGGCAATTTTACATCCGGAGTAATCCCGCCGCCGCCATACACCGTGCGTCCGCCATCGGTGAGCTTCACTTCGTGGTTAGCGTTATTCTCTTCACCCTCACGGTTGTAGTAGTAGTCGTAGAGAGAAAGATTCGAGTAATCGCGCTGGATAAGGCGTCCGCTAGGGGTGTAGTACTTAGCGGTGGTTAACGCCAGGCCGGTATTCTCGGCAAGAGGATACACGGTCTGCACCAGGCCCTTGCCGAAGGTTACTTCCCCGACGATCAGGCCGCGATCGTGATCCTGGATTGCTCCGGCTACGATTTCAGCGGCGGATGCGGTGCCGCGGTTTACCAGCACCACCAGCGGATATTCCTTACCCCCGTTGCCGTGCTGCGCTACATATCTTTTCTCTGGGGACGAGCGGCCGTGATGCGAGACGATCAACTGGTTCTTCTTCAGGAATTTGTCGGCTACGCCTACCCCTTCACTTAGCAGT
>CAVZDM010000137.1:0-35551 GCA_963773955.1 uncultured Acidobacteriaceae bacterium | reverse complement strand
CCGCATGGCAAAAATACCGATCATGGTGAGACAGCCGGCCAGGATGTAAATGCGTTTGCGGGCTATTTCGCCGAGCCGCGACACCTGGGTCAAGCCGAGAAGCGCGATGGGAGCAACGGTGCCAAGCACAATCTGAACCACGATGTGCGACATGTACAGCCTGGTGTGCACCATGAAGTCGAGGCTGCGGAAGCTTTCATCGGCCTCGTAGATGCGGTGGATCAGGTCGAGCATTTCGAGGCTGAAATCGATGATGAAAATGTAGAAGAGGTAGCGGGCCACGGTATCCACGCAGCGCATATCGATGGTCTCTCCGCGCGACCACATCATCAGCATGTAGAGCAGCATCACGGCGGCGATCCCCGACACCATGGCGGAGAAGATAAACACCACCGGCATCAGCGGCGACGACCACCACGGGTTCGCCTTGATCGAGCCGAAGATGAAGCCGACGTAGCCGTGCAGCAGGAAGGCGGAAGGGATGCCGATGAGAGTAACCGTCCAGCCCACTCGTTCATCAACCTCGAGCGCGCCCGGGCTGATGTTGCTCGAGCCCAGCGTCATCAGCCGGTAGATAAAGCGCTTCCATCCGGTGGTGGATTGCGACAGGACCACGATGTCGTGCCGGTAGTCGAGCCAGATCTCCAACACCAGAACCGCCATCAGATACCACAGGTACACAAAGCCGAACATGGCCATCGCCGACGTTTTGTGCGGCGTCAGATACATCTCGTAAGACCGTTCCGGGTGCCCAAGGTGCAGTTGCAGCGGCAGCGGCGCCACCAGCAGGAAGGCCAGGGCCGTCAGCAACGCCAGCCGGTAGGTCGGCTTTACCGCCTCCACCTGAAAAACACGCTCCAGCGAAGCCAGAATGAATGCGCCCGCCACCAATCCCGTGAGGAACGGATACAACACGATCAACACGCTCCACTGGAGCTCGATTTCGTTCGGATACATGAAGCCTTCAACGCCGTTCATATCCGTTGCCAGTCTCCTTGCCGCATAGAAGCATTCATCGCGCTGTTATCCGCATCGTTCATCGCGCTGGTCATCGCACCGAACCATCCAAGCCGTTGTAAAACACCTTGGCATGAGTCGCCATGTAAGGTTTCAGCACTTGCACGCTGTGGGTTTTGAGGAACTCGTGAATCGGGTCGTTGGGATTCTTCAGGTCGAACAGTTGCCGCGCACCCGTCGGACAAGACTCGCAGCATGCGGTGGTCAGGCCTTTCTTGATCCGGTGATAGCAGAGAGTGCATTTCTCGGCGGTATTACTCCCCGGGTTGATGAAGCGGCAACCGTATGGGCAGGCCTGCACACAGTAACGGCAGCCGAGGCAGTATTTCTTGTCGATCAGAACCACGCCATCCGGACTTATAAAGGTTGCGCCCACAGGACAGACTTGCGTGCAAGGTGAATCGGCGCAGTGGTTGCACAGCTTGGGCACGAAAAAGTTCTTCCCGCCCTCTTCTTTCGTTGGGGGAAATCCCTTCTTGCCGCCGTCGGGAGAGTCCACTTTAGGATTCTCAATGTCGTAATCTGAAACGTGGTAACGCTCTACCCAGGTCCGGAAATATCCGTCGGGCACCTCATTTTCAGCCTGGCACGCGCGGACACAATTCCCGCAGCCGATGCACTTGGTCAGGTCAATCAGCATGCCCCACCAATGCTCGCTCATGGTGTAGTTGGGCGAGGACTCCGGCGTCCCAGCCAGGACGTGCTTCCATGCGACGGCCGCCGCGGGCAACAGCAGAAGCATATGGCGCCGGGAAATATTCATTTCGTTTCTCCGCTTATGGCCGGGCTGTGCGGCTGGTGGCAGGTATCGCAGGCGAGACCGGAGGAGTGGTCGGCGGAAGCGACCTGCGGAAAACTTTTCGGCTTGGCCGCGTTGGCCTCGTGACACTTCACGCAGAGCACCGCCGTGTCGAGCTTGGGGGGCTGAATCGTGGCTGGGTCGTCGGCATGCTTGGCTTGTGGTCCGTGGCAGGCCTCGCAATTGACGTGGGCGTGCTTGCCGTCCTTTTTCTTGTCGAGGACGTCGCCATGGCACCCCTCGCAAGTCTCATGGCCGGCGAAGTTGATGGGCCTTGCGGCGATGTCGGTCAACGCGTCCCCGCGGTAATGCCCGTATTGTCCGAAGCTTTTTGGGACCAGGAAACCGCGGATGACCAGGAACAAGAGGATGCCCACGACAAAAACGGCGGCCAACCGCAAAAGGTGTCCGGAATCTTTGAAGGCATGCATGATGGTTCCAGCGCTCGATCTTTGCGCCGGAGATCTTGCCTGCAGCCCTCCGGCTGGATGTCGCTCTCAAGTAGATACAGGAGACTGTGCACAGAGCGCTGTGTCCCGGGTCACGCGCTGTGCGTGCCGAATATCACAAGTGAGTGTGACGCGCACGCGCTTTATTCGGCGGCCATGAACTTCAGGCACACCGGCGAGGGCGCGTGGAGGGTCTGGCCGGTGGAGGTGAGTCTTCCGTCGTTGGGGTCGATTCGAAAAACCACGATGTTGTTGGTGTCTTGATTGGCTATGAAGAGGAGCTTGCCGGTGGGATCGATCTCGAAGTTGCGCGGCGTTTTGCCTTGGGTGGAGAAGTGATCCACCAGAGTCAGGGCTCCGGTGTGGCTGTCGATAGAGAAGACAGCGATGCTGTCGTGTCCGCGATTGGAGGCGAATAAAAATTTACCGCTGGGATGGACGTGGATTTCGGCGGAATCGTTGCTCCCGGAAAATCCTTTTGGAAGCGTCGAGACTGTCTTCAACTTCTCGAAAGCGCCGCGGCCCGAGTCATAGCGAAAGCTCGTGATGGTGGACTGCAATTCATTGACAACGTAGGCGAACTTTCCGCTGGGATGAAAGGCCAGGTGGCGCGGTCCGGCTCCGGGATCGAGGCTGCCGTAAGGAGGATCGTTTGGAGTTAGGGAGCCTTTGCTGGCATCGAAGTGGTAGACGAGTAACTCATCCAGGCCCAGATCGACGGCTATCGCGAAACGATTGTCGGGAGTGGTTTCGATCCAATGAGCGTGCGGGCCCTCCTGGCGTTCTTTGTTGACGCTCGACCCTCGGTGCTGAATGAACGCGGAGGGCTCGCCGATGTGGCCGTCCGATTGAACCGGGAATACAGCGACGCTTCCCCCGGTGTAGTTGGCCACCAGAGCGTACTTTCCGGTTTCGTCGAAAGCGATGTAACAAGGATCGGCGCCGCGCGTTGGGACTTGATTCAGGAGCGATAGCTTGCCGGTTTTCTGGTCGATAGCGAAGGCGCTTACCGCTCCGCTGCTGGCGCCCTTATAGTTCTGGACTTCGTTGACGGCATACAGGAAGCGGCGGCTCGGGTCGATCGCCAGGAACGAGGGATTGGTCGTTTCTGCCGCTACGCCCAGAGGAGTTAGTTGCGAGGATGCGGCATCGAAGCCGTAGGCATAAATGCCCTTGCTCTCCTTCTCGGTGTAAGTGCCGACAAAGAGGATGTATTTGTTCTTTGAGGATTCCTTGGCGGCGGTCACGACGACGAATGACAAAAAGAGGACGAGCCACGGCAGGCATCGGCGAAGCGAGACGGTCATGGAGATTATCAAAGCGTATTTGGGGGCGGAGCGCAAGCGTACCAGGCATCCCCGCGCCGCAACAATGCGGTATGCTTTCGGTGCTCATGCGACGACTGCCAGTTGCAGATTCCGCCCTGATCCAGATCATCGACGCGGCTCTAGCCGATGCCACGCGCCGCAGCGGCGAGTGGTTGGTGTGTCGTCCGGGATGTACGCAGTGTTGCGTCGGTGTGTTTGCCATCAATCAGCTGGATGCGGTGCGCTTGCAGCGCGGATTGGCTGACCTGGAAAAGACGGACCCGTGCCGGGCGGAACGGATTCGCGAGCGGGCACGAGAT
The DNA here is from genome assembly GCA_963773955.1 of uncultured Acidobacteriaceae bacterium. Taxonomy (GTDB): domain Bacteria; phylum Acidobacteriota; class Terriglobia; order Terriglobales; family Acidobacteriaceae; genus Acidiflorens. The sequence goes on along the minus strand of CAVZDM010000137.1, from coordinate 31,659 downwards.
TCGATTCAGCGCTTGTCGGCCGACTTTCCCGGCAACGCGAAAACGGGCGTGCTCGATGAAAGCTCTGAGGCGGAAGAACGCTTCGCGGAATTTGCGAATGATGAGCCGTGTCCGGCGCTCGATCCGGAGAGCGGATTGTGCGATCTCTACGATGCGAGGCCGATGACTTGCCGCACCTTTGGTCCTCCCCTGCGAGCAGAAGGCGGCCTGGGTGTTTGCGAGCTGTGTTTCCACGGCGCGACTGATGAACAGATTGCTGCGTGCGAGATGGTTGTCGACCCGGACGACCTGGAATCGAAGCTGTTGAATAAACTGGAGAAGACGCGAGGTCCTCGTGGGCAGACGATAGTTGCGTTCTGCCTGAAGTGAGTTCGCGGAAAGTGCCTTCCCGCGCCGCACATTACACATTGTTAAAGGATTCTTAATTCTCGGCTCCATACCAAAGATAACTTTCGCGCTGAGATAGAAAATGGTAGTTTCGTGCTGCAGCGAGTCGCAATATGCAGGCTAATGAATACGACCTAGTAGTGATCGGCAGCGGTCCGGCGGGCCAGAAGGGCGCGATCTGCGCGGCGAAAATGCGCAAGAAAGTCGCGATCATCGACCGGCGCCTCACCATGGGCGGGGTGTGCGTTCATACCGGGACGATCCCGAGCAAGGTCATGCGGGAGGCTGTGCTCTACCTGAGCGGCTTGCGGCAACGGTCGTTCTATGGGCGCGGCTACGTGGTGAAAGACCGGATCATGATGTCGGACTTGGTGCTGCGGGCGCAGGCAGTAATGACGCGGGAAGTGGACGTGATCAAGGCGCAACTGCGGCGGAATTACGTGACCGCGCTCGATGGCGACGCGCATTTTGCCGATCCCCACACGATTGAGGTCGTGTCCGAAGACGGAGTGCAGCAGATTCGCGGAGAGAAGATCCTGATTGCCTGCGGCACGCGCCCCGCGCACATCGATGGGATTCCGGTGGACGGGAAGCGCATCTTCGATTCGGATCAGGTGCACTGTCTGGAAGAGATACCGCGCGAGTTGATTGTGGTGGGCGCCGGCATTATCGGGCTGGAATACGCGTCGATGTTCGCGGCGCTGGGTGTGAAGGTGACGCTGATCGACCAGTGTCCGACGCTGCTGAATTTCGTCGACCGGGAAATTATCGAAAGTCTGTGCTTTCAGTTGCGGCAACTGGGAACGGTTTTCCGGGTCGGGGAGAAAGTGGTTTCGGTCGGCTTCGACGAAGAGCGGGATAAGGTTTTTGCGACGCTGGAGAGTGGAAAGAAGATTCGCGGCCAGGCGCTGCTCTACACCATTGGACGAAAAGCCAATAGCGACAAGCTGAAAATCGAGGCGGCGGGGCTGACGGCGGAAGCGCGCGGCAAGCTGGCCGTGAACGAACACTTTCAGACCGCGGTGCCGCATATCTACGCGGCGGGTGACGTGATTGGATTTCCCGCGCTGGCCAGCACTTCGATGGAGCAGGGAAGGCTGGCGGGTTGTCACATGTTCGGCAAGCCCAGCCGGATGATGGCGAACCTGATTCCGTATGGTATCTACACCATTCCGGAAATTTCCATGGTGGGCGCCACCGAGGAAGAGTTGACCCTGAGCAAGACTGCCTATGAGAGCGGTCTGGCGCGCTACTCGGAACTGGCGAAAGGGCAGATGCTGGGCGACGATCAGGGATTGCTGAAGATTCTGTTTGATCCGGATACGCTCAAATTGCTGGGCGTGCACATTATTGGGGATCGCGCGGCGGAGATTGTGCACATCGGACAAGCCGTGCTGACCATGGGAGCGACCATCGAATATTTTCGCGACACCGTATTCAACTACCCGACGCTAGCGGAAGCCTACAAAGTGGCGGCGCTCGACGGCCTGAATAAACTCTAAAAGAAGTCCACCTCCCACGTAGGGACAGCCGCCCCCGGCTGTCCGGCGGGGCTCACGGCCGCGCTTGATACCAGCGCCGCACGGCCACGACTGACCAGACGGCCTCGACTACTCCGAAGGGCCATGCGCCCTGCAGAAATCCATAAGCAGAACCAAGCGCGCAGGAAAAGGCGAACGCCAGGATGAACCATGTGCTGCGGCTCTCCAATGCATAAGTGACCAGCATCGCGGTCACCGCGAACAATCCGAATAGCGTCAGCATGCTCACGCTCCCAATCTTACAGACTCGGAACATCCGTGTGAGATTGCGGTACAATCGCTGGCACTTTCCCAGTCACTTTCGCAACTACGCTCACCAATAGCTTTCACCGAGGAGGCAATATGAGTCTATCGAAGCGGGCCATCGCGGAATTTTTCGGAACCTTCTGGCTGGTGTTTGGCGGATGCGGCGCCGCGGTGCTGGACGCGGCATTTCCGCAGCTGGGCATCGGATTTCTAGGCGTAGCGTTAGCCTTCGGGCTGACCGTGCTAACCATGGCATTCGCCATCGGGCACATCTCGGGATGTCATCTGAATCCCGCGGTTTCAGCGGGGCTGGTCGTCGGGAAGCGATTTCCGGCGTCGGAATTCTTGCCTTACGTGGCGGCACAAGTGCTGGGTGGAATCGCCGGCGCAGGCACGCTCTATGTAATTGCCAGCGGCAAGACAGGCTTTGACTTGGCCGGAGGCTTTGCTTCGAATGGATACGGGGCGCACTCCCCGGGCGGCTATACGCTGCTGTCGTGCCTGGTGGCGGAGGTGGTCCTGACGTTCTTTTTCTTGATGATCATCATGGGATCGACGGATAAGCGGGCTCCGGCGGGGTTTGCACCGATCGCGATCGGGCTCGGGCTGACCCTGATTCACCTGATTGGAATTCCAGTAACCAACCTTTCGGTGAACCCAGCGCGCAGCACGGGACCCGCGATTTTTGTGGGCGGATGGGCGCTTTCGCAATTGTGGCTCTTCTGGCTCGCTCCGATTGTGGGCGGAGCGCTGGCCGGCGGATTCTATCGCGCGGTACTTGGGGAGTAAGCGCCGCCAGCGGTGACGCGGCGAGCCGCGTCTCAACGGGAAAATTTCCATCAACGAAATGCGGTACTCTCGAATACTCCGCTCCAGCGGAGGATTCGCGGACAAGAGTGTCCGCGCCACACAGTCAATGGCTGAGTCCACCGAAATCCGGGAGGCATCGCTGGCGGAGATGGCCCTGGTGTTTCTGAAGCTGGGGACGATTGCGTTTGGCGGGCCGGCGGCGCATCTGGCGATGATGGAGGAAGAGTTCGTCCGGCGCCGCCACTGGATTACCCACTCCGAATTTCTCGACCGGCTGGCCACGGCGAATCTGATTCCGGGGCCGAGTTCGACCGAAGTCGCAATCTTCATCGGGCAACTGAAACGCGGTTGGCGTGGACTGATTGTGGCGGGCTGTTGCTTCATCATTCCCGCGGCCGTGATTGTCTCGGTGATTGCATGGGCCTATGTGCGCTTTGGTTCGCTACCCAGAGTCGAAGGCGTACTGTCGGCGATCAAACCGGCGGTGGTCGCGATCGTAATCCAGGCGCTGGGGAAGCTCGGACGAACAGGAGTGCGGACGGCGCTGCTGGCGGTGATTGCCGTGCTGGCAGCGGGGCTGAGTTTGCTGGGGGTCAGTCCGGTGCTGGTGCTGGTGTTTGCCGGCTTGGTATCGGTGGCGGCTTTGGCGATGAAGAACCGGCTGCTGGGTGCGGTTGGCTTTCCGAAAATATTCGGAATTAAGAAAGTCGTGGCCGGGGTGATGGCGGTTGCGGCTGTGGGCGCGGCTTTTCCAGTCGGACTGGTGCGCCTGTTCTTGTCATTTCTGAAAATCGGATCGGTGGTGTTCGGCAGTGGATATGTGCTGCTGGCATTTCTTCAGACCGAGTTTGTGGAGCGTCTGCACTGGTTGACCGAGAAGCAGCTGATCGACGCGGTCGCGGTGGGGCAGTTCACGCCCGGTCCGGTGTTTACGACCGCGACGTTCATCGGCTACGTGGTAGCGGGCTGGGCGGGCGCGGTGGTGGCGACGGTTGGAATTTTCTTGCCGGGGTTCGTGCTGGTAGCAGTGAGCGGGCCGTTGATCCCGCGGCTGCGAAGATCTGCAGTGGCGGCGGCCGCGCTTGATGGAGTGGTCGCGGGCTCCCTCGCGTTGATGGCGGTGGTAGCGTGGCAGTTGGGGAAGGCGTCGATTGTGGATCGGACAACATTGGCCGTATTCGCTGTGAGCTTAATCGCGCTGCTCCGGTTTCGGGTGAACTCGGCCTGGGTGGTTGGGGCAGCGGCGGTGGTCGGGTGGTTCATGCGGTAATTTGCAGATTTCAGACTTGAGGGCCGCTATGAGCGAGATGCTGATTCGGACGGCGGAGCGGGGGGATCTGGCGCGGATCACCGGCATTTATAACTACTACGTTCTGAATACTCCGGCGACGTTTGATGTTGAGGCTTACACCGTGGAGCGGCGGGAGGCGTGGTTCGCGCAGTTTAGCGCGGCCGGACGATATCGGCTATTGGTGGCTGAAGAAAATGGAATCGTTATGGGGTACGCGGGGACAACACCGTTTCGTCCAAAGGCGGCATACGAGACGACGGTGGAGACGACGGTCTATTGCGCGCCTGAGGCGGCGGGGAAGGGCATTGGGAGGCGGCTGTACGAGGAGTTATTTGAAATACTGAAAGGCGAGGATATTCACCGCTTTGTGGCGGTGTACGTGTTGCCGAACGCGGCAACCGAGGCGTTGCATCGGCGATTCGGATTCAAGGTGGTGGGCGTATTCAGCGAGAATGGCCGGAAGTTTGGTAGGTACTGGGATGTGTGCTGGGCGGAGCGGGCAGGTTACTAAGTTACAAGTACTAAGTGGTGGAGGGGAATGTGGACGAGCGTTCAAGAAAGATGCAAGCGGTGCCGTGGTTGCTGTTGTGCGCGGCTTTGATGGTTCTGAGTGTGAGCCCGCCGTTGTGCGCGGAAGCTGTTTCTCTGCAGGCACTGGTTACTCCTTCAACCGCGATCGTGAAGAATGGCCGGCCGGTGACCTTCGCGCTCCATGGTTTCATCGATTTCAAGTCTCTGGCCGAGTTATTCCCGTATGTCGAGTCGCAAACGCAGCGCTGGAATGTTCAAGGCGGCCTGAATGGCGAGCAGCGGCGGCAACTGGCGCGCGAATTGCTGCGGCGCGGGATCGAAAGCCGCGTGATATCCATGGAAGACGAGCGGCCGCTGGAGACGCTGATAACGCACACCAGTGAAGAATTACGGCAGGCACTTGCCCGCGTAACCGAACCGGTCCCGCCGGGGTATGGCGAGTCGTTTCTGGCTGTGCAGGAGAAATGGAAGCATTCGCTGAACTGCTGGAGCGCTTCGCCGTCGATCCCGGGACGCGTGCTGTCGAACTGGTATCCGATTGAAGAAGGCATCCAGCTTTACGGCGCGACGTACGATTCGACTGAACATTTCTGGCAGGCGGTAAAGTATCATCCCGAGGTTACGCTGGCGGATTTGACGGAGTTACTCAACTTACTGGAACAGAAGGACTGGGGTCCGTGGCTGGCGCGACTGGATGGCGATCCCAGCATCTATCTGCCGAATGCTTATGCGGTGGAATTCCTGCGGCACAACCTTGCCACGCAGCGATTGCAATGGTTTCGTGCGGAACTGGGGCGGCACGCGCTGAGCGCGAGCGATCACGCGCGAGCGGTTCAGCAGCGCGGTACGACCTCATTCCGCTTCAGCGCGTTCGAGGAAAAAACGCTGTGGGGCGATTTGGCGGATGTCCTTCACCTCGTATATGCATTCTCTCTGCCCGACGATCCCGTTCGGAAGGCACTCGGGACACGGCATTTCGATGCCATCTATCTCGGAGATCGCCGGATGGGTTTTATCAGCGAAGAGTTTCGCTCGTTGATGCTCGAGATCTGGCGAGTGAAGTATTTGCAGATGGCGCGGTTCCGCGAAGTTATCGGTTCAATTCCCATGGAGATTCGGCTGTCTCATTTCCTGAATGACGGAGACTCGCCGGATATTCCGATTTCGGTGTATGTGGGGTACTTGAACCAGATTCGGGAACTGGCGCGGGCCAGGTGAACTAGTTCTGCGGTCGGCTGTCAGACCTCAATTATTGCCAAAACCCGTGCGGAGATGGACTTGCGGTTATTCTTCGTGCTTTATGAAGGAGAGGTTAGAATGAATGATCCCGCCCTTTTCTGGGGACACTGTGAGCCGGGAGAAAGTGATCTCGGAAAGGTGTCTGTGGACAAGGCGGAGCCGGATATTGATTTGTGGAACCTGTGAACAATCTCGAAAGAGAAAAAGAACGAGAACGTACGGATGCGCCGACTGACCCGGGCGCGCCGACGGCAGCCCTGTCGCCGGCCTCGGAAGCCGTTTCGCCGACCCCTCGTTCGCGGCCTTCGTCTCCCGTTTACTGGCGTGTCGAGGGAAGTTTGCTGGAGCTGACTACGGTTCGTCCGATCGCTTTTTTCACCTGGAACAGCCAAACCTACATCGCGCGGGCGGCACGCCGCAGCCTGGTGCTCTTGATGGCGTTGCTGCGGCCATTCTTGTATGCCGCGAACCGCGTCGCCGCGACTCGGATTGTTCACGCCGTGCTGCGCGGGATCACGCGCGACCGGCTCGATCTGCTGGGCGAAGAAGAATTCGAGTACAAGCTGAAGCCGCTGCTCAAAGAAGAAGGAGTGCGGCACCTGAAGGCGTTGCAGGCCACGGGCGTCGACGTGGTGCTGGTAAGCCAGGGGTTGGAGCACGTGATGCGCCCGCTGGCGCGGCATCTGGGAGTGCGCTGGATCATCGCGAACCGCCTCGATTTCCGCAATGGCGTTGCCACCGGACGGTTGCTGAGTCCGGTGATCCGGCCGCGGGGATTGTTTGCGCGGATTCGTGAAGATGGTCCGGACGGGCAGCAGAGTCCAGCCCGCTGGGTGCGCGCTCTCGGCTTGCGTGGTCCCAAGGCGCTGGCGTCGGCGATTGTGCGGGCGGTGCGAGTGGAGGCGCCCCGGGTTCGTCCAATCGTATATTTCAACGAAAAACGGCATTCGGAGCCGTTTTCGGTGCGCAAGGCACTGGGCGGCAAGCGCGTGATGCTGATCGGCGTTACCGGATTTATCGGCAAGGTGTGGCTGGCGAACACGTTGATGGATCTGCCTGAGATAGGAAAGCTATATCTGCTGATCCGCCGGCAGAAGTCGAGTCCGGCGCAGAAGCGCTTCGAAAAAATCATTGAAGAGTCACCGGTCTTCGATCCCGTGTTTGAAAAATACGGTGACCGTCTGGGTGCGCTGCTGACGGAGAAAATTGAAGTGGTGGAGGGCGACGTTTCACAACCGGGCTTGGGGCTTGACTCTCAGACCGCGGTGCGGCTGCGCGCGAATATCGATCTGATCATCAACAGCTCGGGGTTGACGGATTTCAATCCCGATCTACGGGATGCGTTGGCGGTGAACGTGGATTCGACGTCTCACTTGATCGAATTTATTCGCTCCTCGGATCACGCGGCGTTGCTGCATCTTTCAACCTGCTACGTGGCGGGGCAGCGCGATGGGCGGGTGAGCGAGCGGGTGCGTTTGAATTACACGCCATCGCACTTGAAGAACTTCGACTCAGAAAAAGAGTGGCATCGTCTGCATGAACTGGTGGAGTCGGCGGAAGCGCGGGCGGAAGGGCCGGAAGTCACCGAAGAACTGAAAAAACAGGCGCTCGGGAAAGAGCATGCTTCGAAAGGGATGAGCGGTCAGGCCCTGGAAAACCAGATCCGCAAGAATCGGGTTCGCTGGCTGAAAAATTATCTTACGGAAGAAGGCACGCGGCGCGCAAAGGAACTCGGCTGGCCGAATACTTACACCTTCACCAAGAGCCTGGCGGAATCGCTGATTGCGAAATACGGCGCGGGGCTGCCGATTGCGATCGTGCGTCCGGCAATTGTTGAGACCTCGGTGGCAAAGCCGTTTCGCGGATGGAATGAGGGGATCAACACTTCCGCGTCGTTGTCGTATCTGCTGGGCACGTCGTTTCGGCAGTTGCCATCGAACGAGCGCAAGCGGCTCGACATTATTCCGGTGGATGCGGTGTGCGCCGGGATGACGCTGATTGGAGCAGCGCTGGTGGAGCGGCGTCACGATCCGATGTATCAACTGGCGACGTCGGTGACCAATCCCTGCGACATGGGACGGTCGATTGAGTTAACCAGCCTGGGGCACCGGCGCCACTATCGCGCCCAGGAAGGCCTGGAGTACTGGCTGCGCTTGCGCATGGACGCGATCCCGGTTTCAAAGGAGCGTTATAACCGCATGTCGGCGCCGGCGCAGATGGCGATTATCAAGTCGATTCAGCGTGTGATGGCTCCTCTGCCGTCAGCGATGAAGAAGCCGCTGGCGAAAACCGAGCGCAACCTGGAGCGCGTGGAAAAATTAGTGGGTCTGTTCGAGCCGTTCATTCTGCAAAACGAACATGATTTTGTTGCGGATAATGTAGAGAAATTGTCGCAGGCTCTGACGCCCGAAGAGAAAGAAAACTTCGGATATGACACGGCGGGGCTGGACTGGTGGGAGTATTGGATCGACATTCATATTCCCGCATTGCGGCGCTGGACCTATCCGCTGATTGAAGGGCGGCCGCTGGAAGCGCGCGCACCGCGCGTGCTGCGAATGCCGCCTTCGCCAACGCCACCAACTTCGAAAACGCACGAAAATGGCGATGCCGTGAAGACGGGAACAAACGGAGCAACGTGGCAATATTCCTGACCGGTGGGACCGGGTACATCGGCGCGCATGTCGCCGCTAATCTTCTCGATCACCATGACGCATCGGTGAATCTGCTGGTGCGCGGCCGCGATCCGCGAGACGCGGAACTGCGGCTTTGGAACGCCCTACAGCTGCATCTGCCGTTTCCCAAATTCTACGAATACCTGCAGTCGAAGATCCGGATTTTTCGCGGCGATCTCACGTCGCCACAGTTCGGGCTGGAAGCGGGCGATTACGACCGGCTCGTGCATACCACCGATTCGGTGATCCACTGCGCGGCTTCGCTGAATCGGAAGTCGGAGAAAAGTTGTTTGAACGTGAATCTGCGCGGGACGCTCGAAGTGCTGCAACTGGCGCGGCGATCGCAGTACTATCACGGGCTGCGGCGGTTTTCGAATGTGAGCACGGTGGCGGTGGCGGGAAAGCGCAGCCACGAAGTTGTGGTGGAGGACCGGTCGATTGAGTGGGAGCGCTCGGATTACGACCCCTACGCCCGCACCAAGAAATTCTGCGAGCACATGGTGCGTGAGTTGCTCCCGGAAGTGCCGCTGACGATTTTCCGGCCGAGCATCGTGTTGGGAGACAGCCGCTATCCGCAGACTACGCAGTTTGACATGGTGAGGTCGTTCGTGTTTCTGGCGGGATTGCCGGTGCTGCCGTTTCGTCCGCATGACAAAATTGACATTGTGAATGTGGATTTCGTTGCCGACGCGATTTCTACCTTGCACATGAAGCCGAACCCCGAGCACGATACTTATCATCTTTCTTCGGGCAACGGTTCGCAGACGTTTCAGGAATTGACCCAGGCGCTGGCCGCCGAGCAGAACAAGCGCGGGCCGATGTTTTTGCCCATCCTCGAAAAGCCATTCGGCTCCATCGTCAACACGCTGGCCAATCGCAAGGGACCAGTGGGGCACGGCGCAGCGCTGATGAAGGTCTTCCTGCCGTATTTGACCTGGAACACCGTGTTCGACAACACGCGCGTCACCACGGAAATGGGAAGCAAGCCTGTGCCGTTTTCGCAATACAGTTTTCCTCTGCTCCGGTTCAGCCGCGAGCATCATTTCACATACCCTTATCAAGCCTGGCCCGAGAGCACCAAGGCGGGAGGCTCTGCCGCATGATGGACTTCGTTCTGGAAGCGTGGGTATCGACCATCATCGAGGGCAAGAAAATTCAGTGGATGATGGGCAAGCGCGAGCCCTGGCAGCCGGGCGAAAAACTGAAGCTGCTGTTTGCCGGCTACAACGGAACGCGCAATACCGGATCGGATGTGCGAGTGGAAGAGATGCTGCGGCAGATCCGGCGGATACTTGGGCCGGAGAACGTCGACCTCAGCATGATGACATTCAATTTTGACCGGTCGCGCGGATATTTCGAGGGTACGTCGCAGGTGCGGCTGCCGGATATTTTCCCTCCGTTCCTGGCGAGTGAAGTGCCCAAGCATCATGGCGTAGTGGCGTGTGAAGGTTCGATGTTCAAATCGAAATTTGCGAATGCGCTGGCAACCATGATGATCGGGTCGCTGGGCATTGCCGCGGCCGAGAACAAGTTGTCCGTCGGCTATGGCGCTGAGGCGGGACAAATGGATCCCGTGGTAGCGAAGATGTGCGGACGTTATTGCAAGAACTCGCTGGTGATCACGCGCAATAACGAGTCGCGAACAATTCTCCGCGAGTTGGGTGTGCCGACGGAATTAGGCACGGACACGGCATGGACGTTCGAGCCGCTGGGCGCGGAGTATGGGCAGAAGGCGCTGCGCGATGTCGGTTGGGATGGAAGGACGCCGGTGCTGGTGGTATGTCCGATCAATCCGTTTGAATGGCCGGTGAAGGCGTCGGTGGCGAAGGCCGCGCTGCACAGCCTGACCGGCGCTTACAAGCAGAGCCACTACCGCGGCCCCTATTTCCATAATGCCGGGCCCGAGGCGGATCGGGCTTACGAACATTATTTGAATTCCATTGCAAATGCGGTCGCCGCGTTTCGCCAGAAGAAGATGAAGAATGTATTCGTCATCATGGCGGCCACCGAGCGCATGGACGTCCGCCCTTGCAGGCGCATCTCGGAAAAGCTGGGCGGAGTTCCGATAATCTCGTCGGACGATTACAACATGTACGAACTGGTCGGCATTCTGCGCGCGTGCCGCATGATGCTGTCATCGCGCTATCACGGGATTGTGACTTCGATGCCGGCGCTGGTTCCGTCCGCGGGCATCACCATGGACGAGCGCATCCGCAATCTGATGAACGAGCGCGAACATCCAGAGCTGCTGATGAATGTGGATGACCCCGATCTTGAGGCGCGAACTCTAGCGGCGCTCGAAGTTCTGGATCGCGAAGGCGAGCGCATCGCCGACGGAATTGCGCGGACGGTAGTGAGGAATTTGAAATTGATGGCGCGCATGGGCGTGTATTTCGAAGAAGAAGTGCAGCGGAGGTATCCGGAATTTCCCACCCGGCGCGGTGAATGGAACTGGGAGGATTATCTGCCGCCGATGAGCGAGGGGTTGAAGCAACTGGTCGCGGCGTACGGGTAGCTGCACTTTAGAATCTTCACTACATTAGCCGGGCGACTTTACATCAAACATGGGATTTCTTGAACAAATTCTGGCGAACCTCGGACGCAGCGGCGATGCCGTCGTGTTGCAGGAACTCCGCGACGGGCAGGCGGTTCCGCTCACCGCCAGACAGTTGCTGGCTCAGGTGCAGGTGGCGCGCGCCTATCTGCGGCGTCTGCGCCTGAAGAAGGGCGACCGCTGCGCGCTGCTGGCGCCCAACTCGATGCAGTGGGTGGCGATGGATCTAGCCATCATGGCGGAGGGCCTGACGGTGGTGCCCCTCTATGCGCGTCAGGCCCCTGCTGAACTGGTCGCGATGATGAAGGATTGCTGGCCGGCGGTGATTGCCTGCGGCGAGAGGTCGCTGGCCGATGCGATCCTGGACGCGTGGCCCGAAGCCCCGCCGACTTTTCGCTTCGAAAATGTTTTTACGCCAGCGCGCGAGCCGGTCGAAAATCCGCTGCTGACGGTGGCAGACGGAGATGTGGTGACCATCATCTACACCTCGGGCACTTCCGGCGAGGCGAAGGGTGTGATGCTGAACGCCGGCAACGTCGCGCACATGTTGGGCTGCACGTCGGGGCGACTGGATCAGCTGATGCGGAGTCAACCGATTCCGCCTGACTCGGGGAAAACGCGTTCGCGGCAGGACGCCGTCTTTCATTATCTTCCCCTGAGCTTCGCGGGTTCGTGGATCATGATGCTGACTTGTCTTCTCCGCGGCAGCAAGCTGACCCTGAATACGGATCTTGGCAAGATCGCCGCGGAGATGCGGCTGGCTGCGCCCGATTATTTCCTGAATGTTCCCGCGCTTCTCGAACGCATGCGCCGAGCGGTCGACGAGCAGCTTTGGAAGACCGGTGGACTTCCGTTGAAGGTCTACGCCAAGGCAAAGGGCGCGTGGGTGCGGCGGCAGGAGGGCAAATCCCGCACCGGAGACGGACTTTGGCTGGCCCTGGCAACTCGGCTCGTGTTTCCGACGATCCGAAAAAAGATGATTGGCGGCAAACTGCGCGCGCTGATTTGCGGCTCCGCTCCGCTCAGCGTGGAGACGCAGCTTTTTTTTATGATGCTTGGCATCCCGGTGCTTCAGGGATATGGACTCACCGAGACGACCGGACTTTGTACACTGGATGATCCGGATGGTTCGGTGGTCGCGGGACGCGTGGGCCCGGCAATTTCGGGCGTGGAGATGAAGATCGCGGAGAATGAAGAGATCGTCGTGCGCGGGCCGAATATTTTTCCGGGATACTGGAATCGTCCGGAGGAGACGGCAAAAGTGCTGCGCGATGGCTGGTTCCACACGGGCGATCAGGGAGAAGCGGACTCGAACGGAAATTGGAAGATTATCGGCCGCATCAAGAACCTGATCATTCTAGGGTCCGGGCATAACATTGCGCCGGAGCCGATTGAGGATAAGATTCTCCACGAGTTGCCGGGTGCGAGTCAGGTCGTGCTCGTGGGCAATGCGCGCGGATATCTGGCGGCGCTGGTCACCGGCAAAGTGAGCGCCGAGAAAACGCAGGCGGCGCTTGACCTTGTGAATCCGGGCCTGCCGCACTACAAGCAGGTGCGAGCGTTTCATCTCGTGGAGGAAGCGTTCAGCATCGAGAGCGGGCTGCTCACGGCGAACGGAAAGCTGAAGCGTGACTTGATCGCCGAGCGCTTTCGCGACGAGATTGACGCGATGTATGAGGCTTCGCAGGATTGGACCTCGCAGAGTCAAGCCTCGAAAGACGAGGCGGCGAAGACGGCATGAACGAATTCAAAGGGCAGACGCTTTCGTGGCAGATCGTAAATGGAGCGATTGAGCTGGCGCTGCATCGCGATCCTTGCAACGAGATCGGTTCGCTTACGCTCGAAGAGTTGGAGAAATTTGCGTTGGCTCTGCCTGCGCTGACGAGTGAAGCGCAGGCGTTGATAATCCACTCGACGTTGAAGGCCGGTTTTTCGGCCGGCGCGGATTTGCGCGAGTTGTTTCAACGCGGGCAGAAGATGGAAAAGGCCGCGGCCCTGCGCGGAGTGCGAGAGTTTCTGGAGCGCATTCACGCCGTGATGAACGCGCTCGATGCTGCGCCGCTAACCACGATCGCGGCGGTGCACGGGGTGACTTTTGGCGGCGGCTTCGAGTTAGCCCTGGTTTGCGACATTATTATTGCTGATCGCATGGCGCGATTCTGCTTTCCGGAACTCCGCCTCGGCCTGATCCCAGGATTCGGTGGGATTCCGCGTCTGAAACGGGATTTGGGCAATGCGGTGGTGCGCGACCTGCTGCTCACCGGGCGCAGTTTCAACGTGATGAAGGCGCAGCAGATCGGGCTGGTCAGCCAGATCGCCGCCGAAAGCGAAGCGCTGCGGGTGGCGCGCGCTACGGCCAGCCAGGTGGGAAAATTCGACCGCCGGACAGCAGCAGCGGCGAAGCAGTTTGTGAAGCCGATCCCTTACGAGGAACTGAAGCGCGAGATTGATATTTTCTGCGACCTTTATTCGCGTCCAGCCGTCGAAGAAGGACTGCGGAAATTTGTCGAGAATGAGGGAGTGCAGCCGTACTTGCCCTAAATTTGTAATTGGTGATTTGTAATGGGTAATTGAAGGACGTCACGCCTATGCCAGCGCCTACGATTGATCACACACTCGACGAAATCCTGAATCTAGCGGCTGTGCATTTCAAAGTGCCGCGGGAAAAGCTCACGCCCGACGACGACTTTTTCAAGACGCTCGGGATAGACAGCCTGCAGGCGCTCGATTTGCTGACGCGCCTCGAGCATCACTTCCGCATCGAGTTGCCAGATTATGAACTGCAAGGCGTGTCGGATTTCCGCACGTTGGCAAATCGGATCCAAGCGCGACTCTAGAATCACTCCCCATCGTTACATTCTGATAAACTCGGGTTTTTCTCGGTGTCTCCGTGTCTCCGTGGTGAGATAAGAACCCTGAATGCTTGATCTGCGACAATATGCCAGCCTGGGTGCAGCGCTCCAAGATGCGCTGGAACGCTGGCCCAACGAAACCTGCCTGATTGAAGCCGATCGCGACCGCGAAAAAATGCGCCTCACCTACTCCGACTTTAAGGAAATGGCGCGTCCGCTCTGCCGTGCACTTGGGGACGCCGATTTCAAGCCGGGAGACCGCGCGGCAATCATCATGACCAATCAATCGAAGTGGTTGATTTCCGCCTATTCGATTTTTTTCTGCGGAGGCGTGCTGGTTCCGCTGGATTACAAATTGACCGCTGTTGAGCATCTGCAACTGCTGGCCCATTCGAAGGCGCGGTTTCTGGTGGTCGAATACTACTTGTGGCGGGCGATCACGCAGGCACCGGAGTTCCCAAGACTCACCGCGGAAATTGTGCTGGTGACCGAGGCGCCCGCGGGAGCGGACTTGCGCGGAGCTTATCGCTGGGAAGAATTCAGGAGGAAGGGCGAACCGCAGTTTGGGGCGCGGCAGCGCGAGGACACGGCCTGCATCGTTTATTCGTCTGGAACGGGTGGTCGTCCGAAGGGATGCGTGCTCACGCACGACAGTTATCTCGAGCAGTGCACTTCGCTGACCGCGTGGTATCCATTCTGGCCGGGCGTGCGCTATTTGAGTATTCTGCCCACCAATCACGCGATTGATTTTATGGTGGGATTTATCGGGCCGTTCGTATGCGGAGCCTGCGTGGTTCATCTGCGGACGCTGCGTCCGGAGTTTGTGCGCGATGCGTTTGTTCGCTATCGCATCACCTACGTGAGCCTGGTGCCGATGGTGCTGAAAAATCTGGAACGCGGACTGCGCGCGAAGTTTGATGAGCTGAAGCCCGGCAAGCGGTGGATGCTTGACCGATTGATCGGGCTGAATAAAACGCTGACGCGCAAGCGTCCGCACGTGGCAATCAGCCGGCGGCTGCTGCCGCAAGTCCACAAGGCGTTTGGAGGAGAACTGCGGGCGCTGATTGTTGGCGGGGCGTTTACGGACCCTGCGACCATGCAATTTTTCTACGATCTGGGAATTCCGGTGGCTTGCGGTTACGGGCTTACGGAAGCTTGCACGGCCGTGACGCTCAACGATTTGAAACCCTTTCGCCCCGATACGGTGGGCAAACCGTTGCCCGGAAGCGAGGTACGCGTGCTGAATCCGGATGGCGACGGCATTGGGGAAGTGGCGGTGCGGAGCCGCGCGGTCATGTCGCATTATCTGGATGATCCGGAACAGACGGCGCAGACGATTGTCGAAGGCTGGCTCCTGACGGGCGATCTGGGACGCTTTGACTCTAATGTTGACGGGCTCGGGCATCTGCAGCTCGTCGGGCGCAAGAAAAATATGATCGTCACCACGGGCGGAAAAAATATTTATCCCGAAGACATCGAAGCGGTGTTTGATGGTCTGCCGGTGAAGGAATTCTGCGTATTTGCGGAGAATTACTTGTGGCCGCAAAAGACGCTGGGCAACGAGATGCTGGTGCTGGTGGTGCGACTGGAACAGAATCAGCAGTTCGATGGTCGCTTTTTCGAAGAGCTGGTCGCGCGCAACCGGCGCCTGGCCGACTTCAAGCGCGTGGGAGGCTATCTGCTATGGGAGAAAGATTTTCCGCGGACGGCGTCGCTGAAAATCAAGCGCGGAGAATTGGCCGCCGAGATTGGTGCGGGCGCGGAGCGGAAATCCGTCGTGGAGATTTAGTCAGAAAACCCCCCTGGCACCTGACACCTGAGACCTGACTCGTGAACGAATCTTTTCTTGCGATTATCAATCCGGCGGCGGGTGGCGGGCGTTGCGGCGAGCGCGTGGGCTCTGCGCTCGATCGCTTGCGGGCCGCCGGGATTGCGCTGGAGACGGCGGAGACTCGCACGGCCGGCGAAGCCACCGAGATCGCGCGGGCGGCTTATGGACGCGGATATAGGAAGTTTCTAGCCGTGGGTGGGGACGGGACTTCCTATGAGATCGTCAACGGATTGTTTCCGGATTCGCTGGCAGCAGGAGCGGGTAAGCCGGAAGATGCAGTCGCGACGCTGGGATTTCTTCCGCTGGGCACGGGCAATTCTTTTCTGCGGGACTTCACGGGTGAAGTTTCCGGCAAGGACGCTCTGGAGCACGCCATGCAGGCGCTGGAGGCGCGGCGGTCGCGGCCTTGCGATGTTTTTCGCCTCATGCATAAAGATGGAGCGATCTACTACACCAATCTGCTCAGTGTGGGGTTTGCGGCGGACGTGGCGGCGCTGCGGCATCGTCGGTTTCTGGCGCTGGGGCAGTTTGGCTATCTGCTGTCTATCTTTCTTTGTCTGGCGCGGCTGAATCGTCGCCCGTTTCCAGTGCGGTTTGAAGGGCGGCATGACGGACAACAAGACGGGCAGCAAGCTGGGGAGCAAGAGTTCGATTCGCGGCCGTGCCTCTTTCTGACGTTTAACAACAGCAAGTTCACCGGCGGCACCATGATGATCGCGCCCGATGCGGTCACCGATGACGGATTGATTGAGTATGTGCGCTGGGGTCCGATTGGGCGACTGGGGCTGACCTGGAACCTGGCGACGCTCTATGATGGCACCCACACTCGGCATCCGCTGGCAGAGCGCCACGCTGTTCGGCGCGTCGAGTTTCAACTCGACCGGCCGGTGGATGTGATGGTAGACGGCGAGGTGCTGACGCTGGAGTGCCGTGCGATCGACGTATTGCCCGCAGCGCTCCGGGTCGTGGTGTGAAGAATCCATTCTTGCTTTCCTGTAGAGACGCGGCTTGCCGCGTCTCACGGACCGCGTCACCGTTGCGCCCGGGCAAGACGGGGCAAGCCCCGTCTCTACAGGTCGTGATATAAAAACTCCATGTCGCAAGAGCGAAGAGAACGGCAACAGGAAAAACTGGGGATACCAACTGCGGCCAGCCAGAAATGGCGGCGCATGGTGATCCATGCCGTGCTCATCGTGGCCGCGTTCGGGCTGGCCTTCTATCTCGGCAACCGCATGCAGCACAAGCACGATGCTTTCGCCCGCTGTCTGACCGACCGCGGCGTGAAGATGTACGGGGCATGGTGGTGTCCGCATTGTGTGGAGCAAAAAGAAAAATTTGGCGCGTCGTTCGAGTACGCTCCTTACGTGGAATGCGGCATCAAGGGGCAGACACACGGCAGATCGCAGGCTTGCATAGATGCGAACATCGAGCACTATCCCACTTGGCAGTTTCCGCCGACCGGCGAACGAGTGGAGCGCGTTTTCACTCTGGAAGCGCTGAGCGACCGGACGGGGTGCCCACTCCAGTGACCGATTTGATGCAACGTCTCATGAGTCTGGTCGCCCTTCTGGCGGTGTGCGGAATCGCGATTTCGTCGGTTTCTTTGCAGCATCATTACGCGACCTCGAAGACGGCGTACTGCGAAATTGGGGAAACGTTCAACTGCGACATCGTGAACCGCAGCGAATATTCGTCGCTCCTTGGAGTCCCGGTCGCGCTCATCGGGATGCTCGGGTACGCCGCGTTGGCGGGGCTGGCGACCGTGTATCGCGAGCGGCGCGAGACTCCGGCACTGCTCTTCGGCGTTGCCACCGCGGGTCTGGCGTTCGCTTTGTACCTGACCTACATTGAGGGGCACGTGCTCGGAGTCTGGTGCATTTTATGTTTGAGTTCTCTGGCGTTGATTGCGGCGACCGCCGTGTTGGCGGCGGTGATCTGGTGGAAGCGTGACAGAAGCCAGTAACCCCTACCAAGCAATGCAAGTGACGGCCCCCAATGTTTTTCCTGAGAGCTGAGAGCTGACAGCTGAAAGTCGTTCACCCCATGTCCCGGCCCACGACGCGAAAACTAAGACTACTAAGGAAGACGAAGCCGGCCGCTGCCCTGCCGGTTTCGACGGGCAACCTATGGCTGCATGAGCTCCGCAGCCAGATCTTTGGAAACACGCGCCTGGTGCGGGTTTGGCTGCCTCCGGATTACGACGGCTGGGGTGCGACGCGCTATCCGGTCCTTTACTTGAATGACGGGCAGAACCTCTTCGATCCCATGACGGCTTTTGCGGGAGTCGACTGGCAGGCGGGCGAGACCGCGGCGCGGTTGATCGCCGATCAGAAAATTCGTCCGCTCATTATCGTCGGCATCGACAACACAAAGAGCCGGGCCAACGAATATATTCCCTACAAATCAAAAGATCCCAGAGTTCTCGACGCGAAGGGGAGATGCTACCCCGAGTTTCTGCGGCGTGAAGTAATGCCGCTGATCGAAGAGCGTTATTCGGTATTGAAGGGGCCGGAGAATACGGGATTTGGCGGCTCCTCTCTCGGAGGTCTGATCACGCTGTACACGCAACTGGCAGCGCCCGGAGTGTTTGGGCGATTGCTGATCGAGAGCCCGTCCCTGTTCGTGGCGAACCGCAAAATTCTGGAAGAGAGCCGTCGCTCCCAATTCCAACTTTGGCCGGCGCGCACGTACCTGTCAATGGGAACGCGGGAAACGGGGAATGCAGAGAAAGACGCGAAGATTGTCGACGATGTGCGCGAACTGGAAACGATTCTGCGCGAGGCCGGCCTGGACGAACAACGTCTGAAGGTGCGCATCGCAGAAGGCGCCACCCACAACGAAGCGGCCTGGGCAGCTCGCTTCCCGGACGCACTTGAGTTTCTCTATGCGGATTAAGCGAACCGAACGCGGAGGGACAGCCGCCCTCGGCTGTCCAGCGGCGCGAAGCGCCGCTCCACCGTTGAATACTGCGCCGTTGAATGCGAGGATGAGCAAACGAAACGCCGGGCGAGCTGTGCTCGCCGGACAGCCGGGGCGGCTCTCCCCACGCGTTCGCTGCTTTGGCGATGGGGTATTATTAACGGTCTTCTACTACTCAAGGTCGTAATGCAGGAGCGATCCATGAAGTTTCGCAGTCTGGTGGTGTGGTGTGTTCTGGTCGTAGCGCTCGGAATCTCGGCGGCGGCGCAACCGTATAACGAAGCGCAGTTCAAGGGAATGAAGTGGCGCGACATCGGCCCGTTTCGTGGCGGCCGCGTGCTGGCCGTAACTGGAATTCCCGGCAGCCCCTTCACCTACTACTTCGGCGGCGTTGCCGGAGGCGTGTGGCGCACCACCGATGGCGGCGTGAGCTGGCATCCGATTTCCGACGGCAGCATGATCTCGTCGATCGGCGCGATAGCCGTGTCGGAATCGAATCCGAACGTGATTTATGTGGGGACGGGCGAGTCCTGCCTGCGCGGCAATATCTCCTATGGCGATGGAGTCTACAAAACCACCGATGGCGGAAAGACTTGGCAGCACATCGGATTGAAAGACACGCAGCACATCGCGCGCGTTTGGATCGATCCCCGCAACCCCGATCACGTGCTGATCGCCGCGCTCGGGCACGCCTACGGGCCGAATACGGAGCGCGGAATTTTTCGCACTACCGACGGCGGGAAGACCTGGGACAAGGTTCTCTACAAAGACGAAAAGTCCGGAGCCATCGATCTCGCGGTCGATCCCCATAATTCCAACGTCATGTTCGCGGCCCTTTACCAGATTCAGCGCACGCCCTGGAGCCTGGAAAGCGGCGGCCCGGGCAGCGGATTGTACCGCTCCACCGACGGCGGAAATTCCTGGAAGCATCTTGAAGCAAAAGGCCTGCCCGAGGGCATCCTGGGGCGCATCGGCGTAAGCGTTTCGGGCGCAGATTCGAATCGCGTCTACGCGCTCATCGAATCGAAAGAGAGCGGACTCTATCGTTCCGATGACGGCGGCGAGGCCTGGTCGCGCGTCAACGATGACCAACGCCTCACGCAGCGCGCGTGGTACTTCACGCATATTTTTGCCGACCCGAAAAGCGCGGACACCGTCTACATGCTGAACACCGGCGCGTTCCGCTCGACCGATGGCGGCAAGACGTTGAGCCTTCTGCCGGCGCCGCATGGCGATCATCACGGCTTCTGGATCGATCCGCAGAATCCGAATCGCATGATCAACGGAAACGACGGCGGAGCAACCATCTCGGTCGATGGCGGCAAGAACTGGTCCACCGAGTACAACCAGCCGACCGCACAGTTCTACCACGTGGCGGCGGACAATGACTTTCTCTACAAGGTCTACGGCGCGCAGCAGGACAACTCAACCATCGGCATCCTCAGCCGCACCGACGACGGCTATATCGGCCGTCAGCACTGGTTTGACGCGGGCGGCGGAGAGAGCGGCTACCTTGCGCCCGATCCGCGCGACTCGAATATTATTTATGCAGGCTCGGGCGGCGGCGTGGTCACGCGTCTCGACCGCCGCAGCAACCAGGAGCAGGACATCACCGTCTGGCCGGAGGATACTGCCGGCCACGGCGTTGGCGATCTGAAATATCGCCTCGCGTGGACGATGCCCATCGTGATCTCACCGCATGATCCCAATGTGATCTACACCACCGCCGAGCGTGTCTTCAAAACTACCGACGAAGGCAAGAGCTGGACGCCGATCAGTCCCGATCTGACGCGCAACGATAAGAGCAAACAGGTTTCTTCCGGCGGCCCGCTCACCAAGGACAACACCTCGGTCGAGTTTTACGACACCGTGTTCACGATCGCCGAGTCGCCCGTGCAGAAAGACCTGTTGTGGGCAGGAACCGACGATGGATTGATTCACCTTTCGCGCGATGGTGGCAAGAACTGGACGAACGTAACGCCCAAGGGAATTCCAGAGTGGAGCCTGGTGAGTCTCATCGAAGCTTCGCCACACGATGCGGGCACCGCGTACGCGGCAGTCGACACGCATAAGCTCGATGACCTGAAGCCGTGTCTTTTCAAGACGACGGATTTCGGCAAGACCTGGACCAGGATCATCAATGGAATTCCGGATGGCGCCTACACCCACGCCGTGCGCGAAGATCCGGTGCGCAAGAATCTGCTGTACGCGGGCACCGAAACCGGAATTTACGTTTCATTCGATGGCGGAGCGAACTGGCAATCCCTGCAGTTGAACTTGCCGAACAGTCCGATCCACGACCTGATCGTGAAAAATGACGATCTGGTGGTGGCGACACACGGACGCTCGTTCTGGATTCTGGACGACCTCACGCCGCTGCGCGCAGCAAGTACGCAAGCCGCGACCGCAGCCGTGCTCTACAAGCCGCGACTGACCTATCGCATGCGCTGGCCCGATTTCTTCGAGCGGCGGCAACCGGTGGGCGAGAATCCGCCAACCGGCGCGATTGTTTATTACTACCTTCCGGCCGCGCCCAAGGGCGTAGTGGCGCTCGAATTTCTGGATGCGTCGGGGAAAGTTGTGCGGCGCTACTCCAACGAAGAAAAGAAGGAAGCGGAAACGCCGCCCGAGTGGCCCGATCAGACGCCTCCTAACGAAACGATTCCCACCGATGTGGGCGTGAACCGCTTTGCCTGGGACTTGCGTTTCACAGGGGCCGACTCCCCTAGCCGGAGAACCCGGCGCGGAATTCCGCAATCGTGGACCGATGGTGCCGCCCGGCGCGTATCAGGTGCGGCTGACGGCGGACGGAAAATCGTACACGGCGCCGTTGGAGCTGAAGCTGGATCCGCGCGTGAAGGCGTCGAACGAAGACGTGCAGAAGCAGGTTGAGTTGGGACGCGAGATCGTCGCGCAGGTGTCGGAGATCCACGAGGCAGTCATAACGATTCGCGAAGTGCGAAACGAGACGCGCGGGCTGGCCCGGCGTTTTGGTGACGACCAGCATTACGCCTCTCTCATCGCGGCGACCAAAGACTTCGACAAGAAGAGCTACGATGTGGAGTCGCAGCTGCTCCAGGTGAACTCGAAGAGTTCGGAGTCGAATCTGAACTACCCGGTGCTGATTGATGAGCGCCTGCACTCGCTGCTCGGCAGCGTGGAGTCCGCCGATGCCACGCCCACGAAGCAGCAGTACGAAGTCTACGAGGCTCTGGAAAAGGAAGCGCAACCGCTGCTGGCACAATATCGCGATCTGATGTCGAAGGATCTGGCCGCGTTGAACGAAAAGGTGAATAAGCAGAATATCCCCGCGCTGTACGTGCCGGCAGGGAAGTAAGAGCTAGAAAGCACGGAACAACAGAACAATGGAGTAATGGAGCGCCGGGCGTCCCCGCCCGGCCTTCCCTGCAGTTTGCGCGCGTCCCTGGTCGCCCGCATCTAATCTTTCGCAAGCACCGGAAAAGGCCGATAATGTTCCGCGGCATGAAACCATTCAGCGGCAACACCGGGCTACTCGCGGCAACTGCCGTTGTGTCGCTCTTCTTCTCCCTGTCCCAGCCTTCCCTGTCCCAGGTTCCCGTTCCCGTCGCCACCCAGGCCCGCCGCCTCATCCTGAAAGATGGTTCCTACCAGTCCGTCACCAAGTATGAGATTCACGGCGAGCGCGTCCGCTATTTCAGCGCCGAACGCGGCGAATGGGAGGAGGTCCCGAACGCGCTGATTGACTGGGACGCAACCGCGAAGTTTGAGCAAGGACGCGAGCCGGGCAAGCTCGCTCCGGAAGCGGTCAAACTCGACAAGGAACTGGAAGCTGTACGGAAAGCCGAGCAAGCCCGTTCACCGCAGGTCGCGCCCGGTCTGCGCCTCCCCGATGAGGGCGGCATCTTCCTCCTCGACACCTACGAGAATCAGCCACAGCTAGCCGAACTGCACCAATCGGGGGGCGACCTGGATAAGAACACCAAAACGAATATTCTGCGGACAGCAATCAATCCGCTGGCCGGCGCCAGGCAAACCATCGAACTTCCCGACCCGCACGCCAAGATTCAGTCGCACACCACTGTGCCTTCGCTCTACGTCAATATCGATTTGAATAACAACGAGGTCGCATCCGCAACCGCGCAGGTTGCCGCCAGCGAGCCCCCGCCGCCCGCGCTCACCGACCGCTTCAAGATTATTCGTGTCGATATCAAAGGCAACAAACGTGTGGCTGGCGCTGTCAAGATTGCGGTCACGGGAAAGATGAAAACCGACGAGCGTTTTGTCGCGGCCACAGCCACCTCTATGACCGGAGGCTGGGTCAAGCTCACCCCCACCGATCCTCTGGCGGCAGGCGAATACGCCGTCGCCGAGATGCTGGGAAAAGAAGGAATGAACCTCTATGTGTGGGACTTTGGGGTGAACCCATCCGCGCCCGCCAACGCGTTTACGTGGAAACCCGAACCGGCCACAGCACAACCGAAAACCGATCAGCCTCCGGAACTTCAGAAGCGGTAACGTAGGGACAGCCGCCCTCGGCTGTCCAGCGGGGCGAAGCCCCGCAGCCTTTGACCTGAAGGATAGATATAGAAACGATAGACGGGATAAAGCAAAACCCAAGGCGAACTGCGCTCGCCCGGACAGCCGAGGGCGGCTGTCCCTACGCACTCTACGATTCCATCAGCCCACGCGACGCCACGCCGATATTGTCGCGGGTCGTGTTCTTCACCATATACATCATCTCGTCCGCCTGGCGGATGATGTCATGCGGGGTTTGCGCATCGTGCGGAAAGGTCGCCAGTCCCATACTGGCGCGCAGGTTCAGATTCAAGCCCACTTCGCTGCAGAAGGTTCCGGCGCGCAGGGAATCCTGCAGACGTTTCGCGACCACCACCGCTTGATCTTTGCTGGTCTGCGGCAGCAGCACCACAAACTCGTCTCCCCCGTAGCGGAAAGCAAAGTCAATCAGCCGCAATTGCGCTTTGACCAGGTATCCGACTTCAGCCAGCAGCCGGCTTCCCACCAGATGTCCATGCGTGTCGTTGACTTGCTTGAAATGGTCGAGGTCAATGAAAATCACGCTGAACTGGTAGCCGAAGCGCGCCGAACGGTAGACCTCGGTTTCGAGGGTTTTGTGCAGATGGCGCGCATTAAACAGCCCCGTGCAATCGTCGGTGATGGTTAATTCCTGAATCTTCTCGACCGCCCGTGCATTCTCGATCGCAATCGCGGCGTAATCGCACAAGGCCTGCAGGAAGAACAACTCCTGATCGCTCATTTCCACGTTTGCGTTGACCAGTTGGATCACGCCCAGCACGCGGTGTCTCGAGCGCAACGGCACGCAGATCACGGAGCGCGTCTGCAAACGAGTCATCTCGTCCAGCCGCGATGAGAAGCGTGGATCATTCTGCACATCGGGAACGATTAACGCCTGTCCGTGCTTCGCCACCCAGCCGGCGATTCCCTCACCCACCTTCAAACGTACCTTCGACAGAACCTCCGCCGCCGCCCCCACCGCGATGGCAAAATAGAGCTCATCCTTTTCCTCATCCACCATCAGCAGCGACCAGGTATCCGGGCGGAAGTATTCCGCCATCTTTTCCATGATGGTCTGCAGGATCGAATCAAGGTTGAGCGACGATGTCAGCGCCTTGGCGACATCGTGAAAGATGGTCAACTCCTGCGACAGCCGAATTGGCGACGTGCCCGCTGCCTCCGACATGAACTCCCCGTTCGAGTGGATGGATACAAAATTATAGGTTTGGTCGCACCACTCGGGCAACGTACGTTGGTAACCGGTATCCAACACGGCAACTCGACGTTCCCGCAAACCCTGCACCCAGTCTTACCACATCACGACCAGTTTGTCGGGAGGGGAGAATACCCTATAATCGTGCTTCTCGGCAGAGTAGAATTCCGTTCGCCGTCTGGCGAAAGCGGGAGAATGGGTTGCCTTCCTTTGGCGAAAAACTGAAACTCGAGCGCGAAAAGCGCAAGATCACACTGGAGCAGATTTCCGTCTCCACCAAGATCGGGACGCGCATGCTGCAAGCACTGGAAGAGGATAAATTCAACCAGTTGCCCGGAGGCATCTTCAACAAGGGCTTCGTCCGCGCCTATTCCCGCGTCGTAGGCCTCGACGAGGATCAAACCGTCGCTGAATACCTGCAAGCCTCCGGCGACGCCCCGTCCGTTTCGGCGGAAATCGTGGAGCCGGACGATGGCGCGAGGGAAAATGCAGAAAACCTCAGCCGCCTGGACGCCAGCGCGGGTGCCCCCACGCGCCAATTGCCTTGGGGCCTGTTCGCCGCGCTTTTACTCGTAGTTGCCCTGGCACTCTCCCTCTGGAGTCATCGGCAGCGGCAGCACACAAAGGAGTCAGGTCGGCCAACTCCAACCGCATCCTCAGCGCAAGTGCCGGCCGAGCGCTCATCAGGCCAAATACCGGGCCAAGTATCAAGTGAAGTCTCGGGCAGAGCCAGTGGCGCCGGCTCGACGGCAACTGGTTCGCGGACTGTAGGATCTGCCTCGTCCGCCGCCCCCAAATCATCTGAGAACTCGGCGCCCGCCGCAGCTCCCGGCCAGTTTACCGTCGTCATCCAGGCCCGCGAAGACTCCTGGATCTCGATCACATCCGACGGCAGAACGCTCTCCTCTGAACTCATGGCTGCGGGCACCGAGCGCGCGGTCCAGGGCCGCAGGGAAGTCATCGTCAAGTCCGGAAACGCCGGCGGCATCGACTTTCGATTCAACGGAAAGAAGCTCGACATCGGGGGAGAATTCGGGGAGGTTAAGCTGGTTACTTTTGGTCCCCGGGGAATAGTGCCGAATGCCCCGGAACCTCCTTCAACTCCTTAACTTTGTCGCTTTCTTTTCTTCCATTTGCCACTCCCCTCCACCGTTCAATGCCGGCTGGCTCCCACTCAATGTCAGGTCCCTTGGTCACCGGCCAATTCCGTTGCGTTTAGCAGGTCATCTCTGGTACCGTTTTAATGAGCGTTAAGCCAAGCCAAGATTAACCAAACTTGGTCAGGAGCCCGTGGCTCCGTAAGCCTCCCTAATCGGAAGTAAAGGCTCGCAAGTAAAGTCTCACCTTGAGGAGATACCAGATTGCCTGCAACCAATCGTTTTCTATTTACCTCGGAGTCCGTAACCGAGGGACATCCGGATAAAATCGCCGACCAGATTTCCGATGCCATTCTCGACGCCTGCCTTCGTGATGACCCGAACAGCCGCGTCGCCTGCGAAACCCTGACCTGCACCGGCTTGGTCGTAATCGCCGGTGAGATCACTACCAAAGCTTATGTAGATTTTCAAAATCTCGTCCGCGGCGTGGTGCAGTCCATCGGCTATGACAACGCCGTGTACGGCTTCGACTCCAACACCTGCGCCGTAATCTCCAGCATCAACAAGCAGTCCGGCGACATCGCCATGGGTGTGGATACCGGCGGCGCCGGCGACCAGGGCATGATGTTCGGCTACGCCTGCAACGAAACGCCCGAACTGATGCCCCTTCCCATTTCACTCGCCCACAAGCTCTGCTTGAAACTTTCCGAAGTTCGCAAGAATGGCACCTGCCCCTACCTGCGGCCCGATGGCAAATCGCAGGTCACGGTGGAATACGATGCCCAGCGTAAGGTGAAGCGAGTGGATGCGGTGGTCGTTTCCACTCAGCATTCTGAAAGTGTCGGCAACGACGAACTGCGCGCCGACATTTTGAAGCACGTCATCCAAGCCGTAATTCCCGCCCACCTGCTCGACGAAGACACCAAGTACCACATCAACCCCACCGGGCGCTTCGTCATCGGCGGCCCCATGGGCGATTCCGGTCTGACCGGCCGCAAGATCATCGTGGATACTTACGGTGGCATGGGACGTCACGGCGGCGGCGCATTCAGCGGCAAGGATCCGACCAAAGTGGATCGTTCCGCCGCCTACATGGCGCGCTACATCGCCAAGAACATCGTGGCCGCCGGTCTCGCCGACCGCTGCGAAGTGCAACTCGCCTATGCGATCGGTGTTGCCGATCCCGTCAGCGTCCTGGTGGATACTTTCGGAACCGAGAAGATTGATGCCAATCTGATTCCAGAGCTGGTGCGCGCAAACTTCAAGCTGAAGCCGCGTGAGATCATCGAGACGCTCAACCTGCGTCGTCCGATCTACCGCAAGACCGCAGCCTACGGACACTTCGGCCGTAGCGACCCGGATTTCACCTGGGAAGCGACCGACAAGTCCGCCAAACTGGCGACCGACGCCGGCCTCAAGCGGGAGACGGCCGGAGCCAGGAAATAAGGTCGGAGGTTCGAGGTCAGAGGTCAGAGGTAAACACCCGAACCGCACAAAGCAGCAACGGACCAAACGAAAATAGAGAGCAAGCTATGGAACGAGATTGAGGTCAGAAGTAACCTCTGCAATCTGACCTCTTACCTCTGACCTTTCATTTCGGGGAGAAAAATGGCTACGACTACAACATCGATAAGCAGCGACGTTAAAGGATTTGAATTGGCCGATCTGGGCAAGAAACGCATCGAGTGGGCAAACCAGTCGATGAAGGTGCTGCAGATTATCCGCAAGGAATTCATTAAGAACCAGCCGCTCAAAGGCGTCCGCGTTTCGGCGTGCCTGCATGTAACGGCCGAGACCGCAAATTTAATGATCGCGCTGCGTGACGGCGGCGCCGACGTGGCCCTGTGCGCGTCAAACCCTCTTTCCACGCAGGATGATGTGGCGGCCAGCCTGGTCCGCGACTACAGCATTCCCGTCTTCGCCATCAAGGGGGAAGACAACGACTCCTACTATGCGCACATCATGGCGGCGGTCGATCACAAGCCGCAAATCACCATGGACGATGGCGCCGACCTGGTCTCCGTCCTCCACACCAAACGCACCACGGAACTCGCCAACGTGATTGGCGGAACCGAGGAAACGACCACCGGCGTAATTCGCCTGCGCGCCATGGCCAAGGAAGGCGTGCTGCGCTACCCGATCGTTGCCGTCAATGACGCCGACACCAAGCATCTGTTCGACAACCGCTATGGCACCGGACAATCGACCATTGACGGCATCATCCGCGCCACCAATTTCCTGCTCGCCGGCTCGAAGTTCGTGGTCGCCGGCTACGGCTGGTGCGGACGCGGCCTCGCCTCGCGCGCACGCGGCGCGGGAGCGGAGGTCATCATCACCGAAATCGATCCGACCAAAGCCCTCGAAGCTGTGATGGACGGTTTCCGCGTGATGAGCATGGAAGAGGCCGCCAAAATCGGCGACGTTTTCTGCACCGTCACCGGCAACAAGAACGTGCTCGCCAAGCAGCACTTCGAGCACATGAAAGATGGCGCCATCATTTCGAACTCGGGCCACTTCAATGTTGAAATCGACATCCCGTCGCTCGAAAAGCTGTCGTCCTCCAAGCGCACCACCCGCACCTTCGTCGACGAGTACACCATGAAAGACGGACGCCGCATTAACCTGCTCGGCGAAGGCCGCCTCATCAACCTGGCCGCCGCCGAAGGCCATCCCGCGTCGGTGATGGATATGAGTTTTGCCGACCAGGCGCTTTCGCTCGAGTACATGGTGAAGAACTACGCGTCGTTAGAGAAGAAGGTGTACACGGTTCCCGTCGACCTCGACAAACGCGTAGCCAAGCTCAAACTGGAATCGCTCGGCATCAAGATCGACCGCCTGACCTCGGAACAGGAAGAATACCTGGCCAGCTGGAACGAAGGAACGTAGAAACAGGTCTCAGGTCTTAGGTGTCAGGTCTCAGGGGGCGGCGCAAGCCGCCCTCATGTTTCGTATCAGGGTATCGCTTCAGCGATACCGTAACTTCCCCAAAATCAGACGCCCCTTTAGGGGCCGCGCTACCCCCGCTGCTCAAGTTTCGCCGCCGCCACGCCGATGAACCCACCAGAGGGTTGCCCGTGGCGGCGAATTCCAAAGTGCTCCTGGTCGACGACAGCAAGTTTCTCCGAATCGCCAACGAGCGCGCTTTGTCCAGAGCTGGCTATGAGGTCAGCACCGCCGCCGACGGCGAGGAAGCGCTGAAAGTAGCCAATGACAAACTCCCCGACATCATCCTGCTCGACATGCTGCTTCCCAAGATCAGCGGCCCCGACGTTCTCAAGGCCCTGAAAGCGAATCCCGCCACCAAAGACATTCCCGTCATCGTACTGTCCAGCCTGTCGCAGAAGAACGAAGAAAAACTCCTCAACGAAGGCGCCGCCGCCTACTTCGAGAAGTCCACTCTGGAGCTCGATAAGAGCTCCGATCGCCTGGCAGCCACGATAGAGACGGTGCTCCGTCAGGTCAATCATCAAAAAAACCTGAATCTGCTTTTGCAGGCATCAACCGCCAAGGCCGGCCACTGACCGCCGAACGACCGAAAGCCAACGCCCGCTAAATTCCACTCCGCAGCGCTACAATGCAATGCATGTACCACTACAATCCAGCAACCGCCCTTGAAGAGCTGAACGAAGACGCCACTCTGCCCAATCCCGTCCACGTCCGCGACATGATGCTGCGCCACAAGCTCACCGCCGACCAGTCGCTCGAGTTGAATCGGATCTTCGTCGAATACCAGAAATTCTTCGGCGAGGCGCAGAAACTAGGCAAGGAAATTCTAAAACGTCTAGCCGCGTAATTCACCCCATCTCGCGTAGGGACAGCCGCCCTCGCCGGGGTCCCCAGACCGCGCGCTTTTCGCGGGCTGGGGTGGGTCAGCTGTCCAGGCGAAGCGTACGCCGCGACGGTAGTTCCTTCCTTTTCGGCAGCCTCAAAGCGGAACACCACGGTAACTTGGCAGCCTCGGAACCTTCATTAGAAACTCCTAATAAACATCCTGGGCCACGCTGTAAAAAATTCACCAATTAAGAGTCCCCCATTTTATAGACAGCGCTCCCAGATATCCCCTAAGTTTCCCCTTTGGGGCGCATCCGCACCGATGGAGGAGGGGCGGATATGCCGTCGTGAGTCGCGGCCGATCGGCTGGCGCCGGATGCTGAAAATGAACTGGAGAGATTTGGTTGGTGGCTGGAGCCTCCCGCCAAAGCTTTGCTTGACTGTAATATTTGTCGGTGGTTGCCTAGCTGGTTCTGACGCTCGTGACCTCGGGCAATGGAAGAGCAACGATCCTCGGCTATCACAATGGTTCCACGGGCTCATGCAGCCCGACACAATACCACCCGTTTCCTGTTGCGGCGAAGCAGACGCCTACTGGGCCGATCAGATAAGCGTAGGTCCCAATGGGGAGATCGTCGCTACCATTACCGATGATCGGGATGACGGACCATTGAAGCGAATGCACGAGGATATAGGTAGCAAATATATCGCTCCACCAAACAAAATCACAAAAAAAGACGGTAACCCAACTGGCCACGCCATCATCTTTCTTGGAACTTCTTCGATATTTGGCTTACGAAGTGAACCCAGACCGGTCCTTTGCTACGTGATGAACGGTGAGGTGTGACCGTCCGGCTCTCGTCACCGCGGCAGTCCCCCGTCGATGCGGGTGGCCATAGACCGGCGCGCGCCGTCCCCAGGGCCACCGGTGCGGCAAACCGCAAGAGCGCATCAAGCTAGTGTACGGAAATCCAAATCGCTGATGCGATGTTCACTGGAGCTGTTGGTACTCATGCGCATCTCGACTAGCCTTCCAGACGGCAAATGGCGCGAGGTCGCCGACGCTGCCCGCGCGTTTGAGGAACTGGGATTTGACGAAGCGGCCGCCCATGAGGTCCGACACGATTCATTTGCGACTTTAGTGCCGGCGATCCTATCGACGCACAAGATCGGACTAACAACCTCTGTTGCGATTGCTTTTCCGCGTAGTCCCATGATCGTGGCAATCCTCGCTCAGGACTTAAACGTGAACTCCAACGGAAGATTTGTGCTCGGCCTTGGCAGTCAAGTAAAGCAACACAATGAGCGGCGTTTCAGCACCCCCTGGACTCCACCGGCGCCGCGAATGGGGGAGTATGTCCAGGCGCTACGCGCGATCTGGCGTTGCTGGGAAAACGCTGCGCCGCTCAATTTCAAGGGCGAACACTACAACTTCACGCTGATGACTCCGGCATTCTCACCGCCGCCGACTGGTCTACCGATGGTGCCGATCACAATCGCCGCAGTCGGTCCGGCCATGCTGCGACTTGCGGGTCGCCATTGCGATGGTGTCCGCCTTCATGCGTTCTGCACCCGCGCCTACGCTGAACAAGTTGTTGTGCCGGAGATCGAGAAAGGCCTTTCCCAATCTGGGCGTAAGCGCGAGAACTTCGAGGTAGCAGGCGGCGGTTTCATCGTCACCGGACCGGATGAGGCGGCTCTGGCGAAAGGCCGTGAGCGTGTTCGGCGCGACATCGGCTTCTACGGCTCGACCCCCGCTTATCAGCCAGTCTTGGAACTGCATGGACTCGGC
Source organism: uncultured Acidobacteriaceae bacterium (assembly GCA_963773955.1). Taxonomy (GTDB): domain Bacteria; phylum Acidobacteriota; class Terriglobia; order Terriglobales; family Acidobacteriaceae; genus Acidiflorens. The sequence goes on along the minus strand of CAVZDM010000137.1, from coordinate 398 downwards.
GACCTCGCGAAGAAGCTCAATAAGCTGGTGCGCAACGGCGACTGGGAGAAGCTCGCCGCCCAAATACCCGATGATGTGCTCGATCTTTTTGCTGCCGTGGGAACATTCGATGAGTTACCCGAGAAGGTAGCGGCACGCTTTGGCGGTATTTCTGACACGATTAGCGTGGGGTTCTCACTACAATCAAATGCTGCAGCAGTAAGTGCGCTCGTTCAGAAGCTCCAAGCCATTCCCAGTCGATTTACGGGATACTCACATGACTGGGCAATTGCTCCGTGAGCGTGCCCGGCTCTGGCGCTCCGCTCGCGCTTCTTGCGTATGGTGGCCGTGCGAGGGGCATCCGTGCCTCGCCAACCTCGCCCAGGGCACAGAGTGCAAGATCCTAGTGCCTCTGCACA
>CAVZDM010000136.1:0-7322 GCA_963773955.1 uncultured Acidobacteriaceae bacterium | reverse complement strand
ACTCTTTCCGCTGGATGTACCTTTTTCGCCACTTGTAATCCACAGACCGAAATCAGCTCTAAACAGATTCGCTCCAACCTGTTCAAATCATTATTTCTGGAAAATGGTTTGAAGCGCGGTTACTATGGGAAACTGATGAGCCTGTAGCTCAGCGGAAATGGGGTCAGGTCCCTGATCAGTTCCAAAGCCCCTAAGAGCGCCGATTTGCTAAATCGGAGGTCGTTGGTTCAACTCCAATCAGGCTCATCAGTTTCGACTTGTTGATACGGCGACGTGGCAGAGCTGCTTTATTGCACCGGATTTATAATCCGCCGGTCGGGTCTCACCTTCACCGGAAACACCCGATCAGTAGGTTGGAATCCTACCGTCGCCGCCGCATCAATCTTGTGAAAGAACCTTCCGCCCTGCGATTCGTCGCGGGCTTTACTGCAAGCGCAAAAGTCTATTCTGTGCCCTGCAACCTTGCAATACCAGATTACCTTTAGCTGAGTTCATCTTGGCTTGTTCCCACTACGTATTGTGGTTGGCCGCTAGACACTACAACAAATCCAGTCTTGAGAGTTTCCCGAACCCGAAGTATCGTTTCTGGACATGCCCAAACGACTCATATGAGTTATCTGAGCAAAGCATACCACCGTGACAACAAACTGCAAGTAATTTTTGCGATTCACCCTTGGATGAACGAAGAAACGAAACGAGTCAATTTCACGATCCACGATTGCCCAAAGGACTTGATCGAGCGAGTCAAAGCAAAGGCGTCACTGGTAGGCCAAGATAAGGATGAGTGGGTAATCCGACTCCTTAAAAGACAGACGAAGAAACTGATTCCGCTTCAACAGGAATTCAAGAAAGAAGAACAAGACGAATCCATCGAAAATTAATTTGGCCGCACGAACGGTGTGAAAGCATTCTGGCGACGGGCGTGGAATCCCGCCCTTCGGCTGGGCTCAGGGCAAGTTCTCGAAAACTGCGAGACGCGGGGCGCCCCCGACGGGGTGGAAGTGTAAGGGAAATCCCAAGCTTTATGCGGCGGTGGAATCCCACGTCTCGAAAAGCGCGAGACGTGGGGCACCCCCGGCTTCTTTACTTCCGGGGAAGGCCCACGCTTCACTCGGCGGTGGAATCCCACCCCTTCGGCTTCGCTCAGGGCAGGCTCTAACGTCGAAGAGCACGACGTTAGGATGGGGCACCCCGGCCCCTAAAGGGGCGTCTGAATTCAAAGAGCATGCGGCATCGCTAAAGCGATGCCCTGATACGAAACATGATGCCCTGATACGAAACATGATGCCCCGATACGAAACCGGAGGTTTTCAGCGGGCCGTTTCTTTCGCCTCCGTTACAATCTCCTCGTGGCTGACGTTAAACCATTTCGGCTTACGGAGTCTGTTAAAGCTGCGGGTTGAGCTTCCAAGCTGAGTCCGGCGGCGCTGGACACGGTGCTTGGGAAATTAGCCCGGCAACAGGACCCTAATGTGCTAGTCGGCTTCGATCATGCCGACGACGCCGGAGTGTATCTGCTTACGCCGGAGACGGCGCTGGTGCAGACGGTGGATTTTTTTACGCCGGTCGTGGACGATCCTTATATTTTTGGGCAGATCGCCGCGACCAACGCGCTCAGCGACGTTTATGCCATGGGGGGAAAGCCGCTGACTTCGCTGGCGCTGGTCTGCTTTCCGGAAAAGGGCGATCTTGAAATTCTGGAGCGCATTCTTGCCGGCGGGTTGTCGAAGATGGTTGAGGCGGGATGCACGGTGGTGGGCGGACATAGCATCCGCGATGAGGAAACTAAGTTTGGATATTCGGTTACGGGAGTGATTCATCCTAAACGGGTGCTTGCCAATCGAGGCGCGCTGCCGGGCGATCGGCTGCTGTTTACTAAGGCGCTGGGTACGGGAGTGATTTCCACGGCGATTAAGAAGGGCGTTGCGCGGCAGGAGTGGATCGACTCGGCGGTGACGTCGATGACTACTTTGAATAAGGCGGCGGCGGAGGTGATTGCGGGGGTCGTGGTGCGGATGGGAAGTCAAAATCCCCGCCCTGTCGCGGAAAACGCGACAAGGACGGGGCACCCTGTCTCTACCTGGGCGGTGCATGCTCTTACTGACGTTACTGGCTTTGGGCTGATTGGGCACGCTCGCGAGATGGCGCTGGCTTCTGGCGTCGGGCTCGTCTTCCACGCGGGTAAGATTGCTGTGCTGGAGGGCGCGCTGGATTGCATCCGCGCTGGATATGTTCCTGGCGGACTCAAGGCGAATCGTGACTTTGCGGAGTGCCTGGTGGAGTATGAGGCGTCGGTGCCGGACGATATCCGGACGCTGCTCTTTGATCCGCAGACGGCTGGAGGGCTGCTGATTTCGGTTGGCGCTGCCGACGCCGGTGCGCTCACGAGTGCGCTGCGGGACGCGGGGGTGCCTGCGGTCGAAATCGGCGAGGTGGTAGCGCGCACGAAACCTCTAATCCGAGTCGCTGCTTGATTCACGCAGTGTCAGGCTGCGATGATGCGTCTGCGTTGATGCGTAGGTTGATCCGGTGCAGGATGTGGGCCAGGTGATGGTCATCGTGCTCCGCCACAAAGTACAGATGGTCCACGAGCCGCATGGGTATTTTTAGCCGTGGATGGGGAATGGCGCGGGCAAAAATTTCAGGGTCGATCTGCTCCACTTTGCTTAACAGTCGTGAGCGGGCGCTGCGGAATTCGGCCAGGATCTCTTCGATCGGGCGCTGGTTGTGCTGTGCTTCGAAGGTCTTCCGATTGGTCAGGTCGGCTACGGTGAGCTGGGATGCCTGGGTAAAGTAGTCATTGACCCGCGCCATCCAAAGAGGTTCGAGGTCGAGCAAGTGGCCGGCATGTTCCTGGGCCGACCATTTTTCGTTGTCGCGCGGTTTCCTGATCAGGACCTCACGACCAGCGGCGCGCGCGATTTCTTCCAGGCGGGCGGGCGTGCCTCGCAAGCGCACACAGAGGTTCGGATGCTGCTCCACCGGAAACGTGAAGTCGAATTTCCGTTCAAACCAAATCGGCGGTCGATTCATGGTTGGCAAATCACGTCACCCTACAAGATGCCAAAGCACGCGGAGGCGACGCAATTTGTGGAACACTCTTCGGCGTTGGCAACTTCGCCGCAGGTTTGCATCTATACTCCCAAATTGGGGAACATTAATTTCTGCGAAAGGAATTCTTGAATGAAAACCCGCAATCTTGGACGTTCCGGTCTCAAAGTTTCCGCCCTTGGACTGGGCTGCATGGGCATGTCGGAATTTTATTCTGGACGCGATGACGCTGAATCGATCGCGACCATTCATCGGGCGCTCGAACTTGGGATCAACTTTCTTGATACGGCTGACGTTTACGGGCCGCTGAAGAACGAAGAACTGGTCGGGCGCGCGCTGGTTAGTTGGGGAATCAAGGGCAAGCGCGACCAAGTCGTGCTGGCCACAAAGTTTGGGATTGTCCGCGATCCAACGAATCCCAATATTCGCGGCGTTAGCGGCAAGCGCGAGTATGTGAAGAAATCGTGCGAGGGCAGTCTGAAGCGGCTGGGGGTTGAGCATATTGACCTCTACTACCAGCACCGGGTCGATCCGAACACTCCGATTGAGGAAACGGTGGGCGCGCTGGCGGAACTGGTCAAGGAAGGCAAGATCCGCCATATTGGCTTGTCCGAAGCGAGCGCCAAAACTCTGCGGCGGGCGGTGAAGGTGCATCCCATCACGGCGCTGCAGACGGAGTATTCGCTCTGGACGCGCGATCCGGAAGAGGAAATCCTGGCGACTTGCCGCGAACTGGGCATCGGTTTCGTCGCCTACAGTCCGCTGGGACGTGGCTTTCTTGCCGGACAGTTCAAGAAGTTCGAGGACCTGGCGGCGGATGATTATCGCCGTTTCTCGCCGCGTTTCCAGGGTGACAACTTTCAGAAGAATCTGGATCTGGTGGAGGAAGTGGGAGAAATTGCGCGCGAGAAAAATTGTCAGCCTTCACAATTGGCGCTGGCCTGGGTGCTGGCGCAGGGGGAGGATATTGTTCCGATTCCCGGAACGAAGCGGCGCAAGTATCTTGAGGAGAACGCTGGGGCGGTGGATTTGAAACTGACGCCAGATGATCTACGGCGTTTGAACGAAGTGTTTCCTTCGGGCGCGGCTTCGGGATTGCGCTACCCGGAACACATGATGAATCTGATCAACGGGTAACTCGAAATTTGTGGTGCTGCCGGCGCTGCGGAGCTTCGCTCCGCTGGACGGCCGAGGGCGGCCGTCCCCACGTGAGTTTTGCCGGCTTAGCCGCCAAAAAGTTTATTCACTTCGGCGTAAGGCACAGCTGCCTCCATCGCGCTGTACGTTCCGGTGGTCTTCAGTTCGTCCGCTATCCTTCGCAGCAGGCCTAGGGTGGCACGCATGGGGCCTGCCCCCACGCTTACACGCGCCACGCCCAGCTTCTTGAGTTCCGGAACCGAGGGCGTTCCGGGCCCGGCGAGAATGTTGAGTGGACACTCGACGGCTTTTGCCAGGCGCCCAATCGTCGCGGCATCCTTCAGTCCAGGAGCAAATACGCAATCGGCGCCTGCGTCTCGAAACGCTAGCAGCCGCCGCAACGCTTCGGAATAATCGGCGTCTGGATTGCCACCCGGCAGCAGGTATACATCGGTGCGAGCATTGACCACAATTTGCACGTGCATTTCCATGGCCGCCTGGCGCGCCGCCTTGATCTTCTCGACCGCCAATTCGAAGCCGATTAAGGGACGAGCCGGATCGCCGCTTCCGTCCTCCAGGTTCATCCCAGCGACTCCTGCTTGAATCAGTTCGCGGGTGGTCCTGGCGGCGTCTTCAGCGGTGGGCCCGTATCCGGCTTCGACGTCAGCGGTTAGAGGTACATGAACGGCGCGAGCGATGCGGGCGATGCGGGCCATCATTTCCTCGCGTGGAGTGTGTTGGCCGGGATAGCCCAGCGAAAAATCGATGCCCGCGGAGGTGGTCGCGATCGCGGGGAAGCCAGCTTCCTCAAAGATGCGGGCGCTGGCCACATCCCAAGCGTTCGGCAGGATGAGCGTGCCTGGTCCACGATGAAGCTGCCGGAACTGGATCGCCTTGTTGGTCTGGGATTCCATGGCTTCTTTCGGTCCTTTCTCGATGATCCGGAGGGCGGCGGCGGAAATATTTTCCGCACCGAAGCCTTGCCTCAGCGGCTAAAGCCGACTTTGAAATCAAGCCAGTTATCGCAGCGGTTAACCGCTGCGCCACCCAAAACCAGCCAGGCTTGCTCCCAGAGAGTTAGCTGCCGCGAGCCTTATCGTGCATGCGCTTGACGAAACTGGGCACGTGCACTACGGCACGGCCCACCGTACCGCGCCCGACTTCCTGAGTGCCGTCGTGGGCTCGGACGCGCATGATGTAGAAGCGGCCGTCAAACGATTCCAGTTCCGCCTCGGCGTGAATTCGCATGCCGATCCCGCTGGCCGCGCGGTGCTCGATGTGGATCGAGATGCCTACGGTGATCTCTCCCTCATCGCAAAACGGTTGCAGCGCGTTGAAGGCGGCGATTTCCATCAGCCGAATCATGTCCGGAGTGGAATACACGGGGGGCAACTCGGGGCGATATCCGGCGAGCGTGTGCTTCAACTCGACGGTTTCAGCCGCCTCGCCGCGCACGCCGATAGGGACGGGTCGGGCCATGCTTTTAAAGAGGGATCGCGAATTCCCAGCCCCTAAAGGGGCATCTGATTTCGAAACTTACGGCATCGCTGAAGCGATGCCCTGATACGAAACCGGAGTCGTTTCAGCGACCTGCTCAACTACGCAACAAACTGGAAAGCCTTCGGTTCTTCAAGTCTGACCGCTTAGTCTGGTTTCACAATTCTAGCTTGAGGCCAAGGCTGCGGTCCGCTCCGTTCGCCGCGCTTCGAAGCCATCGAGCACAGTCCATAGAGCTTTGGCCGCACTCTCGGCGGCAGCCAGTGCCTTCCCGGCAGTCTCGGGATTGGCTTTGACGCGCTTCTCCAACTGGTTGCGCCAGACCTGCGGGTGCTGCACGCCGGCGGTGGCGTGGAAGGTGAAATAGCCGCGGGTCTTCTCATCGGCGCGGTAGCGATCGCGCAGGACGCGATCTTTTTCTTTTGCGGTGCGCGGCACCTGCGATTCGTAGGCGTAGAAAGCCGCCAGCGCCTCTTCCGGAGTCCCTTCGCTGGCTACGCGGTGGAACCAGGAGATGAGCTTGCGAACTTCCCCAACCGGCCGTCGCTTCGGAAGACGGCTTCCACCCATGCCTTCCACAAAGTCGAGCCACAGTTCGGAGTGGGACCGTTCTGGTTCTCCGAAGGAATCCTCGCCGCCCTTTTCATCGGTCATGTTGGCGAGGATGGCGCGGCGCAGTTCGCCTTCTTCCAGCCGGACGCCGAGCTGCGCCAGGTAACCGGGGAATGCATCTACGTGGGGGTAGTAATCCTCGGCGTATTCGCGCAGATCGTCGCGGGTCAGTTGGCCCGCCGACCAGGCTTTGTAAAAAGGATGACGGAGCAAGTCGTATGGATGAATACGTTCTTCGAGCAGAGACACAAATGCCTTGGTTTCCATGATGTGTTTTTCCATGATTTACCTCGGTACCCTTCACTATACGGTCGGGACCAGTGGATCACAAGATGGCTACCACGCCCTTGTGCTCTGGGTCACAGCCTGCCTGGTCATCCAGATTGCAAAATGGCGAAGGACGGAGGGCAATGCTATGCAGGGCAACAAGAAGGTGATTGAGCAGCTGAACCTGGCTCTGAGCTCGGAATTGACGGCGATTGTGCAGTACATGACGCATTCGGAGATGTGCCAGAACTGGGGCTACAAGCGTCTGGGCGAGATCATCAAGGTGCGGGCTATCGAGGAGATGCGGCACGCGGAAGGACTGATTGAGCGCGTTATCTTCCTGGACAGCACACCCACGGTCGATGTTGGATTGAAGCCTCAACTGGGCAGCAAGGTGCAGCAGCAAATGGAGATTAACCTTAAAGACGAGCTGGATGCGGTGCGCCAGTACAACCAAGCCGCGAAGACTTGCGTCGAGGCAGGGGACGATGGCTCCAGGGCTTTATTCGAGCGCATGATTCAGGACGAAGAGCGGCACGCGGACTTCCTGGAAGCTCAGCTTCATTCCATCCAGGAAATGGGTATTGCCAACTATCTATCGCAGTGGTTGCACGGCAGCGAATGAGTCCTCCATCGATCTGTCGCGTTGTCGAATTGAAGTGATAGATTTGTTCAACGCTTACGGACAAGGACGGTGGTCATGGCGATTCCGCTTGCCAACGAAATCAGAGCTTTACTCGATGGCCCTAATTTCGCTC
>CAVZDM010000135.1:0-6729 GCA_963773955.1 uncultured Acidobacteriaceae bacterium | reverse complement strand
TCGTACCCGAACTTGTTGACCTTCCTGCAGGCTGCGAAACCCGTTTGCCTGGATGGCGGAGAAGTGCACAAACACGTCCTCACCATTCTGGCGGCTGATAAAACCATAGCCCTTGGCATCGTTAAACCACTTTACGGTTCCTGTTTCCATGATGTTGCTGTGTTCCTTTTGTGTTGAGGTATGCGCTGGAACTCGGAGGATAGTGCAGGCAGATCACGCTTCAGAGCGGGGTGCTGCTGACAACCGCAAAGATCAAACGCACCTAAATTGTACATATTCGAGGGCAAATGGCCACAGGATTCTGTGTTTACTGAAGTAATCCGCGGGGTACCCATTTCCGCAGACCCGCTCTCGGAAATTCCGGAGTCCAGCCCTCCATTTTTGTATCAAATTGAAAAATAAGGCCATAGCCATTTGGCAGGCTTCTTGCAACTTTCGAGAGCCTCATTCATCATCAAATCATGGGTATGCGAATGGGAAAATGGGTGGTTTTCGCTGGGGTCTTTCTTTGGGTTGCATCCATGCGCGCCCAAGGCGACTTAGTCGAGGACGTCCGCGCTCAACTGGCGCAGAATTCCTTTTCCGCGGCCGAGTCGGAACTTAGCAGCTATAAGGCTCAGCATGGCGTCACTCCCGAGTACATCGAAGCTTTGTCGTGGATGGCCCGCGGAGCGGCAGCGGCAAAGCAGTGGGATCAAGCCACCGCCAATGCCTCCGAGACGCGCCGTCTCTCCGAACAGCAGCTAACCAAACGCAAACTCGACGCCGAACCTCATCTGCCCATCGCCCTCGGCGCCGCCTACGAAGTCCTAGCCCAGGCCCTGGCGGAAAAAGGACAGCACGCGCAAGCCGTAAGCCTGCTGCGGTCGGCCTTAACGCGCTATGGGAATACATCGATAAGAGCCCGCCTCCAGAAAAATCTCAACCTGCTGGCTCTGGTAGGTCAACCCGCGCCGCCCTTACAAGCAACTCAGTATCTCGGACCGAAGCCGCCAACTCTAGCGTCGCTGAAAGGCTCGCCGGTTCTCTTATTCTTCTGGGCGCATTGGTGTGTGGACTGCAAAGCCGAAGTCCCCATCATCGCCCGCCTGCGCCAGGAGTTCGCTCCCGAAGGCCTGGTCGTCATCGGCCCAACCCAACTCTACGGCTACGCCGCCCAGGGAGCCGATGCCGCCCCCGAGCAGGAGCGAGCCTACATCGAATCCGTCCGCGCCCGTTATTACGGCAGCCTGCAGGACATGCCCGTGCCGTTAAGCAAACAGAATTTCAATGCCTACGGAGCAAGCACGACGCCGACTCTGGTAGTCCTGAATCGAGCCGGACAAGTAGCGATGTACCATCCCGGAGCGCTGTCGTACGAAGACCTAAGATCAGCCGTCCAAAAAGCCGTAGCCCGCTAAACAGTTCGTGTGGGGACGGGTAGGTTTGTGTGGGGACGGGCGCCCTCGCCCGTCCAAGCCGAGCGAAGCTCGGCTGCCTTTACAGCCGCCGCAGGAGCTACAGCGTCGCAGCCTGCTCCCGCCGCCGCCCCTGAATCTCAATATAAACATTGATCAGCGAAACCGCCGCCGGCGTCACCCCAGGAATGCGCGAAGCCTGCCCCAGCGTTTGTGGAATGACTTTTCCAAGTTTTTCCTGCATTTCGCGCGACAACCCGCTGACCGCCCGGTAATCGAACCAATCAGGAATCCGCCGCTGCTCAGCCTTCTTCAGCCGTTCGATAGCCCGCTGCTGCTGGTCAAGGTATCCGGCGTACTTGATTTCAGTTTCGACGGACTTAAGCTCGTTCCGAACTTCCGACGAAAGCCTGACCTCAGAGGTCGCCGAGGAATCTCTTTGGAAAAACTGCGGCAGTAGTTCGACCAGAACCGGCGCGAGTTGCTCAATAGTAATCTCAGGCCGCTTAAGCAGTTGCGCCAAAGCCTGCCCCAAGGCAGAAGACAGGTCGCGAGGCTCGTGTGGGGACGGCTCGTGTGGGGACGGGCGCCCCCGCCCGTCCAAGTCGAGCGCAGCTCGACCGCTTTCGTCGGCAGCGTAACAAGCTGCTGAGATCAACTCCGCCATAGCCCCCGTAACCCTAGTCCGCTCCAGCACCGCCTTCACCTCATCCAGCCGCCGCTGCTTCGCCTCAAACTCCACCCAAGCCTCATCCGAAATGAGCCCCACCCGCCGTCCATGCGGAGTAAGCCGCCGATCAGCATTATCGATCCGCAGATGCAACCGGAACTCCGCCCGCGAAGTAAACATCCGATAAGGCTCGTTGGTCCCCTTCGAAATCAAATCGTCGATAAGAATCGCCGTATATGCTTCCGTTCGGTCAAGCACCAGCGGAGCGTCGTTCTTCACCTTCAAAGCCGCGTTAATCCCCGCCATGATCCCCTGGCACGCCGCTTCTTCATACCCGGAAGTCCCATTGATCTGCCCAGCCAGAAACAGTCCCGCAATCTTCTTCGTTTCCAGCGTGCGCCGAAGTTCCGTGGGATCAATCGAATCGTACTCAATCGCATAACCCGGCCGCATCATCTCCGCGCCTTCGAGCCCCGGAATCGACTTAAGAATCGCCAACTGCACATCAATCGGCAGCGAAGTACTCATGCCGTTGACGTAGATCTCATGCGTATTCAGCCCCTCGGGCTCCAAGAAAAGCTGGTGCGTCAATTTGTCGGGGAACTTGACGATCTTGTCTTCAATCGACGGACAATAACGCGGCCCAGTCGATTGAATCTGGCCGCTATACATAGGCGAACGATGCACGTTCTCGCGGATGATGCGATGCGTCTCTTCGGTAGTAAAAGCGATATAGCAAGGCACCTGCGAGTCGTGATGCGCAACCCGCCGCGTGCGAAAGCTGAACGGAGTCGGATCCAAATCGCCCGGCTGCCGCTCGAAACGCGCCCAATCAATGGTGCGCCCATCCAGCCGCGGAGGCGTCCCGGTCTTGAGCCGGCATCCGCGCAGCCCCAGCTTCTTGAGCGCCTCCCCCAGAAGAACCGCCGCCGGTTCTCCCGACCGTCCCGCCGGATACTGCTGCTCGCCGCAATGGATCAGCCCGTTAAGAAAAGTTCCAGTAGTAATGATGACCGCATCCGCCGAAACCCGCCGCCCATCGCGCAACAAAACGCCGCGGATGCAGTTCTCAGTTCTCAGTTCTCGGTTCTCAGTGCTCCCAACTGCACTGTCATCCTGAGCGGAGCGAAGGACCTGCTTTTGCTGAATACTCTCCAGAATTACATCCGCCACTTCCGCCTGCTTGATCTTCAGATTCGCCTGCGACTCCAGCACCTCGCGCATCTTCAGCCGGTAAGCCTGCTTGTCGCACTGCGCCCGCGGCGACCAGACGGCCGGCCCACGCGAAGTATTAAGCAGTCGAAATTGAATTCCGACCGCGTCCGTAATTTCGCCCATGATGCCGCCCAGAGCGTCCACTTCCCGCACCAGGTGCCCCTTCGCGATGCCGCCGATGGCCGGGTTACAAGACATCTGCGCGATCAAATCGACATTCAAAGTAAAAAGTGCAGTCTTCAGCCCCATACGAGCCGCCGCCATCGCGGCTTCGCACCCCGCATGACCAGCACCGACCACTACCACCTCGAAATGTTCGTCAAACGTCTGCATGTACGTTGGTTAAGAGCCCACAACATTATGGAGGGAACACCGCTGGCTTGATTGTAACAACGTTGCCAAGTGTAGGCAGCAAACGGTAGTGGCACAGTTCGCTCGTCATCCAGACCAAATAACAAATTGTCATCCTGAGCGGAGCGAAGGACCTGCTGTTTGCCGACCCGCGGATCCAACGTCATCGATAAGCCGGTGGCAGCGGATTGCGGTCCTGGAATTGCCGCTGGTGCCAGTAAGGATAGGCCACCTGTGGCGCGCTCGCCTCGTCCAGTTTCGCCACCTGCGCGCTCGTCAGTGCAAAGCTCGCGGCTAACAAGTTGTCCCGCAATTGCTGTTCATTGCGCGCGCCGATAATCACGCTAGCGACAGTCGGCTTTCGCAGCAACCAGTTCAGAGCCACCTGCGGCACCGTCTTCTCACTCTCCGCAGCAACTGCATCAAGCGCGTCCACAACTTTGTAGAGGTACTCGTCCGCAACCACCGGACCACCGTCCGCCGCCTTGTGCAGCCGGCTAACCTGCGGCAGTGGCTGCCCACGGCGTATCTTGCCGGTGAGACGGCCCCATCCGAGCGGACTCCACACCAGAGCGCCCAAGCCTTCCGCATAAGCCTGCGGCATCAGCTCCCATTCATAATCGCGTCCGATCAGCGAGTAATAAACCTGATGCGCCACATAACGCGCCCACCCATAATGCTCGCTAATTGCAATCGACTTCTGCAGATGCCATCCCGAGAAGTTCGACGCCGCGATATAACGCACTTTCCCATCGCGCACGAACTGGTCAAGCGTGTTCAACGTCTCTTCCATCGGAGTCAGCGCGTCGAAGCCGTGCATGTGATAGACATCGATATATTCGGTCTTCAGCCGCTTCAGGCTGCCTTCGATCTGTCGCGTCAGGTGGGCACGCGATGAACCAACGTTGTTGGGCCCGTCACCGAAAGGGAAAGTTGCCTTGGTAGAAATCAGAACGCTTGCGCGCGGCAGGTGCTTGATCGCCTCGCCCAGAATCTCCTCGGAAAGCCCCTGCGAGTACACATCGGCGGTATCAAAAAAATTGACGCCCGCTTCCATGCATAGATCGATAAGCCGTGTAGCTTCCGCCACGTCCGTCTCACCCCACGCGCGAAAAAACTCATTCCCGCCCCCGAAGGTTCCAGTGCCAAAGCATAGCGCCGGAACCTTTAACCCACTTCGGCCTAGTTGTCTGAATTCCATGTTCGTTTGACGAGCCGCACTGCCCGGCGGTCGCAACCTTTTCATCGGCTCGAACAAGATCGTGATCCGAGATTTATTGTCTTGGAGACACAGCGATACGCAGTTGGCTAGCCACAGGTACACCGTCCTTAAATGCCGGAATGAACTTCCAACTCAAAGCTGCGTTGATCAGGTCTGGATCAACCCATTTCACCCTTCCTCCCGGTTTGGCCGATCTCACTTTTCCGGCCGCATCGATGACCAGATCCAAGAGCCGCTCTGCTTCCGGCAGACTTTGCTGCTGAGTCTCCGATAAGGGAGGGCGCCGAAGTAGGATCGCTCGAGGCGGGATAACCTCCAATTTGCGCTCCGGTCCTGCCCTGCTCACCGCATCGAAAATCGGCGCATGTTTTTTCCTGCCCCGAGGAGGGCCTGCGGACGTGCCGTCGGCCTGGCTGTGAATTCCGCGGGCTCGCGCGTTCACCAGCGCAGCGCGAATCCGGTCAACATCCGCGGCAGGCCACATTTCCGCAAGCGAACGCCAGGCATCCTGCTCGCGTCCGCTGTAAAGGTAGTCCCAAACGATCTCCAACACTTTGATCTTCACCATCCGCAAGTGGTGCATCCGCTCTGCGGAGATTAAGGGTGTCAGCGTCAATCTGCCATCGCTGCCTTTGAAGTCTTCCAGATCCTGCGGATGAATCCCGGCGCGTATCCTCGCGATTTCTTCGTCGAAATAAAATTGAAACTCGGCACTCACATCCAGCAATTGACCGTGCGCAAAGCGAAAGACGACAGTCGGAGCAGAGTCCAGCTCGCCCAGGGACAAATCCTCGAAGCCGTTCACCGCAGCCGCATCGTTAGTCCAGACTTCGATCCTGCCATCGAGATCCACATCGGACGCGCTAAAGAATTCTCCACCCGTGATGGTGCGCAGCAGGCGTGGTGGTTTCTCCAGGGAGTAAATCCCATATTCAACGCAGCAGTCGGCGTCAGACTTCCTGATCTGAAAAGCAGCCACCGGGACGCCATCTCCGAAGTCCACTCCAAATGCATCAACATCAAGCTGCGCAACTCCACTTGCCACTACCAGGTTTTGATTTTCCCAGCCGAGCTTGGCCGCACAAGCCCGCGTCGCCAAGCCCCCGTTTCGCGCAGCACCCACATGCACTTTAATCCCGGTGCGGAATTCCGCATCAAGAATTCCATCCCCGCCATTGCAAAGGACACTGCGTCCCTGCGTTTGGCAGACACCAAGCGTCGTCCAAAAGAGAAAGAAGAAGTACGACCCTGCCGGCAAACATCTGCGACGAAGCGATGGATGACGCACGATCCGGCAGCGATCAGGAAAGAGAGACGACATCAACGCGCTCCGAGGGACGAGTATAGCGCACGATGCCGGTGGTCGGATCTTCACTTCGGCGGCGTATGTTCAAAAGGGAGCTTGGCATATCGCGCCTTCTCGATCTCGATCACCAACGCCACTCTTCCTTGGGAGCTGCGGATGGGAAAAGGCTTCCCAATGTACTTGTGCGAGATGGCGTCCATGTACTTGAAATCGCCATCGGGACGGCGCTCGACCACGCGCCCACGAAGCTGCGCCTCCTGATACGGGTCCTCGAAACCGACGATGGAAAGCGAAACCCGCGGATCGCGCCGTGTGTTCTTAGCTTTGAGTGAGCCTTCCCCGGTACAGATCAGGATGCGATCGCCTTCACGCCCCACCCAAACCGGCACGCTCTGCGGTGAGCCATCCGCCATGAGGGTCGCAAGATGAGCGAATGCATGCTCGCAACACGCTCAAGCCGGCATGACCGGTCGCCACCGACGGGCGCGGAAGATCGCGGCGCGCCAGATCGACCCGATCCGCGCGCCTCAGTTGACAAGCGCCGGGGCGGGCCCCGGCCGTGCGTAAC
>CAVZDM010000134.1:0-102288 GCA_963773955.1 uncultured Acidobacteriaceae bacterium | reverse complement strand
GCGCGCGACCGGTTGGATCTTCTTCTTCAACACCGAAGCCAGGTCGAGCGGTTTGCTTCCCTTCAGTCTTTCCGAAGGGAAGACGAAATCGCCCGGCTGGTTGTAGAGACTTAGTGACCTCCACTCCAGCAAGGCCTGCTTCAGACTCGGATGCATCGGCAATAGCTTTGCAGACGCTTCCGTTTTTGTGCTCTTCAGGTGCCCACCCCGACGCCAGTAGTAAGAATGTTGCACGCTGAAGTTCATATTGTTGAAATCGCAGTCCACCCAACGCAGTGCCCCGAGTTCTCCTTGACGGATTCCTAAGGCACCGTCCAGAAACACGAGAATCTGGTCGCGAAATTCCAATACTGCTAGACCGAGTTTGACTTCTTCCGGAGACAAGACTAAGGGAGACTTCTGGCGCTTCGCACTGACTCGCACGCCAGTGCTTGGCCCTCTCTGCCCCCCAGTTCCAACTGGTATTCCCGATGAAATTGGATTGTGGCCACAGAACTCCCAGCGAACGGCATGCGAGAACACCGCCGACATAATGCACTTGATCTTGGCTTTGGTCCCGTCCGCAACTTCTGCTGCTCGTAGCCAGCGTTCCACCTCGATAGTCTTGATTTCCTCCAAAAGGAGGCTTCCCCATCGTGGGAGAATCCAATTCTTGGCATACACAAGATACGCATCTTGCGTCGATATCTCTTTGAGAGGCAGCTCCTCTCGACCGTAGTGCTCCCAAAGAGTATTCACGGTTGTTTTCTGCACGTTCTTTCGCTTGGATTGATTGTTGATTGTTAACCGAAGAGCATCTGCTGCCGCACATGCAGCTGATTCGTTTGGATATCGTTCCAAACATCCCAACTGCACCTTGCGACGTATTGGCTTTCCCGTGATGTCGTTCTCCCACCACCGGTACACCCATACTGCGGAACCTCTCTTCCGCTCTTCGAGCCTGAGACTTCCTTGTTGGTAGCGTGTCCGTCTAAACAAAATTCCTCCTCTGTTTAAACGGCACTGACAGCCCAGTCCAGAATAGTCCAGGACGGTAGAACGGTCGAGAGACATTTGCCAGCACGCCAGTTCCTCAACTTGCGATCTCATCCAGCCATTCGTTGAGTGCTGAAGCCCGAAATCGCCAAAGTCTGCCTACCTGCACGCCGGGAATGATTCCGCGGCGTGCTTTGTTACGCAGCGTCTTGGGATGAATTCTCAAAAGCTTGGCTGCTTCCGCTACATCCAACAATGACTCAAAATTGGATTCGCCTTGGGCTCGCCGCACTCGCTTCTTGTCCGCTGACCTGATTTCGAGAGTTGGCGGATCGGTATGCGGTTGCATTGGATTTACACCTCGCTGGAAGAACTGCTTTGGAGCAGCTCTCCATCAAACCACGCTATTTCGAGAGTTGGCGGATCGGTATGCGGTTGCATTGGATTTACACCTCGCTGGAAGAACTGCTTTGGAGCAGCTCTACATCAAACCACGCTGCCTGCTGAGCTGACATACGCCATCCAGCTGTACCAAGCATCGCGCTTGACAATATCCTACATGTACACATATAGTCAAGCAGTAACGTTACATATTAATCGACTGTATTACACAGAAAGGACCTCATGGCAGAGAAGGCAGCGACACCGCAGCAGCCGGTGATTTCCATCCGCATTTCCGAGGCGCTGCGCTCCAGGCTTGAAACCTTGAGGAAAATCATGTACCTCAAGAGCGGCCAAATGGTCTCGACATCGGAGGTGGCGAAGCAGCTGCTTGAGTCTGCCCGAGACGACCGGCTTGAACTGGTAGACCTGCTGAAGGAGCCGACCGATTCCTTGCTGAGAATTCGTGGGAAGGCAGACTCAGGACTCTCGCTTTCGCAGGCGGAATGGACCCTGGTGGCCCACTACTGTGCAAGAGGAGCAGAGTCCTTTGCCAACACCATACAAGGCCAGATCTCCTACGAGTCCCTGGCCGAAATCCTGGAGGCATTCCTTGCGGCTTACGCCATCGCACGCAGACCGAAGAAGTCCCCAGTGGACTTTGTATACCTGATGAGTCTTCCAGACGACAAACAGGTGGAGGCAAAGGGTGAGGATGTTGGAAGCGATGACGTGCGCCGGGTGGTGAATCACACCATTCGAATGCTGAGGAACCCGGCTCAAAAGCGGCGCAAACCGGTCCTCGCCGTGCGGAATCTCTACCGACTTCTCGATGAGGAAACGTTCTCGAATATCGAGAAGCTGAACGAGGTGCTTTGGCCGCACTGGACGGCCCTATGGCGGGTGTGTGCGCGCGGCCACTATGCCCTTCACCGAAAGCCTCTGCGAGAGAAGGCGCCTACGGAGACCAACGACGAGGATTTTGAGCTTGCGGTTCAGCCGGCATTGCCCTCCTTGGAAGAAGGCGGATACCGCCTCGATCTGGTGCGGGAAGAGGGGAATGAATTCTCCCCTCGTTTGCAGTTTCCCGGGCCACTTGCACCGCAATATCCGGTGTGTGGATACCCGAGGATTGCCGAGTTCCGAAGGATGCTGGAAGAACTGGATTTGGAGCGGGTCCTTTGCCAATGGCAAGGCTACTACTTCTATGCGCACACGGCGATCCTGGAGAACGACGAAAGGGGAGTGTTTTTCTTTGCGCGTGAGAACGGAATCTCTTTCCGATTCCCGATGGAACACTGGCAGTCGATTCGGAATCTGTTTCGCCGCGCATGGCAGGCCCCCGAAGTGATCCATATGTGGGAGGCTCAGGTGCTGGAATACGGCGAGCTGTAAGACCGCGGTGCTTCGCACCGGAAGAAGGGTGGACACGTCACCCCCAAATTGGGAACTGCGGAACGCCAGATGAAACTTCGGCGTTTACGCAGGTTAACTTTCGCTGCGTCAACAAAATTCGTCTCCGCTGGGTGACTGCGATATCGAACGATGATGTTTGTTTGAGACAGGTGGCCCCAGAGCGTCGAATCGCGTAAACGCGTTGAAGCGCAAGAGCTTCCTGTGAACTAGCAATTACGCAGTTTAATCGCAGCGGAATCAAGCGCAGTAGTGCAACAAGGCGGTTCGTCCAATGAGTAGTCCTCGCGCTCAAGCTAATCCACAGTCCAGTTTGCCGTTCGGAGAAGAGGCGAAGCCCGGCTTCCGCACCAAGACCGCGGCCACGAGACTGACTCCCGAAGAACTAGGAGAGATAGAAGCTGCCGCCGAAAGCGCGGGACAGGCTCTCTCCGAGTGGCTGCGCGGGACCGCTCTGTGCGCTGCGCGACAGCGGCCCGCTGATCCCGCCGAACTGGTGTTGGCCGAAGTCTGGGCGGTGCGTTACGCGCTCTTGAATCTCTTCCATGCAGCCTCTCAAGCGGCATCGGAAGGCAGACAATTGTCGCCTGATTCCGTCCTCAAAATTCGCGACCAGGCAGACGCACGAAAGCTTCAGCAGGCGCGCAAACTGCTTGATGACTTCTTCGCCCGCGGGGAAAGGAAAGAGCTCGTATGCCATGAGTGCCATGCCTTTTCCCGGAAGCTTTTCGCTCTTGACGCCGTTGCTTTGGGTAGCCGCGATGTTCCTTTTGCTACTGGCTGTGCGGAGTGTGTTGCAGAACCGGTCCTCACGTAAATGGCGGGATAGGGAGACGATCGAATGGGGCCGACCTCGGCCAAGTTTGATCCAGAGATGGAGGATAAAGATGGGCAGAATCCGATTCAGACTGCCGAGATTTTCGCAGCGGCAGATGCCAGAGATCGCGCCGAAACCAGCGCCATCAGTGCCCGCGAATGCTCCCGCCGATCCGCTGAAGAAGCCTACCCAGCCGATGCTCGCGCTCTTTGGTTCGACCGTCAATGGTTCGACCATCGGTGCGCCCGAGACCAAACCCAAAGAGGCGTTCGCCTGGGAGAAAACGAAGGGAATCGAATGAGAGACAAATTGCCAAGAACACCACTTCACGCTTGAGGAACGCTCGGTATGCTCACGATCTCGAAACCGCTGTCAGCCAGCCAGGCGCAGACCTACCATGTGCGGGAGTTTGCCTCGCAGGAACAGAACTACTGGAGCCGCGATCAGCAGGGTCACAGTGAGTGGCAGGGCAGACTCGCCGAGCAGTGGGGGTTGCAAGGTGGCGTTGGTTCCGAACACTTTGCACGACTGAGTGAAGGCCAACATCCGCACACCGAAGAGCAGCTCGTACGGCATCAAGTTTCGAGAACCTATGAAGGCAAATTTGGCAGAGAGGTGACCAGCGCCGAGCATCGCGCCGGGTGGGACGCCACATTCTCTGCGCCGAAGTCGGTATCGCTTACCGCTCTTGTGGGCGGCGATGATCGGGTGCGGGAAGCCCATCGGGAGAGTGTACGCGCGGCACTTCAGGAACTTGAACGATACACGCAGGCGCGGATCGGCAATGTCCATGCCCCGGAGACGACCGGAAAATTTATCGCCGCCACTTTCGAGCACGACACCGCGCGGCCCGTTGATGGCTATGCTGCGCCCCAGCTTCATACTCATGCCGTGATCTTCAACATGACCGAGCGCGAGAACGGTCTCGAAAATGGGAAACAGATGCGAGCTTTGCAGCCACACGAGATGTTCGTGTCACAGCGCTACGCCACGGCGGTCTACCGATCCGAGTTGGCTCTGCGTCTGGAAAAGCTGGGCTACGAACTGGAGCGCGGCAAGCATGGACAGCCGGAAGTAAAAGGCTACACGAAGGAATATCTGGAGGCTTCCAGTCCGCGACGTGAACAGATCAAAGACCATCTCCGGGAACAAGGAATCGACGGAGCCGCGGCGGCACAGATCGCGGCCCACCATACGCGCGACCGCAAGGAACTGCTGTCGCCTGGAGAAGTCTTACAGCGGCACCGCGAGTTGGCCGCACAGTACGGGCATCAGGCGGACCGCGTCGTCGCACAGGCGCGCCAACATGGGCAATACCAGATGCCGGAGCCAGAGGTTCAGGCGAAGCAGGCCGTGACATGGGCGCGCGATCATGTCTTCGAGAGATCGGCTGTGCAGGACCGCCGCGCGATCCTTGAAACAGCGCTGGTGCGCGGCATGGGAGAAACCACCTATGCCCAGGTCCGGCAGGAGTTCGAGCGCCGGATCGAGACCGGGGAGTTCCGCGAAGTCTCGCACGTTGGTGCTGGCCAGACAGTACACAACCGCCGCGATGGTTCGCATGGAGCGTGAGATCGTTGGCCGGATGCAGGAAGGCAATCGGCGCGACTACAGCGATCCCATGCTGGTCTCGCCGCAAGTGCGCATCGCCACGGAAGACCGCCACCCGGAGTTGAATGCTTCGCAGCGCCAGGCAGTAGACGAAATCTTTCTTTCGCGGGAGAAGGTTGTCGGGTTAGATGGCATCGCAGGCGCGGGCAAGACAACAACTCTGTCCGTGATCCGCGAAGGCGCGGAGGCCGAGGGCTACAGGGTGGAAGGTTTCGCGCCAACGTCCCGCGCGGCGCAGAAGCTCGGGGAAGCAGGCATGGAGACATCCACACTACAGAAGCATCTGGTACGTGGACAGCAGCCGGATACCGGCGAGAAACGGCTCTATGTACTCGACGAATCCTCTCTGGCATCGACCAGGCAGGTGCATGAGTTTGTGAACCGGCTCCATCCGAATGACCGTGTGTTGCTCGTCGGCGACCGGCGGCAACATGAGGCGGTTGAGGCCGGGCGGCCCTTCGCGCAGCTCCAGGACGCCGGTATGAAAACGGTGAAGCTCGAAGAGATCGTGCGCCAGAAAGACCCAGAACTGAAACAGGTAGTCGAGCAGCTTGCGCGGGGCGAAGTGCGCGAAGCGATACAGAATCTTGACCGGCAGGGCCGAGTCCATGAGATTCAAGGCCACGACGAGCGCATCGCCGCTATTGCGAAGGAGTACGCAAAATCGCCGGAGAACACGCTGGTGATTTCTCCCGATAATCGCTCTCGCATGGAGATCAACGAGCGCGTCCATGCGGAATTGCAGCGGAGTGGCCTCGTCAGCAACGAGGAGCACCGCATCAGGACGCTAGTGCCGCGCCAAGACCTCACCGGCGCGGACCGCACATGGGCCGAGCGCTATGAGGTGGGCGATGTGCTGCGCTATTCGCGCGCATCGAAGGAGACCGGCATCGGGAAAGGCGCAGTACGCACAGGTGAAGAGCATCGACGCTCCGAAAAACCGGCTGACAGTCGAGCTGCAGGATGGCACGCAGCGCACTTACGATCCACGCCGACAGCAGGGCGTCTCGGTCTTCCGCGAGGAGATGCGGAGTTTTTCAGTAGGCGACCGCATTCAGTTCACTGCGCCGGCCAACGACCTCAGAGTTGCGAACCGCGAGTTGGGGACCATCGAGAGCATCGACGGAGACGGGCGGCTGCGCTTGAAGATGGACGGTGGTCGCGCGGTCGAGCTTGATCCGCACAAGCATCCGCATCTCGATCACGGCTATGCCATGACCAGCCACTCCAGCCAGGGACAGACTGCCGACCGTGTCCTCATTCACGTGGACACCGAGTTGGGCGCTAAGGATCTGCTCAACAGCCGCATGGCCTACGTTTCTGTCTCGCGTGGACGCTATGACGCGCAGATTTATACGAACAATGCACAGACGCTCGGGCAAGAACTCAGCCGCGACGTGTCCCATTCGCCCGCGATTCAGCAAGAGCCAGTAGCGCACAAGATAGAACCACAAACCACGCACACGAATCAGATCAGTCAGGGTTTCGGTCTAGGTCTGTGATGCGGCATTCCCGAATGACATCCCCCGGATAGCCAGAGCGTAGCCGAGGCCCGGTCTGTGTCAAGACTCTGCGACCGCGTTACGCGGCGGGCTTCGCCCGGTCTTGACACAGACCTCAGCGGCCTCGGCTTATCATTCGTCTATCCGGGGAATGTCAGATTCTCCTGTAACAACCTTCCGACTTCTTCGATCTTGGCATTCTCGACAGCGCAAATTCATCTGAGTTCGGTCGCAGGTAGCGCGTGGGGCAGGCCTCCGAGAAGTATGAGATGAGCGAGTGGCGGGCGTGCCGGGTGGTAAGGCAATGGCGTGGGACACAAAGGAACTCGCCGCTGCGCCATCCTCGCTATTACCCAGCGGCGGGAAGGGGGACCGACCCCCCGAAAGCCCGGTAGCAAAAAACCTCCATGGGCTGGCGGAAAATAACTGGTCAGATCCCTGGTAAGCAACTCGGCACGCCATCGCCTAGCGCGAACCAGGGAAGCCGCGAAAATCATCATTCATCAGAAACGGATTAAGGGGCTATTTCTTAATCTTTTCTTAACTTGACACCGATAAAGAGCTTGTTCTAGTGTTGGCTTGCGAGCACGGTTTCCTGAGGGGGCGAACCGGAATCATATGGAGGGTGAGCCAATGGCTCACTTCGCGATTCGTGCGCCCTAATCCTGCCATTGGCAGTGTTCGTCAGAACCTCCCGGTCAGGAATTGCCGAGCGGTATCCTTCGCGTCCCAAGCCTCCCAGTCTTCAACACCCAGTCCTCAACGACTCAGAACGAACTACCATAAGGTGGATCACCATCTCCGCGCACGTTCAGAAATCGATATTACGTATCAGGAGTGCTGGACTTTGTCCAGCACCACGTCTCAACGCAGGGTAACCTCTGTCGAAATATCGAACGCCAACAAGTCCCGAAAATGGAGCCGACCGTAATGGCAACCTTCACCTGTGATGTGTGTCAGCGGGAAACGCGCTTTCTGTCGTTGCAGAATTCCATGAAATCAGCCGGCGTATGTCGTTCAACCATGTATTACTGGATGGAGCGAGGGTGGATTCACTGGCGCGAGTTGCCAAGTGGCAGGCGCATGATCTGCTATAACTCGCTAAGCCGGCCTGCCGTGTCCGAAACAAGGTCTCGCTCGCCGCTATCCGGAGTTGGGTTCGCAAAGACAGCGTAGCTGCTCGACATTTTGTCCAATACTGTCCAAGTTTGACGGGTTTTGCAGGTTGCGGGCGAAACCTGTCTGGACTTATTCTCCCATCCCATACGTAGAGTCTTTAAGTTTCACGCAAGAGAGGAACGTTCCGTTCCAGGAGGATATGTGTCCCACTTCGATCGAGGTATTCTGCTGCTCTCCCTTATTTTTTCGCTCGGCATTCTTTTCGCACAGGATCAAAACGCCCGGAAGCCGGAAGAGTCAGCTACCGGTCTGCTCGCTCGTGCGCTGACTGCAGTTTCCGGTGGGGCACCGATTCAGGATGCGGTGCAAAGTGGCAAAGTCAGACGCATCGCGGGCTCGACGGACGAGGCCGGCCAGGCCGAAGTGAAAGCGATGGTTTCGGGGGAAGCGCGCATCGATCTCTCGTTCCCCTCCGGGCCCGCAAGCGAGGTCCATGCGCACGGCCAGCGGGGGCCAGTGGGCGAGTGGAGCGGGGCGGACGGTAAGTTGCACGCGATGGCTCCGCATAATCTGCTGATGGGCGCGGCATGGTTCTGTCCAGCGCTGGTGCTGGAAACTGCGGCTGCCGAGGGCAAGATCGTGACGGTGGCCGGAACGACGAACTCCGGCGGGCGTAGCATGGACCATCTGCAAATTGCGTCGCGGCCGGTATCGGTGGCGAGCGAAAAGACACCTCGTTTGCCGAGCAAGGTTGTCGATGCGGTGGTAAAGGCGGCCCAGTTTGATTTGTACTTGGATTCAGCCACGTTTTTGCCGGTTGAGATGGATTTCCAGACGCACCCGGACCGGAACGCAGGCCAAGATATTCCTGTCCGCATCCGCTATTCCGACTACCGGGTGGTCAACGGTGTACAGGTTCCCTTCCACGTGCGGAAGTTCCTCAACAACAGCCTCTACCTGGACCTGACCTGACCGATCTTTTGTACCAAGTGGATTGTTAGTGTAACGCCTCGTCGAACATTTGTCCGTAGTCGTCGCCGGGGGTGTGGGGATGTGGGAAACGCGGAGCGTTTTCCATATCTCCATGCCCCGGTTGCTTGGGCGAGATGGCTTGCGGTGCCGGCGGCCTGTAGCCCAGCGCCGAGTGCGGCCGCTCCGTGTTGTATTCCACCCGCCACCTCTCCGTCAGAATCTGTGCTTCCTTCAGCGAGTAAAAGATCTCGCCGTTCAAGAACTCATCTCTCAGCTTTCCGTTGAAGCTCTCACAGTACCCGTTCTCCCACGGACTCCCAGGCTCGATATACAGTGTCTTCGTGCCCAGCTTGTCCAGCCACTTCCGCAACTCCCCGGCAATGAACTCCGGCCCATTGTCCGAACGTATGTGCTCCGGAATCCCTCGCACCAGCATCACATCCGCCAACGTCTCGATCACCTGCAAACTGCCCAAACGCCGCGCTACCCGCAACGCCAAACACTCCCGCGTGTACTCGTCGATCACCACCAGGATGCGCAGCGCTCGTCCATCGTGCGTCATCGCTTTCACAAAATCGTAGCTCCACACGTGATTCGCCCGTTCCGGTCGCAGCCGGATACACGAGCCATCCCCGAGCCACAACCGCCCTCGTGGCCGCTGCTTCTGCGGCACTTTCAGCCCTTCACGTCGCCAGATCCGCTGCACTCGATCCTTCCCCACCTGCCACCCCGCGCTCTTCAACAACACGGTGATGCGCCGGTAGCCGTAACGCCCATACTTTCCCGCCAGGGTCAGGATCGCCTCCGTCAGCTGATCTTCGTCCGTGCGCCGCAGCGGCAGATAGCGTTGTGTCCCTCGCCACTGCCTCACCACTCGGCACGCCCGCCGCTCACTTACTTCGTACTCCTCGCGGGCATGCTCTACGGCGCACCGACGTCGCTCCGGGCTTAGAAGTTTCCCTCCGCAATATCCTTCAGGATCTGTTTGTCCAACGCCAGCTCCGCGACCAGCCGTTTCAACTTGCCGTTCTCTTTCTCCAGTTCTTTCAGTCGCTTTGCCTGGTCCATCTTCAAACCGCCGTACTCCTTCCGCCAGCGGTAAAACGTCTGCACGGTGATCGCGGCTTCCTTGCAGGCTTGTGGGGTGGTTTTTCCGTTCGCGATGCTGACTTCAATCTGCCGTAGCATCGTCACGATTTGCTCTGGTTTGTACCTCTGAATCGGCATGACCCGCTTTTCCTCCAAGTGGATTCTCTCTCATTCCACTTGGTACAAAAACGGCCGGTCACGTCACTAACAGGAGAGAGCACCGCACACCTCATTCGATTCCTCTCTCACGGCTTTCAGAGCGCAGTTACGTCGCCCGTGACCGTGCATTGCATGTCATCGCAGCCATGCGTCACGATCCTAACCTATCCCTCACTCACGCTGCTAAGTTGCAAGGTGTCAAGCGCGAGACGGTTAAGAAATACTTCCCGTCTGCGCTGAGAGAAGACGGAGGACGGTTCCGGGCAACGAGAAGCGACCGCTATACTGCGACGCTCTTTATTCCCGATGCTCACGGCAATTCCGTTCCAGTCAAGACCCATTCTTCAAAAGAACGTGAACAGTTAAGCCAGTATCTTCGGGACCTGGGGCGATATCTTCGCGGCCAGCGTAATGCTCTGGCGAAGTGGTATGGGAAGCGGATTGCGGGGGTCGAGCTTGTCACCGCCGGTCGAACCATCGTGGACATCGAACCCGCGCTGTCCGAATTTTCTCTTTATCGCTCATTCAATGGTGGTGCCGAATGAGAGACCGGGACCCAATCCGCACGGCACGGCGGAACATCACCCGTCAGGATCGAATTGGGAGTGATAGTTTTTGCCTGTTTTGTGGCTACGGTTGCCTGGAATCGCTCACACGTGTGTCCACTAAATGGCTCGAAGAGCATGGCATCCCGAGATCTCTCATTAACCGATTACTCGAAGAACATCACGTCCTTGGTTATGCGCACGATCCCGATCTAACGGTAACGCTCTGTCTGAATTGCCATCGGGAGATCACGGAGAGATTGGCGCGGGAGGGAGTCAGTATGCGACCTGAGAAGAACCTACGGAAGCTGATTGCGCTCGTGTTCCGAAGTTCCGCTGTCCTGTTCGACTGTTTGGCGTCGTCCTATCGTAAGTGGGCGACGCGCGTGGAGGGTGAAAATGAGTTCTGACATTTATGTTCGCGCTTTCACTGTGCAGCTTGGGGGCGAGAAGTTGTCCAAAATCAACAGTCATCCCGGTGATGTCAAGTGGCCCAATCATGTGCTCGTGCTTGATTGTGAATCCCGAATTACTGCCGACCAGAGCTTGACCTTCGGCTTTTGGCGGTTTTGCGAGCGGCGAGAGCACACCTACGTATGTCTTGAAGAAGGAATTGTTCAGGATGACGAACTTGACGCGAAGGAACTAGGGATGCTTCGCAAATACGCGAAGGTCAAGAAGCCGGAGACGGCTGACAATGGCTGCGAATGTTTGCGTCCCTATTCTCGCTCCAAGTTTATCGATGAAGTTTTCGGAATGGCGATTCAGGCTAAAGCACTCATCGTAGGATTCAATCTCCCATTCGATTTAAGCCGTATCGCCGTAGATTGGAACACGGCACAAAATGGCGGATGGACGCTCATCATGAAGCAATGGCGCAACCCGGAAACCGGCGAGAAAGAACCCAACGAATCTTTCCCTCGCGTGGTCATCAAAGCCCTTAACAGCAAGACATCCATCATGGGTTCAACACGTCCTCCCCTGTCTCTTCGCAGGGTGAAGGGCAAGCGGGCAAAACTGTGGCCACGTGGCCGATTCCTGGATCTGCGAACTCTCCTTTGGGCGCTTCGCAACAGATCGTATTCGCTGAAGACAGCGTGCAAAGAATTCGGCATTCCCGGCAAGCTGGACCACAAGCCAAGCGGGCGTGTGGATTTGGACGAGACTGAGTATTGCCGCCAGGACGTGCAAGCCACGGTCGGTCTGTTGAATTCGGCAAAACAGGAATTCGACTTGCACCCCATTACCCCCGGCCCCGACCGGATGTTCAGTCCCGCCAGTGTGGCCAAGGCTTACCTGGAAACCCTCAACATCCTGTATCCGAGCACGAAGGTGAAAGATGTGGAAATCGCGTACGGGATTTTCATGCAGAGCTATTTTGGCGGGCGGGCCGAATGCCGAATTCGCAATTGGGAAGTACCCGTCTGTCCCGTTGATTTCATGTCCCAATATCCCACGGTGAATGAGCTGCTTGGCAATTGGGAGGTTCTCACGGCGGAAAGCGTCACGTTCCCCGATGCAACGGACGAAATACGGAAACTTCTTTCTCGCGTCACACTGGAACGGTGTTTTGATCGCAGGTTTTGGTCGAAATTCCGATTCTTCGCGCTCGTCCGCCCCGACAATGACATTTTGCCAGTGCGGACCGTTTACAACGGCACAACTCAAAATATTGGAATCAATCACCTCACAAGCAAGGAAGCGCTCTGGTTCGCAGGCCCTGACATCATTGCATCCATTCTCTTGACCGGAAAAGTCCCGCACATCGAAAAAGCAATTCGAGTGGTTGCGCACAGCAAACAAGCGGGATTGGGCTCCGCCTCCCTGCGCGGCATGGTGCGGGTTGACGCGAAAAAGCACAGCTTCTTTAAGCACGTCATCGAACAGCGCGCGGCCCACGAATCGAATCCGGCGCTTCATCACTGGCTAAAGATTCTCGCAAACAGCGGCTCATACGGCCTATTCGTGGAGCTTAATCCGAACGATGCGGACGCGGCGGAATTGCATGTCTATTCGGGAGAAGATTCCTTTCCCACGCACTCCGATGTAGTAGAGGAACCTGGGAAATGGTTTGCACCGCAAATTGGTTCTCTAATCACTTCCGGCGGTCGCCTGCTTCTGGCAATGCTCGAAAAATGCATAACGGCCGCGGGCGGGACGTATTTGTTTTGTGACACGGATAGCGCGGCCATCGTTTCCACGGAAACGCGGCAACAAATAGCAATGCCGAACGGTGCGCAGCCGATCACCGCGCTGTCATGGGTGGAAGTACAACGGATCGTTGACAGGTTTGAATCACCCAACCCTTACGACCAAAAGCGCGTTCCTGGTTCGATCCTGAAGGTTCACAAATTGAATTGGGACAAGAATAAGCAGCGCCGCCAGTTGTACGGATACAGCATTGCCGCAAAAAGATACGCGCTATTTACAAGAACGCACAATGACATTGAAATTGTCGAGCCTAAAGCGCACGGCCTCGGCTATTTTTACCCGCCGAAAGATTCACCAGAAGGATGGAATCACGAAACGCCATTGTGGATTTTCGAGGCTTGGGACTGGATCATGCGCGGGGTTCTAGGGCTAAAGCGCACAAAACCCAAGTGGTTCGACCTTCCCGTGATGATGAAACTCACGCTTAGTACGCCGCATCACGCGTTGCGCAATCTCGCGAAGGGCCCGCTCACGCGACCCAATAATTTCATGATGATTCCGCAAGTGTGCCGTATTGGATGTCCGCAAGATGTTGACCCCGATAAATTCACGCTCATCACGCAGTTTTCGTCCGAACGCGATCAGTGGATGCGCGCGAAGTGCGTCAACATACACGATCCCGAATCACCCGTGTACGAACTCACGGACGATTACGACGGTCGCCGCGCGCTCGCAAAGAACTTCTTCATGCTCCTGGACACGTACCAAAATCACCGAGAAGCGAAGAGCCTCGCACCGGATGGAAAGCCGTGCGAATTCGACACGCGCGGATTATTGCAGCGCGCGCACGTGGTTGCAAATTGGCCGCCAATTTACATCGGAAAAGAATCCGATAAGCACTGGGAAGAGGGCGGAGACTTGAGTTTGCTGGAATTCAAAGCCATCGAGTACAAGCGGAAAGGAAATGCGATTGCAGATGACGAACAATTAGCGCGAATCGCAAAAGTTCCCAAGCGGGAATTCATGCGCCGGGGAATCAATCAGCACACGCTGGAGAAAATATGTAAACGAGAACCTGTGCGGGCGATCAAGTTAGCAAAGTGTTTGAAGGTGCTCGAAGAATACAATGCAGAAACGATTAATCGGTCAAAGTCCTAGTCTGACGATAGGTTTGCGCTAAACCGAGTCATTCTCGCTTACCCAGAATTCTCAAAGTCAGCACTCCAGATTCTTTTCACTAGCCGTTCGAGCGTTGACGTTGTTTTAGAAAATGGATTCGCCCGCGGATCGATCTCCCCGATTCGCGCCCCGCAAGCGCGCGCCCCCGGCCCCAGGGGTCCAAGATCAGGTGGTGGGGGGTGTAGCAAAATCCCCTCAGGTCATAGTACCCCTCCCCACGTTTGACCCTTCTTTTCTCGCGCCTGTAAGATCAAAAGTTCAGCTCTCAGCACTCAGCCGTTCGCACTCAGGCCCCGAGTATTTCCTGCTCAGGTCTGAGGAGGCGCATCGCCGTCCTTGGCTGAATGCTGACTGCCGAGCACTCTCAATCATGCCGCACGAATTGCCAAAAGCTTACGAACCGGGCGCGATTGAAGCGCGCTGGGCCGAATATTGGGTCCGGGAAAAACTGTTTCACGTGGAGACACCCCCGCCCGCCCTGCCGGGAGAAGATAAGCGTCCGGTCTTCACGCTTCTCTTGCCGCCGCCGAACGTCACCGGACGGCTCCACATGGGCCACATGCTGAACCAGACGCAGATGGACATCATCGTGCGCTGGCATCGCATGCGCGGTCATGTGGCCCTCTGGCTGCCGGGTACGGACCACGCCGGCATTGCGACCCAAATGATGGTCGAGCGCCAACTGGCAAAAGAAGGCAAGAAGCGGCGCGACATGGGCCGCGAGAAATTCATCGAGCGCGTCTGGGAATGGAGACGCGAATATGGCGGCGCCATCCTCGACCAGATGAAGCGCTTGGGCGCGTCGGTCGATTGGGGCCGCGAATACTTCACCATGGACCCCAACCTGTCGCGCGCGGTGAAGGAAGTGTTCGTCCGTCTCTATGAAGACGGCTTGATTTATCGCGGAAAGTACATCGTGAACTGGTGCCCCGACTGCGGCACCGCGATCTCCGACCTGGAAGTGAAGCACGAGGACGTCGCCGGCAAGCTGTACGAGATCCGCTACCCGGTGGTGGGCAGCGACAACGAGTTCATCACGGTGGCCACCACGCGTCCCGAGACGATGCTGGGCGACACGGCGGTCGCGGTGAATCCAAAGGACGAGCGCTACACGCATCTGCACGGCAAGCACGTGATGCTGCCGCTGATGAATCGCGAGATTCCCATCATCGCCGACGAACTGGCCCAGCCGGAGTTCGGCACCGGCGCGGTGAAGGTGACACCGGCGCACGATCCCAACGACTTCGAGGCCGGCCTGCGCCATGATCTGCCGCAAATCGAAGTGATCGATGAGCACGCGAAGATGAACGCGAATGCCGGTCCCTACGCGGGGCTGGATCGCTTTGCCGCCCGCGCGCATATCGTGGAAGACCTCTCCGAGCAAGGCTTCCTGGTGGGCACCAAGGATTACACGATTGCGCTCGGCAAGTGCGATCGCTCCGGCACGATTGTCGAGCCCCGGCTTTCGACGCAGTGGTTCATCAAGATTGCGCCCCTGGCGAAGCGCGCCATCGAAGTGGTGGAAAAGGGATACATCCGCTTCACCCCCGAAAATTACGGCCAGATTTATTTGAACTGGATGCACAACATCCACGACTGGTGCATCTCGAGGCAATTATGGTGGGGACACCGTATTCCGGCGTGGTACTGCACGAACAACGACTGCAAGGAGGTAGTGGTGGCGCGGGAAGCTCCGTCAGCGTGCAAGTGCGGCAGCACTCAGCTCGAGCAAGACACAGACGTGCTCGACACCTGGTTTTCGTCCGGCCTCTTGCCGTTCACGACGCTAGGCTGGCCTGAGTCAACGCGCGACCTTGACGTTTTCTATCCCAATTCGCTGATGATCACCGGCTTCGACATCCTGTTTTTCTGGGTGGCGCGGATGATCATGCTCGGCTGCTGGTTCATGATGCCGCCACACAAACCCACCCTAAACGCCCCAAAGAGCGAGGCGTTTAGGATGGGGCACCCGGATTCAGAGGACGACGCTCTGCGCGCCAGCGTTCCTTTTCGCGAGGTTTACATCCACGCGCTGGTGCGCGATGCTGACCGCCAGAAGATGTCGAAGACGAAGGGGAACGTCCTCGATCCGATCGAGGTAATCGGACAATACGGAACGGACGCGACGCGCTTCACTCTGGCAGCGATGGCGGCGCCGGGCACCGATATCGCCTTCAGCGAGAGCCGCACGGCAGGCTATCGCAATTTTGCCAACAAGATATGGAACGCTGCGCGCTTCATGTTCATGAATGTAGATAGGATCGACGCCAGCTTGCGGCCCGGCGATGGCCACGACGCCCGTCTCTCCCTAGGCGGTATTACCGGGGCCCAGCGATCCTTGCTCGAAGACCGCTGGATTCTCTCGCGCTTCAACCGCGCTGCAAAAGATGTGAACGAGTCTCTCGAGACCTATCGTTTCGATGAGGCTGCGACTCGCATCTACGATTTCTTCTGGGCGGAGTTCTGCGACTGGTACCTCGAACTGATCAAGCCACGCCTGAATTTTGAGGAAGGAGCAGACACGAGGCCGGCGCGAATTGCATGCGCAAATCTAGTGAACCTTTTTGAGGCATCGCTGCGCCTGCTGCATCCCGTGATGCCGTTCATCACCGAAGAAATCTGGCACGCGATCTACGCTGGCGCGCCTCCACTGAAATCGATCGCTCTGGCGGCGTACCCACAGGCAAATGAAGAGCAGATCGATCTGGGCGCGGAGACGGAGATGGCAATTTTGCAGGACCTGATTGTCTGCGTACGCAATTTGCGCGCGGAATTGAAAGTTGAGCCGAAGGTCAAAGTGCCGATCGAAGTGTTTGCCCACGAACCGGAGATTCGCGCAATGCTCGAAAGGAATCTCGGCGCGGTTCTGCTCGATCGTCCCGCGAATGTGGAAAAGATCACGTTTGTCGGCAATTCCCTGGCGAACTTGCCGGGTGCGCGCAGCACGTCGCGCTTCGATGTGCATGCCATCTATGAAAAAAAGATCGACGTTGCGGCCGAGCGCGAGCGTTTAACCAAAGAACTTGAGAAGATTGAGAAAGAACAGGCCAACGGGCAGCGGCAACTTTCGAACGAGCAGTTTTTGGCGAAGGCTCCGGCGAAGGTGGTGGAAGGGCTGAGAGCGCGGGCGGAAGAGCTGAGAATGCTGCGCGAGAAAACACTATCGAAGCTGAAAGAACTGACATAGGGACAGCCGAGGGCGGCTGTCCCCACACGAAACGAACATGGACTGGAATTCACGACGCATTACCGCGATTCTTGAGAACGCGCTGAACGAAGACCGGGCGACGCGCGATGCGACCAGCTATGCCTGCATCGATCCCAATCAGCGCGCTTCGGCGACCATCATCGCCAAGCAGGAGTGCATTCTCGCCGGCCTCGGGTGTGTGCCGCGAATTCTCGACGTCTATGCGGCCCTCGACGGCGCGGTCACGTCGCATTACGAGGTAACGAGCCATCCTTCCATCTTTGACGGCATCCGCGTGCATGCGGGACAGCAGATCGCGGTGATCCAGCATAATGCGCGCGTGATTCTGTCGTGTGAGCGGGTGATCCTGAACTTTCTGCAACGCATGGCCGGAATCGCGACCACCACCCGCAAGTTTGTGGATGCGGTAGAGGGAACGCACGTCCGGATTCTTGATACCCGCAAGACGGCGCCGGGGCTGCGCGTGATTGACAAATACGCGGTGCGCTGCGGCGGCGGGCAGAATCACCGGTTGGATCTCTCCGACGGCGTCTTGATCAAGAACAATCACATCGCGCTGGCTGGGGGAGCCGTTCCGGCGCTGGAGCGCGCCATCCACAACAGGCGTGGCCGGCAGCCGATTGAAATAGAAGTGCGCTCGCTCGAAGAACTGCAGCAGGCGCTCGAGCACGGGGCAGAGGCGATCCTGCTCGACCATGTAAGCGTTGAGAATGTGCGCAAGGCAGTCGAGATTTGTTCGCGCCAGTCGAGGAGGATTCCGTTGGAATGCGCCGGCGGTATCAACCTGGAGAACGTGCGCGCGTACGCCGAAACAGGAGTCGATTTCATCTCCGTAGGAGCGCTCACGCATTCATCGACCGCCGTGGATATGAGCATGCGAGTCGCTCCGGCGTAAAGTGCAGTCGTTAGTCGTCGGTCGCTAGTCGTTCGCGGGTTGGATCATTCGGAATTCGGTTGCCAACGACTAACGACCAACGACTGTTTATAATTCCCTCCATCTCCGCTTCCACGAAAACTCGCAGCCTGCCGTCCGTGCACAAGGCAACCGACGTGCGCCTCGGCCGCATTGTCCGCCTGCTCATGAGCCACGCCATCGTCGTCGTCAGCGGCACCAAGATTGCCGAAGAGATCGGCACCAGCCGATCCGAAGTGTGGCGGCTGATTCAGCAACTGCGTGGCTTGGGCGTGGACGTTGCCGGACATCCCGCGACGGGCTATCAACTGCGTGCGGTTCCCGACTTGCTGCTGCCGGAAATGCTCGCGCCGTCGTTGAAGGGCACAATCTTCGGCGGAGCCAAGCAGATCCATCACTATTACAAAATCGGCTCGACCAATTCGGAGGCGATGCGATCCGCCGCGGACGCCGCGCCAGAAGGCAGCGTATTTCTAGCTGAAGAACAGCTGGCTGGCCGCGGACGCGGCGCGCACACCTGGCATTCGGCGCGGTCGGCGGGAATCTACTGCTCGGTGATCTTGCGTCCGGTGATGCCGCCTTCCGACGCACTGATTTTTTCACTGGCCGCCGGCTTGGCCGTGCGCGCGGCGGTGGCGGAGATTGCGCCACAACTTCTGGTCGACCTGAAATGGCCGAACGACCTGCTGCTTGGCGACAAAAAATTCTGCGGCATTCTCACGGAGATGAATGCCGAGGTCACGCGGGTGCGCCATTTGGTGGTGGGAGTGGGCATCAACGTAAACCAGGTGAAGTTCCCGTCTGAGCTGCGCGAACTCGCGACTTCCTTGAGGATCGAGACAGGCACCGAGTGGTCGCGCGTGGAGCTTTGCGCCGCTTTGCTAAAATCACTCGACCGGGAATATCGCAGCTTGGTTGAGAATGCGGGGGCGCGAGATGCGATCCTGCGCCGATTCGAGGAGAGCTCTTCGTCGGTGCGCGGCAGAAAAGTGACTGTCGAGGAAAACGGCTCCCTGGCGGGCGTTACCGAGGGCTTGGATGAGCGAGGATTCTTGCGAGTAAGGACGCCGGAGGGCGTGCAAACGGTAGTGAGTGGAATGGTGAGGTTAGACACCTGAAGAAGTCGATTTGTGTTTTGGCTTTTGGGTGGTCCAGTTTTTGGGTGGCGCAGCGCTTCAGCGCTGCGATAACTGGCTTTTTTCACTCCGGCTTTAGCCGCTGAGGGCGACCGCGGCAGCCTCAAAGTGGAATTCTATGCTGCTAGTCATTGACGTCGGAAACACGAATACGGTGCTGGGCGTTTTCGAACAGATGGCGCACCGTCCGGGCGAGGACGTAACCACAGACCCGCCACGTTACGAACGCCTGGTTGCAAACTGGCGCGTCGGCTCGCATCTCACCCGCACCGTCGACGAATACGGAGTGATCTTCCGCGACCTTTTCTCGATGGCCAATCTGGAAGTATCGGCTGTGCACGGCATCGTAATTTCATCGGTGGTGCCGCCGCTCGATTCGGTGCTGCGGCAGGTGTGCGAGCGCTATTTCAACACCAAGCCGCTGTTCATCGAGCCCGGCGTAAAGACGGGAATGCAAGTGTTGTACGACAATCCCGCCGAAGTGGGCGCAGACCGCATCGTGAACGCGGTGGCCGCGTTTGAGAAGTATGGCGGCCCCTGCGTGATTGTGGACTTCGGCACGGCGACCACCTTCGACTGCGTGTCGAAGAAGGGCGAGTACATGGGCGGCGTGATTTGTCCCGGGATTGGAATTTCAGCGGACGCCCTGTTTCAGCGCACCGCGCGCCTGCCGCGGGTGGAGATTCGCAAGCCCGCGCGCATGATCGGATCGAATACGGTGGGCAGTCTGCAGTCGGGCCTTTACTACGGCTATCTCGGCCTGGTCGACGGCATCCTCGAGCGGCTGGTGGATGAGCTAGGCGCGGAGACACGCGTGGTTGCAACGGGCGGCCTGGGCTCGCTGATTGGCACCGCTTCCCACTTCATCAAAGATGTGGACGAGTTTCTTACCCTCGACGGGCTGCGCATCATATGGGATCGGAACCAATCCTTCCGCCGCGAAGCCTCGCCGAAAGCCGCAAAGTCGGCGACCACAACGGCGACGGCCAAGCCCGTGGATGCCAGTGCGAAACCGTGGCCTTCGCCGAAGTCTCCTAAATCGCGCTGAGCGAAATCGCGTTGAAGCATCGTGGAAAATTACTTCAATTACTTCACCGAAATCGAAGAACACTACCAGCGCCGGCGGGGAACAATCCTCCTTCTCTCTACCTTGGATTGGGCCCTGATTGAAACCTGGAAGAACGCCGGCATTCCGCTGGAAGCGGTGCTGCGCGGCGTGGATGACTCCTTTGACAAGTATGATCAGCGGCCCTCGAAATCGAAGAAGGTAAATAGTCTGGCGTATTGCTCGCAGGCCGTGCTGGCTGCAGCCGAAGATATGAAGGAAGCGGCGATCGGCGCGGGCAGCGAAGAAAAAACTCAGCGAGAGCCGGGATTTGAAGCCGTGCAGATAGCAGCGTTTTTGCGGGGAAATGCCGACAAGCTAGAAAAGGCAAACCTGCCGGAGCGCCCCGGATTCGCGACCCGAGCGATGGCACGGGAGGAAGCAGGTTCGCTGCGTCAGATGGCAGAGACGATCGAGTGCAATGGCAATGAAAACGCCAAGCTTCCGCGGCTGGAAGACTTGGAGCGGCGGCTGACGGTGATGGAGGAAAAGCTGTTCGCGGTGTTGATGGCTGCGACTCCGGATGAAGATCTGATACAGGTTCGCGCCGAGGCAGATCGGGATATAGCTCCCTACCGGCGAAACATGACGACGGCTCAGGTTGAGCAGCTGCATAAACAGTACGTACACAAGCGGCTATTAGAGCGCTGTGGTGTGCCGAGGCTGAGCTTGTTCTACATGCACTAACGTAGGGACAGCCGCCCTCGGCTGTCCAGCGGGGCGAAGCCCCGCCGCGCTAGTGTGGCGCCCGCGCTACACTTACGACTTGCTCCTGTCCATCGAAAAACTGATCTACGGCGGCGACGGCTTGGCGCGCACCCCGCCCGGCCCCGACGGCCGCAGCATGACGGTGTTTGTCCCCTTCGTGCTGCCGGGCGAGAGGGTTGAGGCCGAGATCCGGCAAGAGAAGCCCGGCTTCGCGCGCAGCGCGGTGGCACAGGTGATCGAGGCGTCGCCCGATCGCGTCGACGCCCGCTGCCCCTACTTCCGCCAATGCGGAGGATGCCATTACCAGCACATTCCTTACCCGCGGCAACTGGAATTCAAAGCCGCAATTCTGCGCGAGACGTTGCAGCGCATTGCGAAAATTGAGCTGCAATCCGAAATTCGCCTCCATCCTTCTCCGCCGTGGAACTACCGCAACCGCACGCGCCTGCAGGTGCGGACTGCGCCCGAGTTTGCGCTGGGGTACTTCCGCATCAGCTCGCACGAATTCCTTCCGGTGCGCGAATGTCCCATCAGTTCGCCGCTGCTCAATCGCGTGATGGCGAGACTGGTTGAACTCGGCGGGTTGAGCTGCCCGGCGGCAATTGAAGAGATTGAGCTGTTCGCAGACGCCGACGACGAGCACTTGCTCGCATGGGCGTTCTGCGAGTACGCGGCAGACAGCAGAGATCTATTGCGCTGGGCAGAGGCATTCCAGCACGAGTTGGCGGAGATCAGCGGCGTGACGTTTTTCACTTCGCGGCGCCGATCTTCGAAGGGACAAACCGAAGATGAAACCCCTGTCGACCCGAAATCGCTGGCGCAGTCCGGCGCCAAGTCAATCCGCTATCGAACCAACGACCACCGTTATCAAGTCAGCGCCGGAGCCTTCTTCCAGGGTAACCGCTATCTGCTCGACGACCTGGTTTCGGTCGTGACCGGCAATGCCAGCGGGGACTTCGCTCTCGACCTCTATGCCGGAGTGGGATTGTTTTCGGTGGCTTTGGCGCGAAGCTTTCATCACATTCTTGGTGTAGAGGCGTCACTGACATCGCATGCCGACTTTGTGCAGAATGTGCCTGCGAACGTGAAAGCGGTCGGCGCGCGAACCGAGGATTTCCTGGGAAGCGACTATCTGCGAAGCCGGCCGGTGCGAAAAAGTCCCGACTTGGTCGTCCTGGACCCTCCTCGCACCGGTGCTGGCAAGGCGGTGATCCGTTCTCTGGTGGAACTCGGAGCGCCCCGTGTGCGATATGTTTCGTGCGATCCGGCGACGCTGGCCAGGGACCTCGCCCCCCTACTGGCGGCCGGTTACCACATCGAGGAAGCACACTTATTCGATCTCTTCCCCGAGACGTTTCACATCGAATCGGTGATGCTGCTCGCGCGCTGACCGCTTTCACGTCGTCCAATTCCTTCTCCTCACATCGACCTACAGAATGACGCACAACCGCAACCCGCCACGCCAGCCATTGTTCTGGGCAGCGTTGGCATTCTCGCTCGGCCTGTGGACGGGCGTGCGCGCCTGGCGTCCGCCGTCGTGGTGGGTGATCGCCGTCGTAGCCTTCGGATGCGCGGCGATGTGGTTCCTTGCCAGGCGAGCCTGGCTGGCCAAAGCGCTTTCCCTGGGCGCGTGGTTTCTCCTCGGCGCATTTCTGATTCAGGTTCGCAGTCAACCGCCGGACGAACAGCAGCGGGACGCCTCAAGAATTCTTACCCTCGCAGATGGCCGAGAAGTCACGCTCACCGCGCGCGCGCTTCGCGAGGGATATGCGCGAGCAGCAGGAGCGCGCCAAATTCGTGAAGCGATTGACGTGGAGACAGAAGAGATCGCAAGCCAAGGCGAAAGCTGGCCAGTGCAAGCCGGAGTGCGGCTAACGATTCACGAGAAGGTGGATAACTCTGAGTTGATGGAGCGCCGGGCGTCCTCGCCCGGCCACGATGCTCTCGACATCGGCTCCTCTCAGAACGCCCGCGGGATGGGCGTGCCGACCGTCTCTCCACTGACCTACGGCACCCGCCTGCGCATTCGCGCCAAGCTCCATCCGGCGCGCAACTACCGCAATCCCGGAGCCTTTGATTATGAAGGCTATCTGCGCGACAACGGCATCAGTGTGCTGGGTTCGGCGGAGGCAGAAGACATTGAGCGCCTACCCGGTTTTTCCGGCAGCCGCATCGAACTCTGGCGCACGCGCGTTCATTCCAGCATCGTGGCCAAGATTCACCAACTCTGGCCCGCGCCGCAGGCCTCGCTCATGGACGCTATGGTTCTAGGCGAGGAGTCATTCCTGCGCAACGCGACCCGCACCGAGTACCAGCGCTCGGGCACGTACCACGTGCTGGTAGTTTCCGGAATGAACCTTAGCATCCTGGCGTTCGCCATCTTTTGGGCCCTGCGCCAGTTTCGTGTCGATCCCGCAGTGGCCGCGATCGCAACGGCCGTGGTGTCGTTCGCATATGCGTTCGTGGTGGGCGTCGGTCCACCAGTATGGCGCGCCGCCCTGATGCTGGCGACATACCTGGGCGCGCGTCTGCTCTATCGCGGACGCAACATGATGAACGCAATTGGCGCGGCAGCCCTCGGAATTCTGATCGCCGATCCGCACGCCTTGTTTGGCGCCAGTTTTCAACTGACGTTTCTCGCCGTCTTCATCATCGCCGGAATCGGCGCGCCGATTCTGGAGCGGACAACATTGCCTTACGCGCGCGGTCTGCGACTGTTGCCCGCCGCCAGTTACGACTTGCACGTCCCTCCCGAAGTGGCGCAGTTCCGGCTCGACCTAAGGTTGATCGCAGGGCGGTTGAAGAGATTCATCGAGAAAATGGCGAGTCCCGAGGCGGTGGAGCGCCGGGCGTCCTCGCCCGGCCACGGTGCTCGCGACATCGGCAACCGCCTCAGCCTGGCAGTGCCCGCGATCTTTATGCGAGTCGCGATCGGTGTGAGCGAATTGGTTTTCATCTCGGCACTGATGCAGGCGGGGCTGGCGCTGCTGATGGCGTATCACTTTCATCGCGCGACCACCATGGGAATGCCGGCCAACCTGGCAGTGATTCCGCTCACCCAGGTGCTGATGCCCGCCGCTGCCGCCGCCGTCGGCCTGGGATACATCTCGACCACGCTGGCCAAGCCCGCGGTTTGGATTTCCGGCATGGCACTCGAGGGAATCGCCGGAACGGTGCACTTACTCGGCGGTGCCCATCTCGCGGGCGCATCCATCGCCGACCTGCGCGTAGCCATGCCCTCGCTCGCCATGATCCTGGCCTCGCTCGCCGCCATGGTCTTCGCGATGGTCGCGGCGCAACTCCGTCGATCGCGCCTGGCCGCGTTCGCTTCGGTCGTGCTGCTGTTTGCAGTAGCCGCCTGGATCGCCTTTGTCCCCTCGCACCCTCACTTTCGCCCAGGCTTGATGGAGATGACCGCCATCGACGTCGGACAAGGCGATTCCATTCTGCTAGTCACGCCCCAGGGTCGCGCCCTGCTGATTGATGCCGGAGGACTTCCGGAGTGGATGCATTCCGACTTTGATCTCGGCGAGCAGGTGGTCTCTTCTTATCTTTGGCATCGAGGCATCGATCGTCTCGACGTGGTCGTGATCACGCATCCTCATGCCGACCACCTCGGAGGAATGCCCGCGGTGATTGCAAATTTCCACCCGCGAGAACTCTGGGTGAGTATCGATAAGCCCGCAGGCCAATTGTTGCCGATCGTCGAGCAAGCCCAGAGAGCGGGAATGAAAGTCTCCGTAAAAAAAGACGGCGATCAATTCGATTACGGCGGAGCGCATTTCCGCATGCTCGCTCCCGGACGCGACCAAATCACCGGCTCCATGCGTCCGAACGACGATTGCCTGGTCTTCACCGCCACTTTCGGCGGGACGACCGCTTTGCTCGAAGGCGACGCGGAGCGTCCAGCCGAGCGGCGCGTAGTGGAAGAGCATCCGGAGGCAATGCTGCTGAAAGTCGCGCATCACGGAAGCGCGAGCGGAACTTCCGCCGATCTGCTGCGCACCGTTCATCCCCGTTACGCGGTGATTTCCGTAGGCGCGCGCAATGTCTACGGACATCCCCGGCGCGAAGTGCTGGAACGCCTGCAGCAGGCCGGGGTAAAAACCTACCGCACCGACGCGCAAGGCGCAGTCAGTTTT
This sequence comes from uncultured Acidobacteriaceae bacterium, assembly GCA_963773955.1. Taxonomy (GTDB): domain Bacteria; phylum Acidobacteriota; class Terriglobia; order Terriglobales; family Acidobacteriaceae; genus Acidiflorens. The sequence goes on along the minus strand of CAVZDM010000134.1, from coordinate 77,163 downwards.
TACCTGGACGGCAAGTCCGTGACTCCCGACGTAGCGCTCCTGCACTAATCTCCCGGGAACTCCCCTCTCACCCAGGGATATCGGCCGTCTCGTCATCCAGCGGCGGCAATTTCCGATAAGCGTCGATAATCTTTTCCGCTTCGGCCGCATCGTCTTCGCGCACCAGAATGACCGTTCCACCGACGCCGGGAAACGCGTCCTGGACCGCGTCAATGGATTTCAAATCGGATTCGATGCCGGCGGATTGGAGCAGCCCTTGCACGACGATGGCTTCGGTTTCCTGCTCCGTATCAAAAATCTTGACCAGCTTCTCGTTAGGCGAGGGTTGGGGATCCGGTTGAGGTAAGGGTTTAGTCGGCTCTGCCATGCGTCCTCCGCAAACTGCCTGTCAACAGATTACGGCAGTCACTATCCCTCTGTCTTGCGGATCACCAAGGTGTACGGCCATGGGCAGCTTGATTCGCAGCCGGAAGCTGGCACAATGGGGCTAGCGCAGTAAACGGCTGTGGGGGCGCAAGACACGGGACGGGGGCAGCATGGAAGTTCATCGGGTCGGAGACCAGAATGAGCGCAAGGACACGAACAATGACGAGACCCGGAGGCTGCGCCGCCTGCAGCTGATGATGAGCATGGTGATGTCCGTGATCAGCCAGGACCCCGATCTGACCCTGGAAGAGGCGGCCGAGATGGCCGCCAATGCCCGCCGCGCCGCCCTGGCCATGTTTCCCGACAAAGAACTCGCCTACGATCTCATCTACCGCCCGCGCCTGCAGCGCCTGATGAATGAACGCTTCCGCCTGCAGTAAGCACCTCAGCTTTCACCTCGACGCGGTAGCATTCTCACGGGAAAGATAGCGACACCCCCACAGCGGGGTAAGATGGGATGAAACAGCCATGGGCACGCCAGACAAGCGAGCAGCAACGGGTACAACCCATGGGAATCAAGGGGCCCAGCCTAACGTAGCTGTTCGCCATATAGCTCGTTGACCCGTGCCGGCTAATTCTCAATGAGCGCTATCGCCTTCCATGAGAAGGCTGGTCGGAGTCAAGTGGGTTCTTTCGTTTTTTCGTGAGGCAAGTTTTTTCTCCCCGCCGGGTCGCCACTGTCGCCACCCTTCCATCCGCACTCTCGATGAGCGATTTTGTTCGCTCGGTGCAAGTTGGGTGTTCTCGTTTCAGCCGGTGCTGCCACCTGATTGTCGACCTTTCTTCCATCTCCAGGATGGAAGCTGGGCCAGGCGATTGACGCAGTCACCGGAACTCGGCTTTGGGCTTTTGCTTTTCCTTTCGAAGAGCGTTTTTGTTTTATGCAGCTGCCGGCATCGCTCTGGGTGCTGTTCCGCAAGGGTTCGTACACTTCCCCGCTCACCCACAAGCGATGCAGCAAGACCGCTAACTTTCTCGCCGTAGCAATGACAGCTCGCTTCTTCCCATTCCTTCCGCCGCGCTCGGCCAGCTGCAACCCCCAGCGCCGCAGATCGCTGTCGATTCCAAACGGTCCCAGAATGTGGTGCGCTCCCTGCACCAGCAGCGTTCGCAAATACGGATCGCCTTCCTTGCTGATGTGCATTTGCGGCTCGCTCTGCCCCGAGTTCCTCCGTCCTGGCTGCAATCCGAGATAGCAGCCCACGTCCCGGCTCTTACGAAAACGCTGCGCGTCTTCCAAGGTCAGCAAGAAGGTCAGCGCGATCAGCGTGCCCACCCCCTTTACCTGTTTCAGCCGCGCCACCTGCGGATAGCTCTCCTGCGCCAGCTTTTCGATCCGTTCGTTGCACTCGACAATGCGTTCACTCAACGACTCGATCCCCGCCAGCAACGGCTCCAGTGCCCGTTGCAGTTCCGGACTCAACCCTTCTGCTTTTTCCGGATTCATATTACGCACATTGCAGCCCCGCAGCCGCTCCCCGTAGCTCTTGGCCAGGCCCCGCGCCGTGTTCACCAACGCCGTCCGCGCTCGCACCAGTCCCGCCCGCGCCCGGATCACGGTCAGATCCGCTTGCGCTTTCGCACTACGATGCTTCACCGGGCACAGCAACTGCGGATCGATTCTGGCCAGCCGCGCCAACGTCTGCGCATCCAGCCGATCGTCCTTCTTTCGGCTCTCTCCAATCAACCGCACGTTCCGGGCATGGGCCACGATCACTTCGTGCCCCAACTCGCTCAACAAACGACTGACCCAGGGCGAGTGCATGCCCGTTTCCAGCGCGATCCGGCTGCGCGGCATTCCCCCAAACACTTCCTTCATGGCCTTCGGAGTCGTGCTCAGTCCTTGCTCCAAGAGAACGCTCCCACCTCCATCCAGCACGCAATACCAACTCGATCGATCTCCCAGATCGAAACCGATCGTCAGCTCCTGTTCGGAAAAATTCCTGTTCCGCTTCGCCGCCGCAGTGCTAATCTTCTTCATTGCCGGTCTCCTTTATCTCTTGTGCTTCGAGCACGTCGATAACTTGGGAGCGTACAGCATCCCGTCGGAGACCGGCCTTCTCATCCCATCTGTTATCAACAGTTGTACTCAGGCACAATAGACGCACGCCCTGCTGTCTCCACAGGAGGCCATCCATGCAACCGCGACTATTCGCCGTCATCCTGTTCTTCGTTCCCTTGCTCAATGGGCAACAGAAACCGCAACCAAAGACTTTTGAAGACTGCGACAAAACGGCGAAAACACAAGTTGATCTAACCGAATGCGGCAGCATCGATTACAAGAGTGCGAATGATGAACTCAACAGGACGTATCAGCAGCTTTTAAGAAAGGCGGGTGGCGACCCGGCCGCTCTCCAGAAGATTAAAGCGGCACAAAGCGCATGGCTCGCTTTCCGCGATGCGCAGATCGCAGCGCTGTATCCCGCTGAGGACAAACAGGAATATGGCACGGTTTTCCCGATGTGCGTCAACCTCGACCTGTCAGACCTGACGAGGCAACGGACGAAGATGCTGGACGAAATGACAAACCCGGTTGAAGGTGATGTGTGCGGCGATCGTTTATCGTACCCGGATGCCAAGGGAACGCCGCAGACACCGCATCTCGCAGGGGATAGGCAGTGCCGAATTGTTGATGTCATCGCAACGAAGGCTGGAAATCAGTACTTTGTAGACAACGTGAAAGTGCCTGATGACGCAGCCGTCATCGATTATCTTCGCCGCGCAGAGGCATCGTCCCCGCGCTCCTGTCTTCGACTGTTTGTCCCGACTTCAGTCAAAATCCGAGATGTTGAAGACATGAACGTCATTGCAACTGGAAAAATGCAGTATGCGGAGTTTCATGCCTACATCTATGACGAGCACCGCGACTGGGTCAGTGAAATCTCGTGGCACACAACTGATACATCAGCTGCGCGCTCGGCGAATGGTCACGAAGTTCCGTGGCCTGATCGCCCAGAACAGAAGTGATGCTCCTAACTGTCGTAATATCGCGATAGCACTCATTGAGGGCGCGCGGGCGCTGTTGTTCGCGACGCAAGAAACTACATTGCATCGTCGAAGTGATCCCGCACCTTGTAGACAGTGCGGGGTGTTCTGCCTTTCCACTTGTCGAAGATTCTCGCAAGCTCCATGTCGCTCACCGAGATGAACTTCGGCCACATTTCTTGCTTGTTCCGCGTCGGATAGCCCAGAAGGTTGTTGAACGAGTTGTTGATTGCTCGCACTGTGGACTCATTAGCTTCATCGAGCCGCGGCCAAGACAGGAGAACCTGCCTTACGTCATCCCGTTTGAGACCAAATATGGTCTCGAACTCCCAATCGGGGAAGAATGGACCGTCCACGGCTGCCCGCAGACACTCTCGCACCACCTCACGTTCTCTCTCGTCCAGATTGGCCAATGACACTCTGTGTTCCCTCAACGAATGATTTTACGCGGGGTCATGGCGGGGGGTCTTCCACCCACATCGGGCTAACTGGCGTAACATCGCGATTACACTCATTGACCTCAGCTCCCTTCTGTCGAAAGCCGGGGTGCCCGGGAGCTCGCGGTTTGACCTAGGATCGTTTGATTGCCGTCGACTGACCATTGGGCACCTGGTACCGAGTTTTCATCACAAACAGCCAGTGAGAGCCATCACAGACACCTAGCCGATTGTTCGGCGACAATGGAGATCGACCTGTTTTGTCAGGCAAGAGGTGTGTCCGTCAATCAGGACGGCCCTCGACGCTAGTAACTCTTTGATAATTTCTTTGTGAAAATCTTGGCCGATGAGCAGTCGTCAAGAAGCCGCCGAAACTATGAATTTCAGGAGAATAGGACCAAGAACCACGCTAAGCCCTTATTTCCGAATATTTTGAAAATAAGTCCCCTGCGCTCTAGATTTTGGCGAGAAGACTCCCCCTAACCCCATCATTCCATTCGGGAGGGGGGAGGGGGGTAGTGGTAACTACGCATTAATACCCTAAAAGTAAACACACGAAACAAAATCAGTTTGTTGGCCAGACCTTGGGATTCACTTCTCGATCCGCTGCAAGCGAAACAGCAGCGTGCCCCATCCCAGCTTCGCGCGCATTTGCACCGGAGTGTGACTCGGATCTTCCGAATACCAGACCCAAACTTTGCCCTTCGACTGCAGCGAGCCGGAAGTCGCTTCGGCCGTAACCAGCACAGCCGGAAATGTTCCAGCCGGCACTCTGATCTGCTCCCGCTTCTCCACCGTGGCGTGGACGATCGTCGTCTTCCCGTCGCTGATCGGGAACTCGTAGCTCGCGCCCAGTTGCAGCGGCAGCGACTGCAGGTAATAGAAGCCAGTGATGACGTCGGTGGCGCAAGCGGCCAGGTCATTTTCGACGTGCTTGGTTTCGCCGGTCTTCAGGTTCTTTTCATCGAGCGTGCTTTTCTTCCTCGCGTAATCGAAGTGGATCGAAGTCTCGCGTTTATGCGAGCCTTCCTCGCTATGCTTCAAAATCGAGAGCGAGCAGAACGTCCGAGGATCGAAGCGCGACTCGAAGTGGTCGTGCACCGGGAAGATGACGTTGACAGCACCTGAAGATTCGGCGGCCGCGGTCACTTTGCGTTCGTTCCCAGCGGCTTCCATTTTAACCACGGCAGTTCCGGCGGTAATCAAATGCCACTCCGCCGAATAAATGTAGCTCTGCCAATCGGGAAAAGGATAGTTAGGACGTGGAGGCGCGATCTGCACGGGAGCAGGGCCAATCGTTGCTGTAGGCGGCGCTTGCTGCGCCGGCAACATGGCAGCAATCAGGAAAATCAGGCAGAGCAACCCGCGGGAAGGGCACGACTTGAGTCGTGCCGTAACTGCCGCTGAATGGACGGGCTTTAGCCCCTGAGGTGAACGGCTCATGCTCCACGGCAGACTACCACACCATCTTGGCGACGAGGATGGCGAGCACCACCGCGCAGCCAATGCTTGCCTCGTACTCGCGGTGCTTCCAGTAGCGTGCGGAAGAGTACGCGCTTTGCTCGCGACCGTAGCGCGTAAGCCGCGGCAACATGCGCGGCACATGGCGGACATATTCGTCATACTCGGGAAACGTCCGACGCAGGTAGCGCTCCTCGCCGGCGATTACCGGAACATAAATTACGGCAAACATCACCAGCATGATCGCGACAATCCACCAACCGCGCGCCGCGATAGCGAACCCGGCGGCCATTATCAACGAGCCCAGGTAAAGAGGGTTACGAGTGTAGGCATAAGGACCGCTGGTGGTGAGTTGCTTGTCTTTTTGCACGTGGCCGGAAGCCAGGCCGCGCAAGACCAGCCCGGGAATCAGCACCAGTGTGCCCGCGATGAGCGAATTCCTTGTTGGCCGCGCCAGCAACACGAAAACGACCGCAAAAATAAATCCCACCGGCACGCGGATACGTCGGGCCACGCGCGACCAGGTGTCTCCGGTGGTCCCGGAGGGCTGCGATCCGGATTGTGAAACTTCACTCACTTTGGTTCTCTGATGTGGTTCCGCAATGAGGTTCAGCAACACGACCGTGCAACAGTTTCCGAGCCGCGGCAATGACCTGGCCTGCAGTAATTTCGAGCAGCCCCTGTTCCGGTTCGCGGTGCCGGGTGTGGTCCGTCATGCTGCTCGCACTTCGCAGGACAATCGATCGCGTCCGGAATGGCCCGTTGCGCGCCGGATTTGTCGGACCAAAAATTGCCACCACCGGAATTCTCAATGCGGCCGCCAGGTGCATCGGCCCGGTATCGCCACCGATGAGCAGGCGAGCCCGGCGCGTGAGCGCGATCAATTCAGAAATCGAGCAGGATATCTTTCGCGCCGCTCCTTCGCTGGCGGCTTCCACCGCCACGGCCAGCTCTTCTTCTCCCGGCCCGTAATTCACAAGCGAACATATCCCACCTCTTGCGAGTTCCATCGCAACCTGCCCGTAACGCTCCGACGGCCACCTCTTCGCGCCCCAGCCCGCACCCGGATTGAGAATCACGAAGTCCTTCACGTCCGTCGTGAGGCTGGTAATTTTGCTCTCTGCATCTGGGTCCACCGGAAACTGTACCTGAGGTTGCACCATCGCCGTTGGAATCCCCGTAGTTGGAATGACCGCTCCCGCTAGCGCCAGCGCCTGTTCGACGACATGCGTGCTGTTCGTCAAAATTTTGCGCGTGTAAAACATGCTGGCAGCGTTCTCTCGCGGTTGTGCGCTCCCATAAACAACGGGCGCGCCCGACCAGCGTGCCAGCAGCGCCGAACGCACCGCACCCTGAAAATCAATCACCGCGTCGTATTGCACTCCGCGTAGCTGACTCAAGCCCACCGCCATCTGCTGCCAGGTATTGAACGAGAACGGCGCGCGGCGCCATTCCGCCGTGTTAACGGAGTGTACGCGGTCGACCAGCGGACGCTGCGGAGAGCGCCGTCCCGAACGCGGGTAGCGCAAAGTGCACAGCAGTTCCGCCCAGCGCTCTTCGATAAGCCATCCCAAGGTGGCGTGAGGAAAAGCGTGGCGCAAAGCCGCTGCCGCCGGCAGAGTGTGGATGATGTCCCCCATCGCGCTAAGACGCACAATGAGCAGGCTATTGAATCGCGGCGCGCTGGCAGTGAAAGAAAAGGAGTCGGTCATTCTTGTCGCAACCTGCACCGCCTCACGATTTCCGCGGCCCCAGCCGCGAACGGATAATCTCGGTGGCCGAGTGACTCTTCGGATCGCCTACGATCACGACTCGCCCTCCACAAGCTTCGACATCGTCGCGCTCGGGGACGCTCTCCGCCGTGTAGTCGGTGCCTTTGGCATGAAAATCAGGGCGGATTTCGCGAATGAGCGCGCGCACGTCCTTTTCCGGAAAAATAACGACGGCGTCAACATCGGACAGCGAAGCCAAAATTTCCGCGCGTTCTCCGGCCGGCATCACCGGCCGCCCTTCACCCTTCAACGCGCGCACGGAAGCATCGGCGTTGATCGCGACAATCAGTTTGCCCCCAAGTTCCCGAGCGGCGTGCAGGTAGCGCACATGGCCAACATGCAGCAGGTCGAAACACCCGTTCGCCAGGGTGACGCGATCTCCGGCGCTCCGCCAACTCGCCACGCGCTGCCGTAGCTCGTCGCGCGAAACAATCTTCGGATGAAGTGATGGATTCAATGATGATGTGCTCAATGATCTCGGACTGTCAGGCTGCTGCAAAGCTAACGTTTCGTATCAGGGCATCGCTTTAGCGATGCCGCTACCTTCCCGGAATCGGATGCCCCTTTTAGGGGCTGGACAGCACCAGTTCTAATGTTCTCGAACCACCGGCGGCGTCTTATCGAGCGCCTCCAGCAATTCCTGCTGGCTGACCGTGGCCGTGCCGCGCTTCATGACCACGATGCCGCCCGCGTAGTTCGCCAGATGAGCAGCCTCTTCGGCGCTTGCGCCCGCAGCCAGGGCAGCGGTAAAAGTCGCGATGACGGTATCGCCCGCGCCAGTTACGTCGGTGACTTCGTCGCCGCCGTAGATCGGAATATCCACCGGCTTGTGGCGGCGCGGGAAAGCTACCATGCCATCCTTGCCGCGCGTGATTAGCAGCGATTCCAAATTCATCTGGCCTGCGATCTGGTCTCCTGCGGCCAGCAGGCGCTCCCAGTCGTCGCCGATGCGGATACCGAGCACCGCCTCCACCTCTGATTCGTTGGGCGTTGCGGCGGTGACGCCGGTAAATTCAAGCATGCGATAACGAGAGTCGAGCGTCACGGGAACCTTCTCCAGTCCGCGCTTTTCCCGAATCACATTCAGCAGGGTCGGTGTAGCGGCGCCGTATCCATAGTCGGAAACCAGCAGCGCATCGGAGGCCCGGGCATATTCGCGGGCGCTCAACACAAGCTCGCGGCGCAAATGCGAATTGGGACCTTCGGCGGGCTCACGGTCAAGGCGTACCACCTGTTGTCCAGCGGTGTGCGCGAATCCAGCGAGAATGCGCGTCTTAGTGACGGTGGTGGTGCTCTTATCTTTCAAAACGCCGCTGACCGGGATGCGCTTATGGCGGAAAGCGCGCAGCAGCAGCTTTCCCGGTTCGTCGTCGCCCACCACCCCAACCGGTAAAACGTTGACTCCGAGGTCGGCAAGGTTGTAGATGGCATTGGCGCCGCCGCCGGGAACCACCTTGCGATCGCGGTGCCTCAAAATCAGCACGGGCGCTTCGCGCGAGACCCGAGAAATCTCGCCGAATACGAACTCATCGGCAACCAGGTCCGCAAGAACAGTTACGGTAAGCTTCGGAAAAGATTCGACAATCTTCCGCAGGCGGTCGTTTTCTTTAATATGCTTTGTCATCAATCTGCCGGGTCACAAGATACTTGGTCACCGGGTGCAATCAAGATTTTCTCATGAGCGGGGCTTCCGCTCCGCGATTCTCGCCAAAATCGCATCGACAACCTCAGTAGGATGGTCGAGCGCGAGACTGAGCACGGCGACCGCGAACGGCTTAAGGTCCGTCTGTAAGGATAATGATTCCAGATTGACCGCATCTTTCTCCGTAGTCAGGAAGCCGCCGGCGCTGAGTTTGCCGCACATGCTGAGCAGGCGCTCGACGTCCATTCCGTTATAAGCGTGATGATCGCGAAACTCGACCTCCGCCGCAGGCGTAACTCCGGCGGCACGTACTTGGGCAAAAAATTGCTGCGGCCGCGCGATCCCGCAGAACACAATCGGTGCGACAGGAGGGGCGGGGATGGAAACTTGCCGACTCATTCGCCAGACAGGCTTCCCTGCGCGAGCGAAATTCTTGATCTCCACGTCGTGTGCGGAAGAGTCCTGCGGCAAGACGATGGCATCGGCGCGTTGCAGCGACGACAGCGGTTCGCGCAAACGGCCCCTGGGCAACAGGTTGTCATCGAAATCGCCCTCGGTCAGCAGTACGATGTCGAAGTCACGAGCCAGGGAGCGATGCTGAAAGCCATCGTCGAGAATGTGCAGCTGCGGTCGAAATTTCTGCTCTGCAACCAGGCCCGCAGCATAACGGCTTTCGCCGACGATCACCGGAACACCCAGCCGCCTCGCGATCAGCAGCGGCTCATCGCCGAAGTCGGCGGCCTTGCCATCGGCCTCAACTATCAGCACGCCGCGAGCCCGGCGTCCGTATCCGCGTGAGAGCACGTCGAACGGAATGCCTCGCGCCTTCAACAGTTCGCCGAGCGCAATCACGAACGGAGTCTTGCCCGAACCGCCCACCGACAGATTCCCAACGCTGACCACCGGCTTTTCAAGCCGCCGCGAGGACAGTACCCCGCGGTCAAACATCTTGTTCCGGAAAGCAGTGGCGGCGCCGTAGAGCACGGTGAGCGGATTCATGCTGAGCCTTCGTGCCGCTCGCTCATAAGCTGAACCAGTGCTGCGATCGTTCTGTCCGTGGCGCCGCGCTGCGATTCAAGTGCGGCCAGTGCGTTCCTGCCGAGTGTTGCTCGCTCCTCGCTGTTGTCGATCAACTCCATGAAGACCAGGGGCAGTTCCGCCAATCCAACGATGCGGACTGCATTGCGACTGGCAAAGAAATTGACGACGTCCCGAAAATTCTCGTAATGGTTCCCGGTGACGATGGGAACGCCATACAGTGCAGGCTCAAGAATGTTGTGCCCGCCGCGTGGCACCAGACTCCCGCCAACGAACGCGACCGTGGCCAGCGAATAGAGCGCAGATAGTTCTCCGATACTATCAACCAGAAACACGCCGCCAGCCAGCGCTTCGCCGCTCCACAGAGAACGCCGCCACATCCGAAAACCGAGTTGTTCGACCAGCGCGGCGACCTCCGCGAAACGCTCCGGATGCCGCGGTGCCAGGATCATCACGGCCTTGGGGTGATTGACCAGGATGTTGCGAAACGCCGAGAGCAGCGAGCCTTCCTCATCTTCAAGCGTGCTGCCACACACCAGAACCGGCTCCGATCCGGACTCGGTAAACTCCTGGCGAAGACTGGCAACAATTTTCGGCAATGGCGGCGGCGCCACATCGAATTTCAGGTTACCCGCCACCGTGACCTTCGTTTCAGCCGCGCCAATTTCGAGGAGCCGCTCCTGGTCCTCTTCGGTCTGGGCTAAAAACAAATCGACGTTCCCGAGCGTCTTCTCCAGCAACCTCGGGAGCCAGAAGCGGAACCGCTTGTAGCCGGGAAGCGAGCGGTCAGAAATGCGGCAGTTGATCACGGCGACGCGAGCCCCGCTGCGTTTGGCAAGCCGCAGAAAGTTTGGCCAGAATTCCGTTTCGGCGACCACTACAAGTTCCGGACGTAGAGCGTCGAAGTAAGGCCGGACGGCCAAGGCAAAGTCCAAAGGGAAGTAGAACACGTTCTCCGCGCCGAACCGCTGGGCGGCGAGTTTCTGCCCCGTGCTGGTGTTCGTCGAAATCAGCACGCGATGAGACGGAAATTTCTCCCGCAGCGCTATAACGACCGCGCTCGAAGCAACCACCTCGCCCACCGAAACCGCATGCACCCAGATGGCAGGTTTCTCGCCGCGACCGCCGATAGCGGGAGGAACGGCGCCGAACCTCTGGCGCAGACCCGCCCGATACTTGCCATGCCGCATCATCTGCAGCACCCAGTAGGGCAGCGTCAGCCCCAGGAACAAAGCAAGCAACGCACTGTAGAGCGCATACATGAAGAGAAGTCCCATTCTAAATGGCGCGCCAAAATCTGATCTTGGGACGAGACAGCGCGGCTCGCGCCGACGGCATCCTATAATTCACGTATGCATAATGCAGCTTTGCAACAATCGCCTGGCGCACCGATGCCGCGAGCCCCACGTTCTGCGGCAGTCTGTGTTTTTGTGCTGCTCTGCTGCCTGGGTGCGATTGCGGCCAAAGAGTTTGTGATGCCCACTGCGCAATCCGCCCGCACCTATCCGGCGCACGACGACCACCCCATGGAGAAAGTTACGGTTGCGGTCGATCCCTACGACGTCGAGGACAAAGCCTCGATCTTCACCGTCAACTATCGCAACAACGGTTATATGCCAGTCTTCTTCGTGATCACGAATGATGGCGATCAGCCCGTCTCTCTCCTCGACATGAAGGCCCAGATGAATACCAAAGATCGCAGCAAGTTGTTCCCTGCGACTATGGACGATCTGCTGCGCCGCCTCTCTCATCCTACGCGGAATGACCGGCAGAATACGCTGCCGATTCCGTTGCCCAAGAAAGAGGTCAAGGGCGGAGTGAGCCGCAAGACCTGGGACGAAATCGAGCAGGCTCAGTTTGGCGCCAAGGCGGTGGAACCGCACTCCACGGCGCGCGGCTTCTTGTTTTTCGATATTCTCGACATCTCGAACCCACTGGCTGGAGCCAGTTTCTACCTGATGGGAGTGCACGACGCGAAAGGCAATGAGTTGATGTATTTCGAAATTCCGATGGAGAAGTACTTGAGCGCGCCGGAGGTCAAGAGACAGTAGCCGTCGATGGAGCGACGGGCGTCCTCGCGAACCTGCCCTGAGCCCGGCCGAAGGGTCCAGCTATAATCCTTATACTATGGCGACCACGCCAGCCGTTTCCGAGGATCTCCTAGCGAAGTATGAGCCGGTCATCGGACTTGAAGTCCACGTCCAGCTGTTGACCGCGTCGAAAATCTTTTGCTCCTGCTCGACTCGTTTTGGCGATCCGCCGAACACTAACGTGTGCCCGGTGTGTCTGGGCCTTCCCGGAGCCCTGCCCGTTCTGAACCGGAAAGCCGTGGAATTCGCGGCTCTGGCGGCGATGGCATTGCAGTGCCGCATTAACGAAGTTTCAATCTTTGCGCGGAAAAACTATTTTTATCCTGACCTGCCGAAGGGGTACCAGATCTCGCAATACGACAAGCCGCTGGCGGAATTTGGATGCATCGAAATCGACGTAAGCGGTGGTAAGAAAAAAATCGGCATCACCCGCCTGCATCTCGAGGAAGACGCGGGCAAGAGCCTGCACGAGGGCTTCGCCGATGCTGCCCATAAGACCGCCATCGATCTGAACCGCACCGGCGTGCCCCTGGCCGAGATCGTCAGCGAACCCGACATGCGGTCGCCCGAGGAAGCTTACGAGTACCTCACACGCCTCAAGGAAATCATCCTCTACACCGGCGTCAGCGACTGCAACATGGAGGAAGGTTCGCTGCGCTGCGACGCCAACATCAGCGTGCGGCCTCGCGGACAGAAAGAATTCGGCACGAAAACCGAGGTCAAGAACGTCAACTCGTTCCGCTTCATCAGGCAGGCGCTGGAGTACGAGATCGAGCGCCACATCGGGGTCATCGAGGGCGGTGGCAGAATCACGCAGGAAACGCGCCTCTACAACGCGCACGAAGGCAAGACTTACGGCATGCGCTCGAAGGAGCAGGCGCACGATTACCGCTATTTTCCCGAACCCGATTTGCTTCCCCTGGTGGTCGATGAGAAATGGCAAGCCGCCATCCGCGCCAGTCTGCCCGAACTTCCGGAAGCGCGCCGTCAGCGCATGATGAAGGAGTACGGCATTACCGCAGGCGATGCCCACACGCTGACGTTGACGCGAGCGCTGGCCGACCAGTTCGAGTCCGCGGCCCGCACCGCAAAAAACCCCAAGCGTGTCGCCAACCTGGTCCAGAGCGAATTACTCGGACGCCTGAAAACGCAGGGTCTCGAACTCGAGCAGTCGCCAATTTCGATGGCTGGGGTGACGGCCTCGGCCGATCTGGTCGAGTCGGGTGCGATCTCAGGCAAAATGCTGAAAGATCTTTATGACCTTTGCTTCGAGCGCAACCGGGATTTCCCTGCCGTTTACGAAGCCCAGGGGCGTCCCGAGCAATCGCGCGACACGTCGGCCCTGGAGAAACTCGCCGACGAATTAATAGCAGCCAATCCAAAGCAAGTGGAGCAATATCGCGCCGGTAAAAAGACCATGATCGGGTTCTTTGTCGGCCAAGTAATGAAAGCCTCGAAGGGTCAGGCCAATCCCCAGCTGGTGAACGAAGTTTTGACGAAAAAGCTGGAAGGCTAAAGACGCAACGCGTAGGGACAGCCGCCCCGGCTGTCCAGCGAACCAACCTCGGCTCTACTTCGCCGCTCCCAAATTCTTCAGCACTTCTTCCGCATAGTAATTTGTGATTTTGGCATCGTCGCGCAGGGTCTCGTAGTACGCCGCTTTCAGCAACTGTTCACGGCGATCGCGCAATTGCTGGCGGATCGCCTGCTGCACCCGCGGATCATTCAAGTCCCGCTGGCCCGCCGGTTCCTTCGAAATCAGTTTCACGATCATGTAAGCGTAGGGCTGATGATTGGTCGGATTGACCATGGGAATCACAGACGTATACTGCCCCGGTTTGAGCTTCATCACCGCGTCGCGGGTTGCCGGATCGGCATTCTTGAGCGCAGATTCGGGAGCCATTCCCAAATCGCCGCCGTTGTTGCTGGTCTCCGGATCCTCAGAATAATTCATAGCCAGCGTGGCGAAGTCGTCGCCGCTATCGAGGCGGTTGGCAATCATCTCGATCTTCTTGCGCGCCTCGGCATCGTTCTGCGCCTTGCTGTTCTGCAAGTGGTGCACCTGGGCGCTCACCATTCCCGAAACCATGATTTTCGCTAAATGGTACTGCGCTTCGATCAGGTTGAATTCGGCCTTGTGCTCGTTGTAGTAGCCGGAAACGTCCTGGTCGGTGATGTTGATGCGCGATGTGATCTCTTTGTTCAACACCTTGTCGCGGGTGAGCGAGCGCCGCAGATCGCGCTTGAAGTCGTCGAGCGATATTTTCTTGTCCTGCAGGCGCTTGTTAAATTCTTCGGCGGTGTAGGGCGACTTGATTTCGTTCAGCTTGCGGTCTACTTCTTCGTCCGTCGCCAGCAGCCCCAGCTTCTCCGCGCGCTGCATCAGGATTTCCGTTTCGATCAGCTCATTCAGAATGCTCAGCCGAAGGCTCACCGCCTGCTCACCCGTCGGCTGCTGATCAGAGCCCGCCGTCTGGTTGGCGTAATATTTGTCGACTTCGCTGCGATAAATCTTCCGCCCATTGACCGAGGCCATGACGTCCCCGCCGCTGCTGTTGCGGTTACAAGCCGATAGCCCAATCAACAGAAATGTGCTGACCATGACCAGGCCCGCTCGCCCAAAGCAGTTACGATTTCTCAAGTTTTCCCTCCGCCACAACGGCGAGTCAATCTAAAGGAGATTTGTGATTGGCAATTTCTAATTTGTAATTCTTTAATCCGCAATCGTGCGATTTTTCAATCACCCATTACAACTTGCAAATTCCGTTACTTCGATGGCGCCGCCGACGGAGTCTTCACTTCCGCTGCCGCAGGCTTGTGCTCCGGAGGCGCAACCCCGGCATCCTTCAACGCCTGATCGAACGCGGCTCGTACCTCATCCGGAGGCACGGCTCCATCCAGTTTCTGTCCGTTTACAAACATCGTCGGAGTCGCGTCCACTCCCAGGGCATCTCCTTCGTGCATTGAGGTGCGCACCCCCTTTTCATCCTGGGCCTTGACGCATGCCTGCAACTTCGCAACGTCGAGATTATGCTTCTGAGCCTGTTGTGTGGCCAGCTTATCGAGTTCCGCATTCTGGCCGTCGCGGCCATTTTCGCCCCCGATCGACCGCTGATTGCCATGGAGATAGTCGGCATAGTCCCAGTAGGCGTCGCCGCTTTGCGCGCCCAGGCAATTGGCGTTCACCGCCGCGTGCACCGCCCAGGGATGAATTTCTTCAAGCGGGTAATCCTTGTAGATGAATAGAACGCGATCGCCGTATTCCTTGAAAAGTCCGGGGAAAAGTGTCGCGTGCATGCGCGAACAGAATGGACACTCAAAATCATCATAGTTGATGACCGTCACCTTGGCATCTTTGTTGCCTCGTGTCGGACGCCCACTGACATCAATTTTCTTCATGATCTCAGCATACGGATCTCTGGTCAGATCGAACCTGGTCACGCGCACCAGCGTCTTGTGGTCCTGCGAAAGCAGAAACTCGAAGTTCTGTTTCTTACTAGGACTGGTGAACGTAACCGTCAGCGCGTCATAGTTCGCAAACTCGCTAGACCGGAGCGGCCCCAAAATCACTTTTACGTCGGGGGGCAGGGAATATTGCGCCCGAACATGCCGCTCGATCACGCGCACAACATCCGCAGGAGGAGAAAGAGGAGGAGGCGGTGAAGAAGGTGACTGGGCCGAGCAGCCCAGACAGATCAGTAAAAGAGCCAGGAACGCGCGCCGAACAATCATGAATCGAAACCACCTGAGCATGAGGGAGCCGCTTGATTATCTCATGGCAGCAAGACACACGGAGCCTCGCTCTAGCGGCGGGGCTCTCGACAGACAACCCCGTTTTTCAGACCCGTCCCCGTCGCAATTCTTCGGCAGACAGCAATTGATTCATCGACCCGGAGCGGAATCCCTCCAGGTCGAGAGTGACGAATTTGAATCCCAGTCCTTTGAACACGGCGGTGAACTCGCACGCCATCTCAGCGGTCAAGGCGCGGGGAAGTTCTTCGCGCGCAATCTCAATGCGCACGATTTCCCCGTGATGGCGCACGCGGAATTGCCGGAACCCCATGGCCCGCAGTGCGTCTTCGCCGCGTTCGATTACACTCAGGGCTTCGGGCGTAACCGGGCGTCCGTACTCCATGCGCGAGGAAAGGCAGGCGGAGGCCGGTTTGTCCCACACCCGCAAGTCTGCTTGCCGTGCCAGCTCCCGGATTTCCGCCTTGTTCAGACCGGCTTCGAGCAGCGGGGCCAGAACCCGATGCTGCAACGCGGCCTGCTGTCCGGGACGAAAGTCGCCCGCATCGTCGGCGTTCACTCCATAGGCGACGTCATTGAATGCGCGGGCTTCGCGGTAGCGCTCGAGGACGGTGAACAATTCATCCTTGCAGTGAAAACAGCGCATGGCATCGTTGCGGATGTACGCTGGATTCTCCAGTTCCTGAGTTTCTACAACCTCGACCGGAATTTCGTGCTCGTGCGCGAAACCAAGCGCGTCTTCAAGATGAGTTCGCGCCAGGCTGGCGGAATCGGCAATCACCGCCAGCATTTGGTTACCCAGCACCTGATGCGCCATCCAGGCAAGAAATGCGGAGTCCACGCCACCCGAGTAAGCGACGATCAACCGAGCCCTGCCGGCGAGGATCTGGCGCAGGCGCTCAGCCTTCTGATCGAGCATGGCCGCAGTATTCACGATCTTCTATTATCCCCGAAAACAGTTTGGATGCCGAAGTCGAATCAACCGGCTAGTACAGCCGATCCTGTCGCTTGAGGTTGCCGAACGCGCCAATATTCGCCAGCGTAAACGAGAAACGATATTCATTTTCGTTACGTACCGTTCCCAGCGCAAAGCGCCGATACTCCAGGTTCAGCCCGCAACAGTCCCAGGTATAACTCGTCTGCGCCGTCGCGTACTGCAGAGACCCATTGTCCGCGTCAAAACCGAAGCTGCTGGCGGCGCTCAAGCCGCGCTTATTGAGTTGACCGTAGCCAAACAACACCCGGAACTGTTGGAAATCGCAGACGCCTGCGCTTGTAGCAGTCGCATGTACCGCACAGTTTGTCGGTGTCGTTCCCGCTACCGTGTCTACAACCCGCAGAAAAGCATCGCCTCCCCCAATGGTAAATGGACCGTAGTGATAGTTCACCAGCGCCAGGCTGGAATTGATTTGGCCGGTCTTGATGTCGTAGTCCAGGTCCCACTCGGTATTAGTGCGCGGGCTGGTCTCGATGCGCAAGCGCGAAATCAGTGGAGCGAATCGCCGCTGCGCATCCAGAAAGGCAGTGCCCGTGAAGTCGGCAGTGGTCGTGAACACGTTTCGTTGCCCCGCAACCAGCGCATTCCCAAACGTGGGATCGAAGAAATATTTCTGTCCGATCTCCCAACTCAGGATCTCTCGCGGACCCGAGGCACAAATTTGCGCGTCCGGGTTCGGAGGCACTTCCCACGGCACCACGCCGACGTGCGGAGGCCCGCCGATAGTGAGCGTGCTCATCGTCAGCACGTCACAATCCTTGGCGTTGGGATCGACGCGTTTGGCGTAAAGCCGATTCACCACCGAGTACTCGAGTTCGTTCGTGTTGCTGAGCACATCGGAGGCATCGAAGCGCAGAATATTGGCAAAGTTATTGATGCCGGTGACGTAGTCGTACTTCATACGCGGCTCAATCACATGCTTCCATTTGCGTCCGAGCCAGGGACGATCGAACACCCGCGACAATGCCGGCGGACGCACCTCGACCGAAGTTTCCAGTGATTTGCGATTCAGAATGTCATCGGCCGCGGTTGTCGAAGTTGTCGCGTTGCCCTGCTCCGTGTAGAACGTATCCCGCAGCGCAAGCTCGGGACGAAACGACCATCCCTGCCACTGCACCGGCATCGTGAGCGAGGGCGCCAGATCGAACCTGCCCACCATGGGACCGGTGCGGAACCCAATTTCGCGCCGTTGCAAGCCTTCGGCCGCGCTCTCGAACGACCAGTACAGCGGCGTATTTCCCAACTGCCGCTCCTCGCCGGAAAGGAAGAAGCTTGGCGTATGCAGGATCCGAACCAGCTCGGTCTGCGTAATCGTGCTGCAACTTCCGGGTTCCGGTACGGCTGGCGGCACGCACACTTCGAAGTTCTGGTAGCGCTCCGCCAGCGCATTGACATGAAACCCGTTAGTCGTGTTGGAGAGAAAAATCTGCGACCGCACTTCCGAATCGATCGCCTGGGTATAGACATCGGTAAAGGCGAGGCGGAAAACGAACGAACTCAAGTAATCGACATTCGCAACGCCGCGGAAGGTCCCCAAAGCACGCTCCGCCATAAAACGCGCATCCTCGCCGCCTTGGTTCTGCGGTGGACTCCCGATGCCGCGATCCACCATCCCCACGTAGTTGAAGAACACATACGAACTGTCGCTCGGGCGGGCACGGAATTCTCCGCGTTCGAACCAACCTCGTTTCGAATAGTAATCGGCGCCCACCAGGGCGTCCATGCTGCGATTGATGGCCCAGTACACCGATTCACCGGCAATATATCCCTTGGTCGACGAGGTGCCAAAAGTTGGAATCAACAGCCCGCTCTGCCGCTTTTTTTGAACTGGATAACTTACAAACGGAAAATAAAACACCGGCATTCCCATCAGCTGGAAGTCGCTGTTATAGATCTTCGCCGTGCCGTCCACATCCACTGAAATGTGCTGCGCGTCGAAGAGCCACTTCGGATGCGGCAACTCGCAAGTGGTGACCGTGCCCTGCCGCACCAGATAGTGATCGGGTCCGTGCTTCTCGACAATCTTCCCGGTAAAGGCAAACGGATTGGTGGTGGTAAGCACGTAGCGGGATTTCCGCATCTGCATTCCCACCGTTCCGATCACGCTATAGAATGTTCCGATTTGCGTGCGGATGTTGTAAGTGCCGTGACTGGCCACGACGTGCTCGTCGTAAGGGCCGCCATCCAGCACCACGTGGCCCTCCAGTTCGCTGTCCCCCGTGTCCGAGTTGTAGGTGATCTGATCCGCGTGCAGGATGTAGTTGCGATAGTCGATTTCCGACTCGCCCCGCAGGTGGTAGATCGACCCATCCTTTTCCTGCTGCACCGCCCGGATCGTAACCGGCTCCTCCGTCTGACTGACAGGCGCAGTCGGTAGAACCGGCGCCGTCACCGGACCGCTCTCAGGCGTAGAAACCGTCGCCGAGGCAGGGGGCAGCGTCTGGCTGGTTACTATCCCGGAAGCGAGAAGCAGATGACAGACCAATGCGGCCGTGATAAAGATTCGAGAGCGGGTGATCATTAGCGGTGATCTGCGAGAACATGATCTGCAAGCGCGCGTGCGCTCCGCAAACCGGTCTGCCAACGGGAACCAACTGACCTTAGCACGCGAGCGGCAGGCGAAGCAAAGCTGCGCATTTTTTGTGATCTCCCCCAATTGTGCCTGGCCTGGCTCTGGCTGCTGGCATTCTTCGACGACTTGATTACGACGACTTGACTACAGCGACCGGATTGAGCCCGGACTGATGACGACTGGACTGATGACAACCGGATTGACAAGCTGTTCGACCGGCGGCGATCCCGCCGCCCACGCGCACCTCTGCGCCGCGGCTGAACCTGCGGCCTCGGAACCGAGCGCTTGTCCGACCCTCGATCCGAACCTTGATCCGAACGCCGATCCGAACCCGGATTCGAACCCGGATTCCTGGCGCGTCGAGGTAGCCGCTCGCCTCGAACGCTATCGCACGCGGCGCAAGCCCCGGACTCCGCGCTATCCATCACTGCTCCTACCGTTTGATGCGCCCGAGAGCTGGTCGCGTACCGCGACCGCAAGTGGATCGGCGCCGGTGGCGGCGGCACCAGCGCGAGACGAGCAAGACTTCACCTTCCAAACAAAAGAAGAACCGAGGGCGGTCGAGGCTCCCAGCTTCGCGGAACCGCGCCAACCGTCGAAGGGTCAAGCATCGGAGCAAGCTCCGGAACTATCCGCCAATGTCATAGAATTCCCGCGTTCCGCCGCAATCCCGGTTTTTCACCCGAGCGACCTGGCCGATCCCGTCTTTGATCGTCATCGTCCGCGCATAGTCGAAGTCCCGGAGATTCTGCCGCCGCCTCCGGCGTTGGGTGGAATGCTGATCGAACCCGCTCATCAGGAGCCGGGCGACAGGCGAGACGCCGACTCTCCCGCCGCGTCCCCGTCTGCATCAATAGTGCGGCGCGCGCTGGCCTTCCTCGTGGATGGCATTATCCTGGCAATGGCTCTTGCGGCCTTCACCGCAATTTTTCTTCGTCTAAACGCCAGTTTCATCCACGGCCTGACCCTCAACCTGACTTCCCTTCACGACTCACTCCCGATCCTCGCCGCCGCCCTCGTCGGGATCGCAGTCCTGCTCTGGACGTCTTACGAATTCCTGTTTGTGGTCTACACCGGTTCGACGCCCGGACTTCGCGCCGCCCGGCTGCGGCTCGCAGGCTTTGGCGGCTCGCCGCTAAACCGCCGTTCACGCCGCTGGCGCGTACTCGCGTCGTTTCTCTCCGCGTTTTCCGCTGGACTCGGCTATCTCTGGTGCGTTCTTGACCAGGACGGATTATGTTGGCACGACCGTATTACGCGCACCCACATCCAATCGGACGGCCCCCCAGAATAAAAAGCCCCGGCCGCTGAGCGACCGGGGCGCGAAACGTTACCAGGCTGAACTAACTCGCCGCTGGTGTGTGCGGCTGCCGTTCACACTTGCTGCCGCAGCAGTCCATGGCGGTTTTGTCGCCCTTGGCCTCGCCGCAGCATTTGCCTTCGCCGCAGCACTTGCCGTCCGTGCAACTGCTGTTCTTCTTGCAGTCCTTCATGGCGGCTTTCATGTCCTTGCCTTCACAGCAAGACTTGCCGTCCTTCATTTCACACTTGTCTTTACCGCAACAGGCCTTGGCTTCCTTGGCATCGGTCGCGGCTTGATGGCAGCACCCTTTGCCGTCCTTCATATCATATCGGCCGGGTTGTGATGACAGCACCCTTGCGCTTGCGGGGCCGGCGTCAATTTGGGAGCAGCCGAAGTTCCCGGCGTATCCTGCGCCCAGCCAACCAGCGACAGGGCAACGATGAGGATCAAAGCAAACAGTCTGAATTTCATAAGATCTCCTTATCAAAGTTATGATTACGGTTGAGCGGCCAGCGGCCGCCGAAAGGCACTCCAGAAAATTCTCAGGAGAAATCTAGACCCGGAGGACCATTCCCAGCAGTCCTAGTGGAGGACCAGACACCACCGCAGTGGCCGGAGAAACGTGCGACTCTGCCTGGGCCAGGCTGAGTTGGGCAATCTCTGCCGAGGCAATATCTTGCGAAAGTCTGTATCGCGAACTAACAGGTGCGGGCAGGTTCTGCGGCCCTTGCAAGAGACAGCAGCGATGCTGTTCCTGGCACGGCAGACTGGTAGCAGCGAACTCCAACGGAGCCGCCTCTCCGCTTTTGCCCAGCCCCGGACAACACGGGTGGCTCGCGGGCATAACGTGATGGTGAACCGCCATGTGCTCAGCCACTTCACGCGCCGGATGCACATGGCCGGCATGCATGAGGAACATCGGCGCCATGGCCATCTCTGCCCAAGCCATCATCGCTGCCAGCAGCGCCGCCGCAATGGACTTCTTCACCATGCTGTTTTAGTGTGGCAGCTTCAGGACAACCACGCTGTGACAACAATCACACTCGGGTTTGATCCCATCGCACCAGAGGATTATCCCACCAGATTCTCCAGCGCCGCCCGCAACTCGCTGAAACGGAACGTATACTCGCTTTCCTTAAGTTTGCCGGGCTCCACCCGTTGGCTGGCCAGCAATAACTCCTCCCCAGCCATTTTGCCGAAAGCCAGTCGCACCGCAAACTCCGGCACCGGAAAGAATGCAGGCCGTCCCAGAACCGACGCCAACACCTTGGTAAACTCCGCATTGCGCACTGGATTCGGCGCCACAAAATTCACCGGCCCGGAGAGCGACTCAGTGCCGATCGCGTGATGAATGCCCCCCACGATGTCTTCCACATGAATCCAGCTCCACCACTGCCGCCCCGATCCAATCCGTCCGCCGAGGCCAAGTTTGAATGGCGTCAGCATATTCCCGAGCGCCCCGCCCTTCGCGCTCAGCACCAGCCCGATCCGCATGTGCACGGTACGGATTCCGGCCTCCGCTGCAATCCGGCTGGCCTCCTCCCAGTCGCGGCAAACCTCCGACAGAAATCCCTGCCCAGTCGCACTCTCTTCGCGTAGAAGTTCCTCGCCCCGATTCCCGTAGAACCCGACCGCCGACGCGCACACCAATACGCGCGGCTTGACCTCAGTCTGGGCCAACGCCGCAGTCAGGTGGCGCGTTCCCAGCACACGACTGTCGCGGATCGCCTTCTTCTTCGTCTCGGTCCAGCGGCCTACCACACTCTCCCCCGCCAAGTGGACCACCGCATCGAACCCCGAAACCGCCGCCGACGACAGCGGAGCCAGCGGATCCCAGGAAATCTGCACCGCATTCTGAGCCCGTCCCCGCACCAGCCGCACAATCTCAGTCCCCTCCGGCGCAAAAGAAGCCAGAAGCGCCCTCCCAATCGGCCCCGAAACCCCAGTAACCAATACCCTTCCCAAGCCTTTACCTCCCATAAGCCCGTGTGGACGCGGGCGACCCGCCCGCGTTGCTCGTGCCAGACAACCTGATACCGGGCCAAGAAGCCCGGTCCCCCATACTCTACCAGCCCAAATGCCTTTCTCGGCGGCTCGGGTCTCGGCGGTGAAATAGCATTCCGTTGGGTTAAAATCCATCATGGCGACGTTGCGTGAACAGATCGCGACCAACGTGCTCAACGTGACCCGCTTCCGCGAGCTGATGCGGAAGCTGCGCGAGAACCGTCCCAACGACGACCTCAATCTGGTCATGAAAGCCTACGAATTCTCCCAGAAACACCACGCTGGACAGCTCCGCGCCTCCGGCGAGCCCTACCTCGTCCATCCCCTCGAAGTCGGCAACGTTCTCGCCGACATGAAGATGGATTCGATTTCCATAGCCGCGGGACTTCTCCACGACTCGGTCGAAGACACCTCGGTCACCACCGTCGAAATCCGCCAGGAATTCGGCGAACAGGTTGCCCACATCGTCGAGGGCGTCACCAAGATCAGCAAAATCGATTTCTCCACCAGAGAAGAAGCGCAAGCCGAGAACCTCCGCAAAATGATGCTGGCCATGGTCGATGACATTCGCGTCATCCTCATAAAGCTCGCCGATCGCCTGCACAACATGCGAACCCTCGAGCATCTGGAGCCGGAACGCCAGCAGAAAATCGCCCGAGAGACGCTCGAAATCTACGCTCCCATCGCGCACCGTCTCGGCATGGGCAAGATTCGCGGCGAACTCGAGGACCTCGGTTTCAAGTATGTCGATCCCATCGGATTCGAGCAGGTCCGCGTCGCCGTCGAGTCCCGTCGCAAAGAAGGCGAAGCCTTCATGACGCGGGTTGAAGGCGTGCTGCGCGACGGTCTCAAGGAGGCCGGCATCACCGGCCGCGTCGAGAGCCGCGTCAAGCGCCTCTACAGCATCCACAGAAAATTGCAGCGCCAGCGCATCAGTGTCGACCAGGTCTACGACCTCTACGCCATGCGCGTCATCACCAACTCCGTGCAGGATTGCTACGCCGTTCTCGGCATCATCCACAACCTCTGGCGCCCCGTGCCCGGCCGTATCAAGGATTTCATCGCCATGCCGCGGCCCAATCTGTACCAGTCGCTGCACACTTCCGTCATTACCGAGACCGGCGAGACCTTCGAAATCCAGATTCGTACCGAAGAAATGCACAAGATGTGCGAGGAAGGCATCGCCGCCCACTGGAAATACAAGGACGGCACCGTCTCCGCCGAGGACGAACAGCGCCTGGCATGGCTCCGCCAGGTTGTCGAATGGCAGCGCGATGTTTCCGATCCCAATGAATTTCTCTCCACCCTGAAAGTCGATCTCTACCCCGAAGAGGTTTACACCTTCACGCCGAAGGGCAAAGTTCTGGTACTGCCGCGCGAGTCCACACCCATCGACTTCGCCTACTCCATCCACACCGAGGTGGGCCACAGCTGCACCGGCGCCAAGGTTAACGGACGCATGGTTCCGCTCCGCCACAAGCTCCACTCCGGCGACATCGTCGAGGTCATCACCCAGCCCGGACACAAGCCCAGCCGCGACTGGCTGGCGATCGTCAAGTCGTCCCGCGCCCGCAACAAGATTAAGCACTGGCTCAACGTCCACCAGCGTGAGCGCGCTATCGAAATCGGAAGAAAACTGATCGAAAAGGAAGCGCGCAAATACCGCATCTCGCTGAAGGAAATCAAGGAGGCCGACCTGCAGAGAGCGGCCAGCGAATACGGGCTCGGCCGTCCCGACGACCTGATGGCCGGCATCGGCTATGGCAAGTACTCCGCCCGCCAGGTGCTCGCGAAATTCGCGCCCGCCGGCGCAGAGCCCATGTCCGACAGCGAAGAGCAGGCTGCATCCCATGGATTGAGTAGCGTTGTCCGCCGCGTTTTTGGCGGAGACACGAACGCCATCGTCGTCCGCGGACAAGGCGACCTGCTCGTCTATCGTGCCCGCTGTTGCAACCCCATTCGCGGCGAGGCCATCGTCGGCTACGTCACCCGCGGGAAAGGCGTTGCTGTCCACTCCATCAACTGTCCCAACGTCACCAATCTTCTCTACGAACCCGACCGCCGCATCGACGTGCTCTGGGCCGGCGACAAAGACGGCCAGCCCGTTTCCTATCCCGTAAAACTCACGCTTCTCTGTGACGACCGCTGGGGCATGCTCAAACAAATCACCGCCGTCATCAGCGACACCCAAACCAACATCCGCAGTATGGAATCCCGCAGCGAGAACGGCCGAGCCTGCGTAGACGTTGTCCTCGAGATCGCCGACCTGAAACATCTCCAGAAAATCATCGACGGCGTCCGTCAGATCCCCGGCGTCCACGACGTGCAGAGATTGCAGAAGATCTAGAGGCTTCGAAGTGGCAAAATCGCACAAGGGCGCGATCACTCGCGCCCCACTTCTGCAATCTGACCTCTAACCTCTGACCTTAGTCCCTAACCCCGTCCATAAACGCCCGCAGCTTCCGCGAGCGCGATGGATGCCGCAGCTTTCTCAGCGCCTTGGCCTCAATCTGCCGTATACGTTCGCGAGTAACCGCGAACGACTGCCCGACTTCCTCGAGCGTGTGCTCCGAGCCGTCTTCCAGCCCAAAGCGCATCTTGATGACCTTCTCCTCGCGCGGCGTCAGCGTGCGCAGCACCTGCGAAGTCTGGTCCTTGAGGTTGACGTTGATCACCGCCTCGGCCGGCGAAACCACCGCCCGGTCCTCGATGAAGTCGCCCAGATGCGAATCTTCCTCTTCGCCAATCGGCGTTTCGAGGGAGATCGGCTCCTGCGCAATCTTCAGCACCTTCCGCACCTTCGCCACCGGAATATCCATCCGCTTGGCGATTTCTTCCGACGTAGGTTCGCGTCCCAGTTCCTGCACCAGCTGCCGCGACGTGCGGATCAGCTTGTTGATCGTTTCGATCATGTGCACCGGAATGCGAATCGTACGCGCCTGATCGGCGATGGCGCGAGTAATTGCCTGCCGAATCCACCACGTGGCATAAGTCGAAAACTTATAGCCGCGGCGGTATTCGAACTTGTCCACCGCCTTCATCAGGCCGATGTTGCCTTCCTGAATCAGGTCGAGGAACTGCAATCCGCGATTCGTATACTTCTTGGCAATCGAGACCACCAGGCGCAAGTTCGCTTCAATCAGCTCGCGCTTGGCGTGCTCCGCGTCCATGTCGCCCTGGATGATCTCGCGCTGCGTGCGCTTGAGTTCCTGGAACAACAGGCCCGCTTCCACTTCGAGCTTTTCCAGCTCTCCGCGGACCGCGCGCGACTGCTTCTTATATTCCTTGCGCTGTTCTTCGCTGCGCGTCGCCTCGGCCCGCTTCTCCAGATTCTGGATCTGCCGGTCAAGCGAGCGCATCCCGTCAACCGTGCGATTCACGCGGTCAATAAGGCGTTTGCGTTCGTTGTTGGTGAAGCCGAGCTTCCGCACCGCGATCGAAGTGCGCACAATCGCATGCGCCAGGTGAAAGCGGTATCGCCGATGATCGCGCGGCCGCTTCTTCAGATTCACCGCCGCCAGTTTTTCCTGGAGCGGAGCCACCTTCTTATAGAGCTTGTCAAGATTGTTAATCTTGGCAAGAAATTCTTTCAGCCGCTTCTCGACAATCTCTTCCGTGATTTCCTCTTCGTCGAACGTCACCAGCTCTTTAATCGAGCGGACGCCCTTCTCAAGGTCCTCGCCCAAAGCGAGGAGTTCACGAATCACAATCGGCGACCGCGATAGCGCCTTCAACACGCGGTTTTGCCCCCGCTCGATTCGCTTGGCGATTTCAACTTCGCCTTCGCGAGTAAGCAGGGGAACAGTCCCCATCTCGCGCAGATACATGCGGACAGGGTCATTGGTTTTTTCCAGAGCGCCCGGGGTCAGGTCGAGTTCGACATCCTCGGAAGCCTCATCCACTTCTTCGAATTTTTTTTCCAGATCGGTCGTCGGCCCTTTCGAGCTTTCGAGTACATCGATTCCTTGGGTCCCGATCGTGGTTAGCAGATCTTCCAGGTCTTCAGGAGAGTGCACATCGTGCGGGATTAGGTCGTTGACCTGATCATAGGTCAGATATCCCTTCTCTTTGCCTGCGTCGATCAGCTTTTTTATGTCGTCGTACTTGTCATCAATTGCCAAGCCAGATTATCCTCAAGACGCCGCCGGTTCGCGGACGCCAAACTATTCAGCGGTGGGATTCATTACGGAGTTGTGCGCAAGGGGCACAGACTTCAGAAGTATAGCACGCCGACGGCTGTGCTCGCCGGTGCCTGTGAAAGTTTGTGTCCGTTTGCCGCCTGCCCGCCGTGCCCTATCTCTTTTCCCGTTAACTCTTTAGATGTCGCTCAACCCGGTTTCGTTCCAACGTTCCTTTTCCACTCAGGACGCTTTGCTGCCCGTCTCCGCCAGTCCCGGATCCATCAAAGCCCGCTTCAAACGCACCTTTTCCTGCAAAAGCGCCTGCCGTTCCTCCAGCGGAAGCCCTGCCCGTTGCAATGCGCGCTGCACCTCCTCCAGCCGCCGCCGATAATAAATCCGCCGCAAAGCCCGCACCGCGCCCTCCACCGTCTCCGGCGTCAAATCCTCTTCCTCGGACATCAAAATCGCGGCCAGCAGCCGCCGGTCGTCTTCCGTCTTCGGCAGCGCCATAGCGTCCGCCGTCTCCGTCCCCGCCTCCAGCAGAGCCTCCATCAACGACTGCGAGCCCAGACCCTCATACAGCCGCTCCGATTGCAGCGCGTATTGCGCCTGCCGCGCCGGATCGAATTCCTTCTCCGTTCCTTCGCGCGCCGAGCTCCCCGTTCCGCCCGACTGCATCTCGGTAGCCGAAGCCAGCGCCCGTATCAGCACGCGTTCCGCCCCCGTGACTTGCGCCTCAGCCGGAGCCTTAACTGCGGTAGCGGATCGCGTGGTAGCCGCATGTTTCAATTCCTGCCGCAGCACCGCCGAATCGATTCCGAGCTTCTGGGAAATTTCCAGCGCCAGCTCATCGCGCACAATCCGGTTCGGCACCCGCTGAATATGCGGAAGAAGATGGTTAACCGCCTTCACCTTACTCTCTGAGTTCCGCGCCGGAAACTGCGCCCGCGCCCGATCGATCAGATAATCAAAATATTTCTGCGAGTTCTTCAGCGCCGCCCCATAAGCGTCTTTGCCTTTGCGCCGTATGAACAAATCGGGATCGAATCCAGTCTCCAACGTGAGCACGCGAATGGAGAATTCCTCCTCCACCAGCAACCCCAGCGTCCGCTCCGTAGCCCGCGCTCCAGCCGTGTCCGGATCGAAGTTGACCACCACATTCTTAGAGAATCGCCCCAGCAATTTAGCCTGCAGCTCGGTAAACGCCGTACCCGAACTGGCAATCACATTGTGGAATCCAGCCGCATACACCGAAATGCAATCCATCTGCCCTTCAACCAGGATGGAATACTCAAGCTTGCGAATCGCTTCTTTGGCATTGTCCAGGTTGAACAGCACGCGCGACTTCGAGTAAATCGCAGTCTCCGGAGAATTCAGATATTTAGGCCCAGCCTTCTCATCCGTGGAAGCAGAAAGCGTGCGTCCCGTAAAAGCAATCGCCTTGCCCTGCTCATTGCAGATAGGAAACATAACGCGATTCCGGAATTTGGAATATATGGCCGCAGCCGCTTTAGGTTCCAAGCCCGCCGAGTTCTCCATTACATTGTCATCCTGAGCGGAGCGAAGGACCTGCTTTTGCTGATTGCTGACTGCTGACTGCTGAGTGCTTTCCTTCCAGGAGAACAGCCCACTCTCCCGCAACAATTCCTCATCGAACTCCCGCCGCAAAGCATCTCGCAGCAAAAAGCCAGAATCCGGCGCATACCCAATGCGAAAGCGAGCAACAGTCTCCGCATCCAGTCCGCGCCCCTTAAGGTACTCGCGCGCATTCGCCCCCTCTGGACGCCGCAGACATTCCTGAAAAAACGCGACCGCACGCACATGCACATCGAGCAACGCCATGCGAACCTGAGCGTCGCGAGCCTCCGCCGGACTCGAAAAGCTGACCTTAGGCATCGGCACGCCCAGCTTCTGAGCAATCAGCCGGACGGCTTCAGGGAACGTAATGTTCTCGACCTTCTGTACAAAAGTAAAAACGTCCCCCGACTCGCCGCACCCAAAGCAATGAAAAAACTGCCGAGTTGTATGCACTGAAAACGAAGCCGTCTTCTCCGCATGAAACGGGCAAAGTCCGGAAAAGTTCTGCGCCCCAGCCTTCTTAAGCTTGACGTAGTCGCCCACAATCCGGACGATATCCGCCTGCTGCTTCAGCGTCTCTTTGAAGTTATCGGAAGAAGTCAAGGTCGAATTCGAATTCATTGACGGCGCACACCGGTCCCGTAATGATAATGATTATGAGCGTTGGAAGTGCTGAGGGGAATAGTACAGGGCCGGAATTGCTGTGGGAAAGGTGTGGAAGACCGGCTCTTACCTGTTTGCAGAGAGAAGAAAAGCGTGTCAGACCGCCCGATGAACCGGTGGCCAGATCACGCGATCCGTCAGACTCGTAACTCGACGACCGTAGCTCCGCCCCCGCCCTCGTTGATCGGTGGTTCCGTAACCGACTCCACATGCGGATGCTTCTGCAGATACTGCCGCAGGGCTTTGCGCAGGATGCCCATGCCGCTCCCATGAACGATGCGCACCCGCGGCATGCCCGCCAGGAAAGCGCGATCGACGAATTTTTCGACTTCGCTGGTAGCTTCGTCCACGGTGCGGCCGATGACGTTGATTTCGGAGGGCATGTTGAGGCCGCCCGATTCGTTTTGCAGCGAGACGCTGATGCCGCGAGCGCGAGCGGCCTGCACCGGCGAATCGGAGACGCGAGTCAGCGCGTTTGTCAGCACTTCGGCGATGTCGTCGCGGGCGATGCGCATCTTCATCGAGCCGATTTCGACGTCAAAGTGATTCTCGCCAATTCTCTTCTTGACGACGGCAGCGCGCCCCATCGACTTGAGCTTGACGGTGTCGCCTTCAGAGACGTGCCTCACCAGGCTGGGCTGGGCGTTTGGGTCTCCGCGATCGGCGCCGGTCGCGTGCGCGACTACAGTTGCATCGAACTGTTCGCGAAATTCGCGGCGCATTTTAGCGATGCGGCGTTCGGCGTCTTTTGACAATTTCTGCGCGGCGGCACGATCCTGCACGGCGTTCACAGCCTCGCGCGCGTGGTATTCGAAGTCGCGGAAAAGAGTTTCGAGCTTCGTTTCCATCTCGCGAATTTTGGCTTGCTGTTCTTTGCGGCCTTCGTTGGCAAGCTGCAATTTCTCGCGGTCAAGTTCCTGCTCACGCGCGTTCATGCGAAAGCGCTCTTTTTCCAGATCGCGAAGATCGGCGTGCAAACGGTCCAGAAAGCGCCCTACATCTTGAGTCTGCGAGCCCAGGCGCGAACGCGCCGAAGCGATAATGGCGGGATTCAGTCCAAGGCGTTGCGCGATGTTGATCCCTGCGGATGCTCCCGGAACTCCGATCCTCAGCTCATAAGTCGGCTGCAGCGTAGCTTCGTCGAAGCCGACCGAGGCGTTGATCACTCCCGCGGTATTCGCGCCATAAACTTTGAGCGAAGTGTGGTGCGTCGAGATCACACTCATGCATCCGACTTTGCGAAAGTGCTCGGCGATTGCAACCGCCAGCGCCGCGCCTTCTTCGGGATCGGTAGCGGAACCAAGCTCGTCGAGCAGTACCAGCGATTTCGCGGTAGCAGTGCGCGAGATGAAGTCGATGTTGGTAACGTGGGCGGAAAACGTCGAGAGATTCTGCTCGATCGATTGATAGTCGCCGATGTCAGCCAGGACAGCGTCGAAAACCGGCATGTCAGCGCGATCCGCGGGGACTGGAATCCCCGACTGCGCCATCAGGGCAAGCAGGCCAAGCGTTTTCAGAGAGACGGTTTTGCCGCCAGTGTTGGGCCCGGTGATTACAAGCTGCCGATGGTCGCCTTCGAGCTCGATCGTGATGGGAACTATTTTCGCGCTTTTCAGTTTCAGGTTGCGCTCGAGCAGGGGATGTCTGGCGCGATGGAGAAGCAGTCGACCTTCGCTCGCCGTTCCCCTTGATGTCTCACACAAGGTCACCGCTACGCAGTTGTAGTCTTCGGCGAAGCGGGCTTTGGCGAACTGGAGTTCCAGTTCGGCGAGGACGTCGGCAGCGTTTAGAATCGCGTCGGCGTTTTCTCCGATGTGGCGCGTCATCTCGAGGAGAACACGATGGATCTCGGCTTGTTCTTCATCCAGCAGGCGGACAAGTTCGTTATTCTGCTCGATGGTTTCAAGCGGCTCCACAAACACGGTCTGTCCGCTGGAACTGGCGCCGTGTACCACGCCCTGCACGCGGCGTTTCTGCTCGACTTTGACCGGGATCACAAAACGCTCACCGCGGATGGTGATCAGTTCATCCTGCACGGTCCCGCCTTCGGCGAGTTTCCGCAGGTAGCCGCGCAGCGATTCCTGAATCTGCCGTTTCTGCTTCTCGATCTCCCGGCGAATACGGCTCAATTCTGGAGAAGCGCGATCGTCGAGCGTGCCATCAGGCAGGATCTTGTTGTGAAACAAGCGCAGAAAGCCGGTGAAATCCTGGATGCCGGACGAAAGCGCGGCCACGGCGGTCCACTCGGAGCGCATTGCGGCTGGAGGCTGACGCACGATCTCGCGCCACTCAGCTCCGCGGTCGGCGACCAGGACAACGTCGCGGATCTCGCTGGTTTCAAGAGCGGCTCCAGCAATGCGGGACTTCTCGATCAGTTGCCTGATTTCGGGCAGGCCGGCGAATTCGAAACGTCCGCCGACTCGACGATACTCGCGGATTTCCGTAGTGAGCTGCTGCTGATTTTCAATCCATGCGCGATCGAGCGAAGGCAGAAGTTCCGCGATGCGGCGCTGGCCCAAAGGTGAAGAGGCGTAACCGGCGAGCAGATCGCGCAAAGTCTCGAACTCGAGCAGGCGTGAACTGGTGTTGGCCACCGGATTAGGCACGAAGGTCATGCGATTTGATGTTACAACGTGGGCGGATTTCCGTGGGTAATAGCGATGATGATTCGGGGCTGCCTGCGGTGTAGAATCGACATCGCCGGTTCACAGTCACTGCGACGTGACTTCAGCGGACGGCCCCGTAGCTCAACTGGATAGAGCATCAGCCTTCGGAGCTGAGGGTTGGGGGTTCGACTCCCTCCGGGGTCGCCATTCGACAAGCCGGTTTGCCATTCCTGCCAACCTTAAGTAGACAGCTGCCCATCTCGATCAGGTGCACTATGGTTACTTGCCCCGAGTCCAGTTTCGCGGTGCAATTGCACTTGCGGGACAAGATGCATCGGAGCGAATTATGTTACGTGTTTTTGGATTTTTGGGGACGGTCATCACGATGGCGATCGGCATGTACATCTACTCTCTGCAGGTCAAAACACTGACTCCGGGCGCCGGGAACGGCAATCCCGCAGAGTATGCCACCATCACCGGCGTGAAGAATGACCTGGTTGGCATCGCGAATGCTGAGCGCGGATACCAGGCAACGCAAGGGAGGTATGCTTCGCTGGAGGAGCTGATTTCAGGCAACTACATCACCATCAAGGGCGAGCGCCCTCCATATATCTACGATGTCGAAATCACATCCGGCAGTTTCCGGGCGACTGCCACTCGCACCACGAAAGGCGCTCCGGCACAGTTCTGGATTACGGAAACCATGGAAGTTCAAGCGTCGGACTGACAAACTGCGGATCCCTCGCCTCGCTTGGGATCACAATTCCTCTTGCAGATCAGGGCTTCTTCCAATCAGTCAAGGACATGAGTTCGTCCATGATTTCCTGCAATCTTTGCAGTCGCCGTTCCTGATCGGAAGCTCCGACCATCTTCTTGCCACCTTGCAGGTACTGGCGGTTTGCTTCACTGATTTCCGCGATTTCTTCTCGCAACTTTCCAACACGCTCTTTGACGGACTGCGGCATAAGGATAGGCTAGCAGAGCATTTCCCACCTTTGTAAAGTTGTTTTTCACAGGAGCGACACCGTTTGCTCCCCTCGCCCAAAGGACGATATATTTGCCGGGTACATATCTATCCGGATATTCAGGTTAGTCTCTTATGTTCACTGACTTCACTGCCACCGACCGCTGGACCAAGAAACAAGTGCATTGCCTCTACCAAGCCCTGATAGTTGCCATCGCCACCCGCCACGCTGATGCAGTGGACATCAAGTTTCTGGTGGACGGGCGCCCGGTGTGGGTGGCCTTGCCGCACCCGGCCTGGGTCGAATACAAAAACCGCACCGGAAAGCTGATCACCGATTCTTTGGCGAAGGAAATCGCCGGCCATTTTCTGAAAACGGCGCTGGAATCGGGTGAAGGCGCAGGTCGCGAAATGTATTCGCTTACCATCGACGAGACCCTCAAGCACCTCGAAGGCGTCGTGGCAGAGGTTGAACTCCCGATTGCTGCCGGCCGCTAGGCAGCGAAGGTGAAATCGGTTTTCGCGACCAGCGGCGAACTGGTCTCTGTGCTTAAATCTAGGACATGTTCGCCCGCAAACTCCGCGTGGAATACCAGCACGAAGGGCTGCTTCACCCCTGTCCGCTGAAATGGCTCGACAATTTCAGCATGCGCAATTTCACCAACGCATCTGTCTTTGACGACACGCTGCCCGTGGTTGACGGGTGCCTGGAAGTTGGAACGCATGTCCCGCTCGATCAACTCCGGGACGCGATGGAAGACTGGTTTCGCCGAAAGGGCTATCTACCCAAAGATGCAATCCTGGTGTTGACCCTCGGGTAGGAATGGTCTGATTAAGTCTTGGTTGGCATCTTGAGCAGGCGCGAAAACAAGCGCACGATCATGCCGTCGAAGCGCGTGCCGCTTAGCTTTCCTAGTTCCGCCAGCGCTTGCTCGTCGGTTTTGGGAGGAGCGAAAGAGCGATCGCTGGTCATGTTCACGTAGGCGTCCACGACGGCGATGATGCGGCCATGGAGCGGTATACTCTCACCCTTCAGTCCGAAAGGATAGCCGCTGCCGTCGAAGGCTTCGTGATGGGATTCAACGGCCTGGGCCACGCGCTCGGTTTCAGGAAGCGCCCTTAACACCTCAGCCCCGACGTGCGCGTGGGTCTTAATCACCGAGAATTCATCTTCCGTAAGTGAGCCTGGCTTGTTCAGGATTCGCTCGGGGATGAATAGCTTGCCCACGTCATGTACCCGCCCTGCGAAAATGGTGTCTTCCACTTCCTGGGCAGGAAGGTTGAGACCGCGCGCGATCAATCCCGCATAGTGGCCGCATTGCTCACCATGACCCGCAGCGCTGTGCTCTCTGAGTTCGGCCGCGCGCGACAGGGCTTCGACCGCCTCCTTCATGGCCTTCTGGTCTGCGTCGCCATCGCGCCCGCACAGTTTGCGGAGCGTGCTGACCAGTTCTTCCAGGTGCTCCGGCCCGTTTAGCTCGCGCTGCAGAAATCCTTCGATAAAAACGGAGATGAGCTGCCGTTGTACTGCTGAGCCCTCGCCGAACGCATCGGAAGTGGAAACCTGGTTACCCCCCGCGTGCTTGGCCACGTACATGCCCGTGTCCGCGATGCGAATCAGATCCTCCATGGAAAATCCATGCACGGGGAAACTGGCGACGCCGAAGCTGCCGGTGATATGGTGCTCTTCCAGCATGGGATCGGTGGCCAGCCATAACCGCAATCTCTCGGCTAGGACCTGTGCCTGCTCGATTCCGGTCTCGGGCATGAGAATGATGAATTCATCTCCGCCGTAGCGGGCAACCACGTTCGACTGGCGGCATTTCTGTTCGAGCAGCCGGCCAACCCGAGCCAGCACCAGATCCCCCTCCAGATGGCCGAGCGAATCGTTGACCTCTTTGAATTTATCCAAATCGATCAGCACCACCGAGAACGGCCGCCCCGAACGGGACGCGCGCTTCCACTCCGAGCTCAACGCCTCCCAGAAAAAGCGCCTGGTCTTTATGCCGGTCAAGCCATCGGTGATGGATTGCTGCTGCAGCTTCTGGAAGACGAAGGAGTTGTGCAATGCGGTCGCCAGAAGATCGGCCAGCGTATTCAGGATCAGAACATCCTGGGGCGCGAATGCATTCTCATCCCGGCTCTCCACGTTGAGCACGCCCAGCAGCGACTCGCCGTAACTGATGGGCAGGCAGAGCACGGCGCGCGATTCCGGCAGCACGCCGGCGAGCTGCCCTGGGCCGGCGTTTTGCACCAGCGCGCTTACCCCGGTGCGTGCAACCTTTCCCAGAACTCCACTGCCCACCGCGATGCGGCGGCCCAGTGTTTGCGAAGTCGTTCCCGCCTCGGCTTTGATCTCGATATCCTTGGTGGCGTAATCCATGATGCCGATGCCGATGTGATCGTAGAGGAAGTTCTTCTGAATCTCGCGCACGATATCGGCCATCATCTGCGCGGCGTCTTCGCTCGAGATCGCCATCTTGGAGATGTTGTTAAGAAACGCGAGATGCTTGGCGCGGCGCTGCTCCTCGGTAAACAGGCGCGCATTCTCGACCGCCACTCCCAGTTGACCCGCTACCGTTTGCATGACCTGGAGGTCCCTGGCCACGAACTGCGATTCCCGCTCCGTGCTCAGCGCCGCCATCACTCCCGCCGGTTTGCCACCGAGGAGAATAGGCACCGCGCAGAAGGACCGGGCGGGCCGCGGAGGCACGAAATCGACTCCCAGTTTTAACCGCATCTGTTCAAGATTCGATTCGATCAGCAGCGGCTGCCCCGTCCTCAGGATGTACTCGGTCAATCCATTGCCAGCTTTGCGCGAGCGCTTGGGAAGAACGATGCCGTCTTCGATCTCCAGCTCGAAGCGAATCTCATCTTCTTCCTGAAACGCGATGTAGAAAGTGCTGGTGTCGAAAATCTGGCCCAGCTCGGCCTGCACCGTGCGCAGCACCTCGTCCTGATTGAGATGCGAGCTGATGGCCTGCCCGATCTCGGTGAGCATCTCATATTCCTTGGTTCGCCGCTGCGCTTCATGCATTACAACGTAGTTTTCCAGTGTCAGCGCGATCTGCAATGCCAGCCCGATCAGCAGCCGCAAATTCGAAGAGCCGAACATCCGCCTTTCCGCATGCGGAAACAGAATTACTCCGAAGTTGTGCTCCCGCGTCTGTAGGCTCACGGCCATCAGGTCGGTGATTCCTTCGGCCAGCAACATCTGCTTGCAGGCCCCGAATTTCCCTCCTGAAAGCGCCGGCAAGGGCTCTTCCAATTCGGCGATACCTCTGAAGGTCACCACTCCACCACGCCGGTAGGCGAGCTCGGCGATGTAATCCCCGGCCTGTGTCTCTTGCAGTTTTTCCAGGAAGTCCGCTGAAAAACCCTTTTGTACCGAGGGCACGGTACCGCGCCACTGTTGCGAAACGAAGAAGACGGCGCGATGCGAAGGCAAGGGCGCCACTAACCGGTCCACAAAAGTCTGCACGCTGGGGATCAAGTCAGATGCGGAGAGCAATCGTCGCGGATCGACACCCATGGTCGAGAAAGCCAACGCGTTTTCCTGCACCGCATTGCGCTCGTTTTCGAACAACACCATCACCATGGCGATGCCCAGCAACATCTGCGGAATCGGCCCCAGGAAACCTCCCAACTGGCCAACAACATCGAGGAAAGGTTGACGAACCTGCCCCGCGTACATCAGCGCAGCCCACAGCGCCAGCGCAAAGGCGAGCGTCCGGAAGGCCACGGAATTCCTGCGAAAAGCATAACGGTAAAAATGGAACGAGCAATATAGCAACGTCGCAGCCAGCCCCACTTCCAGCCGCAAATATATTGGCACCGAAGTCGCTTTCTCACTAAATACCCCGCCTGCAATGTGTGCCCGCAAGCTCACGTATGCCAGCAGAACCCCGGTCGCCGTCAGGGCAACGTCATACCATTTCAGCTGGAACGGCTCCTTCATCAACCGGGTCGAGACGAAGATGCAAAGCGCCATAACCACCAGCAGCAGCGAGCTCAAAAAAAACAACAGCGCGGAGGGACGCTGGAAGTATCCCACCGCCTCCAGTGCGTAGTGCAGCGTATAGGCCGCCCAGGCCATTTGCCACGCGCGAAAATAATTGTGACGACTCTGTTCGTAGAGATAGGTGAAGACGAGAAGCACCAGCAGGGCCACGGCCCCAGAACTCAGCACCAGACCTGTGGTGACGCTATTCATCAGCTAACGCTTCCTCATCATTATGAAATGTCGGCCCGGATGGAACTCTCGTTGGCCTAATCCTGTCACACCAGACAGATTGAAACAACAGGTGCCTTCCGGCAGGTTCCGCCCTGGGGCACGGCGTTTTCAGAATTATCTTCTTATAGGATGCGATACCGCTACGCCGGTTTCCATCAAGAAGTTACATTCGTAACCTGTTAGTAACCAGTCTGATTTCCCGTAGAGACGCGGCTGGCCGCGTCTCGGCAGCGCCATGCTGCCGAACGGGGCAAGCCTGGCCTCTACCGGCAGAACTGCTAGAGCCGAAACCCCAATCCCCGCTATACTCAAAAGTTATGCTTCGCGTTCGATTCGCCCCGTCCCCCACTGGCTTTCTGCACGTCGGCAGTGCCCGCACTTTCATCTTTAACTGGCTCTATGCCCGTCATAACGGAGGAACCGTGGTCCTGCGACTCGACGACACCGATGTCGAGCGCAACACCGACGCCTCCGTGAACTCCATTTTCGAAGGTCTGCGCTGGCTCGACCTTGGTTGGGACGAGGAATACAAGCAATCCGAGCGCCTGGCCCTGCACCGCCAGATTGCCGACGCCATCCTTCAGAAGGGCCTGGCGTACCGCGACTTCACCCCCGCCCACGTCGGCGACACCGAAAAATCCGGCGCCAATCAAACCTGGCTCTTCAACCCGGGCATGCGCGAACTTCCCCGAGCGGAGAGCGACCGCCGTGCCGCGGCCGGAGAATCCTTCGCGCTTCGTTTTCGTGTTCCACGTGGAACCAGCGAGCAAGTTCGTTTCACTGATGCGGTCTACGGCGAGCAAATCAAGTCCGCCGACGACATCGAAGACTTCGCGCTGCTACGGTCCGACGGCATGCCCACCTACCACCTCGCCTCCTGTGCCGATGACATCGATCTCCGCATCAGCCATATTATCCGTGGCCAGGATCATGTCTCGAACACTTACAAGCACGTGTTCATTTTCGAAGGTGCTGGCGCCAAGCCGCCGCAGTTTGCGCATCTTCCGCTCCTCGTCGCCCCCGACGGATCGAAGCTCTCCAAGCGACGCCACGGTCCGGTGGTCAGCGTCACCACCTACCGTGACGCCGGATTCCTTCCCGAAGCCTTCATCAATTTTCTCTGCCTGCTGGGCTGGTCACCGAAAGATGATCGCGAAAACATGACGCGCCAGGAACTAACCGACGCGTTCTCCCTTGAAGGCATCAATCGCGCTAACGCGGTCATTAATTTCAAGGAGCCCGCCGGGACGCCGGACGAAACCTTCGACCCCAAAGCGCTCTGGCTGAACGCTGAGCACATCCGCGGGCTTTCGATCGACGACCTCAGCACGCGCCTGCTCCCGGTCGTGCACGCTGCCGGATTCCCGATTACGCCAGAGAAAATGCGCGCGATTACTCCCCTCATCCGTGAGCGCATCAAACTTCTGCGCGACGTTCTCACTGCAGCCGATTTTTTCTTTGTGGACGAGCTCCCACCCTACGATCCAGCCGAACTTATCCCGCAAAAGGGCGACGCCGTAATGGCGCTGAAGGTTCTAACCCGCGCTCGCGAGGTGCTGGCGAGAACGGAATTCAAGCACGACCCGCTGGATCAATCCCTGCGCGCCGCCGCCCAGGAATTGGGAGTCAAGGCAGGTCAAATGTTTCAACCGATCCGAGTGGCCGTTTGCGGACGCAAAAACGCTCCGCCGTTGTTTGAGACGCTCCAGGTTCTCGGACGGGAAACCACGCTGGCGAGAATCGAACGAGCGATTCAGAAGGTTTAGGCGCGTCGCTACCCTAGAAAAAAAAGATGCAAATGCCGCCACCACAGCGCCCCGCCGAAGACCAGCAAAACCCCAAACAAAAGGATGCCGACCCGCCGGCCCACCTCGTCGCGTTGCGGGGCTACCCGGGCGATGAGCGCCCCTAGAACCAGTCCGGATACGAGCCCTCCAACGTGGGCGCCGTTGTCGGTGTGGCCTAAGAAGGCTCCAAGCACAAGGTTGTAACCGGCGAACTTCAGCACGCTCATCAGAAGTCCCGAAACCACTGTTCTTGGCAGCGAGAATTCGCCCAGGTAAAAAGCTGCGATCAACGCTCCGGCGATTCCGAAGATTGCTCCAGAAGCGCCCGCGCTCACGATTATGGGATTCCAAGCGAGGCTGGCCACACTCGCCGCCAGGCCGGTAATCAGGTAAACCGCGCCGAATGTCCACCGGTCGTAAACCGACTCGGCCAGTCTGCCCAGACCCCATAGACACCACATATTAAGAGCGATGTGGGTGATGCCAATGTGGACGAAGACGCAGGTCAACAGTCGCCACCACTGGCCTGCGATTGTGTAAGGACCGAAATTTGCTCCCCAGTCCACCAGTTGTTTGCCGGTCGGCTCGAAGGGCGAAACGCCAGCCAACGTCATAGCCACAAACACCGCGACATTGATGCCGAAAATCGCCTGCGTAACCACTATCGAACTGGACTGCTGCCGTGCCCACGGCGCCGGTTCGACTCGCTGGATGGGAGAATCCTCGCCGCGCTGCGCAGCTTCATGCTGCACGCACCAGTGGCAAAGCTTCCTGCCGAAGCTGAGGGCTGGAAGCTGACGACCGCACTGAACGCAATTTGCCATGGAAGATCGAAGGCCGCGACCCGCCAGCAGTGATTGCTCGAAGCGCGCGGAGCCTCTCGACGCAGATTATCACGTGCCTTCGTTCACCGGCCGTGGAGAGCCGGGAAGCGCCCAGTCTGCCGCGAATCCGCTCTTCCCATATAAAATACAAAGAGTATGAGCGTTGCGAATTCATCTACTATTGAACCTGCCATGAGCTCACCTTCCGAGCCTCGTCCCTCGAACTTCATCCGCGACATCGTCATTGAAGATCTGAAAACGAAGAAGTACGGCGACGCCGTCATCCAGACCCGCTTTCCTCCCGAGCCCAACGGCTACCTGCACATCGGGCATGCCAAATCCATCTGCCTCAACTTTGGATTAGCCGACGAGTTCGGCGGCAAGACTAATCTGCGCTTCGACGATACCAACCCGGAGAAGGAAGAGCAGGAGTATGTGGACTCCATCATGAAGGACGTCCGCTGGCTGGGCTTCGAGTGGGACGGCCTCTACTACGCTTCCGACTACTTCGATCAGCTCTACGAGTGGGCGGTCAAGCTCATCAGCGACGGCAAGGCGTACGTGGATGACTTAAGCGCGGAGGAAATTCGCAAGTATCGCGGCACGCTCACCGAGCCTGGCACGGAAAGTCCGCATCGCAACCGCGCCGCTAAGGAAAACCTTGACCTGTTTGAACGCATGCGCAAGGGCGAGTTTCCTGACGGATCGCGAGTGCTGCGCGCCAAGATCGACATGGCGTCGCCGAACGTTAACATGCGCGATCCGGTCATGTACCGCATCCTGCGCGCGGAGCATCACCGCACCGGCGACAAGTGGTGCATTTATCCCATGTATGACTATGCGCACGGTGAGTCGGATTCCATCGAACACGTGACCCACTCCGTCTGCACCCTCGAATTTGAAGATCATCGCCCGCTCTATAACTGGTTCATCCAGCAACTCGGTATTTTCCCGTCGCAGCAGATGGAGTTTGATCGCCTCAGCCTGACCTACACGCTGCTCAGCAAGCGCAAGCTGCTCACTCTGGTGCAGGAAAAGCGCGTTACCGGTTGGGACGATCCGCGCATGCCTACGCTCTCCGGCATCCGGCGCCGCGGCTACACGCCGGAGGCGATCCGCAATTTCTGTGCGGCCATTGGGGTCTCGAAGACGAATGGCACGCTGGAGCTTGCAATGCTCGAGCACTTCGTCCGCGAAGACCTGAACAAGCGCGCCCCGCGCGTGATGGCCGTGTTGCGGCCGTTGAAGGTCGTGATCGATAACTATCCGGAAGGTCAGGTCGACGAAGTCGATGCGGTCAACAATCCCGAAGACGAAAGCGCCGGGAAGCGCAAGGTGCCATTTTCCAAGGTGCTCTACATCGAGCAGGACGATTTCCGCGAAGACCCACCCAAGCAGTATTACCGCCTGTCGCCCGGACGCGAAGTGCGCCTGCGTTATGGCTACTTCATCACGGCGAAGACGATGGTGAAGAACGACAGGGGAGAAGTGGTTGAAGTGCATTGCACGTATGACCCGGCCACGCGCGGCGGCAATGCTCCGGATGGACGTAAGGTGAAGTCGACCATCCACTGGGTCTCAGCCGCGCATGCTCTCGATGCCGAAGTGCGTATCTACGACAAGCTTTTCACGAAGGAAGACCCGAATCAGGTTGAAGAAGGCCAGGAGTTCACTGCGAACTTGGATCCGAACTCACTGGAGGTGATCGCGCAGGCCAAATTGGAGCCATCGCTGGCGAATGCGCCAGTCGAAGGCCGCTATCAGTTCGAACGCCTTGGGTATTTTTGTGTGGACCCGGATTCCAAGCCGGGACATCTGGTGTTCAACCGCACCGTTGCGCTAAAAGATACCTGGGCCAAGGTCGAGAAAAAGATCGAGAGAAAATCGGCTTCGTAGACGTCTTGTTGGTTAGAGACGCGGATTGCCGCGTCTCAACCGTCCTCTCACAGCACCCGGCATGCCTCGTCAAACTCAAGGCGTGGACTGCGGGGAAAGAGCTTGCTGGGATCGCCGTAGCCGAGATTGCAGAGGAAGTTCACCTTCCATTTGCCGTCGGGGAAGAATTCCGCGTTCACTTTCGCCTTGTCGAAGCCGGACATCGGGCCACAATCAAGTCCCATGGCTCGTGCGGCGAGTATGAAGTAGCCTCCCTGGAGCGAACTGTTGCGGAAGGCCGTTTCATCGATCAATGACTGATTCCCCACGAAATAGGAGCGCATGTCGGCGTGAGGAAATAGCTGGGGAAGTTTCTCGTAGAACTCGGTGTCCCAGGCGACGATGACGGTGACCGGCGCTGCTTTTGTCTTTTCCACATTGAGGGGAGCAAGGGCGGGCAGAAGGCGCGCCTTCGCAGCTTCGCTTTCGAGGAATACGAAACGGGCAGGAGTAGAATTCGCGCTGGTCGGTCCCATGCGCGCCAGATCATACACCTCGCGCAGGGTTTCCACGGACACGCGTTTAGGAAGCCATGCTGAATGAGTGCGGGCCTGGCGGAAGAGCTGGTCCAGTGCATCGCCGGAAATTTTGTTTGAGTGCGCGGTTGCGTGTTGTGTTTGTGTCATCGTTCCGGTCTCCTGTGGTTTTTATCAATTCCCTTTGGATGCTAAAGATCACCAGGAGATTCGAGACCGATGAGCAAGAGGGCAAGAAAGCACATTATGCGGGAGTCGTCGAGCGGTGCATAGTGCTGGTAGTGGGCTGTTTTGGTTTATTGCTTATTGCGTCGTTCTTCCGCCTGCTTCTTGCGACCGTATATGAATGCGACGACGGGGGCAGTAACGGCTGTGAGCAGC
The DNA here is from genome assembly GCA_963773955.1 of uncultured Acidobacteriaceae bacterium. GTDB lineage: Bacteria > Acidobacteriota > Terriglobia > Terriglobales > Acidobacteriaceae > Acidiflorens. Next base: position 35,117 of record CAVZDM010000134.1, on the reverse strand, counting down.
GCGGTCAAACCGGCAGTGTCTTTACCGTGAACAACACACCAAAACCCTACGCCAACGGCTGACATCATCACGATAAATCCGAGAATGAGCCCTAGTCGTTGGTCAAAGCTGTTGCCACGTACTACTCTGGATTCCATTTCTTGACGATGATCCTGTTGCTTTTCCGCCATCGCAACAATACGCTCTGCACCATTTGGAATGATTTTGCTGTATTCAGCAAGGACATTGGGAGGTGGAAGAGGTCCGGAGAACGATTGCATCGTTGCCTGAACAAGTCTTTCCTGGACTCGTCGGGCTAGACGTTCTTCCTTGGATGCCATGATGACGCTATTTTACGCGGCGCGCTCATCATCGTCTATGTTGTCAATGGCGAATTGGATGTCATCTCCGACGCTAAGCCAATCGGAAACCGATGCCCGAACATCCGCCTCAATCGGGGACTTGCTGACATTGTACTGATCGAATACACCACCGAAGTCCACGAGTCGAGCCAAGCCAGACACGAACGAAGGGCGGGCAAACAGGAAGTCGGATGATGTCCTGCGATAGGATGCATTCATAGCAGGAATTCCTCTCTGCTTCTCGGTAGTGATGTTCTTGGCCGATTTGCGTCTACGCGAAACTGATTTTTGCTGTGCCACATATATGAGATGTTTTCGACTCCCCCGAGGTTACTAAAGAATTGTGCGGGACAAAAGTCATCGAAAGTGTACCGCACCTTCGTGCCTTCAAAGGATAGCAGATCATGCTGCTTGAGCGCTTACGCTTCGGTCAAGCAGGCCAACCACACTATTGGGTCAGATTTTACATAATTGCTTCTACTTCCAGGGTCCGCCGGTATGCACCATCCAAAGATCGGTGTCCGCGGAGCCAATGACGTCAAACGGCATCCAGAAGTAGCCCCGCTGTCCCCAGCCGTCGCCCCAGCTGTTTTGGATAAGCGCCAGCTGTGTCGTCACGTTATAACCCAGGCAAAGCACCTCGTGGCCGCCTTGTCGCTGTTCGCCGGGTTTCGGAATCGGCATGATGCCGGTATCTGCAACCTGTTGACTCATGAACGACTCTAAACCACGAATCCGACCAGAACCGGCCACGGTGTTGGGTCAGCTAAGCAACTGAGAAAGTCAGGCAAAGTTCCGATGCGATGATAAGCTCCGGTCTTGTACTTGAGTGCGTTCTGCGCCTGTTCCGCCGTCGGAGTGGAGAACTTGCCCGCCACGTACGGATAGAGCGACGCTTCACAGCAACCTTTCGCTGTGAGCACCTGGCAGCCGGTGCGCGGCATTGCGCCTTCGTCCTCCGGGAAGGAACCATCGGCTATCAGCTCCTCGACATACAGAAACTGCGGGCTGAGGATCGTCGGCGTCTTCTCATACTTCCGTGCGATCCACTCGCGCGCGGACGAGAAGGCATGTCCGGTGCAACTGCCTTCCTCGCCCTGATCCTTGATCGGTCCGCCCCACTCCCGCAGATCCACATGTTGCGGGACCGGCCTCGCCGGCGAAGAAGGCCGGTACATCCGATCCCGCACATCGTGAACATCGCGAAGCGCGCCGCACCTGCGCTTGGTCGAAGCATCGACGTTCACTGGAGCCGTCCGAAGGTCACCATCCGCACGATTTTCGAGTGGCGGTGAAGTTTCAGTCTTGGGGTCGCCGCATCCACAGCCGCGTTACCCGTCCTCGCCACCAGGATGCTGTTGTAATGGTCCGCGAAGGTGGAGATGTTATAAGGAAGCGCGGTCCCTACGCTTCGCGTCACAGCCGCGTTCTGACAGGATGGAATCACTGCCGTGATTGCATTCACCGTCCCTGCCACCAAATCAGCAAGTAGAGTTATTTTTGTTTGCGTGTTCGAATCGCTCACCTGTGCGACCTGAAGCACCAGTTGCTGATCTACCTGGTATGCGTTAACAGCCGCTTGCAACTCCTGGCAAACTCCCGGCGCGGATCCCGACGAGGCCGAGGCGAAGTCCGCAGCCAGCGCCTTGATGACCGTAGCGTCAGCATTAATCTTCGCTGCCAGGTTGCTGTTTACCGGTTGGCCGTTGGCCACGGCGACGATTTGCAGAATGTTGATCAGCGCCGGCGCTGCCGCGGTCAGAATAGAATCGAGCGTAGTCACCCAAGCCGTCGAGCATGCGGTACAGAAAATGGCAAGGGATAGCGCAACGACAAGAACTGTCTTCATAAAATGTTTCTCCCTGATTTTTCGGAATTGATTTCCTTACTTTCGCGAGAAGTGTCCGCCGTCGCCGGCTCGGTTGCGGAGTTCCTGCAGTTCCGTCTGGATGAGCAGCAGTTGCCCTTGAATGCCTTTCACCGTAGCCTCATTGCTGTTTCCCATGGCCTGCAGCGCCGCGATTGCGATATCGCGTACATTGGACTGCGAGACGTGCTCTTTCTTCCACGCCTGGTCCTCGATTCTCTGCTGCTCTCGCTGGCCGGCCAGTTTCTGCGCCGCCCCAAATGCCAGGACGCCATTGATCAGGAACCCCATGAAGGCAATCGTGGCCGCGCCGTAATTGCTCCACAAAGTCGGCGCGATCTGAGTTAGCGTCATGGCTTCGCGGACCCTTGGCCAGTTTTCGAGTCGGCGCCCGTATACGGCGAAGGCAGCCAATGCGCGACAATGACGGCCAGTGGCGCAAAGATCGCCGCAACGCCAGCATGGTTCATCCAGAACGCAGCGATCGCCGGCGTCGCGGCATTCGCGATCGCGGTAAGCAGTAACACAACAGTGGGCAGATAAGCAGCGTACTTTTTCAAGATAGGTATCTCCTTGTAATGGCATTACGCCTATGTCGATTGGGGGTGAGATCGGTCAAGCCCTGATGCCCGACTCATACGCCGATAATTTCGAACGCTTCGTCAGGGCTTCCCGCCGAGAAAGACATCCCTTCTCCGCCAAGCCAACATGAACCCATCCATACTCGAGGATGAGTTGGTCGTATTCGATGTCGGACTGCAGGACGGCTAGTGCCACTTTCATCGGCGTTCCAAACGCAGGACAAACGAAGTCGCACGCCAAGCCGCGGCAATGGGCGCTCGTCAGCACTCCGCCCACCGCCCGGTTCACTTCTACTGAACGGTAGCCGCTGCGCACGACGATGGGCACATCCCCAAGCAGCGTTCTGACTTTCTCCATGACCGCCGCCACCAGGGCCAGGTTTGTAACGATGATGGGGATCGGAGCGTTGTCGAGTCCGAGCCGCGCCGCTGCTTCGGAGAAGGAAAGTTCCTCCAACGTGAAATGCTCAGATATTTTCATGGGATGTTTCAGTTGAGTCCGAGGTTCACGGCGAACACGTCTCCGCGTTGCGTCTGCGGACCGGAGTCCGCCCATTGCACTCCGCCCCCAGGGCAACTCGATAGATTGAAACCGTTGACGTTGCCGCTGCCGTTGTCGCTCGGCGAGTCGCAGACCAGATCTCCTTGTGCTGCCGCCGTGCCAAAGGTGGTCACCGCACCAAGGCTGGTCGGTAAGCCGGTAAGTTGCCAGGTGGAAACCGACGTGCAGGCTGTGCCCGGACAGCCGGTTCCCACCGTCCCAGTCACGGCCCACGTTCCGTTGTAGCTCGATGGGGACCAGCCAGCCAGCGTGACCTTGACGCCGACATTCAGTTGCAGCGGCGTTCCGCTGAACGTATAGGTGCTTGTCGCGCCGACTTCGCTCGCTGCTGTAGGCGTCACCGTGCCATTGGTCGGCGAATTCGTGTTGGCAAAGCACGACACCTTGACGCTGTTGTAATTCAAACAAGCCGGGTCGCTGGCAAAGTTGAGAGTCGAATTCGCGCCGCTGGTGCCGGAATTCTGCGCTTGAAATACGTCATCAACTTGCGACGACCCCTCCGTGCCTTCGACCGGGTCGATGAGATTCCCAGCCGCATAGGAACTGCTCTGTACCCAAGGCGTCCCGCAAAGCTTCGCTGGAGGAGTAAAGATCGGTGCCGCCGTCGAGCTTGTGGCTGTCTGCATGACTTGCTGGTAATAGGTGCCGCTCGACCAGACAGCCGGCGCGGCGTTGCCGGCCAACGTTGAGCCGAGAGCACAATCCCAATCCGATGAGTAGAACAGCCAGTTCCCATCCATCGAATACTGCGAGACGGCGAATTGCGTTGAGAACGAGTTGCTGGTGCCCGTGTTGAACGCATGCGCAAATTGCCAGACGTTTCCATACGTCTGCGTGCAGCTCCCTGGCGCGCAAATTGGGCTTCCATTCCCGGGCGCAATGGTGTTCCACGTCGAGGCTGGCGTGTAGCCGCTTGGATACGACGCCGAGGTCTGGAAGCATGTCTCCATTCCCTGCCAGGCGGTGAATGGGACCGGGTTTAGCGTGATGACGTTGAAGACCGAGCCGCATGCCGGCCAGGAGTCCGTGCCAGGATCGGCAGCCATACTCAAGTGCGAGTCGAGCCCCTCGGACAAGTTGCAATCCGGGTTTTTGATCGTACTGCCTGCACTGACGTAACAGCCGGGGTAAGGATACGTCTGTGACGAGGTCTGGCTCGCGAACCCCGGGAGGTATGTCGTAAAGGGCGATGGATTCCCCGACCCGACAACCGGATTGCCACCGCTGTTTCCCTGTGCGTTGTTTCCTGAATAAACAGTGAGATAGTTGCCAACGGTGTAGCCCCACCCGCCGCTGGAAAAGGTGAACATTTTGTTGTAGCCCCAAGCGAAGTGGTTGATGCCGAAGTATGTGTACTGTAGCGATGAGTACTGGTTAAAGTTCGCCGATGTGGTGGCCCAGAACATGGTGCTCTCCAGCCCTGAGCCCGACGAGCAGGCTTTATAGGGGCTTGCGGCCTTGGATAAGGACAGGACAACATAGAGCCCGCTCTTGCTCATTTCCGCATCGTGCAGCGTCCACGGACAGGGTCGGCCAGTCCCCAGCGGATTTGCGATCGCCTGCAGCGTTCCAACCGTGCTCCATGACCAACTCCCTCCGGAGCACGTCGGACCGGTCCCCCCAGAACACGTAAAGTCTGTCCAGATCCCAGTAAGCGTGTTCAGGTGATGGTATGTATTCAACGTCGCGTCATACACGATGGCGTCGACGCCTGACCCTTGGCTGGAAGCAAAATTAGCCATTGGCATGCCGCCCGAATACGACGGCTCCATCCCGTAGGAGTTGATGGAGAAAGCAGCGGCAAACTTGCTGGCACCCGCGTAACTCCCGCCGCCCGGAGCGCCCGCAACAGTGATCGTGTTGGTCGTGTCAATGCTCGTGTTGCCGACGCCGGTCCACCCCTGGTTGCCGTTGGCGGGAAGATACGCGTTCTCGATGCTCGTCCATACCAGGCCCTGCGCATCCAGGCCAGAGACTTGCGAGAGCATGTCGGGATGCCCGGTAAGGGTGACCGTGGCTGTTCCCGATACCGAGGTGATCGCTGGAGCTGCAAGAGTAGCGCTGGAGGAGGGCGGAGAAGAGATCGAGGCGATAGTGGTGTAGAACATACCGCCGCTTCCTCCGGCTCCGGAAATTCCCACGGTCTGACCAACCATCGTCGCGGTGAAAGGCGTTCCTGTGCAGATCAGGGTAAAAGAAGCCGCGGTAGCCGTTCCGTTACCACCGCATACCGTGGCCGGGGTTGCGAGCCATTGGAAGGCGCTACCGGCTGATTGGCAGGGACTGGCTGCCGTGCAAGCGGAATTCGTCTCCTGATACACGAACTGCGCCGTGCCGGCCGTGTCCTGCCACTTGTTCCCAGCAGCGTCGGTTAGCGTCTCCAGTTTGCAATTCGCGGCTAGGAACGCTGGAGCCGTGCCCGAACTCGCGGTTCCCGTGGCCGTTACCAGACTGTACATACAGCCGCCCGTGCCACCGGTCACGATATCGCCGACGATGTAGACGTGCCCCGTCGTCCATGTGCCCCCCGTCGCCATCTCCGCTGCCGTAAGCGGGTGGATGACGTATTGTCCGTAGGAGTAATTGGTGCCCGGGGCCCAGTTCGCGGCCTGGTATGCCGGAAGTCCATACTTGAAATCCGCGACCGGGGTCCCGATCCAGTATTCGCCGGTCATTTGGTTGATGTAGAACGGCGTCTCCGTGCTCGGAGTGCTCACGTCGGCGCCTACGCCGAGCGAATACAGTAGATTGGGATTATTGCGGTCAAACTGCACGTTGCCGAAGTCAACCAGCGCGCAGTTGCTGGAGCAACTGCTGTTGGCGTTCTGCGCTTCCGTGATCCAGAGATCGCCAGAACCCGCTGGCGGATAAGCCGTGCTGTTGGAGTACCAGGTCGAGCACCCGGAGAGAGCATTGGAACAAAACAGGCCTTTATTCGCACCGCTCGCGTTGAATCGTCCAATCAGGTGAATGCTGCTCCCGACCAGGGTTACGAGCGTCGTGTTCGAATTAGTCAGCGCGGGGCTCATCCCGGCGCCGCCCGAGCCAGCCGTGTAAGTGTAAAGCAGCGTCGAGGCTGAGCCACCGCCGCTCTGCGTGTCGGTAGCTCGAGTTATCGGGCTGAGATAGAGGGAGTTACTGAAGGTCGAACCGTCGCGGTTGGTGTGGCCCAGGAAGGACGTGTCGTAGACGGTCGCATTGTTGTTTGTCTTCCCGCCAAGTTTCGGAACGGTGCCCCACGGAATGAGATCCACACCGTTGTAGGCGCAAAAGTTTGGCGCGGCGCAACTGCTGCCGGAGGCCGCGTATGTGGCGGAGCCCAAGTGCAACCCGAGACCCGAGTACGCCGCTTGCCCGAAGGCAGGAAGGCAAAAAAATACAACCGCCAAGAACTTCTTCATCGCTCTTTGCTCCACAAGAAATCGCTTCTCTCGTCATACCAGTGCGAGGTCTTTGCACAACGCAAGAGTCCGCTGAGACACGTGCGCGCTGCGCCCGAAGTCACCCCCGGCTTCGCTATAATGCTTGCTTGCTCTTCCCCCGCCATTTGCGCAGGGCCTCATGGAAAGGGAATTATGCCGACTGACGTAGTCATGCCCCAGATGGGCGAATCAATCTTCGAAGGGACCATCACCAAGTGGCTGAAAAAGCCCGGTGACAAGGTCCAGCGCGATGAACCTCTGTTCGAGATCTCCACCGACAAGGTCGACGCCGAGATCCCCGCCCCCGCCAGCGGAATACTTCAGGAAATAAAGATTTCCGAAGGCAACACTGTTCAGGTCAACACCGTCGTCGGCGTGATTGGCGACGGCAGCAGCGCTTCCGCTCCCGCCCCAGTAAAGACCGCCCTGCCTGCTCCTGCCGCTCCGGCATCCTCCAAGAAAGAAGCTCCGCCGCCCCCGCCCGTCGCCAGTGCTCCTGAGGAGGAAGAAGATTCCGACGTCCGCTCTTCTCCGCTCGTCCGCAAGCTCGCCCGCGAGCATAATGTGGACCTCGCAAAAGTGAGCGGCACCGGTACCGGCGGCCGTATCACCAAGCAGGACGTTCTCGACTTTGTCGAACACCGCACGGCTGCTCCAGTTGCGACCACCCCATCCCGTCAGGCCTCAGTTCCTGCGCCGGCGGTCATTCCGGGCGACCTTGTGCCCATGTCGCAAATGCGCAAGATCATCGCGCAGCGCATGATCGAATCGCGCCGCACCAGCGCTCACGTCCACTGCATGTTCGAGGTGGACCTGACTCGCATCGTCAATTTGCGAAACAAGTTAAAGAACGGCTTCGAGCAGCGCCACGGCGCGCGGCTTACCTTCATGCCGTTCTTCGTGCGCGCTGCCATCATTGCCCTGCAGCAATATCCGATCGTTAACAGCTCGCTCGAAGGCGACAGCGTCCGTTACCACAAACACGTCAACGCTGGCATCGCTGTCGCGCTCGATTGGGGACTCATCGTTCCCGTTCTCAAAAGCGCGGACGAGCTAAACTTCCTCGGACTCCAGCGTGGCATCACCGACCTCGGTGAGCGCGCCCGTTCGAAGAAGCTCATGCCGGCTGACGTTGAAGGCGCGACATTCACTATCACCAACCCCGGCCAGTTTGGCGCTGTCTTCGGTTTGCCCATCATCAACCAGCCCAACGTGGCCATCATGGGCGTTGGCGGCATCACCAAACAACCGATGGTGATCACCGACAAAGACGGCGCAGATTCCATCGCCATCCGTTCCGTCGTTCACCTCACGCTTGGCTACGACCATCGCATTATCGACGGTGCTATGGCCGACCAGTTCATGGTCGTCGTGAAAAAGGCTCTCGAAACCTGGAGCGAAGAGGTCGGCTAGCTTTTCGCGGGAAACGGACGGTTCGTATCAGGGTATCGCTTTAGCGATACCGTAAATTCTTCGATTCGGCGCCCCTTTAGTGGCCGGAAGGCGTCAAACCAGCGGCGTTTCCCCCAGCAGCATCGGCCCATCTTCCGAGCGCTCGATGAAATATCGAGCCACGTCATCGCGGAGTCCAGGTTTGTTTCCTGTCCAGCGCCACAATCCCTGGTAATCTCGCGCGATGTCGGTTGCGGGATTGAAGGCCCACTTTTGCAGAAGCGCCCACCGCTCTCCATAAGCGCGCAGCGCTTTGCTGCCGTGAAAAGCATGGGTTGCGAAATTGTCGATGCACCCCATTGGAGAGCGCCCCTCGATACGGTCCAGTTTCGCAGCGCGCGCTTGCCATTGGAGCACAGCCTCCACGTAGGGCTCCGTACACCGTTTCATTTCGGCAGCCACGTTCGTCGCTTGCACCAGTCCGAAAGCTTGATGCCAGTCCGCGCTGCCCAGGATGCACGTGTCCAACATTCCCCCCACCGTCTCGAACGCATCCCGTCGCCACGACCACGCCCCTCCGGTCGCGCCCGGAGCATGGCCGAAGGGGAAAACTTCCGACGGTTGCAACGGTGCATAGTAGCTATCACTTCCTCCGCGCCGCGCTCGCCGCGAACTCAGGAATTCGGTTGGGTGCATATAATTCCACGCAAAACTCGCGCTCATGCGGTAAGGACGATGCCCGACGTGGCTCGTCGCCGTTTCTCCCGTCAGGTCGGCATACGTACTGAACAACTGAACAAAGCTGTGGTGCTGGAGCATGTGGATTGCCTCCAGCGCCCAGTCATGCCGCGTGAAATGGAAATCCCCGTCCACATAGCCGCCGTATTGCCAGTCTGCCGGAAACCGGCGTACGCCTTCATTGATCGCGCATTCCTTGATCCATAGGCTCGAGTCGGTTCTCAGTTGCAAATCGAGTGGATGGTCGCGACTCGTGACTTCATGCGGCCGATCTCGACGTACAGTCCGTTCGAGCAGAGGTCCGTGATGCCCGCCGCGTAGCTTGCCGTGATGTTTGAGTCGCGCAGCGTAATGACTGGAGCAATATTGTGACTACCCTGATTGCACCCTGAATAGACAAACGAGCCTTCCCAGTATTGCGAACTCATGATCGTGGTATTTCCGCCGCCGTTGAAATGGTCAATCACCGCGGCTTCGTCGTCCCAGATGTCGAAAAAGTTGTCGAAATACCATGCCCCAGAGCCGTCGTAAGTGATGTCGGTAAAACGCGTCCCGTTGGCATCGTCCAGGATGGCGTCATAGGCCAGCGCGACCGCCCCCGGCGTGTTGTTGGAGGCGAGCGCCGTAGACGTTCCCGGCTTCTGGTAGGTGAACGTCGTGGTAGAAGGAACCGTGCCAACGATCGCGTCTCCCCAGTAGCCGTTCTGGTCGGTGAATTGAATGGTCACCATGTCACCAGGACGGAATCCGTGCGCGGTAGAGCCAGTCGTGATGGTTGCTGTTCCCGGAGTACCGCTGGTTCGAACTGTGTTCGATATCGGGTTGCCGATAAAGGGATTCCATGCCGGAGAGGTGTAAGCGGTTGGTGCGCGGAACTGGAAGCCCGCAACCACCGAGTCGATGTAATCGGAAGAGGATACCAAGTCTCCGACTTGCAAGCATGGGCCGCGTCCCAAACAGTTGAGCGACGTGCCATAACCGCTCAGGACGGACTGGTTAGCGTGAAAGAAGATCGTTCCGTAGACATTGTAGGTGTTGAGCGGATGGATGTAGCCTGACCCCGATGGTCCGCCGTTCGCTGGAACCGTTACGTTGCACTGCGCGTTGTAGTAAGAAGTCCCAGTCGCACCACAGGCAAGGTTGATCGTTTCCTGTATACCGGAGGATGCCGACTCAACCGTGTAGGCCGAATGCGAAAAGTAAGGAACAAAGGCAATCGTCGCGGACGACGGACAGGATGCGGTGGACCCGCCGGCCACCAGTACCGACTCAGGGTTCGAGTCAGAGAGGTAGACGTCGTACATGCCATGCCCGGAAACATCGAGTCCGGGCGGACAAGGCGAGAGGGTCAACGTCTGCGTCACGCAACTGACACCCGTCGAGCATCCAGTCAACGCTGTGGTCGAGGTCTGGGACCAGTTCTGCGCGGTCGTGGCGTAAGTGATCCCGGCCGGCGCGCCACCACCGCAAGATCCCCACGTAGAGTTGCCGGTTAAGCAAGTAGTTGAGCTGGGCACTCCCGCTCCCAGTTCGCCGGATGGAACAGTCCCATTCACCAGGTCCGCTTTCGCCAAAAGCCCACTATCCACATAATGACGGTCAGCAGCCTGGTTAGGCGCAGCCGGATCTGCCGACAGGGTGAGCGGGCCACTCATGGTGCCACCCGCGAGCGGGACGTACGCTCCCGAACCTACGTTCGACACCGCCGTATCTACATAACCCTTGTTGGCAGCGTCAGTAGTTCCCACCGGCGTCGGAAGCGACGGAGGCGCAGTGAACTGCTTCGTGCCGGTGATCGTCTCCGTTCCCGCCAAATGCACAACCGTGGCGTTGACCGCATTCACGTACTGCTGCGTCGCGACCATGTTCCCCAACCCTGTTCCCGGAGTCGTCACAACCGCCGCAATCGTCGTTGGCGATGTCGCTGGAACCGCCCAATATTCTGTCCGGACGGTTCCATCATCCAATTGAAAAACTACGACGTAATAAGTTCCTGCCGGAGACGCGCCCACGTTCGGAACAAGTTGCGCGGTAAACGCCCCTAGCGGTCCGATCGTCACTGCCAGATTGCCCGCAGCCACCGCGTCTCCCTCTGCAGTCTGGAACGACGGCCATGAAATCAGCACCGTACCCGATGCGGCAGTTCCGTCAGCCCGATACACCGTGCCGCTGATCGTTGTAAGCGCCGGCCCTTGTGCCTGCAACGTGGTCGAGAGCGCCAACGTCACCAGCAGCGCCAGCATCAGGGAAAGCGCTACCTCCGCCGCCTTCGAGAAACGCTTGTTATTCAACGCCAACGATCTGGGCATCTCTTCTTCTCTCCTCGTGAGTACACGCAACCCTGATTCGGACCAATAAGAAAGCCGCTCTCCCGAGCGGCGCCCTTACAGGTTTCCTCTGTGCTCCTCCGTGTACCCGGTGGTTCAAGCCCTTGACTTTTGTCGCGACCGCACCGAGGACGTCCAAAGAGCACCCAGCATATCCCCTCCCCACTGAATTCCGATGGTTAGTCTGAACTCCGCGGCCCGCTCTCAACTCGCAACTCCAGAAATCGCCGCACGCTCTCTACATATACGTCCGCGAAGTCGACCACCGGCCGTCGCGTCTCGATCAGCACCATGGCCGGATCCAGCTCCCACTCCATCGCACATAATATCGCCAGCGTCATCATCGGAGCCCGGTGCACCCCTGCGGCACAATGCACGTAAATCCTTGACTCCGGGTCGTCCAGCGCTTCCAACGCAAAATCCACGCCGCGTTTCAGCAGTTCCGGGGGCTTGGGCAAAAAATCGTCGTCGGTCGGATTCCACAGCACGCGGACCCCGTGTTGTTCTGCGAGCGGCCGATCGTCGAACTCGATTTGCATGTTGACCACGTGGGTTACGCCCGCCTGCGCCAGTTCTTCCATGTTCCGCGCATTCCAGATCCCGCCGCCTAGCGCAACTCGTTCGGTGATCCAGGTCATGTCCATGCTTCGTTCCGTTCGTCTTCCCGTCGCATTCCTCGATCTGCTTCGGACGATTATTCTGATTCTACGTCACCTTCCCCGTCGCCAACCTCACCGTGCCCAACTGGGTCTTTTCGCACAACGCCGCCTGCCCGCCCAAAATAGAAAAAGGGCGCGATTTGCGTCGCGCCCTTCAGAGTTTTCTCTTTTTTTCGACTCTTAACTTTAGGATATCAAATTAGAGGGGGGTGTACCGACAAATTTCCGAAATTTATTTTTGCAATAATATACTTGACTGACTGTTACCATTCTGCTACTGTAGGGGCATGGAAACCCCAAAAACACTCCAAGCGGCGATCCAACACTTCAGCGATCCTGAGAACTGCCGTAAGTTCATGCTCGGCGTCCGCTGGCTTGATGGAGTAGTCCGCTGCCCGCACTGCGATTCCGATAAAGTCACCTATCTGGAGAAGGCGAAATTGTATCGCTGCTATGGCGATCATCCCAAGCAGAAGTTTTCTTTGAAGGTCGGCACTGTGTTCGAGGATTCTCCGATCCCGCTGGAAAAGTGGCTGCCTGCCGTGTGGCTCGTGGTGAATTGTAAGAACGGGATCAGCAGTTATGAACTCCACCGCGCGCTAGGAGTAACTCAGAAAAGCGCGTGGTTTATGCTGCATCGGATTCGTCTCGCTGTGCAATCAAAGTCCTTCGCTAAGATCGGTGGTCCCGGTTCTGAAATCGAAGTGGACGAAACTTTCATCGGCGGCAAAGCACGGAACATGCACAAGTCGCGCCGCATCAAGACTAAAGTGCGTGAGGGCAACTGGGGCAAGACTATTGTTATGGGAATGCTCGAACGCGGCGGACACGTCAAGGCAAAGGTTATCCCGAATCGCAGGAAACCCGCTCTTCACGCGGCCATCGAAGAGACCATTGAAAAGGGCACACAGCTTTACACTGATGAGCATGTTGGCTACATGGACATTTCTCCGGAGTACGTTCACAGCGTTGTGAATCACTTGGAAAACTACGTCGCGGGCCGCGTCCATACAAACGGACTGGAGAACTTCTGGAGTCTCTTGAAGCGTGGATTAAGCGGCACATACGTTGCGGTCGAACCCTTCCACCTGTTCCGCTACGTTGACGAACAAGCTTTCCGGTACAATAACCGCGCAACCAAAGAGAACCCATTGACCGATGCAGACAGGTTCCATTTAGCTTTATCGCAGATCGCGGGGAAGCGGTTAACCTTTGCTGAGGTGACTGGCAAGGTGGGAGAAACGGCCTTCTAATCCGTTGCGCGGGAAGCGGGTCGCTTCCGTTTCTTTGCCATCTTCTCGGCGTCTAGTTGCGCTTTGATCTCCGAATGGGGGACAGCAACTAGACGCTGCATGAAATTTGTGAACTTGACGTACTCACTCTGCTCATTCTTGGCGGAAGGTTTAGAGTGAGATCGCGTCATAAAACCCGTATCACGCTGTGCTTTTTCGATTCTAGCACAGGGAGGTATGGGTATGCCCGTATCAGATTCGGCGCTGATTATGGCTGGTGTGACGAAGGTTCGCATAATCCTTGCTTTGTATTGTGCATTGATTGGTGCTCCTTTTCTGAGAAGTACCAAGGGAAGACAGACCGCAACTGTGGAGACGGTTGGCAACCGCAGCCACTGGGAACGCTTTGTGATCGTCAAGGTGGATACCCAGGAAGCAATGAGCATGTATCCCCGCACCATGCCCGGCGCCACTCTATTGCTCGACCGCCACTATAATTCCATGACTCCCTACCGCAAGGGCGAGGTTAACATGTACGCGGTGCGGAAAGATGACTCTTGCACGGTCAGGTATGTCGAAACCGTGGACAACCACTTGATCCTGCGTCCGCACAACCCGACCTTTCCGATTGACGTAGTAACCCTGGAACACGGGCAAAAGCCCGCAGACTACATCGTCGGTCGCGTCTGCTACGTCGGCGTCGAAACGTAGGGAGCAATCGGTAGGGAGTAACAAGTAGGGTGTAACAACTCATTGGAATACTAATGTGGGGTGTACTAAGGTAGACTATGCCAGTGCTGGGAATGGTCAGGGCGGACGCTCTTCTTCGCCCTGAACCTATTTGCTCAGAAGATCGCGCGGCACTCGGCGGAGCGCCATGTTGCTGCCCACGAAACATTCCGGACCGTTGTACCGCCAGCATTACAGATGCAATGACCGCGCATTCATCTTCCCCTCCGCGAAATCCAGGGTAGGGCTCATCAGAGCGCAATAAATACCTGCCAACTTGTTAGCCAACTTTCCTAACCAAAGCTCCGTACTCACGTCAGACTACCTGGGAATTCGATGTGTGCCGCCCCCCGACGGGTCGGTGACGCTGGATATGTTTTGAACAAAGCGATAATCTTCGGAGTGCGATTTAATCCCATAACCCTATGAACTGGAAAACCTCCGCTCTCATGCTAGCCGCCCTTTCGGCCGCTGTGCCCGCCTGCGCCCAACACTCTTCCTCAGAGCCCGTGCTCGATGTTACTGCCATGGATCGAACCGTTGATCCCTGCGTGGATTTCTACACATACTCCTGCGGTGCGTGGATGAAAAACAACCCGATTCCGCCCGACCAATCGAGCTGGAGTACGTATGGCAAACTCCAGGACGAGAACCGGGCGCAGTTGAGGACGATTCTGGAAGAAGCTGCGAAAGCAAACCGCCCGCGGGATGCGGTGACGCAGAAAATCGGCGATTACTACGCGTCATGCATGGATGAAGCGGCTATTGAGAAGCTGGGAGCCAGGCCGTTGTCGCCGGAACTGGAGCGCATTGAGGGTCTGAAGTCGAAGCGGGACTTGGCCGAATATGTTGCGACCGCTCAATTTCCGCCGTCGCTCGAAGGCGGAGGCACGCTGTTCGCATTCCGCTCGAATCAGGACTTCAAGGACTCGACACAGGTAATCGCCGAGGCCGATCAGGGCGGTCTCGGCCTGCCGGACCGCGATTACTATTTGAAGGACGATCCCAAGTCACAGGAACTGCGCAAAGCGTACCTTGCGCACGTCGCCAAGATGTTCGAGCTGCTCGGGGATAAGCCAGCGGATGCCGCCACCGAAGCGGCGACCGTGATGCGCATCGAGACGGCGCTAGCCAAGGGCCAGATGACCCGCGTCGAACGGCGCGATCCCCCCAACCTTTATCACAAGATGAGAGTGGAAGAACTGCAAAAACTGACGCCGTCCTTCGGCTGGAACACGTATTTCGCAAAAACCGGCGCGGGATCGCTAGAGACGCTGAACGTCGTCACACCCGACTATTTCCATGTCATGAGTGAAGAGATCGAAAAGGAAAGTTTGGACGACTGGAAAACATATCTGCGGTGGCACGCTGCGCACGACGCGGCCACCAGCCTTTCCGCTGCGTTCGTGAGAGAAAATTTCAGTTTCTACGGCAAGACCCTGCGCGGTCGGCAGGAACTTCCACCACGCTGGAAGCGCTGCACCAACGACGTGGATAACGATCTCGGAGAGGCGCTGGGCCAGGCATATGTGGCGAAGTACTTCACTCCGGAAGCGAAACAGGCAGCGCTGAAGATGGTTCAGGAAATCGAGGCGGCCATGCAGAGCGAGATCCAGGCGCTCCCATGGATGGGAGCGGCGACCAAGGAGCAGGCGCTTACCAAGTTGCACGCGATCGCAAACAAGATCGGTTATCCCGATAGCTGGCGTGACTACAGTTCTCTCGAGATCGTGCGCGGCGACGAAATCGGGAACTCAGAACGAGCTTCCTGGTTCGAGTTTCACCGCTGGCTCGCCAAAATGGGCAAACCCGTGGACCGCAAAGAGTGGGATATGACGCCACCCACCGTCAACGCCGATTACGATCCGCAGAGAAACGATATCAACTTTCCCGCGGGCGTACTGCAGCCGCCGTTATTCAGCGCGCTGTCCGACGCTGCGCCCAACTACGGTGACACCGGCGCCACCATGGGCCACGAACTGACCCATGCCTTTGACGACGAGGGCAGCCAGTTCGACGCCCAGGGAAATTTGCGCAACTGGTGGACGGAGGCCGACCGCAAGGAATTTGAACAACGTGCTCAATGCGTGGTTGACCAGTATTCCGGATACACCATCATCGACGACATCAAGGTCAACGGCAAACTGACCAACGGCGAGGATCTGGCGGATTTGGGTGGGACGCTGCTGGCCCATCTGGCGTGGAAGGAAGACACGAAGCATCAAAGACTGGAGCCGCTGGATGGTCTCACACGTGAGCAGCGGTTCTTCGTCGCCTACGGGCAGAGTTGGTGCACGAACGAGCGCGAAGAAGATAAGCGACTGCGGGCGACGGTGGATCCGCACTCGCCGGAAAAGTATCGCGCCAATGGCGTGGCCGCGAACATGAAGGAATTTCGTGAAGCTTTCCACTGCAAGCCCGGCCAGCCAATGGTCAGGGAGAACGCTTGCCGCGTGTGGTAGGCGGAGTGGCTTAGCCGCGCTCGAACGCGTGTTTTTCCTCCAACTGCTGTAGCGCTGCGGCCATTTCCGATTCGAAGCGATCTTTCTGGTCCATCAACCCGGGAAGGGCGGTGGCGTAGCGCCGGGCCATGGTGAAAAGTCCCTGCTGCCCGAGTCCGGCGGCGATCTCGGCGATGTGATCGGTGCTGGTGTCTAAGTAGAGGGCCTCGGTCGGGTCGCCCAGCCACACATCTCCGCCTACCAGACGCGTCTGCCAGTAGACCTTGCGCTCGATCATGCGGGCGATTTCTTCGTCGGTAGCCTTGCCGAAAGCCCACTGCTTGAGTTTGAAGCTGTAGTGACGGCTGGAGAACGGCAGCGGCACCAACTTGCCGGATTTTGCAAACTCCGTCTGCTTGTGGTCGACCTCCTTGCGCAGGGCATTGATCACTGGACCTTCCGTATCTTTCGGGTCAAGTGAGGGCAGCACTTCTCGCAGCGTAGCGGAAAGATTTACAGCCACCAGCGCACGCAGGCCGTCGGAATTTTCCAGCGTGATTACCGTATGCAGCACGTCAAAGTCCGCGCCGGAGGTGGCGTGGCGGAAAGGCCACTCCAACCTGAAACTGAGCGGGAGGCCCGTGCGAGTCACGTAAATAGTCTTGGGTGTGGAAGTCGGGGTCGGTGTGCTCATGGTTGCTCTTTTTCAATATTGTAAGCACTTATTCTAACCCGCGTGATTCGTTGCGATAAACGACTGTCGCTACATCAGACGGGCCAACTGCCACAGGTTCCAGATCGCGGAGGCGCTCAGCAATCCACACAGACCAGCCGTCACCAGCAAGCTCTGTTGAGTCTCCAGCAGATCGGCGAACACTCCGGCGACGAAGACGAAGAAAAATACGAGCACGGTCAGATGGAATCCTTGCCCCGGAAAATTGGGAGCACCTAAGGCCAGGATGAGTACCAGTGCCGCGATCAGAAGCGGCGCGGTGTTGCCGAAATAGCGCGTGCGCTTCCATCCGAAGTACGCAACCAGCGCCACGGGCAGGGCGAGCATCAGCGGTGGGCTGCTGACGAAGATCGTTCCCAAAGCGTTGCGATATGAAACCGAAATTCCAAACGCCGCGGGTTCGAAGTCAATCCAGCGCCCGTGCAGCATACCTTGCCAGAACAATGCAGGTTCGAAAAAGTAAGCGGCAAACAACAGCACCACACAGACCGCGATTGCGGTGGTCCAGATCGCGAGCACGCTGCCTGGCCGGACTGGCGCCACCCAGAACATGAGCGGCAAAATCACCACCGCCAGCACTGCGAGCGAAAACTGGTTGCCCGCTGCCAGTACCAGAGACAAACCCAGAAGCAGAATGCGTCGCCAGTTCCAGAGCACAACTTCGCGGGGAGCGTAGAGTGTGTGCGCCACAGCGATGGCAGTGAAGATAGTTCCGAACGCTCCCCACACCGCGCCCAACTCGCCCCTGCTCTGCGTGCCCGCCGCGTTCACGATCATAGCGGGTGAAAAGCAGTAGAGTGCGAGAGCGATGTATCCGCCTGCATTGCTGTAGAGACGGCGCGCGACGTACCAAAGCGAGGCTCCGAGCATGACGCCGAAGAACAGATACGGTGACGCGGCCAGCAACGGCTGAAGTGATTCCGGCAACCACGACCCTGGGCGCAGCAGAAACGGTGCAGCGGCAACCAGGTAATAGAGCGCTGAGCGGTCCTCATCGTAGCCGTCGCGCACGCGGAGATGGCCGACGCGTCCGGCGGAAGGCACGCCGGTGGCGGCTTCCGAGCGCAACGACTCGGGAGTTCCTGCGATTGGCCCGCCTTTCCACTGCTCGAGGCCCTGGTAGATGCGCAGATCATGGTCGGAGTCCGGAGCCGAAGCATGCGCCGTTTGCATGCGCACCAACCAGACACACTGCAGCAGATAGGCCAGCAGCAGCGCGGCCGCGAAGAACTGCGGGGCACGGAAAGCATCGGAATGAAGAAATCGTCGCAACATGGTTGCAACAAAGCAGGACCGAGTGTTTTACCATGTCCGGGATGATGATGGATAACAAACCGTTGTCACCTTCTTCCGCGGAACCGGAAGCGCCAGGCGCGGCCGATGCTGCTAAGCAGGCTGCGCCTTCCGTTTCAACTGCGTCTTTGCCGTCGTCTCTACCGTCCTCATCAACATCAACGACGAGCTATGGCCACGATTCTCTGCTGCGCGAAGTTTTTCTCGGCCCGAAGGGAATTCATCTGGTCACGCGCTGGCTGATTTATCTGGCGATGGCGTGGATTGTTTTCCAGGTCGAAGGCTGGCTGGTAGTGTCGCTCCAGTCGTACGTGGGCGTCCTGTGGTGGCGCATGATGATCGAAGCATGCATGATGCTGGCCGCGATCTTGCCGGGCTTCGTGATGGCGCGCATTGAAGGGCGGCCATTTGGCGACTTCGGCCTGCCGTTGCGACGCGCTTTCCGACAAAATTTCTGGGTCGGTACGCTGTGGGGCATCGCGTCTCTTAGCGTCCTGATGCTGGCATTGCGCGTAACG
This sequence comes from uncultured Acidobacteriaceae bacterium, assembly GCA_963773955.1. Classification (GTDB taxonomy): domain Bacteria; phylum Acidobacteriota; class Terriglobia; order Terriglobales; family Acidobacteriaceae; genus Acidiflorens. Next base: position 16,282 of record CAVZDM010000134.1, on the reverse strand, counting down.
GACGCGTTTGAGTTCGGTGCGTTGGAACTGCACGGTGCTCACATCTGGAAGTTCGCCGCTTATTACGCCCTGCTTTTTCTGTTCGCGGCTTTCTTTGAAGATTTCCTGATGCGCGGCTACTCGCAGTGGGTGCTCTCTCAGGGGATCCACTTTTGGCCGGCGGCGGTGTTTCTCTCGGCGGCGTTCGGTTACATCCACGGCCGCAATCCGGGCGAAACGACTACGGGACTGGTGGCGGTGGGGCTGATTGGCTTCTTCTTTTGTTTGACGCTGCGGCGGACGGGCGATTTGTGGTGGGCGGTCGGCTTCCACATGGCTTGGGATTGGGGCGAGAGCTATCTGTACTCCGTTCCCGACAGCGGCGCGCTTTTGCCCGGACACCTGATCAACTCCAGTTCTCACGGTCCCGATTGGCTTACGGGTGGCTCGGTTGGGCCGGAGGGAAGCTACCTCGTATTCGTCGTCATCGGAGCGCTTTGGATCTTGTTTGACCGGGCTTATCCGGGAGTGAAGTGCGGGGCGAGTACCCCCCCTCCCCCCCTCCCTGTTTTTCGCCAAAGTATTCAATCTAAATGACTTAGTTTCAAAGTATTCAGGAATAAGGACTTAGTCGGATTGATTCCCATTTTTCCCGGGAATTTGGTAGGAATCGGGACTGCCCGGAGCTGCAATTTTTCGATTGTCAAAGAGCGTCTGCGAGACGGATACACATCGGCGCGCAAACCCGTCAGGGGATTATTTTCGCATCGGGCGAGTTGGGTGTCTGTGATGGCCAGCACCGGCTGATTGTGATGAAAAATGACGAGGGCTCTAGTTCCGCGGAGGGGTAATAGCTTCCCGAAGAGTAGAGCGCGGCTGTGCTAAAGTGTGTTCATGGCAAACACACGGAGCGCAACCCTGAGCATTCGGCTGAAGCTGGAAACCAAGAAACGGCTGGCGCGGCTGGCGAAGGCCTCGGGGCGCAGTTCGAATTTTCTGATTGCGGACGCAGTGGAAGTCTACGTCTCCGATCAGGAACGAATGATGGCCGAAGTCCGTCAGGCGGACCGCCAGGTCGAATCGGGGCACTACATCAAGAACGAGGACATGAAGGCGTGGCTGCTGTCGTGGGGAACGGTTCACGAGTTGCCGGTTCCGAAGTGCGCTTGCGGCAAAGAACACGATGACGAGACGCTGTGCCAGTAGAGATTGTCTGGTCTGCTTTGGCGCGGACACGGCTGCGGGAAATTCGCGCTTACGTGGCGCGGGACAAGCCGGAGGCAGCGGAACGGCTAGCCATACGGATTGTCGCCATGGTTGAAGCTCTACGAAATCATCCTCACTTGGGGCGGGTCGGGGCTGAGCCTGGGATTCGGGAGTTGGTCATCGGAAGCACTCCTTACATCGTTTTGTACCAAGTGCAGGGGCCGCGGGTTGTTATCAGCACCATTTGGCACGCGGCACAGCGCAGGGACGTCTAGAGTCTCGTCACACTTGCTGTTCATGGACGGCCTTCGGAGCAAATCCAAAAAAGGTTTTTCCCGCCCAGTGCAAGATGCGCCACCCAATCGCGGCTCCGGCCAGGATCGTAAGTAGCCACAGTAAGACCGTCGGCAGATAAAATACAAACGCGGTCATGGAGGCAGCATAGTCGGCCAGTCCGCCCAGTCCCTCGCGTGCCGCGATTTTCAACTGATAGAGTGGCCTCCAATTCAGGCCAAGGACCTGCGCGTCCGCCTCTGCTTGCAGGTTGACGTTGATGGCTATGGTTTCAACCTGCTTGGAGAGCGCTTCGAATTCCGCCTGCCTTTCCTCGATCGCGCCGCGGACTTCGTTCAGCTTGTCGCTGACTTCGAGCGTGTCTTTCACGGTTGCAGCCTTGCGCAGGATGCCTAGATACTGCTGTTCCTCGGCGCACAGGTTGCGCAAGCGCGCTTCCTGGTCAACGTATTGCCTGGTGACGTCCTGCGCTTCGATGCTTTCATTTTCCACGCGCAGACCAAGCTTGCGGATCTGGATGCGCACATCGTCGAACTTCGCCGCGGGCACGCGGATGGTGAGCGCAGCGCTGGTGGCGTCCGCGCCTCCGTTGACATTCGAGGTGACCAGAAGCCACCCGCTCTTTGGGCAAGCTGGGTAATTTGTTCCGCAGTTTGCGCGGGTGCTTTTACGATCAGGCCAAGGGACGCAGTGCGTACCAGCTTGCGGTCAGGAGACGCGGCCTCTTGCTCGCCGCCGCTGCTGGTTCCCGGCGACGCGATAAGAGAGGCGCTCAAGACGGCCGCCCGGTCCTCGGGAACGCCTCCAACAATGCCTTTCTGAAGAGAGGTGCGGGCGAAGTTTGGCAGGATCGACGTTTGATGCCACAGCGAGATTGGCTCCCAGCCCGTGCCTCCGTTCACGGAAGCAAGTCCGCTTGCCTTCTGCATGGCAATACCTCGTTCCTGGTTATGGGGTTGACTGACTGCCAAGTAGAGTGCAGCCAGTCCGGCCGCAACGAGCCAGCCTGTCTTCAGGGCTTTTCTGCTCTTGGTTGAGAACGCTCCCCAACGGACGACCATGTGGGTCTCCTTCATAAACAAATAGACACAGGAGCCAACGGTCCTGTTCCCGAAGAACGCCGGGAGTAAGGGAACTCGCGTTGGAAGGCTTAACGACGATGGACTCGGCTGGCGAGGAAAGCGAATTTACCGATGCGTGAGCCTGCGAAATTCCCAGAAAAAGCCGCCCGCAAAACAAACAATCATGAGCGCCACAATCGGCAGCGGCGATTGATGGACTAGGCTTACGGGATCCCAACCCACTGATCCTTCCTGTGATGAATGGATCGCGGTGTAATGGATCGCGGTGTAGATGACAATCCCGATAATTACGAGAATCGGCAGCACAATCGTCGCGGCTACAATCGCAAGCAACCCGGCTACCGCGCTCTTCAGGTAGATCATGGCGACTCCACGGCTGTGGCAACTGCCGAGCTTCTCTGGGCGAGCCACAATCAAAAACAAACGGCGGCGGGCGTGGGCGCCCGCCCTACACAGATCCTTTGCCTTGCCCATGGTGACCGCGTTGTTGCCGGCGAGACGCCGGCGCTACCTTTAGATATCCAGGTTCTTCACATCCAACGCATTGTCTTCGATGAATTTCCTGCGGGCTTCTACGTCCTCGCCCATCAGAGTGGTGAAGATGGTTTCGCACTCGGCTATGTCTTCGAGGCGGACTTGCAGAAGGGTGCGGCGCTCGGGATCCATGGTGGTTTCCCAGAGCTGCTCGGCGGTCATTTCTCCGAGGCCTTTGTAGCGCTGGACGGTGTACTCTTTGCGGCCTTCGTTGAGGACGTAGTCGAAGAGTTCGCGGGCGGTGTTTTTCTCGACGATCTCGGGCTCTTTGGCTCTTCCTTTGAGCGCCGGCGCCTTGCCGGATTTCTTTTGCGCCTTCTCGGCTTCCTTTTTTTCGACGGCGCTCAGATTCTCGCCTTCGTCGTCGCTGGTGTTATCGTTTGCGACTTCGTCTTCATCTTCGTTCTTGTCGGCAGCGCTGGCTGCCGTCTTTGCGGGTTTCGGCACGCTCTCGATCATGAAGGGCGGATCGAGATACTGCTCGATTTGCTTGAACTTGGCGATGAGCTGGCGGCATTCCGGAGTTGAGGCCAGTTCCCAGTTGATAATGTGCTCGGCGCCCTGCGCGTTCACGAAGTGCAGTTCCCAGAGATTATGTTCTTCGTCGAAGCGGGCTTCCACGCTCTTTAACTTCAGATCTTTCTGGCGGCGCTTGAGTTCTTTTTCCAGCCTCTCGATTTTCTTGGGCGGAGTATTCTTGTCGCCTTCAAAATCGACACGCTTGGCCAGGTCGAGCTTCGGCAACAGGGCAGTGATCTGCTCCTCGCGTATGCGCTTGTTCAACCTGTCTAGAAATCCCAGATACTCGTTCAGCACGGTGATGAACTTGGTCAGAGCCGCGCCTTCGAGTTTAGCGGCGCCTTCTCCGTAGCGGATGATGAGGCCTTCGGAAGCGCGCTTGACCATTACTTTTACAAAGTCGTGTTCGTTTTTTATGTACTGGTGCGACTTGCCCTTCTTGATGCCGAAGAGCGGGGGCTGCGCGATATAGATATTGTTGCGCTTGATCAGCTCCTGCATGTGTCGAAAGAAGAACGTGAGCAACAATGTCCGGATGTGGGAGCCGTCCACGTCGGCGTCGGTCATCAGAATAATTTTGCCGTAACGGACTTTGGTGGGATCGAAATCTTCTTTCGAGATGCCGGTGCCGAGCGCGGTGATCATGGCGCGAATTTCTTCGTGGGCCAGCATCTTGTCGTAGCGCGCTTTTTCCACGTTCAGAATTTTTCCCTTGAGCGGGAGGATGGCCTGAAAGCGGCGGTCGCGGCCCTGTTTGGCGGTGCCGCCTGCGGATTCTCCCTCTACCAGAAAAAGCTCACAGCGATTCGGATCGCGCTCGGAGCAGTCGGCTAGTTTGCCGGGAAGGCCTCCGCCATCGAGCGCACCTTTGCGGCGGGTGAGGTCGCGGGCCTTGCGGGCGGCTTCGCGGGCTCGGGCGGCGTCGATGGCTTTGTTGATGATCTTGCGGGCTACGGCGGTGTTCTGCTCGAAAAATGCTCCGAGTTTTTCGTTGACTACGGCTTGCACTATGCCAGCTATGTCGGAATTTAATTTTCCCTTGGTCTGGCCTTCGAACTGCGGCTGGGGGAGCTTGACGCTGATCACAGCTACGAGGCCCTCGCGGACGTCGTCTCCGGTGAGATTTTCTTTTACATCTTTGAACAGGCCCATCTGCTGTCCGGCGTAGTTGATGGTGCGGGTCAGCGAAGTGCGGAAGCCGGAAAGATGCGTGCCGCCGTCGACCGTGTTGATGTTGTTGGCAAAACTGAAGACAGATTCAGAGTAGGCGTCGTTGTACTGGAGGCCAATTTCGATGTGCACGTCATCTTTATCGGCTTCCATGTAGATGGGCTTGTCGTGGAGCGTCTGCTTGCCACGGTTGAGGTGCTTGATGAATTCGGCGATGCCGCCGTTGTACTTGAATTCGGCGCGCTTCGCTTCATTAGTCTTCGAGTCGGTCTGGCGCTCGTCGGTGAGCGTGATGACCAGGCCCTTGTTCAGGAACGCCAATTCGCGCAGGCGCTGCGAGAGCGTGTCGAAATTGTATTCGAGGGTGGTGGTGAAAATTGTTTTGTCGGGAACGAAGTGAACCTTGGTGCCGGTCTTTATCTTGGCGGCGCCTGTCTTCCTCAGTTTACTGGTGGGCTCGCCTTTCGAGTACGTCTGCTCCCAGGTGAAACCGTCGCGCCAGATTTCGAGATCGAGTTCTTCGCTTAGCGCGTTGACGCAGCTTACGCCTACGCCGTGCAGGCCTCCGGAAACTTTGTAAGAGTTGCTGTCGAACTTGCCACCGGCGTGCAGGGTGGTCATTACTACTTGCGCGGCGGGAATTTTCTCTCCGTCGATGTCCATGTTATCGACGGGAATGCCGCGGCCGTTGTCGATTACGGTGATGGAGTTGTCGAGGTGAATTGTGACATCGATCTTGTCGGCGTGGCCGGCTAGTGCTTCGTCGACGGAGTTATCGACGACTTCGTACACGAGGTGGTGCAGACCTAGCTCGCCGGTCGAGCCGATGTACATGGCGGGACGCTTGCGCACGGCTTCCATGCCGCCGAGTACTTTGATGGAATCGGCGGTGTAGTCTCCGTTGGTCGACTTGCCGTTCTTGTTCTTCGCGTCGCTATTCTTCGCGTCGGCGCTCTTGGCGTCGACGCTCTTGCCATTAACGAGTTCGGCTTGCAATTCTTTCGTGGCCATTCTGCTCCGTGGAGGATGCCGGATTCGCGCTTGGCTGGAAGGGCGCTTCCGGGATGGCTCGGGGTGTGCTCAACTTATTGAATTTTCTGCTATTTAGCTATCACCAGAGCTGCGGTTATTTTAACATAAAAAACGCTCATTTTGAGGCTGGAATCGAGACCATAAACTGCGCTTTTTGTTGCTCTTAGGGACGTAGTTTGGAGACGCTGCCAAGACGCGGCAAGCCGCGTCTCTACCGGAAATCAGACGCCCCTTCGGCTTGGACGGGCGAATGCGTCCGTCCCTACGCGAGCTCTAGTGTGCGGAGGATTTTGCGGGGACGAAATGGAGGGCATCCATTAGATCGTCGAGTTCATCTTCGCTGCCCGCTATGAAGGTGAAGGACACGATTTGACCTTTCTCCAGCAGGACGAGTGTGCTCTGATGCATGGTTAGTTTAGAGTCGGTTGCTTTCACTTCGATCGATTTGATGAAATCAGCGCGCAACAGGTGACGCGACTCCACCTCCAGCGCATACGGTTCGCCTTGTGTTTTGAAGCCTTTGGCGGTCGCGAGTTCGGTGAGCGGTCCGAGGTAGTCTTCGGCACGCTTGAGGCCGGGATAGGATGCCGCGCTCTCGGAGGCAATTACGACCGCGGAGTTGATCGTGTGTCCCGTGGCCTCGGGCGGACGCTCGAACGCCGCGAGCAGACCGTCCGGCGGGCCGTGCTGGCGTTCGCGTGGCGCCTTGCCGCGCGGGGCCCCGAGGGTGCGGTGTCGGGGCGAGGAGGTCGCAGGTGCCGCGCCGTTGCCGACCACGAAGCGTCACCGGCCCGGTTCTCTTGGGCTTGGCTGTATCAGCGCCGGCGGCGCTGTTTGCGCTCGCGCCGACGCCGAGTCAGGCACAGACGCCGAACCTGCAGTCCAACGTCGATCTGTTGCAGCCTTCGCTCGAAGGCAATCCCAACTATCCGCCGAGCTTTGCGCCGCCGAGAAGTTCGACGACGCTGCCGCCGGACCAGGCGCCGCCCGCCGGCCAATTCACCGCGCCGTCGCGCATCGGCGTGACGCCGGTCTATGGCAGCCCGATCGGCTTCGGCGCGGGCGACACCGGGTTCGATTCCAGCAACGCGCGCAAGCGCAAACGCGTGGCGCAGGCGTCCAATCGAGGCAGCGCGATTGCGCCGCCGTCCGAACTCACATTCGAGCCGGTCTTGGCGCCGCCGCCGCCGCTGCCGGAAGTCCATCCGGCCAAGGCCGCGGCGCGACCGGGCGCGATCCTGCCGCCGCCGCCCGGTCAGCTGCCGATCAGCAATCCGCCGCCCGAGGTGCATCCCATAGCCGCCGCGAACCGGCCCGGCGCGACCCTGCCGATTCCGCCGCCCGAGGATTTCCAAGGCGCCGCGAGCACGCCGCCGCCCGGGACGCCGCCGCCGAACACCTTGCCGCTCGGCACGGTGCCGCATGGCACGTTGCCGATCGCCGCTGGCGACCCCTACGAAGCGCTCGGCATCAAAGCCGGCTCGTTTTTGATTCTGCCCGTGATCGAGCTGTCGGCCGGATACAATACGAACCCGACACACGCTTCCCCTACAGGTCCCGCCTCGCTCTATTACGTGGCGGCGCCGGAATTGCACGTGCGGTCGCTTTGGCCGAGCAGTTCGCTCACCGCCGATATCACCGGTTCCTACAGCTATTATCAAAACGGCAGCTTTGTGCCGTCGCTGAGCACCCCCTATCTCAACGCCAAAGTCGACGGCACATTCGATGTCTCGCGCTACACTAAAATCCTGTTCGAGAGCCGGGCCAATGTTTCGACCGACAATCCGGGCAGTCCGAACATCCTGGCCGGCCTCGCGCAGCTGCCGCTCGACACCACGCTCGGCGGCACGCTCGGGGTCGCCCAGCAATTGGGTCGGTTCGACGTTTCGCTCAAAGGCACCTTCGACCGCTCGATGTATTCGACCGCCAAACTGACCGACGGCGAGACCGGGAACTTCGACTGGCGCGCCTTCGACCAATATGCCGGCATTCTGCGCCTCGGCTATGAGATCGACCCCGGATTGAAGCCGTTCGTCGAGGTCGGCGAGGATGCGCGCGTGCATGACTCCCCGGTCGATATCAACGGCCAGAACCGCAACTCCAACGGCTCGAGCGCGAAGGTCGGCGGCGACATCAAATTCTCGGGCTCGCTCACCGGCGAGATCGCGGTCGGTTATTTGCAGCGCGACTACTACGCCCCGTTGCCGAACATCGGCGGCGCCACGCTTGACGGCTCGCTGTTGTGGCAGGCGACGGCGCTGACGACGGCGAAGTTCACCGCCGCGTCGGCGGTGGGCGAGTCGGTGCTGGCGGGCGTTTCAGGCGCGTTCAGCCGCGATTTCAACGTCGAGGTCGATCACGCGCTGCGGACCTGGCTCATCGCCATGGCCCAGGTCGGCTACGGCCACGACAACTATGTCGGCCTCGGCCGCGACGACAATCGTTATTTCGTCTCCGCCGGCCTGACCTACAAAATGAACCGCGACATCCAGTTCAAGGGCACGGTGCGCGAGGATTGGCTCACCTCGAACGTGAGCGGGGCCGCATACAGCGCGACCTCATTTCTCCTGACCATGCGCTTGCAGAGGTAAGTGCCCCGTCATGGCGAGCTAGCCACCTCCGCTCGCTTCGCAAAATCCTTTTGCTCTCGGCGTGGAAGCCCGGCACGATGTCGGCGCGCGCCGGCGCATACGTTGGCGGCGCTGGCCAAGTGAGAAGAACGCGGCACGGTCACTGGCGGCACGGGAGCGCTTGGCGTGGCAAAGTGGATGAGCTTCGCGCTTCGTATTGCGGCCGTAGCGGCGCGCTTGGCGGCGGCAATGGCGTCGGGATTGGCGTTGGCGCCGGACGCCGCCACGGCCGGGCCGCCGTTCCGGACCGACGATCCCGAACCGGTCGATTACCGGCATTATGAGTTCTACACATTTTCGGCGGGCACCCACGTGAACGGCGATACGTCGGGCGTCGGCCCGGCCTGGGAATTCAATTACGGCCTCATTCCGGATGGCCAGTTCCACGTCGTCGCGCCCCTGGCATTCGACCAACCCGCCGGTGGGCCAGGGCAATTCGGCTACGGCGATACCGAACTCGGCTTCAAATACCGCTTCATCCAAGAAGACGGCAAAGGCTCACGCCCGATGGTCGGCGTGTTTCCGCTGGTCGAGCTTGCGACCGGAGATCAGGGCCGCGGCCTGGGCGCCGGCCATGCGCGCGTGTATTTGCCGGTTTGGCTGCAAAAAAGCTTCGGCGATTGGACCACTTATGGCGGCGGCGGCTACTGGATCAATCATGACGCTGCCACCGGCGACAAGGATTATTGGTTCGTCGGCTGGCTGTTGCAAAAGAAGGTGACGGACAAGCTGGTCGTCGGCGGAGAGCTTTTTCACCAAACCGCCGATACCAGCGGAGGCAAGGACAGCACCGGTTTCAACCTCGGCGCCGTCTATGATTTTGACGACCACAACCATTTGCTCGTCTCCGCCGGCCGGGGAGTTCAGAGCGCGTCCGCGACAAATCTCTACTCGTGGTATCTCGGGTATCAGATCACCAATTGAGCCGGTCCGGGTCATGCCGAAAATGCGCATTTCCATGGCTTCAGCGTCACCGGCCTTTACCTTCGTGTTGACGATGGGCATCGTCAATCTGTTCAGCGATATCACCTATGAGGGCGGCGGCAGCATTAACGGCCCGTTCATGGCGACGCTGGGGGCCAGCGCGGCGATCGTGAGCATAGCCGCAGGCGCCGGGGAATTTCTCGGCTACGCGCTGCGTCCATTCGCGGGCTACGTCGCCGATAAGAGCGGGCGATATTGGTTCATTACCTTCATCGGTTACGCGATCAATCTTCTCGCCGTGCCGGCAATGGCGCTGGCCGGCAGCTGGCAGGCCGCCGCCGCATTTTTGCTGGCCGAACGCATCGGCCGCGCCATCCGCAAACCGACCGTCGATGCGATGATTTCCTACACCAGCGGCGAGCTGGGCAAAGGGTGGGTCTATGGATTGAATACGGCGCTGGACGAGACCGGCGCCACCATCGGCCCGCTGATTATCGCCGCGGTCCTTTTGCTGAAGGGAAATTATCAGCTCGGATATACGCTGCTGTTGATACCGGCCTTGTTGGCTTTTGCTTCGCTTGGCATTGCCCGCGCCGGCTTTCCGGTGCCGTCCGATCTGGAGCGCGGCCGGACCGCTTCGGCCGGCGGTTTAAGCCGGGCCTATTGGATCTACATGGCCGCCGGCGCGTGTTTTGCGGCGGGGTTGATGAGTTTCGAATTGATCTCGTATCATTTTTCCAAGACCGGGGTGGTGAGCGGCTCCTGGATCCCGGTATTCCTCGCGATTGCCACCGCTTTCGGCGTTGTCGGCAGCCTCGTGCTCGGCCGGCTGTTCGACCGTTTCGGATTGCCGATCGTGCTGATCGGCGTTGTGCTGTCGGCGGCATTCTCGCCGCTGGTGTTCTTCGGCGGTTTCGCGACGGCGCTGGTCGGAATTCTTCTTTGGGGCATCGGTTACGCGACGCAAGACACGCTCCTCAAGGCGCTGATCGCGACCGTATTGCCCGAGGAACGGCGCAACTTCGCGTTCGGTCTCTATTATGCCGGTTACGGAGTTGGTTGGCTGTTGGGCAGCGTCGTGACGGGCTTGCTCTACGAGCGGTCGCTGCTCGCGCTGGTCGTGTTCGCCGCAGTCGCCCAGCTTGCCTCCGTCCCCATTTTCGTTGTGGCAAATCGGCTCCGCACGAGCCGCGCCATCGAGATCTAGCCGCCGTCGATCTCGCCGAGGATCCTTTTGATCTCGGCGCGGAAGCCCGGCGCGATGTCGGCGCGCGCCAGCGCATAGGAGACGTTGGCGGTGAGAAAGCCGATTTTCGAGCCGCAATCGAAGCTGCGGCCGTCGAATTGCAGGCCGTAGAACGGCTGGCTCCGCGCCAGTTGGATCATGGCGTCGGTCAGTTGGATTTCGCCGCCCGCGCCGCGCTCCTGTCCCGCCAAAATCTGCAAAATTTCCGGCTGCAGGATGTAGCGGCCGGTCAGGATCAGGTTCGACGGCGCGCGATGGGCCGGCGGCTTCTCCACCATGCTGGTGATGGAGAACATCTTGCCCTTGCGCTCGCCGATGCCGACGACGCCGTATTGATCGATGCGCTCAAGCGGCACCTCTTCGACGGCGACGATATTCGCCCGGCCCGGCAGCTCGCGCGCCGCCTCGATCATCTGCGCCAGACAGCCCTGTTCGTGCTGCACCAGCACATCGGGCAGCAACAGCGCAAACGGCTCGCGGCCGATCAGTTCGCGTGCGCACCACACGGCGTGGCCGAGACCGAGCGGCTCCTGCTGGCGGGTAAAGCTGGTCGAGCCGGGCCCCGGCAGGTCCTGCTTGAGATATTCGAGGGCGTTGTGCTTCTGCCGCTCCAGCAGCGTCATTTCCAATTCGAACTGGCGGTCGAAGTGATCTTCGATGACGCCCTTGTTGCGGCCGGTGACGAAGATGAAATGCTCGATGCCGGCCTGGCGCGCCTCGTCGACGACGTGCTGGATGAGCGGCCGGTCGACGACCGGCAGCATTTCCTTCGGCATGGCCTTGGTCGCCGGCAGGAACCGGGTGCCGAGTCCGGCGACGGGAAAAACCGCTTTGCGGACGGGATTCATGCGATGCCGGATGCGCGGAAAGGAGTCACGCGATACGCCTTATTGCCAAAATGATCGGCCACAGTCTTGCCGAACGGGTCTTGTCGAATAGGTCTTGCCGAATAAGAGAGCGGCAACAACCCGCCGTTGGTGATTCGACCTACATTAGCAGGTGCCCCTTGGTGCGGCCATCAAAGTCGAAACCCGAAATCCATGCGTATTGCGACGCCGCCGGAGCCGTCTGCAAGTCGACACTTTGACCGTGCAGCCCCCCGGGCAAGCTTTTTTTGCCACGATGCTTTAGTATGGGGGTTCGCGCCTGAGCTTCATCGGTAGGCGGTTTATGGCATTGCGGAATAAGCAGTGGATTGAGCGGCGAGGACCTGCGATCGCGCTTGCGGTCGCGGCGGGCTTATCGGCTTTATGCGGACCCGCCGCCGCCCAGGTTTTTTATTGGGGCAATCGTTCTCCAAGCCAACACTACCAGGAAGCGCCGTCGCGCGATTACTTCGGCTTCCCGTTCTTCGGCGGCGGCGTGCGGCCGCCGCCGGTCGCCGATTATTCCAAGGCGCCGCCGCCGCGCAAATTGGAGACGCCGCCGACCTCCAACGTCGCGGTGGTGGGCGATTCGATGGCCGATTGGCTCGCCTACGGGCTCGATCAGACCTACGCCGATCAACCGAATATCGGCGTCATTCGCGAAATCCGCGCAGCTTCCGGCCTCATCCGCTATGACGCGAAGAACGAGTCGCTCGACTGGCCGCAGGCGATCAAAGACGCGCTGGCCGCGGAAAAACCGAACGCCATCGTCGTCATGCTCGGCCTGAACGACCGCATCCAGTTTCGCGACGGCGCGCCGTCGCGTTCCCCGCAGCAGCAACCCGCCGCGGCGCCCGCCAAGCCGGCGGAGCAAACCGCGAAGAATCCATCGGCGGAAAAAACTCCGGCCGCGCCGGATACTGAAGCCGCGCCCAAAGAAAACGCCGCGGGCACCGAGGCGCAGCGGCCGGTTGCGGGCGGCCTCTACGAGTTCCACACCGATCAATGGGCGGCGCTTTACGCCAAGCGTATCGACGAAATGATCGCGGCGCTCAAAGCCAAAGGCGTGCCGGTCTTGTGGGTCGGGCTGCCGGCGCTCCGCGGCCCCAAGTCGACGAGCGACATGGCCTATCTCGACGAGCTTTATCGCGAGCGCGCCGAGCGAGCGGGCATCGTCTACGTCGACATCTGGGACGGCTTTGTCGACGAGCAAGGTCGCTACGCGGTGGCGGGCCCCGATTTCGAAGGCCAGATCCGGCGGCTGCGCGCCGGCGACGGCGTGCATTTCACCAAGGCCGGCGCGGCGAAGCTGGCAAGCTATGTCGATCTCGAATTGCGCCGCGTTATGTCGAGCCACGCCGTGCCGGTGGCGTTGCCCGTGGAGACCTCGCCGGCGAAGCCCAGCGCAACGCACCCCGACGTCGGCCCGGTGCTGCCGCTGACGGCAAGCGGCGGCGAGGGCGGCGATCTCCTTGGCGCCGGTGGCCGTCCGGCGCCGGTCGCCGCCGATCCGCTCGCCGCCAAGGTTTTAAGCCGCGGCGATCCGATAGCCGCGCCGGCCGGCCGCGCCGACGATTTCTCATGGCCCCGCCCCGCCGATAATACGAACGCGACGGGCGCCGCGCCCGAACCGGCTTCGCTCGCGCCCGGCGCGCCGCCGGCGAAGAAGGGCGCTTCCGGCCACGACGAGGTCAAAAAGCCGGTCGAAAGCAAGAAGGATGAGAAAAAGAAGCCGGTGACCGATTCCGGCGCCGCGAAAACGCGCCGTTCGCCGAGCGCCGAGCTTGACGGCGCCCCGATGCCGCCGCGGCCGGTGGGGTCACGCTAATCGTAATAATTGTAGGGTGGGCAAAATCGGTTTCTCTCGCATCAGCGTAGGGGTACCGCACGCGCCGATTTTGCCCACGCGGTCGATCCGCGACGCCGCACCGCGTGGGCAGCGCGCTGACTGACCAGAACAGATCTCATATTCGAGCGCGCGCGATGCCCACCCTACGAATTCACTGTAAAGTACGTCACAGACCTCCATTTTGAGGCATGCTATCGTGCCCGGCATTGCGAACGGCATGATCCCATTGGGGCCGGGTCAAATGGCAATCGACATTGGAAGACGGGATTTCATCGCGCTGCTCGGCGGCACGTCACTCGCATGGCCGCTCGCCGCGCGGGCGCAGCAGGCCGGCGGGATGCGGCGCATCGGCGTGCTCGGCAATATAGCTGCGGACGATCCGCAGAATCAGGCGCGTTACGCGGCATTCCTGCAAGGGCTGGAGCAATTGGGTTGGACCGACGGCCGCAACGTGCGCATCGACAGCCGCTGGGCCGCAGGCAATGCCGCCGACACGCGCAAATACGCGGGGGAATTAGTCGCACTTGCGCCTGAGGTCATCCTGGCTGCTGCCACCAACGCTGCCGCCGCACTCCGCCAGAATACTTTCTCGATACCTATTGTCTTCGCACAGGTCCCTGATCCGATCGAGTTGGGGTTCGTCGCGAGCCTCGCGCATCCTGGCGGCAACATCACAGGGTTCACGGATTTTGAACCCGCGATTGGCGGAAAATGGCTGCAGGTTCTCAAGGAACTTGGCCCCGGCGTTAATCAGGTGGTCCTCATTTTCGACCCGGACAACCCCTCATGGATCGTTTACGTGCGCGCGCTCGAAACGGCAGCAGCATCCTTTGGAGTGAGATTGTCTCCTGCTGGCGTCCATGATGCCTCCGAGATCGAGCACGCCCTAACAATGTTTGCAGGCCAGGCGAATGGCGGGCTTATTGTTATTCCTAGCCCTGCCAGCACTGGGCATCGTGACTTGATCGTCGGGCTAGCAGCACAGCATCGCCTCCCGGCAATCTACCCGTTCCATTATTTTGCCGCGGCGGGTGGCCTAATCTCCTACGGTCCTGACCCGATCGACCTCTTCCGGCGCGCAGCTGGCTACGTCGATCGCATCCTCAAGGGCGAGAAGCCCGCTGATCTGCCGGTGCAGCAGCCGACCAAATACGAGCTGGTGATCAACCTCAAAACCGCCAAAGCGCTAGGACTGACCGTACCAACGTCGCTGCTTGCTACCGCCGACGAGGTGATCGAATGAAACGGCGACAATTCATCACGCTGCTTGGCGGCGCAACTATTCCATGGTCGCTTGCGGCGCGCGCGCAGCAGTTGCCGATGCCGGTGATCGGGTTTCTCAATGGCCAGTCACCCGGCACATACGCACCTTTCGTCGCGGCATTCCGACAGGGTCTAAGTCAGGCCGGTTATGTCGAAGGTCAGAACGTGTCGATTGAATATCGCTGGGCCGAGGGTCACTACGATCGACTGCCGGCGCTGGCTAGCGATCTGGTGCAGCGTCGGGTGACTGTGATCGTGGCGGCTGGCAACGCTCATGGCGCAGCCAAAGCAGCGACCACGACCATTCCCATCGTTTTCTCGGCAGGAGGCGACCCAGTCAAGCTGGGCCTTGTTACCAGCCTCAACAGACCGGACGGCAATCTCACGGGCGTGAGCGTTTTGACTTCCACGTTGGAGGCGAAGCGATTGGAACTGCTGCACGAGCTATTGCCGAAGGCTGCACTGATCGGCGTACTCCTTGACCCGGCCTTTTCGGCCGCGGATGCTCAATTGCGCGAGATACAGACTGCGGCGCAAGCATTGGGGCAGCAACTTCGGATCGTCCACGCTAGCAACGAAGGCGACCTGGAAGGGGCCTTTGCGACCCTTGCCGATGGCCCTGTCGGCGCCTTGGCCGTAGTTGGGAATCCTTTTTTTCTGAACGCGCGCACTTCACTTCTCGCCCTGGCAGCGCGCTATGCGCTTCCCACGATCTATGAAAGCCGTGAGTTCACGAAGGCCGGCGGGCTGATGAGCTACGGCACCGACATACCAGATGTGTATCGCCAAGTCGGCATTTACACCGGTCGCATTCTTAAAGGTGACAAGCCGGCCGACCTGCCGATCGTGCAACCCACCAAATTCGATATGGCTGTCAATCTCAAGACCGCAAAAGTTCTTAGAGTAGATGTGCCGACTTCAATCTTGCTGCGCGCCGACGAGGTGATCGAGTAACTGATCGAGCATTTATAAGTCGGGATAGCTGCACGCTTCTCATGCTGCGTTGCACCGAAGTCTCGCAGCCAATGTCGCAGATGGGGTCACAAGCAGAAATGGCGGCCCTAATTTGTGATGTCTGCTTGACCCTGGACGGCCGATTAGAGAAGCAGACATTGGCCGTATGTTTATGAGTTCGCGCCCTACCGCGGCAGCAGGCTCGATCCCATCAGATACTTGTCGACTGCATACGCGGCCTGGCGGCCTTCGCGGATCGCCCAGACGACGAGCGACTGGCCGCGGCGCATGTCGCCGGCGGCGAAGACTTTGTCGATCGAGGTTCTGTAGTCCTCGGTCGAGGCGGCCACATTGCCGCGCTTGTCGAGCGCGAGATCGAGGCTTTCGATCATGCCTTCGTGCACCGGATGAACGAAGCCCATCGCCAGCAGCACCAGGTCGGCATCGATCTCGAATTCGGTGCCGGGGATCGGCTTGAACTTGTCGTCGACGCGCACGCAATGGAGCTTCTTTACCGCGCCGTTCTCGCCGGTGAATTTGGTCGTCATCACGGCGAAATCGCGCTCGACGCCTTCTTCATGGCTCGACGAGGTGCGCAGCTTGAGCGGCCAGTCCGGCCAGGTCAGCAGCCTGTTCTCGTGCAACGGCGGCTGCGGCATGATTTCGAAATTGGTGACCGACAGTGCGCCCTGGCGGAACGAGGTGCCGATGCAGTCCGATCCGGTATCGCCGCC
>CAVZDM010000133.1:0-17636 GCA_963773955.1 uncultured Acidobacteriaceae bacterium | reverse complement strand
CGCAGAGTGAGGCCCTCCGGCATCAGGCCGCGAACCGACACGTTGACTTCGCCGGTGCCATCCTTGCGCGGCAGCACCACCACCACCACCCATTCGCCGGAGGCGATGGGATCTCCCTGGGCGTCTTTGGCAATGCCGGGCAGCGTTCTTAACGTGGGGAAGAGATTGGCGTCGAAGCCTCCGGAAAGCTCGGCAGTGGAACCCTTGCGCATGACGAGGACGTTCACCGGATCGCCGCTGGCCATGAAGGCCTTCTTCAGACCGGCCAGCAGGGCCATCAGGAAAACCGCTGTGGTCACGGTGAGCGCAATACCGAGAGCCGTCATGATGGTGAGGCCCTTGCGTAGTTTTAGATTGCGAATGTTATAGCTGATCGGAATCGCCATAATGTTTGGTCGTTAGTCGCTGGTCATTAGTCGCTAGTCGCTAGCCGATGTGGCGCAAGCCCTCCACGATATCTAATTTTGCCGCATGGTAGGCGGGGAGGATCGCGCTCAGGAATCCGACCATACCCGCGACGAAGATGGCGAGCAGGAACGTTGGGGTGGTTACCTTCATTCCAAGAAAGAAGAAACCCATTCCGGGGGCTTTCGCCATCGCCGACACCAGTCCGCTGGCTAGCAGGCAGCCCAGGACGCCACCAACCAGAGCGACGGTGATGGCTTCACTCACGTAAAGACCGAGAATCGATTGCCGGGTAAAGCCGAGCGTCTTCAGCACAGCCACTTCGCGGGTACGTTCGCGGATGGACATGGCCATGGTGTTGGCGGAGACGAGCAGAGTCGCGAACACGACTGCGAAACAGATGCTCAAGATGAACACCTTCACATTGCCGAGGCTGTTGATGAAGCCGAGCTGAAACGCCTTCTCGGTTTCCGTTTTGGTGGGCTCGGGCGAGTTGTGGAACATGGCATCGATGGCGGCGGCGATCTTGGGAACGTCCTCGGGAGAGTCGGCCAGAATGTTAAAAGTGCCAGCGTGGCCCTTGGCGAAGGGAACCGCCTCCTCGACATACTTGTAGTTGAAGTAGGCGGTGATGGTGGGCTGGGGCGCAGTGAAAATTCCACGAATCGTGAGTTCCAGGTCCACCGGAAAGATGGTTCCCTTGATCACGATGCGATCGCCGATTTTCCAGCCATACTTCTTAGCCAGTTCACTGTCGACCACGCATCCGGCTTGATCGCGCTGCCAGGCGGCCAGTTGGTCGTCGGGAATCTTGAAGTCCGTTTGCACCTTAAAGATTTCCGCGGGATCGGTGCCAAACTGGGCGAAAAAATTCTCGGGCTTGTCGTCTTTGTACAAGCCGCCAAACCACTGCGTGGGAGCCACCGCCACGACTCCGGGCACAGTGCGCATTTTTTCCCGGTAATACACCGGCATACTCTCGGTCAACGAAACGCGATGGCGAGTAATCAGGCGCAGGGCCGACTGCGCGCTGCCCTTGTCAATGTAGAAGCTGTGCCAGACGGTCATCATCAGAGTCAGCAGCAGCAGCGAGAACGTGATGCTCAACACGGTCAGGGTGCTGCGGCGCTTGTTGCGAAACGCGCTTTTGGTCACGAAGCGAGTTAAGGTCATGCGACTCCGGAAGGCCCACCAGTTTGATAAAGAGAATTTCCCCGAGAGGGAAAGCCGGCCCCAATTGCCCCAACTCTTGAGGATAAAGCAGCGGTTGCCGTATGGACAACTGGGAGTGATCTTCTTTTCGTGAATTTTTCGTGAACGTACTCTCGCCGGCGAGTCGAACCAGACATCCGCAATGTGTCTTGTTACGGGTGAAGCTGCTCTCGGCTGTGCCGCGGTTGCTGGTGAAACGACGATTTGCCCGCCCCAAGCGGCAGCCTTCCGCAGCCACTTTCCGTTACTTCCGTAACTCTCAATTGTGCAGGTGATGGCGGTATTCTAACGGTGATTCTCCCCCTGTCTTAGTTGCTCCATCTTCAGGGGTGTAGTGCGGCTTATCGCCGCGAGGACGATTGTAATGGCAACGATGTTTGGCCGTTTCGAAATTCAGAGTGAGCTTTCCAAGTCAGAGACCGCCTTGATTTATAAGGCGATGGACTCGGAAACCAATCAGGTCGTGGCGCTCAAGACACAAAGTCTGGAGCCGCTGGGCGACCGTGCGGACGCGTTTGTGGAGGCGCTGATCGCCGAAGGCGAGAGCACGCGCGAACTCGTCCTCCCGAATATTGTTCTGCTCTATGGCGCAGGCGAGATCGACGGCCAGTTCTGCGCGGCGATGGAGTACATACAGGGCAACAGCATCGCCACCATGTTGGCGCGCAAAGAAGGTTTTTCCATCTGGGATCTGCTCGACATTACGCGCCAGGTTTGCGGCGCTCTGGAACATGCCGCCGCGAAGGGCGTCACCCATTATTCGCTGGAGCCCGCAAAGATCATGGTGCAGTGGGACGGGATGGTCAAAATCCTCGGTTATGGCATTTCGACAATGAGCCTGATCGAAGCGGAATCGGGAAAAGGATTAGGCCGGCTCCTGCCCTACTGTTCTCCGGAGCAGACTCGCGGAGAAGCTCTTGACCTGCGATCGAACCTGTTTACCTTAGGCGCGATTCTGTACGAGATGGTGGTTGGCCGACTCGCTTTCGATGGCGCAGATCCGGCTACGCTTGCGAGCCGGATTCAGGACGACACACCTGCCACTCCGTCCTCCGTGAATCCGAAGATTCACCCAGCGGTCAGCGCGCTGATTATGAAAGCGCTGGCGAAAGATCCGGCGCAACGTTATCAGACCGCGCGCGAACTGGTGGATGACCTGGAGAAGTGCAAGGAGAATAAGAAAGCCGCTCCCGATACCAAGAGGCCGACGCAGGCGCCAAAGGTTGAGGTGAATGCCGCGGCTCGTGCGGCGGCGGCCAGCAAGTTTGCGTCGGCGCCGTCCAGCGCTCCCGCGGCGTCCGCTCCCGCAGTTGCGCCTAAACCGGTTGCTCCAGCTCCTCCTAGGCCGGTTGCACCTCGACCGGTTCCGTCTGGAACTTCGCCAGCCAATCCGCCAGCGGCTGAAAACAGAGCTACTGCGGCCGCTGCGGGCGCGGGCAGCGGAGCTGGCGCCAGGCGCCTACCCAATGCGCCCGCTGATTCGAGTTTGGGTTCGAGCGCCGGTTCAAATTACGGGTCGAATTATGGATCGAAATCTGATCCGGGCCTTGGTTCAAGTTATGGATCGAACTATGGTTCGAAACCTGGCGCGAAATCTGATTCAAAATCCAACGCTGACTCCGATTCGGACTTTGGCTCGCAACCCATGGGGGAATTCGAAGTAAGCGGTCCCGAATCCCAGGCTGCACCCAGCCCGGTTCTATCGGCAGCGGTGGTGGAACCAGAGACCGAGCAGGAGTCGCCTTGCGTGGCCGTCGATCCAATGATGTCCGAGCCAGCGGCGAGTTCAGCGGGCACGAGTTTTTCTGATTTGGCAGAGATGCCTCCGCTCAAGGAACCAGTTTTGCCGCCTCCCGTTCCCGAGCCGATTGCGGCGCCGCGGCCGACGGTGCAGTTCAATCCACGGAAAACAGAAGAGAAGCCAAGAATGCAGCCGCGTGAAGTGGCGGGGAAGGCGATCAACCAGATCGCCACCGTACCGCCGCGGCTGATGCTCTATTCCATCCTGGGCGCGGTGGGACTGATCCTGGTGATTGTGATCGTGCTGTTTTTTCATGTCCGCTCGGAAGACGATGGCTCCACGGCTGCGCCACAGCCGACGAAAGCGGCAAAATCAAGCGAAGACGAGCCGGTGGAACAGACCCCGGTGGCGCCGCGAGTACAGAATCCGGCCCCCGCGGTTGCGCCCATTACCGAGGCCCAACCGAGTCTGACAGTACGCCAAGTCGAAAAGCGCAACGCGAACAATCGCCGGAGACAAGCTCCAGCCCCGGTGCCGGTCGTGATCCCAGGCCAGGCACTGATCGATTCCACTCCACAGGGTGCGCAGTTTCAGGTCGACGGAAGAAGCGATCCGTCGTGGGTTACCCCGTTTACGGTCGTGAATCTGGGTCCCGGGAAGCACGTCGTATCGGTAAGCAAGGCCGGCTATTCGTCCGACATACGGTCGGTTGAGGTTGCTGCCGGCAGCAAATCATCTCTGGTGCTTCATTTGGCGCCGGTCAATGCGCTGATGGTGGTGAACAGCACGCCGGCTGGCGCCAGCGTCATCCTGGACGGCAAGTCTACCGGACGAGTGACCCCGGCGCAGTTTGCCGTGGAAAAGGGAACCCACACAATTCTGTTGCGCAAGCAGGGATACCTGGACGAGACGGCCACTGCGGATCTCAGTCCCGCCCAGAACTTCCAGTACTCGCCCGCGCTCCGAGCGTTGGGCAATGCCGACGAAATACGGACGGTCGGCAAGTTCAACAAGATGTTTGGACGCGGCGGAGACAGCACGGCAGGCATGGGTACCATCAGCATCCACACCCAGCCGAAAGGCGCGCAGATCGCAATCAACCAACGACTGTTGGAGAAGCTGTCGCCAGTTGACATCATGCTGGGACCGGGAAACTACATTGTGGATATCACGCTGACCGGTTTCAAGCCGGTGCACAAGGTGATCAACGTCGACAAAGCTGGCAAGACCCCAATCGACGAAACTCTAGAGCGCGAATAAGAGCGGAATGTGTGGGGGCGGGCGACCTCGCCCGCCCGTTCCCCCCCGAAAAGCCCCAATCCAAGGCCGCTTCGTAGCTGATAAAGCGAAAACTATTGAGGAATTCTCCGCCATCCGGCCTCAACAGGTGTAATCTGGTGCCAGCAGTTTCCAGCCGCCTGTCATTTAAAGCCGCCACAAAACCACAGCGTGCGGTTTCCAGGTGTGTGTAGGACAGGCTGAGGCAAGAGGTGGAATTGTGTCTTCGCAGCCCATGCCGGGCAGGGTGAGTCCTGATCTGTTGCAGGCTCTTCGCAGGATCAAGTCGGTTCAGTCGTTCCCGAAAGGCGCCACACTGTTTCAGCAGGGTTCCGCGGTCGCTGGCGTTTACCTGGTGGAGAGCGGCGAGGTTCGCGTCCTGCTGCCGTCCGGCCAGAGACAAAAGCAGCTTCTGGAAGTCGTCGGGCCTGGAGCTATGCTCGGGCTGAGCGAGAGCATGACGGGGGAAAGGTATCGGATAACCGCTGAAGCGGGCGAGCAGACGAGGGCGGTTTTCATTCCGCGCAAGGAGTTCCTGGAGTTTCTGCGGGAGCACGGCGATTTCTGCATGCAGGTGGTGCGGCTGTTGAGCGAAGACTTGCACGGCCTTTACCACAAATTCCGCAGCATCAGTGCGCATCCGGGGCGTCCGCGGCACCGGGCGCTGGATGAGCAACTCAACTAGAACAGGTGTCAGGTCTCTGGTGTCAGGTCTAAGGTCTAGGGTTCTGCTTTTCCTGAGACCTGAGACCTGACACCTGCTTTTTCTCAGTTTGCCTTGAAGTTGACGGTGATTTGGGTTTCGATCTCAACCGGCTGGCCATCGAGATAGTACGGTTTATATCTCCACTGGCGGACGGCTTCTACCGCGGCGTGCGCAAGAACGGCGTTTCCACTGAGCACTTTCACATTGGTGACGTTGCCCTCTTTGTTGATGGTCGCATCGATCTCGACTGCACCCTCGGTATGGACTGCGAGCGCGGATGGCGGATACTTTGGCTGCACCCGCTTGATCAGAAGTCCCTGGGAAACGCCCTGGGAAACCTTTACTGTTTCCAGCGTGGGCTTGGGAAGACTTGGCGATACCGCCATCAACCCGCTCAAGTTGCTGTCGGGTGCGGATGCATCGGCGAGCGGGCTGGGAAGCTGAGGTGCGGACTCCTCGGATTGGGACTTCGTTTTAGTTTTCGCGGGGGTCGACTTCACGAGTATGGGTGCGGAATTGGGTTTTTTCGTTCCCGAGTCAGGATCAAGCGCGATCCGAGGCACCGGAGAATTACCAGTGGCGGCCGACGGCTTGTCGAGCGGTATCGCCGCGGTCGTTTTGGAAGCTGGGGCTGGGGTCGCGGAAACCGCCGGGTCGGCTGCGCTGGTTGAAGGCGCGGGCGCAGGCGCAGGCTGTGCGGAGCTCTGTGGCGTACTTGGCGCACTTATCGGTCGCGGAGCTGGGGTTGTGCTGGGCTTGCCAAACTTCCCATAACTAACGTAGCCGAGGGCGGCCAGAGCCAGCAGAACCACGGCTGCGATCAGGACTTTTTTCTTGCCGCCCGATCCACCGGAATCCTTTTCGGCGAATGCGGAAAAAGACGGGGCATTGCCGACATAACCTGCCATTGAATTTGCGGCCGTGCCATGTGACGGCGCGGCGGGCTCCGATGCAGCGACCTTGTTTCCTTTTGCGGGCGGAGCAGTCACTTCCTTGGCCGGCGCCGGTGCCGCGGCGGATCCCCGGGTAGAAGTGAAGGCGGATCTGCTATTTTGGGCGGGACCGGACACGGCAGCGATGTTTGCCGCAACGTTATTACTATTACTGACGGCGTCGTTCTCGGTTACGTCCAAGGCAGCGGGTTGCCACTCTTCTGGCGGCTCAGCCGCGATCATAGGCTCGGTCTGCGCTGCATGCGCGGGAATAAGTTCCGGTTCGGCCTCAACCTGTACTGACGCCGCAATGGCTGGGGTCGCCGCCGCCGACGGATCTTCAATTTCAAACTCGGAAGAAATCGGCGATGAAGGGATCGCTGCAGCGCCTCGATTGGCTGGCTGGAATGTGCCGGCAGACGCAGGAGCTGTTCTTGCGGGTGTTGCTGGAGCGGCGGCGCTGGTGCCCGCAGCATCAGCGTTCTTGCGCAAGAGCCCTCGTGCCACCCGAAGCGTTCCCTTGGCCTGCTCGACGTTGATCGGCTTGGTGAGCACTAGGTTGGCGCCGATGCGGTAAGACTTGGCCACGCCTGCCTGTCCTAAGACTAAGGCGATGGCCAATGAGCTCTGATTGGAGCTGGAATTTCTTGCGCTCTTAAAGAGCAGAGAAGCGTTCTGCTCGTTCTCGCAGTCCACGACGATGGCGTCGTAACGCTGAGTCATCAACTTCTTGACCGCAGCAAAAGGTTCATGAACCGGCTCAATGGTGAAGTCCAGTTCGCTGAACACCTGACTTACGACGCGAGCCAGTTTTTCATCGGGACAGAACAGTAAAGCTTGGTAACCCATAATGAGGCCATCCTAGGTAATGTGGTGGGTACCAGCAAGTTACGGGGGTAATTGCCGAGGGCCGGTCGATGGTCGATAGTCGTTGGTCGTTCGCGGCTTCGACTGGCAGTCGACTAACGACTAACGCCCAACGCCCAACGACATGCTTGCTAGGGCCGCTGAAAATCGACGATCACAACGGTCTGGAAGGCCTGAGCCTTTCCGTTCCGCACGTAGGGCCGGTAGCGCCACTGCTTCACGGCTTGGATAGCGGCGCCGGCCAGGGTTGCGTCTCCCTCGACCAGTCGCACACCGTCAACCTTGCCGTTCTCATCCACGACGGCCTTAAGGACAACCGTCCCATCCGCTCCCCCGGAGCGCGCTTGGGCGGGATATTTCGGTGGAACGCTGTGAGCCAACCGCTTTTCCGCTCCCTTGGAGGAGAGAATGATCGCGCTGCTCTCGCCGGGTAGTTCGGTGTTGGACGGCTCCGCCGCGGCAGCGTCTTTCTTACTGTTGCTGGGCTTATTAGCGTCAACTTTGATGACCACGGGCGCAGCTGTGTTTGTGGCCTTGGAGGTTGGCGGTGCAACTGGCGTGCCGGGAGTCGCCGCCGGCGCGGTCGCTGCGGCTGAACTGTTTGCCGAATCCGGGACCGCTGATGGCGTCTGGTTCAGGTCAGTCGACGATTCCGGTGCAGTCGCAGAGGTTGTGGCCGGAGCCAGAGGAGCCGAAGGCTTCGCGGGATTGATTACTGGGGCCGGCGTCGGTTGTGGATGCGTCTGTGCCATTCCGGCGAGGGCCAGCACGCGATCGATCTGCGGTTGGGCGATTTCGCGAAATCCAGGTTCATAGATCCAAGCGGCATAGAAGCCGGCGGCGGCGAACGCGAGTATGAGCAACGCCACCAGCGCACCGCGTGGTTTCGGCTTTTGCTGGTAGGCCGAAAAGACCGGGGCGTGAGACTCGGTCGCACGTTGATTCGGCACGGCTTTGCGCGGTTCCGAAGCTTCTTGGTCCGATTCTTTCGATTCCGAAACTTTCAGATTCGAAGCTTCCAGTTCCGATTCTTCCAGTTCCCTAAGCACCGGATCGTCGGACGGTGTCGTCGGGGGCGTAGGCTTCGAAGGCGTCACTTTTGGAGCAACTGGCGCGGCGACGATTTCATCTTTGTCCAAATCCAAAGCGGATTGCATCCTGGCCTTGACGACTGGCGCTGGGAGCGTTGCAGGAGCAGCGGTGGCCGCGAAGCTTGGACCGGCGCTTGGAACGAAGCTGGGAGCAGGTTCTGCAAAATTCGTCAGTTGCGAAGAAACCGCGGCGGCTGCATGGGCGCGTGGTTCGGATACAACCGCGCTGGGCATTGCTGCGGTGGGCATTGCTGCGCTCGAGAAGGACGCGCTCGCAGGCGGCGCCGGAACGCTCTCGCTGGTCGGGACATCCTTTTTTACACGGCTGACGGCGGCGCGGATCGTGCTCCGGGCCTGGTCTTTCGCGACCGGCTTGGTCAGGATCAATTCCGCGCCCAGGCGAAAAGCCGTGGGTAGACCGGCGCGGCCATCGACAATGGCGATGGGGACAGGGTTGTTGCCGTTTTTTCCGCGACGGCAGACGTCAAAGATCAGTTTGGCTGCCGGCAGATTCTCGCAATCGACCAACACCAGGTCGAAGCTCTGCGAATTGAGTTTTTGGGCAGCGGATGCCCCGTCCAGCGGACGCTCGCAAGTTACTGACATTTCTTCTAGAACGCCAGTAATCGAGCTGACTGCCTGGTCATCGGGCGATAAGAGCAAAGCATGGGGCATAGCTCTCCCATGCTAGAAACCGCTGTCGAAAGCCGCAAGTTACCGGGGTAAGGGGGCGCTCCCTGGGAGCTTGCAGAAAAACTCGCTGTTGCACTTGATTTTGGGTGGCGCAGCGGCTCCCCGGGGTTTGTACTTGCCTTTGGGTGGCGCAGCGGTTTACCGCTGCGATAACTAGCCTATTCTCATCGACGGCTTTAGCCGCTGAGGTCACACTTCCTGCGCGGGAACGAATTTTTCCGCAGCCTCCTACAGTTTCAGGGAATCCGCTGGTTACTTCCGGTCGCCGACTCGGCGGGAGGATAGACAATCGACCCGCCGAAGGCGGATTTATCGGCCGGGGCAAAATCGGGGAAGGGCAACTGGTGCTGGTCCCGCCAGTGCTGGACCTGCTGTTCGGCGGCGGCGGCTTTCTCTTTGTCGAGGCCGGAATCGCGCGAAAAGTACAAGGTCTGCGACGGGAAGGCGAAACCGCTGCCCGATTTCTCGACGATATCCATGACGCGCAGCAGCAGGTCTTCTCGGATGGCCATGAATTCGTTGGAGTCGCGCGTGAGGACGTAGCTGGAGATCTCAAGGCGCAAGGCGCTGCTGTCGAAATTGGCGAAGCGGATGTTTGCGCTGTCGCTTTCGACTTTCGGGTGTTCGTATAGCATCCGGCGAATTTCAGCCAGCAGATAGCGGAGTTGGTCCGCCGAGGTCTCACATCTGATCGCGAGCACGGGATTGAACTGAATCTTGTCGCGCCGGGTGAAATTTTCGATGTTCATGGTGGCGAGCGCGCCATTGGGGATGGAAAGCTCTGTACGCGCATCGGTGCGCACGCGGGTGGAGCGCAGGCTGATGTCTTCCACGGTTCCGGAGCGGTCGCCGAAGCGGCAGTAGTCGCCGACGCGGATGACTTCGTCGGCCAGAACGGAGACTCCGCCGAAAAGATTTTCGAGTGTCTTCTGGGCGGCGAAAGCGATGGCAATGCCGCCGATGCCGAGGCCGGCGAGCATGGTGGTCAGGTTGAAGCCCAGGATGCCGAGCGTGGCCACGATCGCGGCAATCACCACCAGCGCTGTGAGCAAGCTCTCGCCCAGCACCATGAGCGTTCCGGTGCCGATGCGGCCCGCGCCGATGGCACGGACGCGCAGGCGCTGCATGGTGAGGGTGGTGACACGAAGCAGAAACCAGAAGAAGCCGATGCTGATGAGAACCTGAATAGTTCGAGAGTAATAAAGACGCGGCAGCAACGGCAGGCCGAGGTAACCGGCAATCACGCGGTGAGCCAGCGCGCTGAATGAAACCAGCAGCGGCTTCGACATGCGGTTGTAAGAGTAAGACTGCAGGTTGGGGCGATGTCTGAACTTGAGCCAAAGCCGGCGCGGAATCGCCAACAGCAAAACTGTCGCCCAGCCAATCGCGATGGCCACGGGAATCGCGGCGAATAGCGCCAGCCATTGCCAGAGCGCCATCCCGAGAAAAACGTTTCGCACCAGACTCTGCGGAAGTTTGCTCTCGACCTGGTGAGCTTCGACGCTGTCATATAGGTCGGGGATTTTGTTCAGCGTGTCGGAAGAGAAGAGCCAGATTTTCCCGAAGTTTGGGTCTGCCATCCGGACGAGAACAACGGGAACGTCGGCATCGCCATAGGAAAAAGTGCCGATGGTTTGCTGATCGGGGGTTCCGAACTCGAGATTGCCTTCGGAGCTGGTGCTGAGCCGGCGCAGGCTGCCCACGAAGGCGCGGTCCATCAGCACTTTTAGCTTCTCGGCCATGTCCGGTCCCTGGGACTGGCGACGCGCGGCGCTCATCTGCAGGTAGTCGGCGGCGGTCTTGTAATCTCCGGACTGCGCGGCTTGCAGGAATCCAAGGACGGTTCCCGACGGCGTACCGCGGCCCAGTTGATCGGCGGGTGCGGGAGTTGCTGCCGGAGCCTGTGCTCCACCCGGCAGCAGGCTGGTCACGGATTGGGCGACTAGGCCGCGGAGGGAAAGGGAAACGACGAGAATCAACAACGCCAATTTTTTCATCGTTTCAAGAAAGCCGTTCCAATTAGTGGAGCGCCGGGCGTCCCCGCCCGGCTGGACGGGCGAGACGCCCGTCCCTCCATTATCTCTTGGGACGATAGATGTCGGTGGCTTGTCCGTAGAAGACTTCCGCCGATTCCATCATCGTCTCCGATAGCGTGGGATGCGGATGGATGGTCATGCCGACATCGGCCGCCAGCGCGCACATTTCGATGGCCAGCACGCCTTCGGCGATCAGTTCGCCCGCACCCGCGCCCACGATGCCGACGCCGAGCACGCGCTCCGTCTTTGGATCGATGAGCAGCTTGGTGAGACCTTCGGGCCGGTCGAGCGTGATGGCGCGCCCCGAAGCGGCCCACGGAAATTTGGCGACGGTGATCTCGCGGCCTTGTTCTTTGGCCTGCGTTTCAGTCAATCCGGCCCACGCGATTTCAGGATCGGTGAACACGACCGCGGGAATTGCATTCGGCTCGAAGGCAACCTTGTGGCCGGCGATGGCTTCCACTGCGGTGCGTCCCTCATGCATCGCTTTGTGGGCGAGCATCGGCTCGCCGGCGACGTCGCCGATGGCGTAGATCGTTGGATCTGCGGTCTGGCGCTGCTCGTTGATTTCGATGAATCCCTTCTGGTTGACTTTCACTTTCGTCTTATCGAGGCCCGGGATCTCGGAATTCGGACGGCGTCCGACCGACATCAGCACGCGGTCGAATACCTGCTCTTTTTCTTTTACAGCTGCGCCTTCGAGGGTTACCCGAATGCCGGTCTTTTCGTCCTTGAGCGATTTGACCGTGGTATTCAGCAGGATGGCGGCGAAAAGTTTTTCCAGGCGCTTGTGCAGAGGCAGCACCAGGTCGCGGTCGGCTCCAGGCAGCAAGCCGGACATCATTTCAACGCAGGTCACTTTGGTGCCGAGCGTCGCGTAAACCGAACCGAGTTCCAACCCGATGTAGCCGCCGCCGATAACCAGCAGCGTCTTCGGAACGTCGGGGAGGTCGAGAGCGCCCGTTGAATCCATTAGACGCGGGCTGTCGAGCTTGAGGCTGGGCACGACGGTCGGACGCGAGCCGGTGGCGATGATGATGCGATCGAAGGTCAGTGTCTCATCACCGCCGGCAGTCTTCGTAACTATTAAAGTGGTGGAATTTACAAACGCTGCTTTGCCGGACACGAACTGCACTGAGCGCTGCTTGGATAACTGTCCGAGGCCGCCGGTCAACTTCTTGACGACTCCTTCTTTCCAGGTGCGGAGCTTATTCAGGTCGACTTTGGGCTCGCCGAATTCTATGCCCCAATTTTTGGCCTGCTCGGCTTCTTCGAGCAATTTGGCCACATGGAGCAGAGCCTTGGAGGGAATGCAGCCGCGATAGAGACAGACGCCGCCGGGGTTTACTTCCGGATCAATCAGCGTAACTTTCATGCCCAGGTCAGCAGCGAGGAATGCGGCGGCGTATCCGCCGGGGCCGCCACCAATTACTGCCAGACGTAGATTTGGAGTGTTCGCCATTTCGTTAGATATCCTCAGGATTTGTACCGTCCCTCACTGAACGACGGTGATCGTAATCGTGTTCGATTTCACGGGTGTTTTGCCATACATTCTTGTGACTTGGATGGTGTATTTCCCCGGTTTGCTCAAATCGAGATTCTTGCCCACAATCTCTTCCCACCGCTCTACTTTGTGGGCCCCCAGCTCTGGTTCTTCGTAGCTACCGTGAGCTAGCTCAATTACCGGTGGCCCATCCTCGGCGGCCCTCGGCTTCGGTTTGAACTCATTAGTTACTTTGGCCTTGCCAACGACTCTGCCATCGCTATCGCGTATGTCGACCCTGAAGTCCTCAGGGTGCATTGAAAGATGGACTGGCTCATCCGATGTGTTGGTCATCACAACCTCCACTTTGAATTCCGAACCTGCTTTCACTTCCAGGGAGGGCGCGCTGATTGTGACTGAAATTGGAACCTGCGCAGGCGGTGCGACTTGAGCGCCGGCAAATGGCACCACAAGTCCGCAAATTACTGAAGCCCGCATCAGCAGATGACTTTTCATATCGCTCTTCATTCGGTGCTGGTTGCAGAATTTATCCCTGCACACTCAGCAAGAACGGCTGCTCAAACGCCTCCGCGATCCAGCGCAGAAAGCGCGCGGCGTCGGCGCCATCGATCAACCGGTGATCGTACGAGAGGGAGAGCGGCAGAATCAAGCGCGGCTCGAATTTGTTGTTCACCCACTCCGGCTCCATGCGCGAACGCGACAGGCCGAGAATCGCGACTTCAGGATGATTCACGATGGGAGAGAATCCGGTGCCACCGATTCCGCCCAAATTGGTGATGGTGAAAGTCCCGCCTTCCATTTCCTCGGGAGTCAGCTTGCGCTCACGCGCTTTCTTCGACAGCTGCGTCATCTCCGCCGCCAGTTCGACGATATTTTTCTTGTCGACGTCGCGAATCACCGGCACCAGCAGTCCGCGATCCGTGTCCACCGCGACGCCGATGCTGATGTACTGCTTGTAGACGATTTCTTCCTTTGCCATATCAATCGAGGCGTTGAACTGGGGGAAGACTTTGAGGGCCGAGGCGCAGACCTTCAGCGCGATCGCCGTGACGGTCATTTTCCCGCCAGCTTCTTCGGCTCGGGGCGCGAACTTGGCGCGCAACTGTTCGAGTTCGGTGATGTCGGCGCGGTCTTGTTGAGTGACATGCGGAATCGTGTTCCATGCCTGGCGAAGGTGCTCGGCGGTTTTGCGCCGCACTCCGCGCATCGAAACGCGTTCCGTCTTGCCCCACTTGGCGAAGTCGGGTAGCTCGGGCTCGGCGAAGGTTCCGCGCGGCGTTTGTGCCGCAGCGGTTGCGGCCAGTAGAGAATTCTTGGCCGACAGCTTCACATCGTCTTCACTGATGCGTCCGCCGGGGCCGCTGCCTTGCACGCTGCGGATGTTCACTCCAATTTCGCGCGCCAGTCGACGCACGTGCGGAGCCGCCGGCACCGGGTCGCGGTCTGTTCCCGCAACCTTGCCCAGTTGTACGGGCATACTGAACGCCGGAACGGGGGCGGGCGGCTGATCGGGCGGCAGCGCCTGTTCTTCGGTTTTGCCCTCGGCGCGCATCGCCAACTGAAACGCGAGCCGCGCCGCTTGTTGTCCGGAGATGTGCTCCACGGGTTGGTGCCTGCGGGCAGGTTCCACCTCCGCGACCGCACCACCCTCCAGCGTGAAGATGACCTCACCCACCTTGACCTTCTGACCCTCTTTGACCTTGATCTCGCGCACCACGCCGGTGACCGAGGAAGGAACTTCGACTACAGCTTTGTCGGTCTCTAGTTCCATGACCGGCTGGCCCTCAGAAACGCTCGCCCCCGGCGAGATCATCAACCGCACCAGATCGCCGGAGTCGATGTTCTCGCCGAGTTCCGGCAGCTTGAATTCGCTGGCTGTGCCGGTAGATTGGGCTCGTCGATCCGGCTGAGGTGCAGCCGCCGGAGCGGGTGGGGCTGGGACTGAGCCAGGTTCCGCGGTCGGTTTCGAGGCAGGGGCTGTTACGGTCCCAGTTCCGTTTTCTACCGTGAAGATGACCTGCCCCACGCGCAGCTTGTCGCCTTCCTTTACGCGGATTTCGCCGATCGTACCCGTCACCGACGAAGGCACTTCGACAACGGCCTTGTCGGTCTCGAGCTCCATCACCGGCTCACCTTCGGCGATGCTGGCGCCGGGCTTGATCATCAAGCGGACCAGGTCGCCGCTCTCGATATTCTCGCCCAGCTCGGGCAGTTTAAATTCCGTCGGCATTCTTTCGTTGTCCCTCAATCTCTTGCGTTATCGCGGACGGGCGAGGCGCCCGTCTCTCCATTAGCTGGTGGCCGGGTTGCGTTTTTCCGGATCGATGCCCAGATCGCGGATTGCTTTCTCGAGTACTTTCGCAGTGATGCCGTTCGCACTGACGGCCTCCTTATTTTCGCCCGCCAGGGCGTGCAGCGTGGCCAGCACGATGTGCTTCGCGTCCACTTCAAAAAAATCCCGCAGCGATACCCGATTCTCGCTGCGTCCGAAGCCGTCCGTGCCCAGCGACACCAGCTTGCCCGGAACCCACTGGGCGATGCTCTCCGGCAGAACCTTCATGTAATCCGATGCCGCAATAAAAGGGCCGGACGCGCCCTTCAGTGTCTGGGTAACGTACGGCACCTTTGCTTTCTGTGTTGGGTGCAGCATGTTCCAGCGCGCGCAGTCGTTAGCTTCCTTATAGAGTTCCTTGTAGCTGGTAACGCTCCACACGTCCGCCGCCACGCCATAGTCCTTCTCAAGAATCGCCTGCGCCTTGAGCACCTCAAACATGATGGCGCCGCTACCCAGTAACTGCGCCCGCAACTTCGCGTTCTTCTTTTCGGAAGTTCGGTAGCGATACAAGCCTTTGAGGATGCCTTCGCGAACACCCGCCTGGCTGGGCATCTCGGGCATGGGCAGCGGCTCATTGCCGACGGTCAAATAATAGAAGATGGATTCGCCATCGACGTACATGCGCTTGATGCCGTCCTGAATAATGACGGCGATCTCATAAGCGAAAGCCGGATCATAAGCCAGCAGGTTCGGCACGGCCAGAGCCAGTACATGGCTGTGTCCATCCTGATGCTGCAGGCCCTCGCCCGCCAGCGTCGTTCTTCCCGCCGTGCCTCCGATGAGAAAACCACGGCAACGCATGTCGGCCGCGGCCCAGATCAGGTCGCCGATGCGCTGCAATCCAAACATCGAGTAATAAATAAAGAAGGGAATCGTGTTGATGCCGTGATTGGCATACGCGGTACCGGCGGCGATGAACGAGCACATCGATCCCGCCTCGGTGATGCCTTCTTCCAGAATCTGTCCGTTCTTCGCCTCCTTGTAATAAAGGAGCGTATCCATATCGACCGGCTCATAGAGCTGGCCAACGCTCGAATAGATGCCGACCTGGCGGAAGAGTGCCTCCATGCCGAAAGTGCGCGCTTCGTCAGGAACCACGGGCACGATGAGCTTCCCCACCTCGGGATCACGCAGCAGCTTCGAGAGCATGCGCACGAAGACCATGGTGGTCGAAGCGTCGCGACCCTCCGTGCCCTTGTAGAACTCTTCGAAGAGCGCTTCAGAAACCGGCTTCAGCGGCGTGGCGCGCACTTTGCGCACCGGCATGTAGCCGCCCAGTTGTTTCCGGCGTTCCTGCATGTACTTGACTTCGGGGCTGTCGTCAGCAGGGCGATAGAAGGGCGCGTTGTGCAGTTCGGCATCGGGAATCGGAATGCCGAACCGCGAGCGGAAGATTTGCAGTTCATCGTCATTCAGCTTTTTTTGCTGGTGCGTGATATTCTTGCCTTCACCCGCTTCGCCCAGTCCGTAGCCCTTGATGGTCTTGGCGAGAATGATGGTGGGTGATCCGGTGTGCTCAACCGCAGCCTTGTACGCGGCGTGCACTTTAATCGGATCGTGCCCGCCGAGGCGCATGCGGGCGAGTTGCTCGTCCGAAAGATGTTCGACCATCTTCAGCAGCCGGGGATCGGTGCCAAAGAAATTCTGCCGGAAATAAGCCCCGCTCTCGACGAAATATTTCTGATACTGTCCGTCGGTGATTTCGCCCATCCGCCGGACAAGCAGGCCATCGCGATCGGCCTGAATGAGCGGATCCCAATCGCCGCCCCAAATCAGCTTGATGACGTTCCATCCCGCGCCGCGGAAAATCGCTTCCAGTTCCTGGATGATCTTGCCGTTGCCGCGCACCGGCCCGTCGAGGCGTTGCAGATTGCAGTTGACGACGAAAATCAGGTTGTCGAGCCGTTCGCGCGACGCCAGCGTGATCGAGCCCAGCGATTCCGGTTCGTCCATTTCGCCATCGCCCAGAAACGCCCAGACCTTGCCGCCGGTCGAAGTTTTCAGCCCGCGATTTTCCAGATACTTGATGAAGCGCGCGTGATAGATCGCCTGAATCGGTCCGAGCCCCATGGAGACAGTCGGAAATTCCCAGAAGTCAGGCATGAGCCAGGGATGCGGATACGACGAGAGTCCGCCGCCCGGTTTCAACTCGCGCCGGAAGTTTTCCAATTTCTCTTTGGGGATGCGGCCTTCGAGGTAGGCGCGCGAGTAGATTCCAGGCGCGGCGTGTCCCTGGAAATAAACCACATCGCGGTCGCCGGATTCGGTGGAGGCGTGAAAAAAATGATTGAAGGCGACTTCGTAAAGCGTAGCCGCCGAAGCAAATGTGGAAATGTGTCCGCCGATGCCTTCCTGAATCTTGTTAGCGCGGACGACCATGGCCATGGCGTTCCAGCGCACCAGGCTCTTGATGCGGCGCTCCATCTCCTGACTGCCAGGAAACGGCGGCTGCTGCCGCGAAGGAATCGTATTCTGGTAAGGAGTGGTCGCCGAGAACGGCAGGTTGATGCCAGCCTCACGCCGGGCATGCAGCGCCAGTTGCTGCAGGAGGCGCCCGGCACGGTTCGGTCCGCCGTGCGAGAGGACATAGTCGAGCGAGTCCAGCCATTCCCGCGTTTCCAATACTTCGATACCGTTAGTCGGTTGCGTCTCAGCCAAACTGCCCCCACGAGTAGAAATGCAATCACCCATCATAAGCAATCGAGAAGAATTTTGCTGGAGTGTGTAGCGCGGGCGCCCCCGCCCGCGTGCCGCCAAAGCTACGTCATCTTGAGCGAACGGCTCATCCGACCATGCGAAAGCCATGGCCCACCCGGGGATAGCTTCCGAATAGCCC
>CAVZDM010000132.1:0-9077 GCA_963773955.1 uncultured Acidobacteriaceae bacterium | reverse complement strand
TCACTGCTCCGTCGATGATCTTGGCATCGAACCACGACGACGCTTCGCCCGCGCCCATGGCGCCGAGGCGAATCTTGCCAATCTTGCGGCGTCCGGTGAACGCGTAGTCGTAGGCCTCATCGACAAACCACTTGTTGTAGAGCACGGTGTAAAGTGGCGGAGCTTTGACGGCGATGGGCTCGGTGAACCCTTTGCCGGCGTTGGCATAGGATCGGCGCGCCATTCCCCAACCCGCGGCTGCCGCGCCTAACGACAAGAACATCAGCACATACTCGGTCTTATCGGTATGCTCGGCTTCTTTTTCGCCCGCCGCCAACTGCGCCGACTTCCCTTCTTCCTCAAACACGGCTGTTTCTCGCGCAAACACCGGCTCCAGGAATTTCTCGAAGTGCGCCGACCCGCCCAGGCTATGCGGCCAACTCAACCATCCGGCGCCGATCGAGCAGATGGCCAGGATCACCAGCGGCACGGTCATCGACTTCGGCGACTCGTGCACGTGATGCTCGACTTCGTGGCTCATCCGCGACGGACTGTAGAACGTCAGATACATCAGGCGGAACATATAGAACGCCGTCATCAACGCGGTGCCATAACCGATAAACCACAGGATGCGGTACGCGTCGCTTTCCTTAGTCCATGTCTGCCACAGTATTTCGTCTTTCGAAAAGAAACCGGCGAAGGGAAAAACTCCCGCAATGGCCAGCGTTGCAATCAACATCGTCCGGTAAGTAGTCGGGATGCGCGTTCGCAGGTCGCCCATGTTGCGCATGTCCTGCTCGCCGCTCATGGCATGAATCACCGAGCCCGAACCGAGGAAGAGGAGCGCCTTGAAGAACGCATGTGTGAACACATGGAACACGCCCGCCGCAAAAGCGCCGACGCCGAGCGCCAGGAACATGTATCCCAGTTGCGAGACCGTCGAGTAGGCAAGCACGCGCTTGATGTCGTTCTGCACCAGTCCGATGGACGCCGCGAACACGGCCGTCGCTGCGCCGACAATGGCCACCACCAACATTGCTTTTGGCGCGAGCACGAACACGGCATTCGAGCGCGCCACCATGTAGACGCCCGCGGTTACCATGGTCGCGGCGTGGATCAGCGCCGAGACCGGCGTAGGTCCTTCCATCGCATCTGGCAGCCAGACATAAAGAGGAAGCTGCGCTGACTTACCGCAGGCTCCGACGAATAAGAGCAGCGCGGCGGCCGTGAGAACCGGATCGCCGATCGCGAAGTGCCCGCTGTGCGCCGCCGCGTTGATGTCGATGAAGCGAAACGAACCCAGATACCAGGCCAGGGTAAGCGCGCCGAGAATGAATCCGGCATCGCCGATTCGATTCACGATGAACGCCTTGTTGGCAGCGGTCGAAGCCGAGTTACGGTGAAAGTAAAAGCCGATCAGCAGATACGAGCACAAGCCCACGCCTTCCCATCCGACAAATAGAAGCATGTAGTTATTCGCCAGGATGAGGGTGAGCATCGAGAACATGAACAGGTTCATGTATCCGAAGAAGCGGTAATAACCGCCTTCATGCGCCATGTATCCGGTGGAATAAATGTGAATCAGCATACCCACGCCGGTTACAAAGAGCAGCCAGATGGAAGAGAGCGGATCGAGCAGGAATCCGGCGTCGGCGTTGAACGCGGCGAGCGTCCCGTCGCGCTTAGCGAAATTCAGATGCCCATCGCCGCTGCCCAGCCACGTGTAAACAATTTTCTCGAAGGGACGCCCCGTGCCGTGCGCAAACTGCGTGTACTCGATAACCGTGAAGCAGGCAAACAAAAACGCAAGAACGACCACGCCAACGCAGACCGCGTTAACCGCGGCCTTCTGTAGTCGCCGCCCGAAGAAAAACATCATCGCGGCCCCGAAGGCCGGGAAGAGCGGGATCAGATAGATGTGGTCTAAGAACATGTCGTTAGTCGTTGGTCGTTAGTCGTTCGCTATTGGTTGCCCTCACCATTTCAACAAGTCAATTTCATCGACATTGACCGTCTCTTTATTCCGGAAGAAGGCGATCAAAATGCCCAGGCCCACGGCAGCTTCTGCGGCGGCGTCTACGGTAATGAAGATCGAAAACACCTGCCCGTGCAGGTTTCCCCACATGCGCGAAAACGCCACCAGGTTCAGGTTCACAGCATTCAGAATCAACTCGATCGACATCAGCACAATCACCACGTTGCGGCGCGTGAGCACACCAATCACACCCAGCACGAACAGTGCCGCTGCAACGACGAGATAGTGAAGAGTAGTAATCGGAACCATATTCGCTTCTAACCGTTTGACCTCAGCGGCTAAAGCCGCCTTTGGCAAAGCCGGATACCGCAGCGGTAAACCGCTGCGCCACCCAAAATCAGATCTTCTTCTTCGTCATAATCACCGCCCCCAGAATCGCCACCAGCAACAGCAACGAGGCGATCTCGAAGGCGAACGTGTACTGGCCCATCTTGCCCGCTTCTCCGTAGAGCATGTTGGCGATTTCCTGCGTGTTCGACCCTTCGGGGAGCGTCATTCCGCGATCCGGAAACAGCTTGTTGCCCTTCGCGATCGCCGACACGAACAACGCCATCAACGCGCAGGCGGCTGCCAGTCCTACCGGCCACATGCGGTTAAACTGCCGGTCTTTGGACGAGCGTTCGATGTTCACCAGCATGATCACAAACAGAAACAGCACCATGATGCCGCCCGCGTAAACAATGATCTGCACGCCAGCGACGAACGGGGCATACAACATTAAGTAGAGACCCGCCACGGAAAGCAGGGTTACGATCAGCGCCAGCGCGGAATGCACCGCGTTCCGCCGCGTGATGACCGCCAGGCCACTGGCGACGGCCAGCCCCGCCAGCACGTAAAAGAACCATGGCGTCGCGACCGGAGCCATGCCTGCATTAACAGCCGAGTTCATCGCAGGGTTCATGAGAAAATCACCCCCACGATGGCCGTCAGCACCAGCACGCCGAGCGAAATCGGCAACATCACTTTCCATCCAATCTTCATCAACTGGTCGAAGCGGTAACGCGGCCAAGTCGCGCGATACCAGATGAACAGATACATGAAGACGGCAACCTTGAGCACAAACCAATACACGTAGTCGATGCCTTCGCGAAACCGCGCCGCCACACTCGCGTCGGCGGAACGGCCCGCGACCGCGATTACCAGCAGCAGGAGCGCGATAAAACCGAGCAGCGCCGCGAAAACCGCGAGCCCGAAGCGCTGAATCTTGAAGAAGGAATGCGACGGCATACGCGCCGTGCCAATAAAAGCGATCGCCGCCAGCCCCGCGAATGTGAGTCCAGGGAACAAGGAGAAGATAAACTCCCACGCCGGCGCGTTTAGCAGGTTCGGAAACGGATGCATCCACCCGCCCAGCCAGAGCGTGACCGCGATCGCAGAGACCGCGATCATGGCCGCATATTCAGCGAGCATGAAGAGCGACCAGCGCAGCCCGCTGTATTCGGTGTGAAATCCAGCGGTCAGTTCCGATTCTGCTTCGGCCATGTCAAAGGGCGCACGGTTGGTCTCGGCGACCATGGCGATGGCGAAGATTACAAACGCGATCAGGCCGAGCGGAAAGAATTTGAAAATAAACCAGACGTGCTGCTCCTGCTGGGCTTGCACAATGCCGATCATGCTGAGCGTGCCCGTGTCGCCGTTTCCGGTCACGCCGTACATTCCGATCCCATGCAGGCTGGTCATCAGGATCGCCGAGACCACGACCAGCCCCATGGCGACTTCATAGGACACCATCTGCGCGCTCGACCGCAGCGCTCCGATCAGCGGATAGTGCGAGTTCGAAGCCCATCCAGCGACCACGATGCCCAGCACACCCAGCGACGAGACACCGAGCATAAACAGAATGCCGATGTTCATGTCGCTCACCGCCTGCGAAGGGCCGAACGGAATTACCGTATAAACCGTAAAGGCCGCGAGCAGTCCGATCAGCGGCGCGACCCAGAAAACGAACTGGTCGGCTTCGGCCGGGATGATGTCTTCTTTGAGCATCAGCTTGAGCGCGTCGGCGATGGGCTGCAGCAATCCGTGCGGGCCCACGCGCATGGGGCCGAGGCGAATCTGGAAGTGCGCCAGCGCCTTGCGCTCGAGCCAGTTCATGGCCATCACCGTCACCGACACTCCCGCGAAAATGATGAGCACGTAAATCAGCGCCCAGAACTGGCTGCCTGCTGCACCCGGCGTCATCGCATCCTTGCTGTCGAGATACGACATGATGAAATTGGGCATCAGCGATCCACCTCGCCGAGCACGATGTCGAGCGTGCCGATAACAGCGACCACGTCGGCGACCAGCAAGCCTCGCACCATAATGTCGAGCGCCTGCAAATTGACAAACGATGGCGGGCGCACGCGCAGGCGGTAGGGCTGCGTCGAGCCGTCGCTGACGATGAAGTATCCGAGTTCGCCTTTCGGGGCTTCGATCGAATGATAGATTTCACCCACCGGCGGTTTGATCACCTTGGGCACTTTGCCCATGATCGGACCCTCAGGGATACCGTTGACCGCTTGCTCGATGATGCGCATCGACTGCCGCATTTCCTGCATGCGGACCAGGTACCGGTCGTAGGTGTCGCCATTGGTGCCGACCGGAATTTCGAAATCGAATGCGGAATAGGCCGCGTAGGGCTGGGCCTTGCGCAGATCCCACTTCACGCCGCTGGCGCGCAGCACCGGTCCGGTTACGCCGAGCGCTATGCAATCGGCGCCCGAAATCACGCCCACATTCTTGGTGCGCTCCAGCCAGATGCGGTTGGTGGTAAGCAGAGCTTCGTATTCGTCGATCTTCGGCGCGAAAAAAGTCAGGAAATTCTTGACGTCTTTTTCGAAGCCAGCGTAGGTCTCATACTGGCAGCCGCCAATACGGAAGGCATGTGTGGTCAGACGCGCGCCGCAGTACTTTTCAAAAATCTTCAGGATCTCTTCCCGATCCCGGAAGGTATAGAACAGCGGAGTCATGGCGCCGATATCGAGCGCGTGCGTGCCCAGCCAAAGCTGGTGGCTGGCAATGCGGTTCAGTTCCGTCAGGATCACGCGAATATATTTTGCGCGCGCCGGCGCTTCCACATTCAGCAATTTTTCGACCGCTTCGCAGTAGCCCAAGCCATTCGAGACGGCAGCGACGTAATCCATACGATCGACGTAGGGATTGAACATCGTGTAGGTGCGGTTCTCGGCGATTTTTTCCACGCCGCGATGCAGGTATCCGATGACACACTCGGTGCCTAGAACTCTCTCGCCGTCAAGCTTCAGGATGACGCGCAGCACACCGTGCGTCGCCGGATGTTGCGGTCCCATGTTGATGATGAGTTCGTTCGAATCGAGATACGTCTTCTCGGGAGTTTCGAGGTCGAGGTGGGACACTTCGTTCGTGACGTCGTTATCGTGAACGCTCATTGTCCGCTCTCGATTCCGAGGTTGATCTGCACCCACTCTTGATCTTGCTGCAGGATGCCGTAATCCTTGCGCAGCGGAAAGCCTTTCCATCCATCGGGGAGCAGAATGCGCTTCAGA
Organism: uncultured Acidobacteriaceae bacterium; assembly: GCA_963773955.1. GTDB lineage: Bacteria > Acidobacteriota > Terriglobia > Terriglobales > Acidobacteriaceae > Acidiflorens. The sequence continues at coordinate 3,557 of CAVZDM010000132.1, read as the reverse complement.
TCGGGATGTCCATCGAAGGTGATGCCGAACATGTCGTAGACTTCGCGCTCCAGCCAGTTGGCGGTTGGCCAGATCGAGACGCTGGACGGGATCGAAGCACCGTCGGCAATCTGCGTTTTCACGCGCATCCGCTCGTTACGCGGGAAAGAGTAGAGGATCCATATGACATCGAATTGCTTTTCGCGCTTCGGATAGTGGGCCGCCGTGATATCGACGCAGTAGTCGAATTGTTCTTCGTCGCGCAGCAGGCGCAGGATGTTGGGGATCAGCGCGCGGTCAACGGTAAGGTAGTTCTGTCCCAGATAAGTCTGCGCGTCGAGCCCCGAGCCGTACTGGCTACGGTATTTTTCAACCAGGGGCGAGGTCCAAGGCAGCGGAACGGGACCAGTTGGCTTGGCCGGAGCCGCCGGCTTCGCGGGCGCGGCCGGAGCAGTAGGAGTCGCAGGCGCTGCTGCTGCGGGCTTTTCCGCCGTCGGCTTCGGCTCGCCTTCCGGCGGCGGTGGTGGAGCAGGCGTTTTGACTTCCTCAGCCATTCTCGGGTCTGTCGTTATAAATGCCGCGCAAGTATTAGGAAACTTTCACTTCTAACATCTGGCTGCGTCACCGTCAATGCCCGTCGTCACTTGGTAGTGGTGCAGCTTGGAAATTGCCGTCCCTCAGCGGCTAAAGCCGCGATGAAGATACGATGCTTACGGCACGGCTGAAGCCGTGCCCTTCCCAGAACCTGCTCGAACCAGAGTTCTCGGGAGATGCCAGACGGGGCAAGCCCCGTCTCTACACGCGTTTTTCCGCAGCCTGTGAAGCCGTGCCCTTTCAAAACCGATTCAAACTGCACCACTACCTGTCACTTTCTCCACGCACGCTAGCGCCGGGCCGCCTGCAAGCGTTCGACCAGATCCCGGATGCGCAACGCGTCGGCTTTGCGATGGCCGTGACTGGCGATCGGATCGGTGCCTCCGGAGGATTCAATCAGAATGTCCGACCAAAGAATTCCCGTAGAAATCTTCACCGAAGCGACCTGGGAAATCGAAATGCTCTCCTCGCTGCTGCCGAACAGACGCTTTTTTACGCGGCTCACGCGCAGCGGGCTGACCACGATGCGCGTCGGAAACCACAGGTTCCCCTTGGTCCAGCGGCTTGCGCTGAAGGTCTCATCGGCTGCAACCGGATTGGGTCCCGCCGAACCTACACCCATTCGAGCGCGCCCTTCTTCCAAATCCATACATATCCGACGATCAGGATGCCGAGAAAGACCAGCATCTCAATCAGCCCGAAGACGCCGAGTGCCTTGAACTTCACCGCCCAGGGAAACAGGAAAATCGTTTCCACGTCGAAGATCACAAACAGTATGGCAATGATGTAATAGCGCACCGTGTACCGTCCGCGTGCGCTGTCGTAGGGATCGATTCCGCATTCGTAAGGCATCAACTTGACCCGGTTGGGGCTTTGCGTGCGGATGATCTTCGCAATCCACAACGTGATCGGGATAAGGACGCCGACGACGGCGAGGAAGAGGAAGATGGGAACGTAATTTTGCGGCATGAGTCCTCGAGACCATCGCAACCAGAGCGACTTTGAATACTAACGCCGAAGCGGTCCGGCTTCAAGGAGTCAGGTGTCAGGTCTCAGCTGTCAGGTCTCAGGCTGCGCTCGCCGCCCCGATCCGGGAGAACAAACGTGCGGCGCGCGAGATCGGAGTCGAGCGTCTCCTGGCGGTACAGGGTGGACAGCACGCCGCCTTTCCAGACGAGCAGGTCAGCATTGCGCTCGGCGAATTCTTCCCAGGTTTGGACATACGAGGTTTGGACATGCGATGTTTCGACACACAAAGCTTGCGCACAGCTGGCACGCGCCTGACGCTCGCGAATCAGAAGCAAGTAGGCCCAGGTGATGGTCTCGTGATATCGCTGAGCCTTCCCCTGTGCGGCGGCGAAGCGCTGCAATGCGGCGGAGAATTTCTCCAGCGCTTCGAGGGCCGGGTAGCGGCACAGGTATTCAAACGCCAGCCGCACGTGGTCGGCGTGATGGAAGGCGTCCGCCGCAGTCGTGCCTTCCTCGAATTGTTTGATCAGCTCCTCGCCGGTCATGTTCGTTGTTCCGCAGCCGCTGACTTCCACGCGACCACTGCCCACGTCGCCGCCGCATATGCCAACAGCCCCCCTACGTCGAACCATCCGTGCAGGAGATGGATGACTATTGCTGCGCCGAGCACGGCGATCAGGAGGCGTCCGCCGGCAACCGTGGCGCGCGGGACGAGGAACAGAATGGCAGCGGGCATTTCGGCCCATGCCAGACCCTGGCGAATGAAGTTTGGCAGTCCGGTCTTGGCGAAGGCATGGGCGGCTTCCGGGCTGAACGCGAAACGCAGAGACTCCGCGAGGATCACCAGACCCAGCACCCATTGCAAGATGCACAATGCCACCGGCAAACGGTCGTTCTTGTTGCTTTGTGTCATTTTTTCTTCTCCGAAGTTTTTTTCTCCGGAGCAGTCTTGTTCGCCGAGCGCCGCTTGATTTCAGTCAGGCGATGGCTGGCGCTGGAATCGAGATCGAGGGCGTAGAACTTTTTCAGTTCCTGAATGCGCTTGAGCGATGCGGTGCTGAAGGGAGTCTTGCCGTCGAAGGCGTGGAGCACGATACCTTCGAGCAGGTCTCCCAGGGACAGGTCGTGATATTCGGCGAACGCCTTGAGAACTTTGAGGAGGCGTTTCTCCATGCGGACACCGGTCTGGACACGTTCGATGAGGAGGTGGGATTCGTTTATCATGGTACCAATGTACCATGGTACACAGATCGATGCAATCTGAAAAACGAAGCTGCTCAACGTCACCCTTTTCCCCAGTCACGAAGTACCGTGACAAAACGCACATTTTTCCTCCGCCCGCGAGACTAAACTTTGGTTGGCCGGCGGCCTGCCGGAAGGGTTATCGGCCATCGTCGCTGGACTTCTGTGGAGACGCCAATGAGCCAAATTGCAGTAATGTTTGGTCTTTGTGCTCTGCTGTTACCAACCGCGGCTTGGGCAGACCCGATCTGGATTAACCAGTTTGGCTCAGTTACCATCACCAACGCCGGAATCATATCCAACGGGGCCGAACTGATGAGCTTCGATGGGATTACAGCGCCTCCCAAACACTCCCTGGGCTCAGTCAGCTTCTCGACCGGGGCTCTGACCAGTGGCAGCCTCTGGAGCGGGGGAACCTTTTCCGGCACGGGCTCGTCATTTGACGTGTATGGCGTCGGCCGCTGGGTAAAAACATTAACGGGATGCTCAAGCTGTACGAACCCAGTGACTCTGTTTACCGCCAGTTTCGCCTCGCCCATTGAATGGAGGGTGGTCAGCCACTCCGGTTACGACTATGTCTTTATGCTCTCGGGCGTAGTCAAGGGGGAACTCTATAACGGGCGCTTCGTCTCCGGATACACGAGGCAGACCATTGTCGTGTACCAGAATCAATGGTTCCAGGATCACAAGGGTGACCTCCGTTCCGGCAAAACGAATTTCGCCATTAACGGTCCAGAACCCGGCACACTCGGATTGTTCGCAACGGGCTTGAT
>CAVZDM010000131.1:0-10651 GCA_963773955.1 uncultured Acidobacteriaceae bacterium | reverse complement strand
GCCTAGCGCCGGAGGGTTTCTGGCCGGTATTTGAGCGCAGCGAGGAAGTGCGACCGGAGAACGTTACATGTGCGTTTGGAAGAGCGGCTGTCTTCTGTTGATCCTTTGTTGCGCGACTCAATTCGCTCCTGCCCAGACGCACACTGACGGGAAACTTGCAGTGGGCGAGCGCGCGTTCACTGCCTCCAAGATCTATTCGCTCATGCAGCTTTACTTTTCAGGATGGAAGCCCTTGCCCGAACTCGATCTGGATATCGCCTACCGGAACTACCTGGAAAAAGCCTTAGCTACGGACGACCGCCGTGAGTTCGACTTAGCCACGATGGAGTTCGTGGCGCGCCTGCGCAACGGCCACACCGTTTTGTGGGACTCATGGTTGACCAAGAACTACGGTCAGCCCTTGGGATTCTATGCCCGCCCGCTCGGTGGGAAGTGGGTAGTTGAGAGCGGCTTCACACCAAGTATCAAAGCTGGCGACGTGCTATCGAAAATCGACGGCACCGAAGCAGAGGACTTCTTCCGCCAGCAGCAGAAGTACATCTCCGGATCGAATGAAGCGGCGCAGCGCCACGATCTTTTCTTCCTGCCATACTTGTTCCCGGAGCGATTCACACTTACCCTTGAAGGCGGTCGTAGCGTCGTGGTTGATCGCACCGCAAGCAAACCGTCTGCCGAAACCAAAACGAACCCAGATGGGCGTTGGCTTACTCAGAGTACCGTTGCGTATATCCATATTCCGTCGTTCGTTGACCCTATGGTTGAAGAAAAGACAGTGGCCTACGTTATCCAGTTTGAGAAAGCGAAAACTCTGATCATCGATGTCAGAAACAACGCCGGCGGTCTGATACCTCGACGACTGACGAAAGCCCTGATGGACCGAACGTATCGCGACTGGAAGGAATCGACACCGATTCACATCAGCATGCTTGAGCTTTCGGACAAGATGAATAAAGCAGGACAACCAAGAGGGATAACCGATTTCGAAAGAGGCTATCTGCGCGCATCGGCTGCATTCTTCGGTGGATCCGAATTGGCGTGGGGCGGAGACCCGGTTCCTCCGGATGGACCTGTGTTTCATGGCCAGATCATTTTCTTGGTTGATGGCGGGTGCGCGTCGGCTTGTGAGGAACTGGTCGGCCCGTTCAAGGAAAACCATCGCGGCACCCTGGTGGGCGAAACGACCGAAGGCAGCTCCGGACCGGCATATATGCAAGACTTAGGTAATGATATGAAAATCGCGATCGCTGCCAAGCGGCAATACTTCCCGGACGGTGCAGAATTCGAGGGTGTCGGAATCAAGCCCGATTTTGAAGTCCGGCCCTCGGTGGAGGACATGAGAAACGGCAGGGATGTTGCCCTAGAAAAGGCGCTTGCGTTGGCCGAGAAGCCACAATGAACTAGATGCCTTCCTAGCGGTTATCTGGGGCCGCCGATATTCCCGCCAGCCTCGACCCGACTGTGAAATACGCATCCCCGTCGAGAAATCACAGATACATCTCTCGAACAGGTGCGTTGCTCGGACGCTTACTTTTGTCTGACGCTTACTGACGAACGGTCAAATGTTTACGATCGACCGATGAGGGGCCACCTTTGCGCTGTGTCCTTTTTGTGTCCTTCGCAGTTAGATGTCGTTCGATTCCGCCAACTTTCCCAACGCTTTTTGGAAACCGTCCATGCGGGTCTTTTGATTTTTAAGTTGTTGTGACGGCTGTAGTTGTCTATGCTGCAAGCCACTTCGGAAAACATAACTCTTAATCAGTAGGTTGTAGGTTCGATTCCTACCGCGCTCACCATCTCATCGAGTGGCTGGCGAACCCTCACCTGGTGCTGCCCATGCCATCTCGAAAGCGCCCCTTTCCTGATGACATTTTCGCTTCATCTCCCGACTCCGCGGGCGGAGTCGTTATATACTTCCTGCACCAGGAAGTACGCGCTGGCGCGCGCTCGGGTGTGTTCGGTTGAGTTTGCGGTTCGTAAATCTCCGGGCCGTTCCTAAATCGCATCATGGATGATTCCAGATCACGGCCGGACGACAAATCTGTTCCTAAGAAGCCCGCACCTCCCGGTGTCAGGACTCCATTTCCCGGTGAAAGTTCCGGCAGCAATGTTCCTGTTCCGCCTGACGAAGGAGCCACGCGCATCGATGCCGGGCCTTCCCGGCACGATCCCGACGCCACCATCGTCGATGCTGGGCCGCGATTTGACCCCGACGCCACGCTGGTAGACAGCGACGCGACCATCTCACCGCCACCTTCGTTTCGCCGGACGCCGACGCCGCCGCCAAAGCCGCCGCCACCCAGCCGGATCTCTGGTTCCTATTCCAGCGCAGCCGTATTTCAGATTGGCGACGTGCTGGGCGGGCGTTATGAAATTCTGCAACTGCTCGGCGAGGGCGGTATGGGGGCCGTGTACAAAGCCGCCGATCGCGAACTGGATACCTTCGTCGCTTTGAAAGTCATCCGCCCTGAACTGGCTTCAGATCCCTCGATCCTGGCCCGTTTCAAGCAGGAGTTGCTGCTCGCTCACCAAGTCACGCACCGTAACGTGATCCGCATTTACGACCTCGGTGAAGCTGAGGGTGTGAAGTTCATCACCATGGAGTTCATCGAGGGCAAGGATTTACGGTCCCTCATCCGCGAGAGGAAGAAATTTACTCCAGAGCAAGCGGTAGACGTCATTCAGCAGGTGTGCCAGGCCCTGCAGGCGGCGCACAGCGTCAACGTGATCCACCGCGACCTCAAACCGCAAAACATCATGCAGGATGGCGCGGGCCGAATCCTGGTAATGGATTTCGGGTTGGCGCGCACCGTGGCAGGCGAGGGGATGACCCAAACCGGAGCGCTCGTCGGCACCATGGAGTACATGTCTCCGGAACAGGCTCTGGGCAAGGATCTCGATCAACGTTCCGACCTCTTCGCACTCGGTCTGATCCTGTACGAAATGCTGACCGGCAAAACCCCCTATCAAGCTGAGAGCGCTCTGGCCAGCCTCATCAAACGCACGCAGGAGCGGGCGAAGCCAGTGTCGGATATCGACGATCGGATCCCCGGCGCGCTGAGCGGGATCGTGAGCAAGTGCCTGGAACGCGATTTGGACCAGAGGTACCAGAGCGCGACGGACATTCTTTCCGACCTGAACACGTGGAAAGACAAGAGAGCCGCCGGCACAATCAAGCTCACCGCTACCGTCAAACCGTTGGGACGAACTATTCCGTGGCCGCTCATTACCGGGATTATGACCGCCCTGGCACTGGCCATTACCGGTTTTCTGCTGCGTGGGAAGTTGTTTGGCCCGAGCGCGAAGGCGCCCACCGGGCCGGTGGTCTCGCTGGCCATTCTGCCTTTCCGCAACGCTTCCGGCGATCCCAGCATAGATTGGCTGGGACCCAGTCTCGCCGATATGTTGAGCACCGATGTCGGCCAGTCCAAGCAATTGCGCACGGTTAGCCCGACCAGTCTGCACCAGATATTCACCGACCTGCGCATTTCCTCCACCACCGTGCTCGACCCGGCAACCATCCGCCGCGTAGCTGATTTCGGCAACGCCGACCGCGTGGTTTGGGGGCAGTACGCCAAGTTCGGCGACCAGATTCGCATTGATGCAACCCTTCAGGACGTCAAGAACGATCGCACCGTCCCGCTGAAAGTCGATGTGCAAAGCGAAAAAGAGATCCCCGCCGCTATCGATCGCCTGGCGGAGTCCATCCGCCAGAAACTCGCGCTCCCGGAGGATGTGCTTAAGGAGCTGAAGGCCTCTTCTTTTCAACCCACCTCAAAGTCGATTGCCGCGTTGCGCGATTACAACCTGGGGGTCGGGTTGCAGCGAGACGGGAAGAGTCTGGAAGCGCAAAAGCAGTTCGAGGCCGCCACCAAGGAAGACCCCAACTTCGCGCTGGCATTTTCCAAGCTTGCACAGGCCTATAGCAGTTTGGGCTATGACAGCGAAGCGGAGCAGTCTGCTAAAAAAGCCGTTGAGCTGAGCCAGGACCTCCCTGCGTCGGAAAAATATTTGATCTCTGCCATTCGTTCCCAGGCCACAAAAAACTATCCGGAAGCAATCAAGGCCTACGAAACCCTCGCCAAGGCTTCGCCGGATAACGCTGACGTGCAATCGGCGCTCGCCAGCCTCTATAAGGACTCCGGAAACCTCGCGAAAGCTCGTGAATACTACCAGAAGCTCCTGAGCGCGAATCCGAAGGATGTCACCGCCACCATCGAACTGGGGCGCATAGCCATTAAGAGCGGCGACCCGCAAGGCAGTATCGATCCCCTGAACCGCGCCTATACCTTGTCAATTCAAATGGACAACCAGGAGCAAAAGGCTTCCAGCCTGCACTTCATGGCCGTGGCTTACGCCATGTTGAGCAAGCCCGAGGAGAGCATGCGCAACGAAGAGGAAGCGCTGGTCATCTGGCGGCGCATCGGTCAGAAGCGTGGCCTTGCGCTCAGCCTGAACGAGATGGCCACGGTCCAGGCATTCCTCGGCAAAACCAAAGAAGCTCAGTCCAATTTCCAGGAGGCGCTGGAGATTCGGCGTGAAATCGGCGACAAGCGTGGCCTGGGCGATACCCTGATCGATATGGGCAATTTCCACGATGACGCTGGCGACCATGACCAGGCCCTGAAGATGTACAAAGAGGCGCTGCAGTTGGAGCGCGATCTGGGCAATGAAAGCTTGCAGGCTATCTGCCTGAACGACATTGGAACCGCGTATTCGGAAAAGGGCCAGTACGAGGATTCTTTTACCTATTATCAGCAGGCTCTTCAGCTGCGCGAGAAATCGAAAGCGCCTCAAGACATCGTGGAAGCTGTCCACAATCTCGGCGAGACTTCAGCGGACATGGGCCAATACGATCAGGCTATTTCGTATTACCTGCGGGCGTTGGATTTGCGGCGCAGTATGGACGACCCACGCGGCGCGGCCGTTGAGTCTTACGGCTTGGGCGAGTTGTTTGATTATCAGGGGCGGTTCGGGGCAGCCGTCAAATCAAGGCAGGAAGCCCTCAAGACTTTCCGCGCGATCAAGGACCACACCTCCTGGATGGCCAAGGTGCTGAGTGGTTCCGCGGAGGCGCTCATCCTCGCGGGACGGGGCGACGAGGCGAAGAGCGATCTGGACGAGGCAATGAACCTCTCGCGCGAGCTGAAGTCTGACAGCTCTGCGGCGGAGACTTCGGGAGTCCAGGGCAATGCCTACTTCTATGGCGGAGATTTGAAATCTGCGCATGCTGCCTATGCACAGGCACTGCAGGCCGCCACGCGCAGCAAGGAACCGATCATAGTTCTGATTGCGAAAGCGAATCTGGCCAAGGTTGAAGTTCAGGAAAAACGCGCACAGGAAGCCATTTCCAGTCTCCGGCAGTTGATTCAGCAGGCTGACGACCTCGGGCTGAAGTACACGTCGGTCGAGTGCTCCATATTCATGGCGGATGCCATGATGCAAAGCCATGACTCCGCCCATGCGCGCCAGGAACTGGAACGTGCACTGCTGCTCTCGGATAAGCTCGGAATGCAGCCACTCAGCGCTCGGGCGCATTATCTGCTGGCCGCAGTTGAGCGGGATTCCGGCAACAATAGCGACGCTCGCGATCATTATCGCGAGGCTCTCCGCCTGCTGGATGTGATGAAGAAGGATCCCGGAGCGGAGAAATTGCTGCAGCGCGCGGACTTCAAGGCCATCTACGATGAGTCCAAGCGCGGGACGCAAGCGGCCAAGAGCTAGAAGGCAAGCAAGAGCATCCAAAACACAAAAAAGGGGTGCCCCTTTCGCGGCACCCCTTGGTTATTTGGCTTCGGGTAGGTTCCTAGTCCGCTTACTGGACTTTGTACGAAACCGCACCCAGGTTCTGGTTCCCGCCGGAGTCGATTCCCGTCACCTCAAATACATACGTCCCCTTCTTGCTGGGAGTAACGAAGGTGCCCGTACACGACAGCCCACCCAGGTTGCCTGGCCCGACGATCGGCGTAAACGAGCACGAGGTCTGAGTGCCGATAGATTGCGTGCAGCTTGCCGCCGTCAGGTAGGGTCCCGTCGGACTGCTAGACGGTTTTGATGTAGACGGATTGCTGCAGGTGTAGGTCGCCGCCACCGCTGTGTTTTCAGCGTAAGTCTTTGACGAGATCGGAGAGGTGATCTTGATCCCCGGTCCAGCCTGAAGACCCGGCCCAACCTCACCCGGCGTGTCGTACGTTGCTACCCAGCAGGAGGCACCGCCGCCGCTTCCCCCTAAGGTGTGACCACCAGGATCACCCGTGATACTGAACGAGGAGATCTGGTTGCTCAGGAACAGTGGGCCGCTCGCGGGCGGTGTGCACGGGGCCAGAGGCAGGGCACCCGGGCCCTTCAGCCAGCCAGGGAAGGGGTTAAGCAGCGAGTCAATCCCCGGGTAGAGGAAGAAGGGATTGTCGGAGTACAAGAACGAGAAGTCGGTACCGAGATTTGCAAAGAAGTTCTGTTCGGTGGCCGATCCGCACGTTCCGCCCGGAGAATCGGGGCACGTGACCGCGAATATCACGGCCATATCCAGACCCGTATTTTCGGCGTTCTGGTAGACAAAGCAGCGGGCTGGCCAGAAGTTTACCTGCACCAGAGCGTCGCAAGCTGCTTGCGTCAGGAGGTACGGCTGGATCGATACTACCGGCGTCGGGTATGAAGCCGTCAGCTGTGCGTTGTAGTCGTATACGTTATTTCCTGCGGCGTTCGGGAAGGGAAGGAAAGTTGGCGTGTTGCTCGAGATCACAGCCGTCTGAGATCCCGGCGTGAAGGTCCAGCTCAGGATGTCCTGGTTGTCGTCATCTCCGCCTGTTGCCCCCGTGAAACCTACCCAAGCGTTCCCACTGTTCAAACCGATCGTGGTCATATCGAATACCACGCCGCCGGGAAATAAGTCATTGCCATCCAGGATCACATCCAGCATTTTGGTGCTCGGGCCGGAGTAATTGATGATCATCGTGTGGGGGTTTCCGTCCGACAGGTTGATCGGGACAGGCAGAAGATTAAGACTGGAGTTAATCGCAATCGTGCAACTCGAGTCTACGCTGTTCGCGGCGGTCAGGCAGGTTTGAATCTGCACATCGTTGCCGCTCTGGTCCTCGGCGTTCAGGTACGTGTTGAGCTCGACCGCCAGACTGTTCGTGATTCCGGTCTGTGGACCCTGGTAAGGTGTGCAACCGCCGGTACTGCCACCGAATCCGATCCCGCAACCCTCAGGGCCCAAGGCAGTCGTCCCGGCAGTAGAATTTTGAATCACGAAGGCAATGCCGTCCGCGGAAGTCGACGTATTGGATCCGCCCAGCTCAAACATAAAGGTGGTGGAAAAAGCCCCCGCCACGGGTTGCTGTGTGTTGTACCAGGCAGAACCTGCCCAGAAGAGCTGATTTGGCGTAAGTCGCAGCACATTAACTACCACCGGTGGAGGCGGCGGAGGCGTGACTACCGGGTAGAAACCCGGAGGCCCTGGGGGCGCTGTGACTGGGGTCTGAAAATCGAAGCCGTTCAGCGTCAGGCAAGTTTGGTTCGAAGTGAAATCTGGCGAAAAGTTGGGAGACGTGGGGCAACTCTGCGCCCACGCAACGCCGTTACCCGCAACCACCACCACAGCCGCGATCGCGGCCGCCATCACCAATCTAGTGATTCGTATTTTCATGATTCTCCTTATTAGCCGCTTCCTGCGTGGCGGCGCAAGCAATTTGCGGCGCAAAAATTCTTCGCACCGAACAGCTGCATTCATGTACTCAGATGTAGATCGCCGGCGCGAGAAGGGGAAGAACGCGCCGAGCCCGGCGAATTAGTGTAGCTCAAACATGTCCAATTGATACAACAAAATCTTTTGCCGGGAAGCAAAACTTTGCGCTCACAACTTGGGATGAGAGGCGCGATTTTGCGAAGTGAAATTAGTTGCATAACAGTGTCAATTTCACTGCGCATCTGCCCCGGCGACAGGTGTCCCCATTGCCAAATTGTCGAGAGCCGTACCGAAACTACTAAGGTGCTTCTCGTGGATCGAAAAGTTGCCGATCTCCGCATTCGCTCCGACCCCTCCATTATTCCGTTTCGCTAAGGCACCACTCCCCACTCGCAACTCCCACTTGTTCCTGCAGGAATTCGCTCCCGCCCGCAATCTCGTCCAAGAGGGTAAGAGTTACAAGATAGTAACAGTTACCAGCTGTGCGCCAACAACTCAAATCATGACATGCCTTTAGCGAGGCTGAAAACCGGCTACTGGCAGCTCATTCCGGGACTACGGGCCAGCGCAAGTAACCTGCCAGGGCCGCTTAGTTACTCTTACCAAAAGGCTACTCACCCTGCGAGATTGGGCCATGTACTACGGTGTTTCTCTCACTTACTCTCACTTAGCGACGTACTAATTACCGGAGCCGGATGAAATACTTCCTCTCAATTCTCTTGCTGACCACTGCCATGCACGCACAGAGTTTCACGGCGAGCAGCAGCTCCGCCCTTCCCGATGCACCGAGCCAACGTCCGTTCTGGACGGTCGAGAACAAGCTGAACGTCAGCATACTGGCTGGGCTGGTCGCCGCCGACGCCATCACCACGCAGCGCGGCCTCAATGAGGGCCTGTCCGAAATGAATCCGATCATGCGTCCTTTCGTGACGCGTGGTGCCGCCGGACAGGCGGCCGGGTCCGCTTTAGGTTTTGGCGCTGGAGTTGGCGTCGTCTATCTATTGCACCGGACCCACCATTACAAGGCGGAGCGCATCACCATGCGCGTGTTCGTCGCCGGCGAAGCCGGGTTCGTCGCCAATAACATCATGGCCATTCGCTGACCGCTGTGCGCTTGAGCTCAGGGCCGAACTGCACCTTCCCGAATCCGCCGGGCGATCCCGCTTCCACGCTATAATTCCATGCTGGAAGAATTTTCTTCGACGATTCGGAGAATCCCCCGGCCGCTTCCGCGAATCTTTAGTAGCGAAGGAGTCTGCATGGCGATTCAGAAAACGGACAAAATCTGGCACAACGGCAAGTTCATCGCCTGGGACGACGCTACTCTCCACGTAATGTCTCATGTTGTGCACTATGGCTCTTCGGTGTTCGAGGGCATCCGTTGTTACGCTCTGCCGCGCGGCCCTGCGATTTTTCGTGCCACCGAGCACATGCAGCGCCTCATCGACTCCGCTCGCATTTATCGCATTGACATCCCCTTTACCCGTGACCAGATCGTGCGTGCCATGCTCGAACTGGTGAAACATAACGGTGTGTGGCCGTGCTACATTCGCCCCATCGTTCTCCGCGGCTACGGCGAAGCCGGCGTCAACCCCTTCAACTCCCCCACCGAAATCTATATTTGCAACTATCCCTGGGGGAAGTATTTGGGAGGGGATGCGAGCGAGGGGGTGGACGTCTGCATTTCTTCGTGGACGCGGATTGCGCCCAACACTCTGCCTGCCATGGCCAAGTCGGGCGCGAATTATATGAACTCGCAGCTCATCAAGATGGAAGCGATCGTCAACGGCTATGCCGAAGGCATCGCACTGGACGTAAACGGCTACGTCAGCGAAGGCTCGGGCGAGAATCTGTTCGTTGTCCGCAACGGCGTGTTGCAGACGGCGCCGCTCGGCAACTCCGTGCTTCCGGGCATCACCCGCGACTCGGTGTTGCAGATCGCACGCGACCTCGGCATCAAGGTCGTCGAGCAGCAGATACCGCGCGAGTCCCTTTACATTGCCGACGAGGTTTTCTTCACCGGCACCGCCGCCGAAATCACGCCTATCCGCTCCGTCGACAAGATCGCCGTGGGCAAGGGCAAGCTCGGCCCCATGACCAAGTCTCTGCAGGCCGAGTTTTATGGGATTGTTCGCGGCGAAAAGGCGGACCGCTATGACTGGCTGACCCCGGTTCCGGTGGGGTCGAAGCTGCCGGTGGAAGTCTGAGTCAGAGCCCAGGCCTAGCGGCGCACCAGACCTCGATTGCTCTTCCTGTTGTCGTGCACTATAGTTGATCGCGCCTGATCGCAGGCGACCTTAGTTCTTATCATCAACCCCCAGCCTGAAGGAGAACTGCTATGTCTGCTCCCACACCTGAATTTGCCCTGGGCTATCGCGCCATGATGCTTGATGGCCTTGCCCGTGAAGTTGAAACTACCAAGAAAGTTTTGGCTGCCATCCCAGAAGGAAAAAGAGATTACCGCCCAGATCCCCACGCGCGCACGGCCTGGGAACTGGCCTGGCACATCGCGAACACCGACGTCCAGTTCATGGACGGGATCGCGGATCTGAAATTCAACATGGCCAACCCGGCCGAGGCAGATAAACCTAAGACTGTTGCCGAACTGGTCGATTGGTACGACAAGAACATGAAGCGCGGGGCGGAAAGCGTGCAAGCTTTGTCGGCGGCACAATTGCTGACGCCGATCGAGTTTTTCGGCGTCTTCAACTTGCCGGCGGCGTTCTATCTGGGATTCCTGAACAATCACAGCATCCATCACAGGGGCGAGTTGGCGACGTATCTGCGTCCCATGGGGTCGAAGGTGCCCTCGATCTACGGGGGAAGTTACGACCAGCCTTTCCAGGCAGCGGCATAAAGCCAGACGTCGAGGAAAATCCGGCCCTCAAGACCCAGCAGCCTGCTTCGTATCTGAGGCAGGCTGCTCCCTATTAGCGTGACAAATCATATAGTTCTGAGGACACCGGC
>CAVZDM010000130.1:0-40520 GCA_963773955.1 uncultured Acidobacteriaceae bacterium | reverse complement strand
CATTGCGCGAAACGGGATCGTGCGACATAAGCCGGCTCGGGTTCGCGGTGCCGCGGGATCATCAGTACCTCCTTATTCTAGCTCTCGCTGCCGGCAGGAAGCGCGCTTGTAGCGAAAACTATGATCGAACGGATCAACAGAATTGATTTGACGGCAATCGTATCGTCGGTGCTCACTATCAAGCGGCATGGCATGCCGACGCCACATTTCGGGTGGGCTGGAGAATGTTTCCTCCGTACCGTAATATTTAGTGTCTGGTAAAGGAAACGAGGGTTATGAGCGCCATCGAACAGGCACCTTCTACACTTCACTTCCCCGCCCTGCAACCGCCTCGCCGCTTTCTGTTCGGGCCGGGACCGAGCATGGTTCACCCGCGCGTCTACGAGGCGTTGTCGAAACCGATTGTCGGGCACCTTGACGCCTACTTCATCCAGGTGATGGCAGACGTTCAGCAATTGCTGAAAACCGGCTTCGGAACAAATGACGCCGCCACGCTGGTGATTTCCGGCACGGGCAGCGCAGGCATGGAAGCCGCCGTGGCCAACTTCGTGGAGCCGGGAACGAAGTTCGCGGTGTTCGCCAATGGATATTTCTCCGATCGGCTCACGGAGATGGCCAAGCGCCACGGCGCTAACGTCGTCCGCTTTGAGAAGCTTTGGGGCGAGACCTTCACGGATGATGAAGCAAGAGAGTTCATCGCTCGCGAGAAGCCCCAGGTCGTGGCTTACGTGCACGCCGAGACATCGACCGGAGCCTTGCAACCGGGCCGGGCCATCTGCGCCGCCGCGCATGATGCGGGCGCACTGGCGATCGCGGATTGCGTCACCTCGCTCGGCGGAGTGCCGGTGGAGTTCGACAAAACCGGCATCGACATCGCATACAGCTGCACGCAAAAAGGGCTCAGCTGTCCACCGGGCTTGTCGCCGATGGCGATTTCAGCGCGGGCCATGGAGTGGCTGCGCGCGAGAACTTCCCCTTCGCGCAGTTGGTATTTTGACCTCAAGCTGATTCACGACTACTCCACCGTGTCGCACCGCTATCATCACACGGCGCCGATTTCGATGTTCTATGCGCTGCGCGAGGCGCTGCTGGTGATTGCCGAAGAAGGAATCGAGAATCGTTGGGAGCGCCATCGCCGTTGCCATAAGCTTTTTGTCAAGGGCATAGAAGCGATGGGTCTTCATCTGCACGTTCCTGAAGGACATCGCATTGCGACCCTGAACACGGTGTGCGTTCCATCAGGCGTTGACGAGGCGAAAGTCCGAAAGCGCTTATTGGACGGGCCGGGCATTGAGATCGCCGGTGGTTTCGGACCACTCGCCGGTAAAGTCTTCCGCATCGGGGTGATGGGCCCGCTGGCCACAGAAGACAACGTGCAGTTTTTTCTGCAGGAGTTGGGGAAGGCGCTGAAGGCCGAGGGCTATTCGATTTGAATTCAAAGTCGACAAGGCGACAATTGAATGACTCTGAAGTCGGTCGACACGCTTCTTGATGTCCTGCATTTTGCGGACAGTCACACGGCGGTCATCGTGCCCGAACTGGGCATCCGTGTCACCTACGCTTCGCTGCGGCAGCAAGTGCTGGCCATGGCGAACGCTTTGGCTTCCGCCGGAATTCGCCGTGGCGATGCGGTAGCGATCGCATTGCCCAATGGTCTACCGGCGATTGTGAGCTTTCTCGCCGCCTCCATCGCTGGAACCGCAGCCCCTTTGAACCCGGCGTACCCCTATGAGGAGTTTCATTTCTTCCTCGGAGACACCAATGCCCGCATTTTGCTTTGTGCCCCGGTGGGCTCGGAATTTGTGCGCAGCGCAGCCGCGGACCGCAAGATTCCAGTCTTCTCGGTGGAAATGAACGACCAGGGACACGTTCACATGGTGAATGCTCCGAGTGGAGTCTCGGCAACCGAGCCCACGGCGGACGACATTGCCCTGGTGCTGCACACCAGCGGAAGCACGGGGCGGCCGAAGCGCGTTCCCTTGCGTCATTTCAACCTTGCCGTCTCGTCGGCGAATATTGCGAACACCTACGCGCTATCAGAAGAAGATGTTTCGCTGTGTGTTATGCCGCTGTTCCACGTGCATGGGTTGGTTGCCTCAACCATGGCTACCTTGCTTTCCGGGGGAGTGGTGGTGGTTCCTACCAAATTCAACGCGCTTTCTTTCTGGAAGACGGTGCGGGAACATCGCGTGACCTGGTATTCGGGAGTGCCCACCATGCATCAGCTTCTGGTGGCCCGGACTCACCACAAACCCGTAGAAGCCGCCTCTCTGCGCTTCATCCGTTCCTGCAGCGCGCCCTTGTCGCCAGAACTCATTCACAAGATCGAAGGGCTGTTCGGCGTACCCTTCGTCGAAGCCTATGGAATGACGGAAGCTGCCCACCAGATGACTTCGAATCCTTTACCCCCGCGCCATCGGAAGCCCGGTTCCGTGGGTGTGGGCGCCGGGCTCCGCATCAGCATCATGGACAAGGAGGGCAATCACCTCGGTACCAACCAGCGCGGTGAAGTAGCCATTCAGGGAGCCAACGTGTTTCGCGGATATGAGAATAATCCCGAGGCCAACGCGCGCGCTTTTGTGAATGGATGGTTTCGAACCGGCGACGAAGGCTTGCTGGACGCGGACTGCTATCTGCATCTGACTGGGCGAATCAAGGACATCATCATCCGCGGAGGTGAGAACATCGCGCCTCACGAAGTCGATGAGATTCTGTTGCGGCATCCGGCGGTCGCGGCAGCGGTCACGTTTGGCTGCCCGCATCCCACGCTCGGTGAAGAAGTGGCGGCCGCCGTGGTCTTGCACGAACCCCATGGCGCCAGTGAGTCAGCACTCATCAAGCACTGCCGCGAGCTGCTGGCGGAATATAAATGTCCTAAGAAAATTTACCTGGTGCCGACGATCCCCACCACCGCCACCGGAAAAATTCGCCGCCGCGCCGTCGCCGCCGCGCTGCTTGATGACCAACGTGGATGACCAGCATGGATAAGCAATCATGAAATTCCTGATCGCGGGCGCGGGCGCCATTGGAGCTTACATCGGCGCACGCATGGCGCAGGCCGGGTTCGATGTCGCGCTCTTCGCGCGCGGGCCGCATCTTCGCGCTATGCAAGACCACGGCGTGCAGGTGAAAAGCAGCGAGGGAAATTTCGTGGCGCGGCCCACCATCGCCAGTTCGCTGGAAGAAGTGGGACCCGTGGACGTTGTCTTTCTCGGAGTGAAGGCTCACGGCCTGCCGCACCTTGCGCCCCAGTTGCGGCCGGTATTGGGGCCAGACACAACTGTGGTCAGCACGCAGAATGGAATCCCGTGGTGGTATTTCCAGGGTTTCGGCGGCGAGTGCGAAGGACTGCGCCTGGAGCGCGTCGATCCCGGCGGCGTGATTTCGTCGGCTATCGAAGCGCGCCGCGTGGTTGGATCCATCGTTTACTTTTCGACCGAGATTCCCTCACCCGGCGTGATTCAACACATTGAGGGCAACCGCATTTCGCTGGGCGAGCCGGACGGATCGCGCTCCGACCGCTGCCGCCGAATTGCCGAGGCGCTCATCGCCTCCGGCTTGCGCTGCCCGGTCACAACTCGTCTGCGGCACGAGATCTGGGTCAAGGTTCTGGGCAACGCCTCGTTCAACCCGGTCAGCGCCCTGACGCGCGCCACGCTGGTGCAGATGGTGCGCGATCCCGGAGTTTGTTCGGTGATCCGAAACATCATGCAGGAAGTGGAAGCGGTCTCCGGCAAGCTGGGCATGGAGTTGCCCGTTTCCATCGATCAACGAATTGCCGGCGCGGAGAAAGTTGGGGAGCACAAAACCTCAATGCTGCAGGACCTCGAAGCCGGCCGGCCGATGGAACTGGAAGCGCTGGTAGGCGCGGTCGTGGAGCTGGGCGAGCGGGTGGGTCTCCCCATGCCCTGCACGCGAACGGTGTACAGTTGTGCCAGACTATTGCAAGGTGCAACTCGCCAGCCAACGACATGAGCGCCGCGCTACAAGACGCTCAAAACCATTTTTTCATGGCCCCGCAGAAACATTTGCCGGGGAATTGACAATGGGGTATACTTTCGTCGCTGGTCCACTTATCGGACCACTTGTCCGTTCATCTATGGCCACGCCGGTCAAATCCGACTTTGAGATTATCCGCAGGAACAAGGTCTACGAAGAAGTCGCCAAGCAGATCGAACGTCTGATTCTGAAGAAACTGAAGCCCGGCGACAAACTTCCCTCGGAACGAGAACTGGCGGAGATGCTGCAAGTGAGCCGCAGTTCCATTCGAGACGCGATTCGAGGCCTGGAACTGATGGGCTTGGTTGAACCCCGCCAAGGCGCCGGGACCATCGTTCGCGAACCATCGGCCGACACATCGGTCAATCCATTTGCGAACGCCCTGAAGCACCGGCAGGAGCTGGTCAGCGAGCTTCTGGATTTTCGCAAGATGCTGGAACCGCCGTTGGCTGCGCGCGCCGCCACGCATGCTTCTCCCGACGAAGTTGCGGAGATGGAAGAGATTCTGCAACGGCAGGAAGCAACGTTGTCTCGGGGTGAAGCCAGCATCGCCGAAGACGCGGAATTCCACTACAGCATTGCTCTGGCTTCCGGTAACAGCGTGGTGCTGAAAGTGATCGACATTCTCATGGACCTGCTGCGCGAAACGCGGGAACGTTCTTTGCAGTTGAAAGGGCGCCCGCAAATGTCGCTCGCCGGACACCGCCGGATCCTGGCCGCCATCAAGCGCCACGATGCCGAGGCGGCAAAGGATGCCATGCGGCGTCACATTGAAGACGTTGAAGAGATCGTGCTTGAGAAGTTTTGACCACTGCCAAAGACGATGCGTGGGGCATCGAGCGTACTAATCATCGTACTGACTAGGGACGATCAGATTGACTGACCTGCAAAATGATGTGACCCGTGTGGCCAGTGCGTCGCACCAGCCAGGGTCTCTGGCGGCAGCCGTTACGCTGCGCGTTGCCGAGGCGCGGGTCGAGGACATCGGCCACGCCATTGCGCGACTTGCGCCCGCCGACCTGCAGCGCATGGGCGCGCGAGCCGGCGACGTGCTCAAGATCACCGGAAGCACCATCGCTGTTGCGCGCGCCGAACTCTCAGACGAAGGCTACGAAGGCATGATCCAGGTCGACGGCACGTGCCGTAGTAATTGCAGTGCCGGATTGCAAGAACAGGTGACGGTGACCGCCATCGAGCACGCGCAGGCCGTGGCCGTCCGCTTCTCGCCCCTGTGGGTGGGAGCCGCGCCCGCGACCATCGCACCCGACCGAATGCTCGAGGACCTGGTGGGTGTCCCGGTCATCGCGGGCAGCGTGGTGCGTGTGCCGACGTTTGCCAAGGCGGTGAACTTTCAGGTGGTGCGCACGATTCCCTCCGGACCGGTGGTGATCGGGAAACGCACCGACATCCGCGTCGTCGAAAGCGAGCAGACGGTGGCTCGCGCTCCCTCGGTGTCCTATGAGGATATCGGCGGGCTGGAGCGTGAAGTGGCGCGGGTGCGTGAAATTGTGGAGCTGCCGTTAAAGCATTCCCGCATCTTCGAGCGCCTGGGAATTCTGGCGCCCAAAGGCGTGCTGTTGTATGGTCCGCCCGGCACGGGCAAAACCCTGCTGGCGCGCGCGGTGGCGGCCGAAAGTCGCGTGCATTTCATTCACCTCAACGGCCCTGAAATCATGCGGAAGTTCTACGGTGAGAGCGAAGCCAAACTCCGCGAGGTGTTCGAGGAAGCGGCGCGCCATGCGCCGGCGATCCTCTTTATCGACGAGATTGACGCCGTGGCTCCCAAACGCACCGAGGTGGCCGGCGAGGTCGAAAAGCGTGTGGTGGCGCAGCTTCTCAGCTTGATGGATGGCTTTGTGGCGCGCGGCCAAGTCATCGTCATCGGGGCCACTAACATCCCCGAGGTGCTTGATCCGGCGCTGCGGCGTCCCGGCCGCTTCGATCGAGAAATCGAAATCGGCGTGCCGAACACGCAGGCGCGGCTGCAAATCCTCAGGATCCACACGCGCGCCATGCCGCTCGCGCCTGATGTCGACCTGGTGGAGATTGCCGAGCATTCGCACGGCTTCGTCGGCGCCGATCTGGAAGCGTTGGGACAGGAAGTCGGCATGATTGCCTTGCGCCGTTTTCTCTCCGACTCTCCGCTAGAGACCAACGTCGCCGCATCGGCCGATCTGGGAGCGCTGCAGGTTACGCGCGACGACTTTCTCGCCGGTTTGAAGGAAGTCGAGCCCAGCGCCACTCGCGAGTTCTTTATTGAGAAAAGCACCTCGACGTTTGCCTCTCTAGGCGGTCTCAACGAGGTGAAACGGTTGCTCGATGCGGTGATCGAGCATTCGCACATGCGCGACGAGATCTACGAGCAGGTTGGACTGGCGCCGCCGCGCGGCATCCTGCTGACCGGACCGTCGGGTACAGGCAAGACGGCGATGGCGCGGGCGCTCTCCGGTGAAAAGCAGATCCCGCTCATTGCCATTGATGGTCCGCAACTGTATTCGAAGTGGCTGGGCGAATCCGAGAGAGCGCTGCGCGAAGTTTTCAAGAAGGCGCGACGGGCGGCGCCGTGCATCCTGTTCTTCGATACCATCGACGCGCTCGCTCCAAAGTTCGGCGCTGATCAGTTTGGCACCGACGTTTCTCAAAGGATTCTCAGCCAGTTGCTGCGCGAGATCGACAACCTGCGTGACGTCAAAGGCGTGATCCTGCTCGGAGCCACCAATCGTCTGGAGCGCATCGACCCGGCGTTGTTACGAAGCGGGCGCTTCGATTACATACTCCAATTCGCCAAACCCGACACTGCCGAGCGCGTGGCCATCATGCGGCTGTGCTGCCGGCGTGTGCCGCTGGCGCCCGATGTCGATTTCGAGGAATTTGCCGGAGAGTTCTCTAGTAAGACGGATGGGCTCACCGGCCGATATCGAAAGCCTGTGCAAGAGAGCGACGCTGCTGGCGATTGCGGAATTTCAGAATCGTACTCGAGAAGCTCCTTTCGTCGTTACGCGCGGCGATTTCCTGGCAGTTCTTGAGTCGGAGCGTGGAAGTCCGAAGGCGGTCGTTAGTCGCTAGTCGTTAGTCGTTTGCTAACGACCAACGACTAACGACCAACGACAGTTACTTACCCGGTCAAGGACGAGGACAGATATATGAGTTATACGGAACTTACTGTTTGGACGCGTGGCATCATTATGGACAAAGAGGGCCGCGACATCGTCAATTCCATTTCGGCTTCCGCCCGGCTCGAGGGCAAACACGCACAGGCGATGGAAAACTATGTCGACAATCCCGATCGCACCAACGCCCCGACCCGCAAGTATTGCCGTGTCAGCGATGGCGTGCTCGAAAACGAACTCACTTACGAAAACGAGAATCCCAACATCGTCGTATTGGTGGAGGGAACGATGGTCAAGGGCTGGGACTATATGCGCGGCATGCCTCCCGGCGGAACGCTGGTAATCAACACGCACTACACGCCAGACTACATGATTCGTTTCGTGCCCGGCGCCGAGCGGCTGGCCCAGCTCGTCTGTGTTGATGCCGCTCACCTGGCCGACCACAAATGGCTCTACTACCGGTTAGGCGAGCTTGGCCTCGATCGCCTTTCGACCGAAGGCGCGGCCGAGCGCAACAAATCGATCGCACCGGATATTGCCGCTCCTCTGATTGCCGCCGTGGTCAAGACTACAGGCATCGTCAAGATGGAGACGATTACACCGATGATCGCGAACAAGCGGGCATTCGAAATGGCGCTAGACGCGTTGCACATTATGAAGCTGAATCCAGTGGCAGCATAAAGCCAGTCGCTAGTCGTTGGTCGCTAGTCGTTCGCGGTCCTCGGTTTGCCAGCGACTAACGACCAACGACCAACGACTAACGACCATTAGGAAGGATCACATGTCGACCAAAGGCACGAAAATTCCCGAGCGGCTCCAGATTCCCTTCGCCGGTATCACGCCCGCGCCAACGCAAGAAAAGGGACAGGACCTGTTCCCCACCGGCAACTGGCGCTCGATCCGGCCCGTGTACCGCGACAAATTGCCACCCTGCAACAACGCGTGCGGGACTAACGAAAAGATCCAGGGGTATCTCGATCTGGTGAAGCGCGGCAAGTATCTGGACGCCTACGCGCTCATCAAGGAAGACATGCCGTTCCCGTCAGTCACCGGGCGCGTGTGCTATCACCCGTGCGAGCAAGCCTGCAACCGCGGAAAGTACGATGAAGCAATTTCGATTCGCGCGGTCGAGCGCTTTCTAGGCGATCTGGGACAGGCACTGCCACACGACGTGGTGAAAGCCGGGAAGCCCAACGGCAAGAAAGTTGCCGTCGTCGGATCGGGTCCAGCCGGCCACAGCGCCGCCTATCAACTGGCGCGCATGGGCTACAAAGTCACCATCCTTGAGAAGTCGCCGAAAGCTGGCGGACTGAATCGCGGCGGGATTCCGGACTGGGTGTTGCCGCAACACGTGCTTGATCGCGAGATCGAGCGCCTGGTCGAACTTGGGATCACGATCAAAACCGGCGTAGAAGTCGGCAAAGACGTGACCTGGGACGACTTGAAAAAGAACTACGACGCCGTCGTGCTAGCCGTCGGTCTCACCGAGCCCAACAGCGTGCGCGCCGAGGGTGAGAACAAAGACGGCGTGCTCTACGGACTTCCCTTCCTGCGCGACATCGGGATGGGCACATCCAAGGTCAAGCTGGGCGCTCGCGTTGCCGTCATCGGCGGCGGAAACACTGCCATTGACTGCGCCCGCGAGGCGCTGCGGCAAGGCGCCGTGGAAGTCACCATGATCACGGTGGAGCATAACCCCCAGGAGATGCCGGCCTCGCCCGAAGATCTGCACGACATGCTCGAAGAAGGAGTGGAACTGATGCACGGGCGGGCGATGACCGCCGTGCTCGGCAACGGCAAGGTCGAGGCTTTGCAACTGCACCCGGCGCGCTTCTCCGGCGCCATCAACGCCTCGCCAATCACCGTGAATAAGGAAGCCCCTGCCGAGCGCTTCCATGTCGATAACGTGATCATCGCGGTGGGACAGCGGGCGTCGCTCGGTTGGTTGCCGAACGAGTTCAAGAGCGAGCGCGGCACGATCAAGATCGACCGCTTCGGACGCCTCGGCAACACCAACTTTTTTGCCGCGGGCGATGTCGTGCAGCTGGGTTCAGGTCAACCGCTGATGGTGGTAAATGCCGTGGGCGATGGCAAGCGCGTCGCCTTCAATCTTGACAAGGTGATGCGCGGCGAGTCGCTGGAACCGCGAACGATTCCCATCGACGTCATCTTCGATTTAAACCGCATGAACATGACCTACTTCCCGCACTTCCCGCGCGTCCACCAGGAGATGCTGGCGCCAGCAGGCCGGCGCAAGACGCAGGAGGAAGTGATACAGGCGTTCTCGGAGGAGCAGGCAGTCGAGGAAGCCGGCCGCTGCTTCAGTTGCGGCACCTGCAACGCTTGCGACAATTGTTATCTGGTCTGTCCCGAACCTTGCATTGCGCGTCCGTCGCGCTCGAACGGCCTGTATAAGATTCTGGTCGACTACTGCAAAGGATGCCGCGTGTGCATCGAGGAGTGTCCAACGGGATGCCTAGAGGGCGTGCCCGAACTCGATTTCGATACCGGCGTGGTGCGCATGGATACCGCTTTCGCCATTTCGCCGGGACTGCATGGACGCCAGGCGGAGGAACTGAGAAATCTGGGCGACCGCGCGGCCAAGAACATTTAGAAGCCGAACAAGAAATTGGAGTGAATCATGGCAACGGCTACCGCAACAAAGAAGAAGGTCCGGATCAACGGCTGCGTCGCATCGGCGCAGGCCGCGAAGTACGCTGATGTCGATGTGATTGCGGCCTACCCGATCCGTCCATACACGGCGACGATGATGGCGCTGGCGCAAATGGTGGCCAACGGAGAACTCGACGCCGAATACATCGTGGCCGATAGCGAGCACTCTCAGCTAAGTATCGCGCACGGCGCGGCGTCGAGCGGCGCGCGCGTTTTTACGGGGAGTTCAGGTGTCGGCGTGCAGTTCGCCTATGAACTTTATTCGCCGATCTCGGGCAGTCGTATGCCGGTGCAGATGATGATTGCCGATCGCACGCTCGATCCTCCGGGCGATTTCGGTTCCGAACATACCGACGCACTTTCGACACGCGACATGGGATGGCTGATGGGATGGTCGTGCGACGCCCAGGAAGCATTCGACAATCACCTGATGGCCTATCGCATCGGCGAGGACCCGCGCGTGCTTTTGCCGCAGATGGTTTGCCAGGATGGTTTCTTCGTCTCGCACATCACTGGCGACGTCGAATTGCCCGACTCGGGGCAGGTAAAGGAATTCCTGCCGCCTTACAAGCATCCTTACCCGCTCGACCCGCGGCATCCGGTGTCGCACGGTCCGCAGATCATGCCCGAGCAGGGTCCGCCGCTGCAGTTGGAGCGCGCGCGCGCCATGGAAGAATCGATGGCCGTGATTGAAGAAGTCCACGACGAATTCGCGAAAATCTTCGGACGACGCTACGACCCATGGCTTGAAGAGTTCATGACCGATGATGCCGACGTCGTCTTTTTCCTGCAGGGCGCGCACGCGGTGACCGCGCGTTTCGCGATTCAGCACATGCGCGACAAGGGTCTCAAAGTCGGCCTGGTGCGGCTGCGGACGATCAGACCGTATCCGACCGATCGCGTGAAGGAAGTCCTCAGCAAGTTTAAAGTGGTCGGCGTAATCGAAACCAATATGGGCCTGGGCAGCGTAAGCAGCGGCGGCTCGCTCTATGCGGAAGTCTGCGCGGCTCTCTACGAAAGCGCCAAGCGTCCGCTCGTCCTGTCATTCATGGCGGGCATGGGCGGCGAAGCGATTGTGCTGAAAGAATTCTATTGGATGACCGAGAAAATGTTGGAAGTGCAGAAGCGCGGCAAAATCGAAAAGCGCACGCATTGGGTAGGATTCGAAGAATAAAAGATTTCTTGCGATGGAACGATGGAACAATGGAGCGCCGGGCGTCCCCGCCCGGCCATGGAGGAACTGACATGGCAACCATAGAAGTTCAGCGGCAACTGCTGCCGATTCTCGACAGCCCGAATCAGGGAGCGCGTTTCTACAACCCCGATTTGCCGTCGAGCGAGCCGTTCGTCCCCGGCCACCGCACGTGTGCGGGCTGCGGCCCGTCCATCCAGTATCGGATGACGAGCAAGGCGGCGGGCGACAATACGATCTTGGTCGGACCAACCGGCTGCATGTACGTCGCGAACAGCTCGTATTTGTGCACGCCCTACAACGTGCCCTGGGCGCACACGCAGATTGGCAGCGCGGGCAGCTTCACCGCCGGCGTCGCCGCCGCTTATGAAGCCATGATCCGAAAGGGCAAGTGGAAGGGCGCGTATCCGAACATTATCTGCGAGGCGGGCGACGGCAGCGCGTCCGACATTGGCCTGGCGTCGATTTCAGGCGCGCTCTATCGGAATCACGACTGCCTGATTATCTGCTATGACAACGAGCAGTACGCGAACACGGGCATCCAGGCATCGTCGCGCACACCTTATGGCGGCATGACGACTTTCTCCCCTCCCGGGCCGATGGTTCCGGAGGCGAAGAAATTGTTTCCCAAGGACCTCGCGCGCATGATGGCGGCTGGGCATCCCCACTGCTATGTGGCGACCGCGAGCGTGGGATATCCCATCGACTTGATGAACAAAGTGCGCAAGGGGCTCAACCACAAAGGCGCAGCTTACCTGATGGTCTACACGCCCTGCCAGAAGGGTTTCGTGTATGAGACGCCGCGCTCCATCGATCTGGGCCGGCTGGTCGTCGAATGCGGACTCTATCCGATCTGGGAGTGGAACCCCGAGAAGCGCGCGTTTGATTACAGCTTCCGTCCGCAGAACATGCGGCCGGTTTCGGAGTACCTGAAATTGCAGGGACGCTTCGGCCATCTCCATGCCGAGCACATCGCCACCCTGCAGAAGTTTGCCAACCAGCAATGGGGAATGATGGGCGTGGAGCTGCCCGAGGCCTTGATCCAGGCTGCGGACGCGAAGAACCTGATTAATATGGCAGCTGCGGCAGAAGCCACGGCCGTGGCGGAGACGGTATGACGACGAACGCTAAAGCAACTCCTCCCGCTGCGGCTCCTCCCGCGCCTCCCGAAGCGCAGGAAAGCTACATCGTCAGCGAAGGCAAGAAGCGCGGCTCGACGCGCGACGTGCGGCCGGAAGCGGCGTTCGACCGCTATTACACCGTCCTGCGCGTGCACGCGGGCGACGCGATTCTCACCGACAACTGGCACACCAATGAAGTGCTCGACCACACCCGCAACAACTTCGAGGGCTACACCTTCGCCATGCGGACGCTCGAGGCTTGGGGCGCGATGATCGAGAACGAACACCGTGCCTACTACACAGCTGGCGGCCGCGTATGGGTCATGGATCTGGAGCCCTGCGCCGGCAAGAAGAAGCGGTTGCCCGGCGCCGGAGCCGGCAAGAAGTAGCGGGCATTGAAATTGCGCCGCATCCTGCTCATCGACGACACGCCGGAGATTGCCGAGCTGCTGACCTTTGCGCTGCGTGACCGCGGCTACGAGGTCTTCGCAGCGGGATACACGGTCACCGTTAACGAACTGCTACTGGAGCAGCACGCCGATGCGCTGGTGCTCGACTGCACCGCCTTCGATATGAGCGAGTCGCTCTTCGACAGCGTGCGGTACCATCCGAATCACGCCGAGCTTCCCGTCGTCATCATCAGTGACACGCCCGAGGAGGCGGACGCAAGCTTGCGTTCGCGAAACGCCCGAAAAGTCTTGCTGGTTCCG
The DNA here is from genome assembly GCA_963773955.1 of uncultured Acidobacteriaceae bacterium. Taxonomy (GTDB): domain Bacteria; phylum Acidobacteriota; class Terriglobia; order Terriglobales; family Acidobacteriaceae; genus Acidiflorens. The sequence goes on along the minus strand of CAVZDM010000130.1, from coordinate 27,715 downwards.
AAACCGTTCACCGGGAGCCAAGTCGCAACCGCGCTCGATCAGTTACTAGGATCAGTGTAGAGACGGGGCTTGCCCCGTCTGGGATCACCGGAGAACTCTGGTTCGGCACGATCTGGAAAGGGCACGACTTCAGAGCCTGCCGCCGAAGCCCCGAGCGAAGCCGAGGGGGAAGCCGAAGGGTGCTGTAAATGCCGCACAATCGGTAGAGGCTTTACAGTTTGCTGAAAAACTCAAGTTTCGTATCAGGGCATCGCTTTAGCGGATGCCGCAAGTTCTCTGAATTCAGATGCCCCTTTAGGGGCTGGCACTGAAAGTCGAGTTTGTTACCAGACCGTTTAGCCGCTGGCGGAATGCGTCTTCCAAACCGAGCCACTACGGTTACTGCAATAAAATTGGAATCAATATGCCCTTGTGGAGCATGGACGAGTGGCAATACGTTGAACGCGAGGTCGTCACCGACACGAAGGGCAGGCAGTGGACCGTGGCGCTGATGGACGTGCTCGGCCAGGAAGGCGATCCTGCGATGCCGAACCAATTGCTCGAACTGCAGTATGCCTCGGGCCGGTATTTCACGCTGATCTACTCGGAGAGTGGAGCGCTGCAGCGGGAGCGCGGCTACGCTTCACTCTCCGAGGCGACGAGCGCATACGGGGATCTGCTCGTCTCTGTTATCGATGGCAGTGTCGATCCATCACAACCGGTGTTCCGGCAGGATTTGGAAGACTGACTCGGAAGATAGGTTTCACGCTAACTGTTGAAACATCCCGTGGCTGTTGAAAAGAGAACCAAATTTGCTTCGTAGCCTTCAATTAATTGACGTTTTGAGGTAGGCTTAGGCCGCTTTCTAAGGAGGCCTCTATGGCACAGAACACTCCGGTAGAACTAGTGCGGCACGCTTCGACGGTTTCCATTTTGTGGGGCGTTTTGCTGATTGTCTTCGGTATGGTGGCGGTCGGTTCGCCATTGCTTGCCGCCGTGGCGGTCAACGTGGTCGTTGCCTGGCTGATTGTTCTGGCAGGCGTCGTCCACCTCACCCTCGCCCTTCGCGCGCATGGAGCCGGGAGCATGATATGGAAGCTCTTGGTAGGAGTCGCATATCTGTGCTTCGGCGCATACCTGATCATGCATCCGGTGCTGGGTGTGGCGTCGCTCACTTTGCTGCTCGCGTCGCTCTTCTTGATTGAAGGCATCCTGGACATTGTTCTGTTTTTCAAGATGCGCCCGATGCACGGATCGATCTGGGTGCTGGTGGACGGGATCATTACCCTGCTGCTGGGGCTGATGATCTACACGCAGTGGCCGTCGAGTTCCGCTTGGGCGATCGGCACCCTGGTGGGCATCAGCATGATCTTCAGCGGGGTTGCGCGAGTGATGATGTCGTTGGCGGTGCGCAAGGCAACGGTCACTACATCGTCATCGTCAACCTCGTTAGCGGCTTAGTGGGCTGAAGTGTCTGACGGGAACTGCTTGGCGGCTGGACGGGTTCGACGCGTCCGCGCTGGGTAAGGTCTGCGTCTGCACGAAAGGATGGAGGAAGATGAGATGGGAGGACTGATTCCGCTGGGGGACGCATCCCGGCGCCCCACGCGCATCCCCGTCGTCACCATCTTCATCATCCTGGTGAACGTCTTCGTTTTTGTACGCGAGCTGATGGGCGGCGAGGCTTTCGTGACTGAATGGTCGGCGATTCCCGCGCAGATTTTTTCAGGGCATCACTGGGTCACGATTCTCACCGCGATGTTCATGCACGCCAGTTGGTCGCACATCATCGGCAACATGATCTTCTTATGGGCCTTTGGTCCAGAGATCGAAGATGCGATGGGGCGATGGCGCTATCTTGTTTTCTACTTGGTTGGCGGCCTCGTGGCTATGCTCGCCCAAGTCACCGCCAGCTCAAATTCTACCGTGCCTAACCTGGGCGCGAGCGGCGCGATTGCCGCGGTGATGGGCGCGTTTCTGGTCACCTATCCTCGCGATCGGATTCGCTCGATTCTGTTGATCTTTGTGTTTGTAAAGATCACCTACATCCCGGCCGTACTCTTGACAGGCTTTTGGTTTCTCGCCCAGCTCTTCAACGCCGGGGCGGTGGCACAAGTGCAAACGGGGGGAGTGGCATACTTGGCGCACATCGGCGGCTTCATCTTCGGGGCGGTCACGGCGCGTCTGTTCGAAGATCCGCGTCGAATCGCGTTGCAAGCGAGCCCGGAATGATCTCGAGGGCCGATGCCGCATCAATCAACAGTCCGGGAGATCAAGGAAGTGAAAGACGATGGCGATGCTGATCGAGTTAGTAGATTCCCCGGTTCAACGCAGCCTCGAGTTACTCGACAGGCACGCTGACCGACTGTGCTGACTGACTATGAAGACTAACTCGATTCCTCGTAAAAGCTGTCAAGCTCCCGTTTTGGCGATTTTCCCGGTAACTCGATGAATAGACGAGGAAAATAAAATCCGAAAATGTGTCGGTACGGCCAGCCAAAGTTGATATAATAAAGATATAGAGAACAAATCTAGATGAAAGATGTCGGATAACTCCGACACCTTTTTTCATTGAGACGAATGAATCGCCGCCAAGTCCTTATTCCGGAATATTTTGCATATAAGTCATTTAAACTCAAAGATTTGGCGGTAATTTCTGTCTAACCCCATGATTCCAAAGGATGGAAATTAAAAAAATTCAGCCAGATTCGCCCAGCACCTCTTTACCGCCCGGGATCCAGATCTCTCATCACCACACGAAGCACTTGCCCGGCTAGTCGCGCATCACGCTCGGAGACTGTCGCCTTCGAGCCGCCGTCACCATCGGCATCAGTGTGATCCCTATACGTACGCGCGACTGCTGGCAGTCGGGCGCACCCGTTACGAATGAGTCCCGCCATCTCAGCGACGGCGAGCCGCGTATTGAAAGACCAATCGGCAATGCTAATGTTTCCCGCGGGAGCGCCCGCGGTCGCCAGCGCGGTGAGTCCTTTATGTTCGAGCGCGTCGGTGACGATGGCCTCCAGGATTCCGCAGGAAGTCCGCAGCGCCAGGTCATACTCGTTTTGCTCGAGCGCGCGCCGGCTATCGATGTAGGCCTGCTCAACAACGGGGCGGAGCTCGAGGTTGTGAACGAAGTCGAAGCGGTGCGGCGGCGGCGCTTCATGCGATGCAGATTGGGACTCCGATAATGATGCGGGCGAGGATCCAGCAGCACTCGTGCCCTCGCCCATTCCGGAGAGCGTAGCAACCGCTTGCTCGAGGACGTCGATCAACCGCGTGACGATCTCGGCGGGTGCCGCCCCTTCGACGGCGCGGCCGTCCTTTGAGCGCATCAGGAAGGCTTCGCTGAACGAGCGGGCAAGCCAATGGGCCTTGCTGCCTCCGGACAATTGATTGATCGTTACTCCACAGTCTTCCTGCCAGGCGCGAGTGGCCGCGATCGGCGATGCGTTGTCTGGCAGTCCGTTGGAGGGACCCGCCGCTAACGCGTCGCGAAGCTGGCACCCGCGGCTGATCAGGCCATCCAAGTGGGACAGGTAGGTTTCGATCTGCGCGCGCAGGCTCTCATCGATTGGCATTGGCTCAGATGTCTTGACAGTCCCGAATGAGGATGCTAAAGTCCCTTTCGCAAGTGGTACGATCAGTGGACCAGTATATCGCAGGTACGCGATTCGCGGGTTCGCAGCCAGAGGTGTGGGCTGGCACGATTCAACGGAACCAAGTGTGGTTCTGGCAGTGCGTGGTTAACTTGTAGCGCGCCGTAACGGAGCTATGCCTATGGCTGCATCCCCAGAGTCCCTGATTCACCCCTCGCGAATTCCCAATCGTTGGGTCCAGTTGGTCGCAGGCATTGTAGCGATGATGGCGGTCGCGAACTTGCAGTATGCCTGGACTCTTTTCACCAAACCCATACAGGCCCATCTACACGTCTCGCTGGAGGCTGTCCAGTGGACCATTGTTTTGTTCGTCGCCCTGGAAACCTGGCTCGTACCTTTTGAGGGATTCCTGGTAGATCGAATTGGACCCCGATTCATGCTGGGTATAGGGGCAGTCCTGGCCGGACTGGGCTGGATCGGATCCGGCTATGCTGAAAGTCTAAGGAGCCTCTATTTGTGGTACGGCCTGGGCGGTATCGGCGCCGGGGCCGTCTATGGAGGAACCATTGGGAACGCGCTGAAATGGTTCCCGGACCATCGCGGTCTATGTGTCGGCTTGACCGCGGGAGCTTTCGGCATAGGCACCGCGACCACCATCGCGCCCGTCGCCGCCATGCTGAAAACCTCTGGCTACCAGCACACGTTCATCGTCTGGGGGATGATTCAGGGAGTGGTTGTACTGGCTTCTTCCCTTTTCTTAGCCAGACCGCCAGTGGGATGGACGCCGCCAAACTGGAAAGAGAAAGAAGCAAAGATCAAAGCCAAAGTGAAGACCTCTGCTCTCAACATGACGCCGTGGCAGATGCTGCACCAACCATCTTTCTACGTCATCTACCTGATGATGACCATGTTGGCCTTCGGCGGCATCGTGGTCACCGTACAACTAAACCCCATGGCTTCCTCGTACCACGTGGATAAAGTGGTGGTGATTTGGGGCATGACCGCATTGGTGCTGGCCATCACGGTCGATCGGATCCTGAACGGGTTGACACGTCCCTTCTGGGGATGGGTGTCCGATCATATCGGCCGCGAGAATGCCATTTTCATTTCCTTTATCCTCGAGGCAATGGCGGTGTACGGGCTGCTCCAACTGATTGCCCACCCAATTTGGTTCGTTGTGCTATCAGGCCTGTGTTTCTTCGCGTGGGGCAACATCTACTCATTGTTCCCGTCCATCACAGGCGACTTGTACGGAAGCAAATGGGCCACCACCAATTATGGGATCGTTTACACCGCGAAGGGCGTCGCCACGCTGTTTGCGGCTCCCGGCGCCGCATGGTTGTTCGAGAAAACTGGGTCTTGGACGAAGGTCTTCTGGGCGATGATTATCTGCGATCTGATTGCGGCGTTTATGGCTCTGCTGTGGCTGAAGCCACTGGCGGCCCGCGTCGTCAAAGACTCGGAGCGCACAAGGTCGGTTGCCGACATGGCTACGCCGACCAAAGCACGAGGTGTAGCATAGACAGCGCTCCTTCGAGCGCGGCCTATTGTGGGATGACTACCGCTTCGCCGCGTGAAGGCGTTCTTCGAGAGCCTTCACTTCGAGGTTCAATCCCTCTGGCAGATGACTGCCGAAGTGGGCGAAGTGTTCCTTGATCAGCGGGACCTCCGCCAGCCAGCCCTCAATATCGACGCTGAGCAGTTCATCCACATGAGCGCCTTTGATGTCGAGCCCGGTCGTATCGAGATCGGCGACCTCGGGAACGCGTCCGATGGGAGTGTCTTTCGCATGCACCTTACCGTCGCAGCGTTCAAATATCCATTTCAACACGCGGCTGTTTTCGCCGTAGCCCGGCCATAGGAATTTGTGGTTCTGGTCCTGGCGAAACCAGTTGACGTAGAAAATCTTGGGCAGCTTCGACGCGCTGGAAAGCTCGCCCATCTTGAGCCAGTGCGCAAAATAGTCGCCCATGTGGTAGCCGCAAAATGGAAGCATCGCCATGGGATCGCGGCGCAGCCGGCCGACCTGGCCAGTGATTGCGGCGGTTGTCTCGCTGCTGACCGTTGCGCCCAGGAAAGTGCCATGCCGCCAGTTGAACGCTTCCGTAACCAGCGGAACAATTCCCGCGCGCCGACCACCAAAAAGAATCGCATCGACGGGCACGCCCTTCGGGTCCTCCCACTCGGGGGCGATGACCGGGCATTGACTCGCGGGAGCCGTAAACCGCGCATTCGGATGCGCCGCGCTGCGGCCCGAGTCTGGCGTCCACGGCCGGCGCAGCCAGTCGATTAACTTCGACGGCTTCTGCTCGGTCATTCCCTCCCACCACACGTCGCCATCGAGTGTCATCGCGCAATTCGTGAAGACGGAGTTCCTGGTCACACTGAGCATAGCGTTGGCATTCGACTTCATGCTCGTGCCCGGCGCCACACCGAAGAAACCGTACTCCGGATTGATGGCGTAAAGCCGGCCGTCGGTGTGGAATTTCATCCACGCAATGTCGTCGCCGATAGCCTCCACCTTCCAACCAGGAATGGTCGGGATCATCATCGATAAGTTGGTCTTACCGCAAGCTGAAGGAAAGGCGCCGGTCATGTATTTCACCTGACCAGACGGGCTGATCAGCTTGAGAATCAACATGTGCTCGGCCATCCAACCTTCGTCGCGCGCCTGTACCGAGGCGATACGCAGCGCGTGGCACTTCTTCGCCAGCAAAGCGTTGCCGCCATAGCCGGAGCCGTACGACCAGATCTCACGCGTTTCAGGAAAATGGCAGATGTACTTGTTCTCCGCGTTGCAGCGCCAAGTCTTGTCCGGCTGATTGGGGCCGAGCGGGGAGCCGACCGAGTGCAGTCCGCGGACAAACTCGCCATCCTCGCCGAGAACTTCCAGCACGTGGCTGCCAACGCGGGACATGATGTGCATGCTGACAACAACATATGCCGAGTCGGTGATCTCCACTCCGATGCGCGCAATGGGCGAGCCGATCGGACCCAGGCTGTAGGGAATAACGTACATGGTGCGGCCCACCATCGAGCCCGCGAATAATCCCGCCAGCTTCTGCTTCATCTTCGCCGGATCCTCCCAGTTGTTGGTGGGGCCAGCCGCCTCCTGGGTTTGTGCGCAGATAAAAGTCTGATCCTCGACGCGGGCCACATCGGCAGGGTCGGAGCGGACAAGCACGCTGTTCGGCCGCTTCGCCGCATCCAGCGGGATCGCGGTCCCGGTGAGGACCAGCAGCCGCAGCATGGCCTGATACTCCTCCGGCGAACCATCGCACCAGTGGACGCGGTCGGGTTTGCACATCTGCGCTACTTCTTCGACCCAGCGCTCCAGCCTGGGATGCCGATGGTTACCCGAGGCTGCCCCAACTTCCATGGTGGTAGTGGCCATTGTGAATGTCTCTCCGTAGAACAAACCGCGGATTGCAAAACCCTTCGCTGATCGAGGTTACGGATGCAGAAAGCACCGCCTGCGAGAAAGCCCAGGCTGCTGGCCTTTCCGGCCAGCGCAAAGTCCATATTCTCTCTTACTTGTGAGGATTATTCCAGCGAATGCTTACCCATTTGCGGGCTGGTTGAGGATGGAACGATCGGTTTCGCGCACTCCAGCCTACTGGCAACTGGTGGAGTCGAACCCGAAAAAACGGTAGAGGGAGACTAGGACGGCAAGGCGTTTTTCACTCACAACAGGGGCAATGGTGAGTGTAATCGAGATGTTACGCCAATTGCCGACAACGCTTAGAATCCAGAGAACTCCTGAGTCCAGTTAGCAGCTAAATGAACCGTGCTAGACTGCCTGAAACTTTATGCCGACGCGCCATGCCATCGACAAAGAACGGCGATTGGTAATCAGTACGGGATCGGAGCAGTTGACATTTTCCCAAGTCAAGACCCACCAAGATCAATTGCTGAACGATCCCGACTTCGACCCTGAATTTAACCAACTGATCGATTTGACAGCGGTGACGTCGCTCGACATCTCGGTTGACGAGGCCAAGATAATTGCAAGCCGCAAGCTGTTTTCTTCCACATCCCGCCGCGCCTTCGTAGCGAGTAGTCCGAGCATCTTCGGGATGGGACGGATGATGGAGGTCTACAACGAAATGTCGAACGTAGCATCCCGGGTTCGCATATTCTACGATCTTCCGTCCGCCGTGGAATGGCTTGGCCTGGATCGCCTTCCTTGATAGTCGACGAAACCAGGCGTTCACACGCAGAACCGGGTCAATGAGTGTAATGGGGATGTTACGCCAACTTGGGGCAGAGACTGATGGGAACGGCGTAAGATATGGCGTCTGGGACGATCGTCGATGGATTTCCTGCACAATCTCAAGCTCTGGTTGTCCCCGCCGCGAATGACCGATCCTGATTTTGGGAAATTGATATTCATGCACATTGGAAAGCACCCCGAGCGGTCTTACTGGGAATGTGAGTGGACCTTTCCAGCGACCGGTGAAGTTGTTGGAATTACGCTGCGAGGAGGGGAGAGTGGCCCGAACGCTGATGCACGACAGTTTTACCTAGCCCTGCCAGCCCGTTACGAATCTATCCTGAAAGCATGCCGCCCGAGATTGGAGCAGGTTTTTCGTGATTGGCGAAACCAGCAGTTGCCACAGGACATCTTCACCGTCGTCAAGCTAATGAGCTTTGGAGTTGAGAACCCGCAGGAGAGGCCCGTTCGATGGGATGTGGGGTTTGAAACCACGGATGATGATTGGCTCGGGATAACGATACCGTTCGTGGGGGATATGGCGACAGACCCACTCGTCGATACGTAAGCCTTTTACGTGTCAATGAGTGTAATCGCGATTTTGCAACAGTTACGGAACCAGCCCGCGTGTGCGAAAAGCAGACTCTTTGTCCAAAACTCATTTACAATTGCGGCCCGATGACTGCCGCGAATGATCCGCCCCTCAACTCGGATTCGTGGGATAGTGACGGAAATCTCTTGGTTCCACGGCACGGTATCCGGATCGCAATGGGTTTGGCTTTGGTAGCCGCGGGCGCTTACTGGCTATTTACTTTTATTTCAGAAAGAGAAATGCGCACTCAGAATCCGTTGCAGCCAAGTCCATTCCCAGAGTCCTTCTGGGTGACCATTCTGTGGGTCGCGCTGCCACTCGTGCCCTTCATTGTTTCCGTGGCGCTCCTCTCAACTCGGAGCCAGGAAGGGATCGCTGCCGGAGCTGGTATTGGAGCGGGACTTTTTCTCTGCTCGCTGCTATTTTCAATTGCCGCCCTGTTGGGGTTTGTGTTGACTTTTGGGCCGATTCCTTACGCGCTCCCACTCGCTGTTTCGAACTTGATATTTTCACTTTGTAGCGTTTGGATCACTGTCGCCGCATTCAGGATTGCGTACAAAGCAGGTTGGGGGTTGTTCTTTCTGACAGTTGCCGCCACGCTGGTCGGCATGACTTTGGCATACCACCTACTGGGCGGTCACTAATCTTCTCCCACAGTCCGACTCCGCGCCTTCAGCTCAGCTCTGTACTGAATCGACGATTCTCACTGATTGACACTATCAGGCGATTTCACTCATTGAGAATTTGCCGATCTGGGTCAATGAGTGTAATCGGGATATTACGACAACTAGCGCAAATTGAAGGCCACGTTCGAAAGCAAATGGCACCTATCGCATCGAAAATCAAACTTCCCGAAGAGCGTTTCAGAGAGGAGCCATTCGCCCCCGCAGTTTGGGCATTTCTTCTGTCGTTCGGCTTGTGCGTTCCTTCCCGAACCACGGTACAGGTAGTAGTACGTCGGCTTGCCGGTTCGCTTCTCAATATCAGCGCAGCTCGCTATGCCGGATCGAGATAAACGGCTGTTCAAGTATGACATCTCTCGTTCCGCGAACTTCTCTCCGACGGTACAGAGCATTTGCAGAGTATCGCAAGCCTTGTAGTTGGCTTCCCACTGCAGAAGCCCATTGAAGTCTCCCGATTCTTCGGCCGGAATGCGATAGAGGGGTACGTAGCCGAAACACTCGATGCATCGGAGCGGGGGCGAGCAATCCAAGAAAGTTGTAAATAGAGTGAAGGCAGGAGGTTCCGGGCAGGAGCACTGCTCCACACCGTCGGCGACAGGTCCGAGGATTCTGCACGTCAGCGTGTACCGACGTTCTCCATCAGCAAGGGTCTGTTTGGCTCTCGCGCTCAGTTTGTTGGGACTCATAGAATCTCGTTCGGGAACAGCAACGTGCGCAGAGAGCTTGTTTTGGGCACGCCAAAGAAGCTCCCCAGACAGCACATTTCCGTTTCGGCGCAGCGTGCCAATCAGATCGTACACTCGGTCCACTGCCTCATCGCCGCCGTCGCCGTGCAACAATTCGAAGGAGAGTTCTGCTACGTGCATGGTCGTAACGGCCAGTGCGTCCGGCCCTTTCACCCCAGAAGGATTTTAGCGGATTGTTGATGTAAACAGGGGTTTACACTCAGAACCCCTGTCGTGAGTGTAAACGGGACGTAGGTTCGAAGCCGTGGCCGGCCAGACGGTTGCAGCACAGTACATCCTGACAATTCTCTCCATTTCCAATTGAAGCAGGACAGTTTAGGATCTACTCGCTCACAAGCAGGTTCGTCATCGGTAATGATCTCCTCTCCCTTTGATCGATTGGATTATCCCAGCCTCCGTCAAAGTGTGTACCTGAATCAGGCATCCCTGGGATTGATCGGCCAACCAGCAGTAACCGCAATGCACACTTTCATAGACAATGTGGCCAGGCATGGCAACCTCTACATGTCGGATAGGGATGAGGTGGCATACTGTGAAACGCTTCGCGAACGTGCATCGCGATTGCTTCACTGCGATTCCACGCAAGTCGCAATTGTCGCGAGTGCAAGTGAGATATTGGGGCAACTTCCGATGTTGCTTCAGCCAAGACTAAAGAGCACTATTCTGGCCGTTTCATCAGACTTTCCGGCGATAACTCGGCCGTGGCTTCGTCTGGCTGCTCTAAACGACCATACGGTGCGCTTTGTTGATGACCAGCCTACGTACGATTTGACCGATACACTCATCGAGGCAATTGATGAGAGTACTTCTGTGGTTGCGGTGAGCAGTGTGCAATACGCTACGGGTACGGTAGTAGATATTTCTCGCCTGCGCCAAAGCACTGTCCAGGTTGGTGCACGTTTGATTGTAGACGCTACGCAAGCGGCAGGTGCGGTGCGCGTGGACGCAGCCGCGTGGGATGCTGATGCCGTCGTTGCCAGCGGCTACAAATGGCTTGGTGGGCATGGCGGCGTTGCACTGGCTATCATGTCGCCACGCTTGCTTGAGCAAATCCCCCCTTTAACGGGTTGGATGGGCGCGTCGGACCCCTTTGGATTTGATGCGACCTCTGTGTCGCTAGCTAGCGATGCGCGGCGCTACACGCAATCAACAATGTCGTATGTCTCTATGGCGGGTCTCGTGGTAGCAATTGAGCAGTTGTTGTCCTTGGGTGAAGCTCGAATTGAGGCACATGCGCGGAGTTTGGCAGCAATGTTGGTTAGCAATGCCAGGAAGTATGGTTGGCAGCCGTTTCGTGGCCTTGGCGATCCTGCCGGGTCTCCACACATCATTTCACTGGGCCGCGCACGCGAAAGCGTACAAGCAATTGTGGAGAGACTTCGTAGTCACAATATTGTGTGCGGTACACGTGGCGGACGCATTCGGATATCGCTCGCCCCTTACAACGACGAAAGTGATGTCCACACCCTGATCGAAGCATTTGCAAGAGCACGTTCGGGATGAATTCTAGAGATCGAAACTACATGACAACTAGCAGCTGTACGGGAGCAACTGAAAAACAGCTACAGCGAAAACGGACGGCCGTCGATCGATCCCGAGCTTCTGCTGCGCATCCTGTTGGCATCACCAGCGAACGCAAACTGGTGGAGGAACTGCGCATGCATCTGGCGTGGCGCTGGTTTACCGGCCTGGGCTTCGAGAATCCCGTTTCGGCCGCCGGGTGGATCTCGTCCAGACCGGCTGCGTCGAAGCAATCTTCAACGATAGCTCTCCCAGGGCGTAACTTGTAATGAGCCCCACATTCTCACGAAACCTAACCTCACTAGAAATTCTAGAGTGATTTGAGGTATTCGCTCAGGTCGCGTTTCTCTCGGTCAGTCAGCCGCAATTTGAAAACGCCATCATAGTGATCGATCACATCCGGCAAAGTCGCAAAGCGGCCGTCATGATAGAAGCCTCCCTGCTGATGGCTCCACAGACCTGCGAGCGGCGCGGTGCGGTACATGTGCGTCGGTGATCGGTCGGCCTGCCACGAATCCACGCCGATCTCACTGGGAGCGTGTAGATTGTTTCCCGGCTCAGTGAAAAGTGGCTGGACATGGCAGCTGGCGCAGTTCGCCTTGCCATTGAAGAGTGCTTTTCCGCGCGCAGCTGCCGACGTGTCAAAACTACCCCCCTGGGGTTTCGGTGCCGGGATTGCGAGCTGATAGAAGTGAAGAGCTGCCAGCTTCGAGGTGACCAGGTCAGGCGTTCCGCGAGTATTGCCAGAGCCACTCTTCGCCGCGACGGGATACTGCTCCGCATTCTTGAAGCGCGCGTCGAAGAATGTACCCGAACCGTGCATTTCAGTCGCAGCGACGTAGGCATTCCAGTACGTCACAGAGCCAAACCCAGTCCAGGTGTGGAGGTTAACGCCGGCAAGTCCAAATGCTGGAGGAATCAGTGTGCAAGCTCGCTTGCCGTCAGGCCGGAAGGCCTTCCCGTCCTTGTCTAGTTCAGCATCAAAGCAGCCGGGACCCCAGCTATTGAGCACCTTCTTCACCGTGGCGGCGTCGACGCCAAGAAGATCAGTAAAAGGCTTGAGATTCGGGGCAAGCGAAACGATTGCACCGACGTTCAGGTCCCGGTTGGCCCAGCCGTCCAGGCGCCTTCCGATGCCAGGCGCCAACGAGTCATCCACAGTGGAATGACAGAAGGCGCACTGGAGACCCATTGATTGCAGGCTGCCTTTCTTATCGAAGATGCCCGTTACACCGACGACTGAGTTCAACTTGAGTAGGGCGAGGGTTGTTGCGGGATCGTCGAGATCCACTTTACCCTCCTGGAGTTGTTGCTTCAGTGAATCAGGCAGAGCGTCGGAATCAACCTTGAGGCCGACTGATAGCGCAGTCTTCGGACTCACGCCGCCTCCGACACCGCCGTTTTTCTCGCCTGCAATCGCCTTGTGGAGTTGCAGAGCGTCACCCCAAAAAGCCTCACTGCCGAAAGTGTCGAAGCGAAATGTCTGTTGCCCTTCCTTCATCATTCGTTCCGAGTTGCTACGAACCACAGCGTCGAATCCCGAGGGCATTGCTCCCTTTTTCTCAGTTTGGGCTGAAGCTCGTTGTGCTCCAATCAGGCGATATGAGCCGACGGCCAACGCCGAGAGAAGAACAAAGCCGATCACGATCTTTAGGCTTTTCATGGAATCGCCTCAAATTGAATTGCCCAGCGTTGCTTACTCTCGCGAGGCAGGAAAGGACACGAGGGCGTTTGAGCAATATCACCTAGAGACGCCAGTGTCAGTTACGCGGGTAACAGTGTTCAGTATTTGAACAATGAGCAAAGACCGGGTGATCGGTAACGGTTTGGCGGAGACCACATTGACACCAGTCGCGGTATAAGCTGGTTGCGAGTGTCCATTAAGAAATGGATAGACACGTATAATGCGGCGTGCAGCTTCGCGGTTATCTCTGTCGTGTCGTCCTGCAAGCGGGGCTCACCCTGGCATGCGCCCTCCCCTTTGTGTTGATTGCCGCCTGGCACTCCCGCACGCGGCGTTGGAGCTTATTGCTATTCCTAGCATCCCTAGTCGTTATGGACGTTGCCCTCGTAGAAATACCTCGCGTCGATGGTTTCCAACACCTGCACTGGAGTTGGCAGCAGTGCCTCCTCTCGACGGCGTGGCCATTTTTGCTGATCGCTCTCGTCCCCGGAATCTCGTTAGCCGCAATCGGCGTGACGTCGCGCTTCCGGCCAGACTGGTGGAAGCCGTCGATCGTCGCTTTGCTCCTGGCTCTGGCGGTGCCCGCAGTCTTCTTCATGCTGGGGGCACGCAAGACACTGGACGCCGAGGGCTGGGTCTTCCTCCTGATCATGCCCGGCCTTGCCGAGGAACTGGTATTCCGAGGCATGTATCAGTCCTTGTTGAACCGCGTTTTCGGGAAGCCGTGGCGATTGGCTGGCGCGGAGTTCGGCTGGGGACTCATCATCACTGCCATACTCTTCGCCGGGTCCAACGGCCTTGTCGCCGTGGATCCTCCTCTTCATGCCCGCATCGCTCCCCACGCGGCTATTGCCCCGGTTATGTTGACCTTCGTTTCAGGATGGGTCCGCGAACGCACTGATAGTGTCTGGCCGTCTGTGTTTGGCCATAATCTGAGCAACATCGTGATACCTCTTGCGAGCCTGTTTACTTGATCGGCATGCACCACAGGCCGAGGATTGCGCAAAACAGGTCAAGAAAATACTCAATAAGGCCGGTGATTGACCGACCTCAATCGACGTAATTCTGGAGAGCCTTCAAATTGAGAACCAGATAACCCCGGTGGGAGTAATCCACCATTCCGCGATTGCGGAGGAAGTTCATCGCTGTTGAGACTCTTTCCCTTCTTGCCACCACCATCTGCGAGATCTCTTCCTGAGTTAAATAAGCGGACAGTTCAGTCCTTTGCCCTGAGCTGTGCCCCAGCTGAGTTCCGAGTCTCAGAAGTACCCTAACCAGCCGGTGCACGGTGTCACGAAAAGCTAACGTATTCAGTTGATCGTATGCCTCTGACAGAGACTCATAACATATCTGCACGAGTTTCCTGCAGGAGATCTCGGTTGTTCTGCACGATGTCGAGAACTTCGTCGAGAGGCACCGCGATCACCTCAGTTCGCTCAAGCGCTACTGCACGGTCCTGACGCTGCTGCCCGGAAGCACAAAGCTCCCCCACAATATCTCCAGCTTTACGAACATCGTAGATCAACTCGTGGCCATCCTCCGTGATGCTTCCGACCTTCACAAACCCCTTCTGGAGGAAGAAAAACGTCGGTTTTTGGTCCCCCACGTCATAAATTACCTGATCTTTTTCGAATGTCGTTACGCTGTGATTCCGCAAGATGACATCACAGAGCTTTCCTCGAAGACTTCTCGCCAATGCTGAGGAGAGAGGCCCGTTATGTGTTCCCGAGTCAGCGACTAAGGGCATTTGATTCAAACTCCATAGGGTTCGCGAAGGTCCATTTTCCGAATGCGAACGGCAAAATGCACAGATGATCCCGATCAAGCTCGACCCCGCAGCAAGTCCGGTAACCGAATTGCTGATTTCCACGCTAGAACACACTGGGCTTTGCTTGAATAAGCGCGAGAAACTCGTCTCGGGTCTCTTTCTCACGGAACGCACCCAGCATGGAAGACGTTATCGTCGAAGAGTGCTGCTTTTCGACTCCGCGCATCATCATGCACAGATGTCTCGCTTCAATGACCACCCCTACGCCTAGCGGGTTGATCGCACTCTCAATCGTTTCAGCAATCTGTGTTGTGAGACGCTCCTGCACCTGCAATCGACGCGCAAATACGTCCACCAGGCGAGGCACTTTACTGAGTCCAATCACTTTCCCACGCGGAATATAAGCGACGTGGACCTTTCCGAAAAACGGCAGAAGATGGTGTTCGCAGAGACTAAACATCTCAATGTCCTTGACGATCACCATCTCGTCGTAAGCAACGTCAAACATCGCGCCCAGTAGAATTTCCTCTGGGTTCTCCTGGTAGCCTTTGGTCAGATACTGCATTGATCGTTCCATGCGTTCGGGAGTGTGCCGCAGGCCATCACGCTCTGGGTCCTCGCCCAGACGGGCCAGCATTTCCCTCGTGAGTTCCTGCAGGCTCGTGCTGACTAACGACCGGGGTTCAAGTATCGTTTCCATTTCTCTTCCCACAATCCAAAACGCCGCCTCTAGAAGGTGGTGATCGCCTTACAAGTGTCACCAGCCATGGCGTGTAATCGTTCTCATCAAGCCGCAACAACCGCGTTTGCACTCCGTTCGTGTCGAACGTCGCTCTGAAGAGAGTCGCTGCGGACCTCAGTAATGCGCGCCAGTACAAAAGCCGCCAAGGCCATCTCTACGTCTCGCACCGCGATATCAAAGAACATTCCCGTTGAGACCAGGTTGATGGCAATGGCTACCAGCCATGCTGAAGCAACATACGCGCCCACGCGTGTCCACTTAGTCAGAATCGACAGGCCCACGATCATCTCAATGACGCCGACGATGTGCATGAAGGTTTGTCCGCTGAACGGCAATATCTTGAGGGCGAGCGGACTGATGTACCCGGTCCAGTTGGTTAAGAGGTTGAAGTATTTGTCGAGGCCTGCCAGGAACGGTCCCACCCCGAGTCCGATGCGCAGTACCCACCAGCCCTGGTCCAATCGTGAATCAAATCCCTTGTTCATGTGTGCCTCCTCCAAGAGAATGGAGTCGGCAGGAGCGAATCGGTTACAGACCGACACATTCCAGTTCTCTTCCTGAGCCGCGTCGGTTTGATCTGTAACCTTTATTGCTGTCGTGACTCCATCAATATGGAGGGTCTGTATGGTCAGCCCAGCGGAAGTGGCTACTTCGCAAGAGCCCTTGAGTGACGAGGAAGTTGTGACCCGAGTGTTGGCGGGCGAGACCGGACTGTTTGAAATCGTCATGCGCCGTCACAACCAGCGGCTCTACCGCGTGGCTCGGGCTATTCTGCGCAACGATGGCGAAGCTGAGGACGTAATGCAGGACGCGTACGTGCGTGCATACGAACATCTGGATCAGTTTGCCGGGAAGGCGAAGTTTTCCACCTGGCTGACACGCATCGCGGTACACGAAGCTTTAGCGCGACAGCATCGTGGTAACCGGTATCAGGAATTGGAACCAACATCAGAACGGGAGGGAGACCCCATGGATAGGTTTGCCTCTTTGGCGCCGGATCCAGAACAGCAAGCGTCAAACTCGGAGGTTCGCAGGTTGCTGGAAGAAGCGGTCGAGAAGCTGCCGGACGCTTACCGAACCATTTTCATGCTGCGCGACGTAGAGGACATGAGCACGACTGATGCCGCAGACGTCCTCGAAATCACCGAGGACAATGTCAAAGTCCGCCTGCATCGAGCGCGAGCGTTGTTACGCAAGAGTCTTTACGCACGTGCTGGAATGGAAAGGAAAGAAGCATTCAACTTTCATGCCGTGCGATGTGATCGAGTTGTGAAGAATGTCTTTGAAAGAATTCAGCAGCGGGCCGTGAAAACAGAAACCTCCGCTGCGAAGATCCAGTAACAGTCTGCACGGTGCAGTAACTGCAGGCTGCGTGTAACACGAAGAGAGTCGGCATTTATCGAAAGTCGAGGAAGTGCGCATGGCTGCTAAAGAAATTCCGATAGCTGGTTACGGACCCAGGTTGTTGAGCCGAGTCGAGGTTGCGGAAGGCACGATGGCCTTCCATTTTGAGAAACCATCGCAATTCGATTTCAAACCAGGACAGTCCGCCGACCTGACGTTATCCA
The DNA here is from genome assembly GCA_963773955.1 of uncultured Acidobacteriaceae bacterium. Taxonomy (GTDB): domain Bacteria; phylum Acidobacteriota; class Terriglobia; order Terriglobales; family Acidobacteriaceae; genus Acidiflorens. Next base: position 10,620 of record CAVZDM010000130.1, on the reverse strand, counting down.
ATCCTCCAGAAACTGACGCTGAGGGGAACACGCGCACTTTTTCGATTGCCAGTCCTTCCTTTGAAAACCAGCTGATCTTCGCCACCCGCATGCGCGATACGGCATTCAAGCGCTCACTGAAGAAAATACCTTTGGGTACAGAGGTGAAGATTGACGCGCCAATGGGATCCTTCACGCTACACAAGAACTCATTCAAGCCGGCTGTGTTTCTGGCTGGTGGAATCGGAATCACACCCTTTCTCAGCATCGTGCGACAAGCCGATCACGACAGGCTCCCGGACAAGTTGCATCTCTTCTGTTCCAACCGGCGACCCGAAGATACACCTTTTCTCGACACTCTTCAGATGCTGGAAAAAAGCAACCCAAATTTCCAGTTGGTATGCACGATGACCGAAATGCGGCAGTCAAAGAGGGAGTGGAACGGGGAGACGGGTTTGATCAACCAAGAAATGCTGTCGAGACATCTGACCAACCTGCAGGGACCCATCTATTACGTTGCCGGACCTCCTGCCATGGTTGCAGGCATGAAGAAGATGCTTGTGGGTGCCGGCGTTGACGAGGACGATATCCGAGCGGAAGACTTTGCCGGATACTGAAGCGTGTGCCAGCCGGATAGGATCGCGAATCGAACAGGAAAGTAGGGCTCCACCGAGGTGAACAGCATGATGGCAAATAGGCCTAAGACGAAGATTCTAGTTGACGGCGGCGACCCTAGCGAAACTCTCCGGATCAAGAGCTTGATCGGGTTTGTGGATGGCCAGACCACGAACCCGTCCTTGATTGCAAAGAATCCGGAGATTAACCGGCTCGTCGCATCCGGTCACACCTTGAGTTCCGAAGAAGAAAAAGGCGAATACAAGAAGATCGTGCAAAGCATTTCCTCACTGGTGGGAGATGCTGGAGTTTCCATCGAGGTGTTTGCAGATCTCAACACCACAGCCGAAGAGATGCTTGCCCAGGGTCAAGAAATGTTCTCTTGGATCCCAAACGCCTATATCAAGTATCCGTGTACGCACGAGGGTTTGCGAGCCGCACAAATGTCGATCCAAAAAAGTATTCGGGTCAACATGACTCTGTGTTTTTCGCAGGAGCAGGCGGCTGCCGTTTATGTCGCAACCAAGGGATCAGAGGAGCCGGTATATGTATCGCCATTCGTCGGGAGGCTCGACGATCGCGGCGACGATGGCATGGATCTCGTCAGAAATATCAAGAAAATGTACGAGCACACTGATCGCCATGTGCATGTCTTAGCTGCAAGCATACGCACTGTCAACCACCTGCTTTGTTCCTTCGCTCTAAGCGCTGAGCTTGCCACTGTACCGACAACAGTTCTGGATGAATGGGCAGCAACAGGCTTTCCAATTCCTCGTCAGGATTTCAGGTACAGAGGGCTCGATGCGACTGGCAAACTGCTGAAGACAATCCCGTACAAAGAGCTGGATCTGAACCTTTCCTGGGAGAGCTTTGACATCGCACACGAACTCACGACCAAAGGTATCCAAAAATTTGTGGCTGATTATCAGAGCACCCTGCGACCCTCGGCGTAGAGTCTGCAGAGCGGTTGGAGACATTCTCGCCGCGGCGCTGGAAACCCATCTGGGCGTGGGCGGATACGGCGTCAGATGCCTGATCGTGTCGACGATGTTGGGCGGCAGTGCCCCAATGCTTGCGCCGAAATACACGACGAGGATTGTGGAACAAGCTGCACGCCGAATAGCGTGGTGCCGGACCAGTCGTTCTTGGCCGTATTCCGAAAGTCTGATCACGCGTGGGACTCCAGAACCTACTTCCTTACTGCGTGAACTGGCCACGGCCCCGGGTTGAGCGTGACCCCCACGATCGCTCCGGTTGCGTCACGGTCGATGTGCAGGCGGTCTTCTCGCGGCCCGGCAATTTCGAATTCGTCGGTTGCGACTGGAGTCAGCAGAACCGGCTTGCCCACAGACAAATAGTTGCTGGAGGTGGCGTGCCATTCCTCCACCCGCTGCGCAGCAGCGCCAAACTCTCACTCCAACCTGGCAACTCACCTTCGAACGCGGCTTAGCAAGGACGGTCCGTGGCTTTGAGTCCCTCCCTCTCCGCCAGACCTTTAATTTCTGCTATTTACAGTACGTAACTACCAACTGACTACCAAATTCCGATCATTTGCCTCCGCGCCGTATTAAGCACTGGAGGCAATATGGCAGTCACACTCTATCGCCAAGTCGGCAAAGGCAAGGCTCGGCGCTATCAGAAGGTCAATCTTGGTAAGGGGCGCCGCCCAGCCGATCTCACCGGTCCCTATTTCCTGCGGTATTCGCTGGCTGACGGCACCCGTCCGTGGGATCCCGTTGGCGACGACCTGGATGAAGCAATCGCCGCTCGGAACCGCAAGCAGGCGTACTTCGAGGCGCTTGACGCAAACGTCCCTGTCGTCCAAGACCAAGATGACGTTGGTCGGACGAAAATCACGGATGCTGTTTACCAATGGTTCGCTGAGCTTCAAATTCTTCAGGGCAAAGACCAGCAAGGCAAGAGCGAGAAGACGCTGCGGGCGTATAACTACCGCCTCGGCTTCTTCCTCGACTTCACAGTGCAGAACAATCTGCGCTACCTAGACCAGGTCGACCGCAAGCAGCTTCTGCGCTACGTGAAATCTCTACGAGAGCACAAGAGCGATCTCGACGATCGCACGGTTCACAACGTCTTCGAGACGCTGAACACGTTCCTGCGGACAAGGGACATCTTTATCGCTGGCAAAATCCTGGCGGAACTCGACTATGCTGAGAAGCCGCCGAGACCCTACACGAAGCGGGAACTCAAGGACATGTTTGCGGCCATGGACGACGAAGAGAAACTACTCTACGGTCTGTTCTTGAATTCTGGCGTGCGCGACGCCGAGATGCAGAACACCGAGTACGCCGACTTCAATTGGGAAAAGGGCACGCTGCACGTTCAGCCGAAGCCGTGGCGCCACTTTCGTCTGAAGGGCAAGAAGAAAAAGAAGTCCGCCAAGGACAGATTCATTCCGATCCCCGCGAAGCTGGTTTGGAAGATCAAGGGCAGAATGCGAGAACGGAATGCCCAGACTCACGATCTGGTATTTCCAAATGGAAACGGGAAACCTGATGGACACTTCTTGCGCAAGCTGAAAGCGATTGCGAGCAAAGCTGGAGTTGAAGGCGCCGAGCTTCACCGCTTCCGCAAGACCTACGCCGACACGCTGCACGAGGAAGGTGTGTCAGTAAACACGATCCGCATCCGTTTGGGACACGAGTCGCTGGACGTAACGCTTGCCTACCTCAAGGGCAAGGACGCCGAGTCCGAAGAAGCTCAGGAACATGCGAACAGCAGCAGCCTGGCGCTGTACGCATAACAGTTCTTTCAATGAGAAGTGGCAGAGCGGGAGATCTCTTGCGACAAAGCCGGGATCTCCCGTTCTCGTTAGACCGCTAGCTTCCGGTTTGTCCGTCAGAACGAAGCCGCTCGCGCGGCGGACGCTGCCGCGTGTATAGACCCACGCGTCAGAATTGTCCTCTTGAAGAACGGATGGGGCCGGAGGTAGGATGACGCAGATGGCTGCCAGAACTGCTACATGATGAAAATCAATAATAACGTTTTGGCCAAAGTCCCCGTCTGGCAAGGCTTTTCAGGCAGAAATCGATTGAATTTCCATAGCACCCCGCGTCCGCCGCACCCGCGAGCGACTTCCTTCTGACGGCTGTATCGAAAGCGAACTCCCGAGGTCGAGGCTAACCGGAACCGTCATGCCCTTCGCTTCCGATACAGCACTTCTAGCGTGATACGAGCCCAATCTGTCGCACCTCTGATTTGCCGGGCCAAGCTACCGCGTGGAGAGAACAAGCTGTGGAATCAACTGATGTGGAGCTCGGCCCGGCTCTCCTTTTCTTGAAATGTGCGTCGTTTTCGGAACGGAGGGTCTTGCAGTGGTGTCTAATATGGTGATGACTCAAGCTCTGTCTCAGAGCGTTCGTGCTGAATACAATCACAAGCCCAAAACGAAATCGGCCCTGGGGCTTCTGGTCTTATGGGCCATAGCCGTGAGTGCGCAAGTTGTGGACCACGATGGTGCCCTTGTGAAGTTCACTCGCGCGCAACTGGACGCCGCCATTGCACAGACGAAGAATGAGAACACGCGACTCGAAGGACTCCATGAACTGATTCGAATGGCGGGACCGCGTCTGTATGAGGGGTCGATGATTGGCGGCGACCCCGATCCCGAAGTGTTCAAGCTGCGAGGAGAAGCAGCTCTGGCCGTTGCAGCTTGTCGAGATGTCGCCACGGTTGGCAAAGCGCTCGACAGTCCAATTCACAGTGTTCGCTTATGGGCCGTACTAAGCTTCGAGACGCGGTCCGAATACAAAGACCCGTGGCAGCCACTCGTGCCGAAACTTGTTAAGATGTTGTCCGACCCCGATTCCGGATTTCGGCAGTGTGCGGTTGATAAGCTGTGGTTCTACCCCGAGGGTCGCCGTGCCATCGCTGAATATGCGCCGCTAGAAACAGATCCGGACGTTCTCCTGAGGATTGCTCGTTCCGGGAGCAGTCCTGATCTTTACCGCTTCCTGGTTCGCCTACTGACCAACTCCGACGCAAAAGTCCGAGAAGACGCGCTGTCCTTTATCTATTTCAACCTTTGGAACAAAGCAACCGCTCCTATGTGGAGGCTGGGTTTCAACCAGGAGGTCTACGAGCGGGTGCGGACGCTTTCGAACTCACCATCACCGAAAGAAAAAGAACGTGCGTTGAAAGCGCTGTGTCAACTGGACCTGCTCAAGCAGGAAGCCGGCCTCGAAGGACAAAAATGAGGAGCGAAGAAGACATCGGCGTGAAATTCCCAGCATGAGACCTACTTTTAACCAATTCGTTCTTCTCTTTTTCTTATGCTTCACAACGCGATGTCTTTCGGCGCAAAGCGACGACGTGTTGGCTACGCTTCACAAAGCGGCTCACGAGCACTGAGAAGCTGAGCTACCACCAACCGACAGTGTTCGTCGGCGAGATCAGCCAACCTGGCGCACACTTGTCGTTCCGTGGATTTTTCGGACGGGGTCAATCGTCGGTGTAGCCGACTACTGGGCCGCTTGCAGTGGCCGTTCGATGGTTGCGCGTGCGGGTTGCAACGAACGCAGGTACGACACGAGCGTCACGATCACTGCGATCACAAACACATCAATAAAGATGTGCATCGCGTCCGGCGCAAGGTGATTCCCGAAATTCGGCAGTAGCTTGGTGGTGCTACTCCAAACGCGCGCATACATCTTGGCGTACTGCGGCGAAGCGCCGAGAATATAGGGTAACCACAGGCTGTAGACGTGCAGAAGGAGCCACACTGTGTCGCCAAGCAGGCCGAACCACAGCAAGGGTTTCAGCCGCCGAACGGTGCCGATCAGCAACAACAACTGCGCACCACCGATCGCGCCGCCTAGAATCATGTTGCCGGAGCTGAATGATACGCTGATTCCGGGTTGATCATTCCATCTGCCCAGCGGAGCCAGAATGCACAGCTCAAAGTAGGCCAGCAACACAACTTGTGCAGTGATTGCAGCCCTGTAATGCGTAGCCTTGCTCACGTCAGACAGTCTATCTCCTTTGGAAGGACTGCGTCGACAGCCATTCGGCGATGTAACAATTCGTGGAGGTCCCGCACTTGGCTTTTCGATTCGAGCCACCACGCCTGGGGCGCAACTCCTAACTCTAGAGTGATTTTAGATACTCGCTCAGATCGCGTTTCTCCTGGTCAGTCAGTCGCAATTTGAAAAGCTCATCGTAGTGCTCAATCACATCCGGCAAGGTCGCAAAGCGGCCGTCATGATAGAAGCCGCCCTTCTGATGGCTCCACAGACCTGCGAGGGGCGCGGTGCGGTACATGTGAGTCGGTGATCGGTCGGCCTGCCACGAATCCACGCCGATCTCACTGGGAGCATGTAGATTGTTTCCCGGCTCAGTGAAAAGCGGCTGAACGTGGCAGCTAGCGCAGTTCGCTTTGCCATTGAAGATTGCTTTTCCGCGCGCAGATGCCTCTCCGTCAAAACTACTCGCCTGGGATTTCGGTGCAGGGATTGCGAGCTGATAGAAGTGAAGAGCTGCCAGCTTCGACGTGACCAGGTCAGGCTTTCCGCGAGTATTGCCAGAGCCACTCTTCGCCGCGACGGGATACTGCTCCGCATTCTTGAAGCGCGCGTCGAAGAATGTACCCGAACCGTGCATTTCGGTCGCAGCGACGTATGCGTTCCAGTACGTGACTGAGCCAAATCCAGTCCAGGTGTGGAGGTTAACGCCGGCAAGTCCAAATGCTGGAGGAATCAGTGTGCAAGCTCGCTTGCCGTCAGGCCGGAAGGCCTTCCCGTCCTTGTCTAGTTCAGCATCAAAGCAGCCGGGACCCCAGCTATTGAGCACCTTCTTCACCGTGGCGGCGTCGACGCCAAGAAGATCAGTAAAAGGCTTGAGATTCGGGGCAAGCGAAACGATTGCACCGACGTTCAGGTCCCGGTTGGCCCAGCCGTCCAGGCGCCTTCCGATGCCAGGCGCCAACGAGTCATCCACAGTGGAATGACAGAAGGCGCACTGGAGACCCATTGATTGCAGGCTGCCTTTCTTATCGAAGATGCCCGTTACACCGACGACTGAGTTCAACTTGAGTAGGGCGAGGGTTGTTGCGGGATCGTCGAGATCCACTTTACCCTCCTGGAGTTGTTGCTTCAGTGAATCAGGCAGAGCGTCGGAATCAACCTTGAGGCCGACTGATAGCGCAGTCTTCGGACTCACGCCGCCTCCGACACCGCCGTTTTTCTCGCCTGCAATCGCCTTGTGGAGTTGCAGAGCGTCACCCCAAAAAGCCTCACTGCCAAAAGTGTCGAAGCGAAATGTCTGTTGCCCTTCCTTCATCATTCGTTCCGAGTTGTTACGAACCACAGCGTCGAATCCCGAGGGCGTTGCTCCCTTTTTCTCAGTTTGGGCTGAAGCTCGTTGTGCTCCAATCAGGCGATATGAGCCGACGGCCAACGCCGAGAGAAGAACAAAGCCGATCACGATCTTTAGGCTTTTCATGGAATCGCCTCAAATTGAATTGCCCAGCATCGCTTATTCTCGCGAGGCGGGAAAGGACACGAGGGCGTTTGAGCAATATCACCTAGCGACGCCAGTGTCAGTTACGCGGGTAACAGTATTCAATATTGAACAATGAAAGAGCGCGTATCGATCCCCCTCAATCGCTGTAATCCTGGAGAGCCTTCAAGTTGAGAACCAGATAACCCCGGTGAGAGTAATCCACCATTCCGCGGTTGCGGAGGAGGTTCATGGCTGTTGAAACTCTCTCCCTTCTTGCTACCACCATTTGCGAGATCTCTTCTTGAGTTAGATAGGCCGACAGTTCAGTCTTTTGCCCCGAGCTGTGGCCCAGCTGAGCCCCAAGTCTCAGAAGCACTCGAACCAGACGATGCACGGTGTCACGAAAAGCCAACGTATTCAGTTGATCGTATGCGTCTGACAGAGACTCGTAACATATCTGCACGAGTTCCTGCAGGAGATCTCGGTTGTTCTGCACGATGTCGAGAACCTCGTCCAGAGGCACCGCGATGACCTCGGTTCGCTCAAGCGCTACCGCGCGGTCCTGACGCTGCTGTCCGGAAGCACAAAGCTCCCCCACAATATCTCCAGCTTTGCGGACATCGTAAATGAGCTCGTGGCCATCTTCCGTGATGCTCCCGACCTTCACAAAGCCCTTCTGAAGGAAGAAAAACGTCCGTTTTTCGTTGCCCGCATCGCAAATTACCTGATCTTTTTCGAAGGTCGTCACGCTGCGATTCTGCAAGATGACATCCCAGAGCTTTCCTCGAAAACTCCTCGCCAATGCTGAGGAGAGGGGCCCATTGCGAGTTCCCGAGTCAGCGGTTGAATGCATTTGGTCCAAGCTCCAAGGGTTTGCGAAGGCCTAATCCTCTGAATGCGACTGCAAACAGGCATAGATCCGGCTTAAGCTTGGCCCGCAGAAGAACACGGTAACCAAGGTGCCGATTTCCAAGCTAGAACGCGCTGTGTCTTGCGCGAATGAGCGCAAGAAATTCGTCCCGGGTCTCTTTCTCACGGAAGGCGCCCAGCATGGAGGAGGTTATCGTGGAAGAGTGCTGCTTCTCGACTCCGCGCATCATCATGCACAGATGCCTCGCTTCAATGACCACTCCTACGCCCAGCGGTTTGATAGCACTTTCGATCGTTTCAGCAATCTGTGTTGTGAGACGCTCCTGCACCTGTAATCGACGCGCAAATACGTCCACCAGGCGAGGCACTTTACTGAGCCCAATCACTTTTCCTCGCGGAATATAGGCGACGTGAACCTTGCCGAAAAACGGCAGAAGATGGTGTTCGCAGAGACTAAACATCTCAATGTCCTTGACGATCACCATTTCGTCGTAAGCCACGTCGAACATCGCGCCCAGCAGAATTTCCTCTGGGTTCTCCTGGTAGCCTTTGGTCAAATACTGCATGGAGCGTTCCATGCGCTCGGGTGTATCCCGCAGGCCATCACGCTCGGGGTCCTCTCCGATACGGACCAACATTTCCCGCATCAGTTCCTGCAGGCTGGTACCGGCTAACGACTGGGGTTCAAGTACGGTTTGCATCTGACCTCACAATCCAAAACGCAGCCTCGGGGAATTGGTGATCGCTTTATAAGTGCCCCCAGAAACGACGTGTGCTCGTTCGCATCAAGCAGCAACAGCAGCGGTTGCGCTCCGTTCGTGTGAAACGTCACTGTGGAGCGCATCTCTGCGGACCTCAGTCATGCGCGCCAGCACAAAAGCCGCCACGGCCATCTCTACATCTCGCACCGCGACATCAAAGAACATTCCCGTCGAGACCAGGTTGATGGCGATAAGTACCAGCCATGCTGAAGCCACATACGCGCCTAGCCTCGTCCACTTGGTCAGAATGGCTAGTCCCACAATCATTTCAATGATGCCGACGATGTGCATGAAGGTCTGTCCGCTGAACGGCAGTATTTTCAGGGCCAGCGGACTGATGTATCCGGTCCAGTTGGTTAAAAGGCTGAAGTATTTATCCAGGCCTGCCAGGAACGGCCCGACACCAAGCCCGATCCGCAGTGCCCACCAAGCCTGGTCCAATCGTGAATCAAGTCCCTTGTGCATGTTTACTCCCTTCACGAGAATAGAGTTGGCAGGGGCAAATCGGTTACAACATCGCTGGCTCCATTTCCCTTCGGGAATTGCATGGTTTGATCTGTAACCTTTATTGCCGTCGTGACTCCATCAGATGGAGGGTTTGTATGGTCAGCCCAACGGAAGTGGCCACTTCGCAAGAGCCCTTGAGTGACGAGGAAGTTGTAACCCGAGTGTTGGCGGGCGAGACGGGGATGTTTGAAATCATCATGCGCCGTCACAACCAGCTCCTCTACCGCGTGGCTCGGGCCATTCTGCGCAATGACAGTGAAGCTGAGGATGTAATGCAGGATGCCTACGTGCGCGCATACGAACATCTGGACCAGTTTGCCGGGAGGGCGAAGTTTTCCACTTGGCTGACACGCATCGCGGTGCACGAAGCTTTAGCGCGACAACGTCGCGAAAACCGATATCAGGAGTTGGAACCAATGTCAGAACGGGAGGGAGACCCCATGGATAGGTTTGCCTCTTTGGCGCCGGATCCGGAACAGCAAGCGTCAAACTCGGAGGTTCGGAGGTTGCTGGAAGAAGCGGTCGAGAAGCTGCCGGACGCTTACCGGACCATTTTCACACTGCGCGACATAGAAGAGATGAGCACGACCGATGCCGCGGAGGTCCTCGAAATCACCGAAGACAATGTCAAGGTCCGCCTCCATCGAGCGCGGGCGTTGCTACGAAAGAGTCTTTACGCGCGTGCTGGCATGGAAAGAAAAGAAGCATTCAATTTTCATGCCGTGCGGTGCGATCGAGTGGTTAAGAATGTCTTTGAAAGAATTCAGCAGCGGGCCGTAAAAACAGAACCATCCGCTGCGAAGATCCAGTAACAGTCTGCACGGTGCAGTAAGCTGCAGGCTGCGTGTAACAGGAAGAGAGTCGGCATTGACCGAAAGTCGAGGGGGTGCGCATGGCTGCCAAAGAAATTCCGATAGCTGGTTACGGACCCAGGTTGTTGGGTCGAGTCGAGGTTGCGGACGGCACCATGGCCTTCCATTTCGAGAAACCACCGCACTTCGACTTCAAACCGGGACAGTCCGCCGACCTGACATTATCCAATCCTCCAGAAACTGACGCTGAGGGGAACACACGCACTTTTTCGATTGCCAGTCCTTCCTTTGAAAACCAGCTGATCTTCGCCACCCGCATGCGCGACACGGCGTTTAAGCGCTCACTAAAGAAAATACCTCTGGGTACAGAGGTGAAGATTGACTCGCCAATGGGTTCCTTCACGCTGCATAAGAACCCAGCCAAGCCGGCCGTGTTCCTGGCTGGTGGAATCGGAATTACACCTTTTCTCAGCATCGTGCGACAAGCCGATCACGACAGGCTCCCGCACAAGTTGCATCTCTTCTGTTCCAACCGGCGACCCGAAGATACACCTTTTCTCGACACTCTTCAGATGCTGGAGAAAAGCAACCCAAATTTCCAGTTGGTATGCACCATGACC
>CAVZDM010000129.1:0-167108 GCA_963773955.1 uncultured Acidobacteriaceae bacterium | reverse complement strand
GTCCGGATGGGGTGGATGATGTCGGGCACGGCGGTTGCCCTGGGATTAGGATGGGCGACGTGGATTGTGGGCTGGAGGCGAAAGGCGAGACGATCAGCCCAGGTGAGTTCTTAACCGGACGTGTCGGTTCGATCCCGCTACCGCCTTTCCCCCGTAAGCGCATCAAGTCCTTGCTCAGCTTCCTTCATCCCGGGAGAAATCCGCAGTGCCTCTTGATAAGCGCTGATCGCCTCCCGTGGGCGCCCAGCCTGCTCCAAAGCTCGACCCAGCAGCAGGTAACCTTCGTCCGTGGGGCGAAGCTCCACCGACTTTGAGAAATTGGCGATCGCCTCCGGCAGCTTCCCTTGCTTCTGCTGCAGCAGCCCAAGACCCAGGTAGGCGTTGAACTGATTGGTATTGAGCCGCAGGGCCTCCTCGTAGCTTGTGAGAGCCTTGTCGTCGTCTCCCAGTTGGCGGTAGGCGCTCCCCAAGTTGGCGTACGTGTTGGCCAGCAACCCGTGGTCCGAGGTGAGGGAAATTGTAGTCTGGTATTGCGTGACGGCTTCCTGAAGCCGTCCGTGCTCCTGTAGATACGCCCCCAGGTTGGAATGGCCCATGGGATCACGAGGGTTGATAGCAGCAGCGGCCTGGAAGTGGGGATACGCTTCCTCTGTTTTGCCGAGGAGAACCAGGGCTCCGCCCAGATTGTCCTGGGCGACGAAGTTCTCCTCTGTTACCGCCAGCGCGTGCGACCATAACTCGAGGCTGCTCGACCAATAACTCAACTGCTGTCGCATAGCGAGGGACAGCGCAAGCAGAACGCACACTGCTGGGATGATTCGCCAAGGAAGCCCCAGCCTCCACGAGTCGGCCAAGTCTGCAGTACCGCATGCCACCATGACAAAAATCCCGATCAGCGGAATGTAGGCGTAGCGGTCCGCCATGGCGGCCTCACCAACTTGGATTAGACCGATGACCGGAACCAGAGTCCCCAGAAACCATAGCCAGCCCACCAGCAGGTAGCGCCGAGAGCGCCAGCGTAGAGTGAGCACAGTCACTCCGATCAGGAACAAGAGAGACACAGCCACTTGCCATGCTGGCAGAGACTCCCCGGGATGTGGGTACAGCGGCGCCAGGCGGGCCGGCCAAAACGCCTTCCACACATACGTAGAGTACGCAACCATCGCATTCTGCAGGCGGACTCCCAGGGAAAACTGCACTGTGGAACGGACGGCGCCTCCCGATTGCTGCGCCTGCATGGTAATAGCGGCACTGGCGGCGGAGAGAGCGAGCAGAGGCAGTTTCTCCAGCAGCAGCTTGGGAATCGGTCGGGGTTGTGTGGGGAGAATCAAAGGCGGCACACTCTGTCCCTTGATTCTTCCCAGCGGCCAGTAGTCCAGCAGCAGGAGCACGCACGGCAGAGTGATCACCATGGGCTTCGACATCAATCCCAGAGCAAACAAAGTGGCAACCGCGAGATAACGCTGCCAATTCGGTTTAAGAGCGTAGCGGCCATAGGCCCCGATCGTCGCCAGGAAAAAGAAAGTGCTTAGAACGCTCTTGCGCTCCGCTACCCAGGCGACCGACTCCACGTTGATGGGATGCAAGGCGAACAGCGCTGCTACGAACAGGCTCGGACCTGTCCTTCCGGTCCCCAGAACCAGCAGCAGGAAAAGCAGGGCCGCATTGAGAGCATGGAGGACCAGGCTGGTGAAATGATGCCCCGCAGGATTCATGCGGAAAAGCTGGACGTCAAGAGCATGAGAGAGCCAGGTCAGCGGGTGCCAGTTGGCGGCGTCGGTGGCGGTAAGGGCCCACTTGAACGTTTCCCAGGTGAGACCCGCTCGCACCTGCGGGTTCTCCGTGACGTAGCGGTCGTCGTCGTAATTGACGAACGGGTGCTGGTTGACAGGATTGTAGAGCGCGAGGGTAACGACAGCGATTAGAAGACAGAGGACGAGGTTACGCTTCTGTGGAGAAGCGAACAGCGCCTCAGTTTTCCGTTTCTCGGCAGATGTCGGCAACAGAAGAATTTAACCACATAGGACACCGAGGACACAGAGGGGTTTTCCACAAGCACCTTCCTCGTAACCTCACAGCGTAACCTTAAAACCACGTCCGGATACACGCACTTCGATGATGCGTTTCGTCAGCGAAAAACACCTGGCCAATGACTGTCCCGAGCTGTACTTTCTCTCGGGGCTGAAGAACGTAACGAGCAACGATGGGGGCGCGCCGCCGGAGGAAGTGCTGAAGGCACTGCAATCCGACGATTTGAAACTGGTAGTAATCAATGAAGCGCCGCTGTTCCCGACCTCCACGATAAACCCCGAGATACGTGCGGAAGTCGTGCGCAGGTTCCCGCACAGTCTCCAGACCGGAATCTTCCACGTATTTTGGCGGGAGTAGTCGTTTTTAAATACTGTCTTTACGATTGTGCGGGGGCTGCAGCTCGTTTGGGGAAGATGTTGCCCACGCGGCGAATTTCGGCGCCCACGGCTTTCAGCTTTTCTTCGATGTTCTCGTAGCCCCGATCCAGGTGATAAACGCGGTCAATGATGGTCTCGCCGTCGGCGACCAGCGCTGCGAGCACCAGCGAGGCGGAGGCGCGCAAGTCCGAGGCGAGCACGGCAGCAGCGCTGAGCGGAGTTCCTCCGCGGACGATCGCGCGGCGGCCTTCAATCTTGATGTTCGCGCCCATGCGTACCAGTTCCTGCGCATGCATGAAGCGGTTCTCAAAAATATTTTCCGTGATAATCGATGTGCCCGTGGCTTGCGTGGCGAGCGCCATATATTGCGCCTGCATATCGGTCGGGAAGCCAGGATATTCTTCCGTGTTCAGGTCGGCGGCTGCGAGCGGCTGATCGCCCATGACGCGAACGGAGTCAGCTTTCACCGAAGTCTTCACGCCGGTCTCCGCGAGCTTTTTTAGGATGGCGGTGAGGTGCGCGGGGTCGCATCCGGCGACGTTGACGTCCCCGCCGGTGAGCGCCCCTGCAATGATGAAGGTTCCGGCTTCGATGCGATCAGGAATGATGCGGTGCCGCGCGCCGTGGAGTTTGTTGACGCCCTTCACCCGGATCGTAGACGTGCCGGCGCCGTGGATTTTAGCGCCCATGGCGTTGAGCAGTGCGGCGAGGTCCGCGACTTCAGGCTCGCGGGCGCAATTCTGCATGACCGTCTCGCCCTCGGCAAGCGTGGCGGCCATGAGAAGGTCTTCGGTGCCAGTGACGGTAATCTTGTCGAAGACAATTTCGGCGCCACGGAGGCGGCCGCCTTTGAGCGGATCAGTGGTGGCTTCGACATAGCCGTGCTCCTGCGTGATCTTCGCGCCGAGGCGTTCCAGCCCTTTGATATGCAGATCGATGGGGCGGGCGCCAATGGCGCATCCGCCGGGCAGTGAGACGTGGGCACGGCCACAGCGCGCCAGGAGCGGTCCCAGAACGAGCGTCGAGGCGCGCATGGTCTTGACCAGTTCATAAGACGCTTCGGGAGCGTTGAGCGTGCGCGCGCAAATCGTTGTCCGATGGTGGGCGCGTCCGTAGCCCAGTTCGACCTCGGCGCCCATGGCGGCCAGCAGCTTGCGCGTAGTCTCGATGTCACGCACCTGCGGAATGTTTTCCAGGATCACCGGTTCGTCGGTGAGCAGGGCTGCCGCCATGCAAGGCAGAGCGGCGTTCTTTGCGCCGCTGATTCGAACCGTCCCCAGCAGGGGATTACCGCCGCGGATTACCAGCTTATCCATGTAGAGGTGACTCTGGTCGTGATGAGTTCCCGAGAACACCCCAGATGAAACCAGATGGGGTGCTACGAATATTCTAGCGGGGAATGCGCGAGCACGGGACGTGGAATTCAGCGCGGGAGTTCCGTTTGTAACTTCCCCGAATCCAGACGACGAGGCATCCGGCTCTCACTTTGGCTTGGCGGCTGCGATCGCCTTGCGCACCCGGCCGGACGACTTCTGCAGCGCAGTGACCGCGCGAGCACGGCTGACCCCCGCCTTGGACATCACCATGGCTATGGGGACGAGCCCTCCGGCGGCGGTGAGCAGCTTGCGTGCTGCCCGGTGGTCAAGGCCGGCAGCTTTTTCCACGATGCCCACTCCGCGTTCGATTAACTTCTCGTTCCTCGGGCGGACGTTGACCATCAGGTTGCCATAAACGTAGCCGAGACGAGTCATGGCCCCGGTCGAGAGCATGTTGAGGATCATCTTCTGAGCGGTGCCAGCCTTCATACGCGTCGAACCCGCGACAACTTCCGCACCGACATCCGCAACAATGGCGAGGTGCGCGGCCTTGCCGAGCGGGGACCTCCGGTTGCACACGACGGCAACGGTCATGGCGCCGTGAGCGCGCGCATATTCGACGGCGGCGATGGTGAAGGGAGTGCGTCCGCTGGCGGCGATGCCGACGACAACATCTTTATTGGTCGGCTTTTTCTTCGCGATGGCTTGGCGGCCTGACTTGCGGGAGTCCTCATCGGCTTCCACGGCGGCGACGAGCGCCTTTGGACCACCGGCAATGATAAATTGGACCATGCGCGGGTCGACGTCAAACGTAGGCGGACATTCGACGGCGTCGAGAGCGGCGATGCGTCCGCTGGTGCCCGTACCCACATAGATGAGGCGTCCTCCTCCGGAGAGCGCGGCGGCGATCAGGTCGACTGCCTGTGCGATCTGCGGGAGCGCGCGCTTTACCGCGGCTGCGACCTTGGCATCTTCGGCATTGATGATGCGCGCGATTTCGAGCGCGGACTTGCGATCGAGATCGGTGGAGGCGGAGTTTGTTTTTTCGGTGCCGAGGCGGCGGAGTTGTACGTTGCTGATTTCGCGATGTGAAGACTTGCGATTTGAAGCTTTGCGTTTCAAGCGTTCTTCTCCAGCGCTTCAATCACCGCGTCGTGAAACGCCGGACGGACCTGTTTGATGGCCACATTCTGGCAGTCAGGCCAGGTGCGGTTGGTCAGCAAAGTTATCGACAGTTGTCGCTCCGGGTCGATCCACAGTGAGGTGCCGGTATAGCCAAGGTGTCCGAAGGAACGGGGCGAAAAGTATTTTCCGGATTGCGAGGACGCTGAGGGCGTGTCCCAGCCCAGCGCGCGGGAAGTGCCTTCGGGTGCGGGTTGCCCGCGCGAAAAAAGTTCAACCGTCGAAGGGCGAACGATGGGGTGTCCGCCATTGAGCATGGCGTGGGCGAAAATGGCTAGATCTTCAGCGGCAGAGAACAGGCCGGCGTGCGGGGCAACGCCGCCAAGGACGCTCGCGTTCTCGTCCTGCACCTCGCCTTGGATGATGCGATGGCGGAAGGTGCGATCGTCGGCGGTTGGCGGGATAGCGTCTTTCAAGGCGGGCGCGGGATTGAAGGTTGTGTGGGTCATGCCCAGCGGCCCAAAGACCTCACGCTGGCAGAATACGTCGAGCGCTTCATCGGCGAGGCACGCGAGCGCGACCCAGAGAATGATGAAGCCGATGTCGCTATATTCGGCGCGGGTGCTGGGAGCGGCGGCCAGCGGCGTGGTGAAGGCCGCTCGCAAAAGATCGTCGCGTGTCTTGCAGCGCAGGAAGAGTTTTTCATAAGCCGGCAGGCCAGAGCTGTGGGCAAGCAGCATGCGCAAGGTCACGTCGCGGCGGCGAGGGTCATTGTCGTCCAATACGCCCGCGAATTCTGGGACGATGGCAGTGACCGGGGCCTCCAGATCGAGCAGGCCGCGCTCGTAAAGAATCATCGCCATGGCGGTCGTGGCGAGAACTTTGGTGAGGGAAGCGAGATCGAAGATGCTTGCGACGGTCACTTCTGGCGAAGCCGGATCGAAAGTGAAGCGGCCGAGGGCTTTGTAGGCGACGAGTTCTCCTCGGGAGGTGACGGCGACCGAGCAGGCGGGGAAGGCGCGGGCGGCAATGGCCTTTTCCAGGATGCTGAAAGCGTCGCGAAACCGATCGTCCTGCGCGACGAAATTCCGCACCAGGAAGGAAAATCCAGATTCTCGATTGGGCAGCGTCAGCTCCAAGGGTGTTTTGTGAACTGATGGGGTTATAACAAACGCGGCGGGCTGAAGCAAACGCAGAGTTACTCCGGGGACGCCATTGATAACGTTCAGTCTTGAGCCGCATCTCCTGCGTCATGTAGAGTCACAGCAGACATGAAACATGCGACGACAAAACTGCTGCTCTGCGCTCTCCTGCTTTCTACAGCAGCATTCTCCCAGACTCCGCTCGATTCGCGCCTCGCCGTTCTCGACCCCATCATCAACGACGCGATCGCCCAACAGCAGATTCCGGGTGCGGTCGTGATCATCGGCCACGACGGGCAGGTGGTTTATCGGAAGGCATATGGCAGCCGGGCGATTGAACCACGGCGCGAGGCGATGACGCTCGATACGGTGTTTGATTGCGCGTCGCTCACCAAGGTCATCGCCACGACCATGGCCGTGATGCAACTGTGGGAGCAGGGAAAATTTCGCATGAACGATCCGGTGGCAAAGTACCTACCCGAGTTTGCACAGGGCGAGAAGCAGGATATTACGATCCGGCAATTGCTGGTGCACTACTCCGGCCTGGCGCCGGATATTGATTTGACGAAACCGTGGGAAGGCAAGGAGGCCGCGTATCGGATGGCGTTTGAGGAGATTCCGGAGCGGGCCCCAGGATCGGCGTTTGTTTATAGCGATACCAACTTCATCGTACTGGGAGCGCTGGTGGAGCGGCTTTCCGGTGAGTCGCTCGATGCGTATGCCGCCAAGCATGTTTTCGGGCCGCTGGGCATGAAGGAGACACGCTTCCTGCCGCCGCCGTCGTGGGAGTCGCGCATTGCTCCCACCGAAGAGGATGAAAACCATCACCTGCTGCGCGGAGTGGTGCACGATCCCAGGGCTCGCCGTATGGGTGGAGTGGCGGGGCACGCGGGAGTGTTTTCTACCGCCGATGATCTGGCGATTTTTGCGCAAGCATTGCTCGATGGCGGGAGAGGCGTGCTGACTCCGGCGACGATTGCGAAGATGACTGCGCCGCAGCAGCCCGTGAATGCAACGGCGCTGCGGGGATTTGGGTGGGATATTGATTCTCCGCTTTCCACCAATCGCGGCGAGCTGTTGCCGGTGGGAGGTTACGGCCATACCGGATTCACCGGAACTTCGCTGTGGATTGATCCGGCCACGAACACTTATATCGCGCTGATGACGAACGCGGTGCATATGAATGTAGTGCCGGCGAAGGAGAAGGGAAGCGCGGCGTCTCTTAGGACCAAGGTTGCGACGGCGGTAGCGGCGGCGCTGGCGCTCGATCCGGCCGAAGCGGAGAAGATGCGAGTGGCAGCGATCACCGGCTACAACGAAATGCAGAGCGCAGCCCGCCGACTGGCGGCGCGGAATGGAACGGTGAAAACGGGAATTGACGTGCTCGAGGAGACGAAGTTCGCAGCGCTGCATCCGGCCCGGAGCGGGGCTCCACGCAGCATTGGGCTGTTGACGAATCAGACCGGCGTGGATTCAGAAGGCCGCCGAACGATTGACGTGCTGGCAAGCGTGCCCGGCATTTCGCTGGATGCGATCTTCAGTCCCGAACACGGGGTGACCGGGACGCTCGACACGACCGACGTCAAGAATACAAAGGATACGGCGACTGGAGTCGCGGTTTACAGCGTGTACGGAGCAAGCGACGCCGCTCGCCGTCCGCCGCTGGATGTGCTGAAGCGGCTGGATGCGGTGGTGATCGATCTGGCGGATGTGGGCGCGCGTTTTTACACCTACCAAGCCACGATGGGGTATTTCCTGGAAGCAGCCGCGCAGGCAGCGGTAGAAGTAGTCATTCTCGATCGGCCGAATCCGATTACGGGGTCGTTCGTGCAGGGACCGGTTTCCGATTTCAGTTCCGACGCCGGGCAGGAGAAGTTTACCAACTACTTTCCCGAGCCGGTGCGGCACGGAATGACGTTGGGTGAGTTGGCAAAAATGTTCAATGTTGAACGGCACATTGGGGCGCGGCTCGAGGTGGTTCCGATCGAAGGTTGGCAGCCCGGGGACTGGTTCGATTCAACTGGCCTCGGGTGGGTGAATCCTTCGCCCAATCTGCGGAGTTTAATCGAGGCGACGCTTTATCCCGGGGTCGGAATGATCGAAGGGACGAATGTTTCGGTCGGACGCGGCACCGACATGCCCTTCGAGGTGGTGGGCGCGCCTTGGATCAAGAGCCGCGAACTGGCGGCTTACTTGAACAGGCGCGGCATTCAGAGTGTCCGCTTCGTGCCCATCATCTTCACTCCTTTCGCCAGCAACTTTGCCGGCCAACGTTGCGAAGGCGTCAACCTTATTGTGCTCGGTCGGAACACTCTGGACTCTCCGGAGTTGGGGATCGAACTCGCGTCGGCGCTGCACAAGCTCTATCCGAACGATTTCAAACTGGAGCGGATGGCGGATCTGCTGGTAAATCAGACAGTATTCGAAGCCATCAAAGCGGGAGAGGACCCCAGACGAATTGCCGAGGACTGGCAGGAACGGCTGGCTGAATTCGTGCGCCTCCGGGAAAAATATTTGATCTACAAGTAAATTCCGATTGTCATCCTGACGCTGAGCGGAGCCGAAGGGGAAGGACCTATGTATTTGAATGCGCGATGCCCGCGTCTTCCACGCTACAATTACTCGTAGTGGGCAGGGTAGTCATGGCCGAAAATCTGCTTCTCATTCCAAGTATATTTTATCGTTGCGCCGGCCCGAATTGTGGGGTGCTCAAGGGAGTGAGCGACCGCTGGTGGGTGATGTGGAGCTCGATCAGCGACCACGAGGCGCCAGTCATGCACCTGGCGCCGTGGGACGAGAAACTGGCGATGCAGGAGGGCGCGATGCACGTTTGCGGCGAGCTATGCGCGCAGAAACTGCAGTCGCAGTTCATGGGTAATGTGCTGGAGAACCAGACCCGCCGAAATAGCGGTTAGGGTTTGCGTAGCGACAGCCGCCCCCGGCTGTCCACCGATAGCTGGTTTTCAGCTAACGGGAACTCTGCCGGCCGCATCTGAGAATGCAAGTCGGTTACTGTTTGTCGTTCATTCCGAGGAAGGTAGGCCTTCGATGAAGATCCGTGCTGCTTCTATTTGCTTTCTGATGCTGTCGGGTGTCGCGGCGGCCCAATCGACGTTGGCCCCGAGCCCGGCCGCGCCCGCCGTGGAGTCCGAGAAGCCTACGCTGACCATTCCGGTGGGAACCAGGATTCCACTAGCCCTGAAGCAGGCGATCTCGACCAAGACGGCCAAAGATGGGGACCCGGTGTACGCGGAGACTACCTTTCCGTTTGTGGTCAACGAGCGGGTCGTGGTTCCGGCGGGGACTTACATCCAGGGAAAGATCGAGCGCGTGCAGCGCGGTGGGCACGTAAAGGGGCGCGCCGAGGTGCTGATCCACTTCACCTCGATGATTTATCCCAACGGCTATACGGTGCTGCTCGGTGGCTCGGTGGAGAACACTCCCGGCGCGGAAAAGACTTCGATGAAAGACTCGGAAGGGACAATCCGCCAGGATAGCGACGCCGGGAAGAAAGCTGAGACCGCTGCCGGTACTGCAACCACGGGAGCGGTGATCGGTGCTGTAACCAACGGACTGAAGGGAGCCGGCATCGGAGCAGGAATTGGAGGAGCCGCTGGGCTGGCCGTGGGAATGCTTTCACGCGGCGCCGACGTGAGGCTCGAGCCGGGGACTTCGATCGAGATGGAGATCCAACGGGAAGTGACGGTGGATGCCAGCCGGATTTCTTCGCGGCGCGAGGTTATTGTCAAGAATGACTAGCGACTAATGACTAATGACTAATGACTAATGACCGGACTTATTGCGAGGAAGCAGCGTCGTAAATCTTGCGCGAAAGTTCGATAAAATCGACGGAACTTTGCTGGCCTTCCAGATTTGACAGAATTACCACTCCAAACTGTCGTTCCGGCAAGAGATACAGCACACTGCTGACGCCCTGCTGATCCCCACCGTGACCGGCCTCCTGCAACCCGCGATACGTGCTGATCGGGCCACCTCGGAAAAAGCCGAGGCCATAAATTGTCGGCTTTTTGTCACGAGTCGTCGCCGGCGTGAGCATCTGATCGAGAACCGCGCCGGGAACCAAACTCGCCGAGTACAGTGCGGCAACAAAATTGCCCATGTCTCTTGTACTCGAATTGATTCCGCTCCCGGGAGGCTTGTTGCTGACGTCCACGAAGACAGAGTTTTGCAACTCGCCGCTGGCGGAAACTCTGTAGCCCCGCGCCCGGTGCGGGATAATCGCGAACACATCATCGAGACGTGTGGCCGGCATCTGTGCCGGCTCGAAGATTGCCTGTTGCATGTAGCGGTCATAGCTGGTTCCAGAAGCGCCCTCGATCACGCAACCGAGAACGATGTAACCGTAACTGGTGTACTGCATCTTGGTTCCGGGTTCGAACTCCAGAGGGTCGCTGGCGAACTGAGTCAATGCTTCCTTGATGCTCCTATAGTGCCGAGTATTGATGCTCTCTTCCTCATTCCTGTAATCGCGGATGCCGCTCTGATGGGAGAGAAGCTCTCTCGCCGTAATCGGCCATGGCTTCTTGGGAAAGTCCGGACAATATTTCTGGATGGGGGCATCGAGGTCCAGTTTGCCTGCCTCGACTAGCTTCATTGCGGCCGTCGCCGTGATGGATTTGGACATTGATGCGATGCGATATACCGTGTCAGCGGTGGCGGGCACGCTGTTCTCAACGTCGGCCAGACCGTAGCCCTGGCTAAGGATGACATGCCCGCGATCAATAACGGCCACTGACAACCCGGGCACATGGTGATCTGCAACGTAGGCGGCAATCAGGCGATTGATAGCCGGCGCCTGCTGAGACGCCGTCTGCGCGACTGCCAGGGGGCAAACCACCAATAATAGAGTGGCAAAGATACAAGTCATCGCTTCTCGGGAAAGCACCGTTCTGCTCCAAGATGGGGATTAGTGCGATCGCATGGTGCGACTCCCGTTGCGACGCAAGAAAATAAAACCCGGCCTGCCCGCCAGATGTGAATCAGGCACATGCTGGCGGGCTCGGGCTATTTCCCCCAGAACGGCAGAACTCCGTGGTGGGGCCGTTGGAATGACTTCACTGTTTCCGTTGGATGACGTGACCAGGGCAAAACGATGCCCGGCGGAGAATGCGGCCAGGGCTGAGCGTTTTGCATCGCAAGCGCGGATCGGTGGTTACACCTTCGGGAAAGACGGGTTAGACCCATTCGGCTTAGGCCCATTGATTTCTTCCCGCAAGCCTTCAAAGATATCGTCGGGCATTTCGAGGAAAACCTTGACAATCTGAGGATCGAACTGGCGGCCGGACCAGAGCTGGATTTCCGTGCGGGCGGCCTGAAATGATTGCGCCGGACGATAGGGGCGGTTCATCGTCATGGCGTCGAGGGTGTCGGCGATGGAGAACATGCGTGCGCCGAGGGGAATCTCGTCGCCCTTCAGCCCGCGGGGATAGCCGGTTCCGTCGTATTTTTCCTGGTGGGCGTAAATGATTTCGGCGGCCTCCGCCAGAAAGGGGATGCGGGAGATAATCTTGTAGCCGAGGTAACTGTGTTCCTTCATGACGTCCATTTCGGCTTCGGTGAGCTTGCCGGGCTTGTGCAGGATAGCGTCGGGAATGGAGATCTTGCCGAAGTCGTGCAGGAACGCTCCGCGGGCGATCACCTTGATCTCTTCTTTCGGCAGGCCCATTTTGCGCGCAATGGCGATGGTGTAGGCGGTCACGCGCTTGGAGTGGTATTCGGTCTCGGCGTCCTTGAGGTCGAGCGCATCGCCCAAGGCTTCGAGCATCATGTCATAGGACTCTTCCAGGTCGGAAAGCGCTCCTTTCCATTGCTGGGTGCGGGCCGCAACCAGCGACTCCAGGTTGGTGCGATAGGCATCATTTTCGCGTTTGAGGCGGCGATTCTCCAGCGCCCGCCGGACCGTGGCCAGCAGTTGCTCGCGCTCGAAAGGCTTGAGCAGATAGTCATATGCCCCATTGCGCAGGGCTTGCAGAGCGACCTGAATGTCGTGCACCGCAGTGACCATCACGATCGGCATTTCGGGGTACCGCTCCTTGGCGCGTTCCAAGAGGGCGATCCCATCCATTTCGGCCATCATCAGGTCGGAGAGGACGAGATCGAATTCCTCTCCCGATTCCAGAATCGAGAGGGCTTCAACGCCGCTGGCAGCCTGCCGAGTCTGAAAATGGGCCCCGCCTAGCATCGAGGAAACAATCTCGCGGATGGTTTCTTCGTCGTCCACCACGAGGATGCGGTCATTCGGCATAAGTACTAAGTGTATGGCACTAAGTGTAATGCATCGCTCATTCTAGGCCACGACTCCACATTCCGAAAGTAACCATCGGGAGACCGAAATCCGGTACCGATAGGCCGCGAGCGTGATATTTAAAAGCATAGGTGTTCGTGCGCTTATCGTCGGCGCTTATCTATGAGTCCTGCGGGGATATTCGGGATATTCGGTAATTCGCTGGGCGTGCTGACCGGCCCTTGGTTGACGGCGCGGGAAACCGCTGCGCTCATCGTGGTCGTGGTCAGCCTGCTCTTCTTTCGTGTTTTTCGCGACTGGTGTTTGCTGGTGTGGGGAGCGGGCTGGGTTGCCTATGGGTCGTTTCTGTGGGTAGCCGGCGCGGGCGAGTTGCACGGCGCGTCCAAGTCGATGGCGGCGTTCGCGCAAGCCGACTTTGTCCTTGCCATGGGGTTATTCGGCGTGGCCGCGCTGATGTCGGCGCAGGCGCGGCGAGCGCTGACGGTGTTGGTGGCGGCCTCGTGGGTGCTGATCGTCTGCGCTGCCATGCGGCCGTTGTATTTTCCGGATTTTAAATCCCTCGAGCTGGGCCTGGATGTATCCTGCCGCCTGCTTGCCGCCGGCGCGGTCGTCGAACTATTCCGCTACCGGTTCGGGCGTATCGGCGTGGGACCTTTCCTGTTTGGCGCCGGCCTGCTGACCTTGAATCTGAACTGGCCTTCGTTCACCCCTCACATTCCGATTGAAGGTTACCTGCTGGCGGAAGTGCTGTTCGGCTCCAGCATCTTGCTGGTGGTGCTAGACGATTCGCGCTTGCGCACGCGCCGGTTGGCGGTGCTGAACGAACTGACAGTCACCATTGCGCGCGGCCAGAATCATGCTCCCATGATGCAAACTGCGCTTGAGAAACTGAAAGTCGTGGTGGGGGCCAAGGCAGCGTGGTTCGAGTTGATGGAGGGAGCCCGTCTGGTGCCAACCCAGCACACCGGCCTGTCACCGGATATTCTGCGGGCCCTGGGGCAAACAGAGACCGGGCAAGGCGAGAAAGACGAGGCACGAGCCGGCATTCTGCAGGAAAACCGCGCGGCGGTGATGAAACTCTCGGACCTGTCGGAGCCGGAGCGCGAACAACTGCGCAAGCGCGGCATTCATCACGTGGTGCTGCTGCCGGTACTGGGCAAGAAATCCGTGATCGGGATGCTGTCGTTCGGCTGCTCCGGCAGCCGCCACCATACTCGCGAAGAACTGGAGTTTCTGGAATCAGCGGCACAGAAGCTGGGCATTGCAGTAGAGAATCTGCGCTTGCTGGAGCAGGTGCTGCGCTCGCAGCGGCAGTGGATGAACACGTTCGATTCCATCCAGGATCTAATTCTGGCGCACGACGCCGACTTCCGCATCCTCAAGACCAATCAAGCCCTGCTGCAGCGCCTCGAACAAGCGCCCGCCGATGTATTGGGCAATCTATGTGAAGACGTTCTGCCGCAAAAGCGCCCCTGGACCGGATGCCCCTACTGCGAACGCGGCACCGGCCTTACCGAAGGCACGGATCCGTGTTTCGGCGGTCAGTCGGTGGTTTCGACCTCATCGTATGCCGAGCAGGGAGGCCTGCAAAAGGGCACCATCCACGTGGTGCACGATACCACTGCGCGTCAAGTGGCGGAAGAAAAGTATCGCATGCTGTTTGAGCAGGCGCAGGAAGGCGTGTTCGTAGCCACTCCGGGCGGCGAATTGCTCGACTGCAACGACGCCTTTGTCACCATGCTCGGTTACGGCAGCCGCGACGAGTTGATGGCCCTCGATATGGGCAGCGTGCTGCACTCGGTGGCCGAGGAGCGAGAAGCTTTTCGCAAGGAAATCGAGGCGCACAACTACGTGCGCAACTTTGAAATCACAGTAAAGCGCAAGGATGGCACGCTGTTGGTGGTGGCGCAGAGCTGTTTTGCCACCCGCGATTCGAGCGGAAATATTGAGCGCTATCAGGGCTTTGTTCTCGACATCACCGAGAAGAAACGCTCGGAAGACGAGATGCGGCGGCGCAATCGCGAATTGAACGCGCTCAACGCCATGGCCGTCATCGCCACCCAGTCGTTCGATTTGGATGAAATTCTGAACCTGACCCTGCGTCAGGTGATCTCGCTCTTTGGCGCGGAGACTGGCTCGGTCTATCTGGCAGCGGAACCGGAGGGTCTGTTCCGGCGGCGTGCGGGTTGGGGCCCGCGCAGCGAGGCGCGCGTGCGCATGGCCGAAGTCATGTTTACGGAAGGTCTGGGCGAACTGGTGACGCGCTCGCGAGCCGAAGTCGTGACCCAGGATTTTCATGCCGCACTTGCCACCGGCGGTAGTCGAGTTTGTGTGTGCCGACCGCTTGCCCTACTGGATCTGGGTTGTGCTCTGGAGTAAGGACAAGCCCATCGGCATCATGGGCATTGCCAGCAAGGAAGACCGGCACTATTCCAGTAATGACGAAAATCTGCTGGTCGCCATCAGCCGGCAGCTGGCCACCACCATAGAAAAGGTCCAGCTCTACGAGGAGACTTGCCGCGCCTACGAAGACTTGCGGCGCACCCAGGAGCAACTGCTGCAGAGCGAGAAGATGTCGGCCGTCGGCCAATTGATCTCCGGCGTGGCGCATGAGTTGAACAATCCGCTGACCGCGATCCTCGGCTACGCGCAGCTGCTGGAAGGCGCGGGTCTCGATCACCAGTCGGCCGACTATGTGCGTAAGCTCTTCAAGCAGGCCCAGCGCACCCACCGCGTGGTCCAGAATCTGCTTTCGTTTGCCCGCCAGCGCAAGCCGCAGAAACAGGAAGTCGACTTGCGCAAGGTCCTGGAAGAATCGCTCACGCTGCGCGAATACGATTTGAAGGTCAACAACGTTTCGCTGGAACGCGATATCCCCGACGACCTGCCCTCGGTGGTGGCCGATCCGCATCAGTTGGAGCAGGTCTTCCTGAACATCGTCAACAACGCGCTCGATGCCATGGTCGAAGCCAGCGCCAGCGGCGTACTGAAAGTCCGCGTCTTCAAGAAAGACGCTTACGTCTGCGTGGAGTTCGATGACAGTGGTCCCGGAATCAAGGACCCCAGCCGGATTTTCGATCCCTTCTACACCACTAAGTCCGTGGGCAAAGGCACCGGCCTTGGGCTGAGCATCTGCTACGGCATCGTCAAGGAGCATGGCGGCGAAATCGTTGCGCGCAACCGGGAAGAGGGTGGAGCGACCATTGAAGTCCGTTTGCTGGCGAGCGAGAAGCCGGCGTCTGCCTGAGACAGTAGCGTCCACGCGCAGAGAGTCGGTGCTGGCTGGCCGCGTCCTCTTGGTCGAAGATGAAGAAGCGGTGCTCGAATTTGAACGAGACGTCCTGGTCGGTGCGGGAGCCGAAGTCAAGACCTCGATGAGCGTCGATGACACGCAGCAACAGCTCCTTAATGGATCTTTCGACGTGGTGGTGATGAATGGTCGTATGCCCGGCGGCTGCAGCGCACAGGAAATGTACGAGTGGATCGCGAAAAACCAGCCCGGCATGGAAAAAGGTCTGCTGCTGACGTTCTCCAGCGTAACCGACCCGCAGACTCGAAGCTTCCTGCAAGAGCAGGGCGTGCCCGTCGCTGGCTAAGCCGTTTGAGGTAGCGGACCTGATCTCACAGGTGCGTGGCCTGATCCAGAGGGAAGGGAAACCTGCCCTGAAGCCGAAGGACAACGAGAAAACATCCGCAGCGATTGCGGGAACATAACCGCCGCCGAATCCGCCATCGCTGTTCTTGCTAAAGTTGTCCCTTCAACCCTCGCGTCATTTCTGCAATCAATTTTTCGTTGCGCCGATACCAGCGCCAGTGACCTTCTCGCTTCGCTTCCACCACGCCCGCCTTTTCCAGGATTCGCATGTGATGCGAAATGGTAGGCTGCGACAGCTTCACGCGCTGCTCAATATCGAAAGCACAGAGTCCGGTTTCCTTGTCGAGCGAGCATCCACCTTTTTCTTTGAGGGCGCCGAGAATTCGCCGGCGCGTGGGATCGGCAATGGCGTGCAGGAAGCGATCAAGATTGGGCGTGGCGTGAGCCATGATCATTTGTAATTTGTAATTGGAAATTTGTAATTTGAAAACCAATCCCGCCGCGTACCGGTCTCAGGTTTTTAGATTACAAATTACAATTTACCAATTACAAATTCTTTTCCTACTTCTTCACAATCGGACTGTAGCCATCGCCGATGAGCCGGGTGCGCATGGCGTCGGCATCCTTAAAGTCGGCGTAGGGTCCGATCTGAACGCGGTAGAACTTGTCTACGGAAGCGTTGCTGGCGGTGAAGGCCGGATACTGCTTCTTTTTCAGAGCCTCGACCAGCGCGTCGGCGTCTTCCTGCCGGGTAACCGCGGCGACCTGCACGTAGTAGGCGGCGCCGGCGGGTGCACCGTCCATGACGGCGCTTACGGGCGCGTCCGGGGTCGCCGCGCTGCCGGCGGGCGGTTGCGTCTTTGAATTTTGAGCCGCAGTATCCTGAGGCGTGAGCGCCGAGTCAGCTTTCTTCTCGCCGACAGCCTTGTAAAAGCTGAAATCGTTGGAGTTGGAGGAAGAGGAAGACTGCGGCCCGGGCTGTGCGCCTTGGTTCTTTACCGCCGAAGGCCGAACGATGGTTGCCGGAGTCATGCTGGGAGCGTTCAGCAAACTGCCCGCGCCTGCCATGGTCGTTTTTCTGCCGAGCGAAAATCCTATGGCAAAGAAGAAAGCGCAAACCAGCACAAAGCTGAAGAAAATTCCCAGCATGCGGCCAGTGCCAAGCGTAATCTCCGTATCCTGCGGCGCCGTGGGCATCAAGTACTGTTAACCTCCTACCTTCCTGCCGTCGCGGCCGGTGCAGGCACATTGGCCAGTAACTTCTGAATGCCGGAGAAGAAATCAACGGGCACAGGGAACACGACCGTCGTGTTCTTCTCAACCCCGATTTCCGTGAGCGTCTGCAGATACCTTAACTGGACGCTGATCGGTTCGGTGGACAACAGATGCGCGGCATCCACCAGGCGCTGCGCGGCCGAGAACTCGCCTTCCGCATGGATGATCTTCGACCGTTTCTCGCGTTCCGCCTCGGCTTGCTTGGCCATGGCGCGCAACATGGATTCGGGCATATCCACCTGTTTGACCTCCACGTTGGCGACCTTTACGCCCCAAGGCGCGGTGTGCTGATCGAGGATGCTCTGCAAGCGCAGATTGATCTTGTCGCGATGAGCCAGCAATTCGTCGAGTTCCTGTTCGCCCAGCACCGAGCGCAAAGTAGTCTGCGCAAACTGCGAAGTCTGGTAGGCGTAGTTCGAGACTTCCACCACGGCCTTGTTGGGATCGATGACGCGCAGAAAAATAACCGCATTCACTTTCAGCGTGACGTTATCGCGGGTGATGATGTCCTGCGGCGGAACTTCCAGCGCTTCCTGCCGCAGCGAAATGCGCACCATGCGGTCAATCGGACTGAAGACCAGAATTACGCCTGGACCCTTGGAGGCAATCAGGCGTCCAAGGCGAAAGATGACGCCGCGCTCATATTCAGCCAGGATTTTGATGGAACTCAGCAGGTAGATGATGAGGATAACGATGCCAACGGTGATCACTGGAAATCCGAGATCCATATTATGCCTCCGGAAAATTTCCTATTCAGAGTATGAGCGGATTGTAGCGCACGCGAGCGGGAATCGGCGGTGATGACGTGACCGCGAAGTTGTTGAAGAAGATTCGGGACTTCTATGTACTGTAACGTTACTAACCAACTGGTATGGTGGGGGTACCCCCCCTCCCCAATTTGTGCTAAAGTATTCAGGAATAAAGACTTAACTTCACAGTATTCATAAATAAGGAGTTAGGGAGTCTTCGCGGTCTTCCGGATAAGCTCGCCTGCTAAGGCTGATTTTTTTAAGTACTCGTCTATTAGAATCATGGGTTTAGGAAGAAACTTCCTCTAGATCTTTGGGTTTAAAGGACTTGCCGGTAACATATTTTAGAACCAATGACTTAGCTCTCCATCTTTCGCTTGCTTTCGGGACCTCGGGGGGCGGGTTGACATCCGCTGGTCGCCTCCACGCGTTGACAAAGAGCGCCGACAGGGGCTTGACATCCTACGGCTTGAAAAACGCTGGACGCGGGGTGGCCGCTCTGAGGGGCCGTCCTTTTTTGACGGACACAACTTGGCCCTGGCACAACAGGTCGATCCCATTGTCGCCGGCGGGCGGGTTGGTGTCTGTGCGGGGGATCACTGGGCGTTTGTGATGAATAAAGAGATGGGGGTCAGGTGGAGGTGATCGGCGGGAAATCCCACGCTTCACGCGGCCGTGGAATCCCACCCTAACGTCGAAAGGCACGACGTTAGGATGGGGCACCCGGCCAGTGAAAATCCAACGGGGTGGGCGGACGTGGAATCCTACCCGTCAAAGAATGTTCTCGAAAAGCGCGAGAAGTGGCGCACCCACAGTTTGTTTGAGTCAACGCCCAAATGTGGCCTGGAAGAATCTCCCCCAATAACGCCCGGGTCGCGGGGAGAACGCCTTGACGCCGCACCGGCGTGTCGGACGTGTAGGGGTCCTTCGACTACGCAGTCGCCTCGCTTCGCGAGGCGGCCACTCCGCTCAGGATGACATTTTTGTGTTTGGGCAGGCATGACCTTCATTACTGCCCCGCGATCGCGGTGGAAGCCACTTCTCGAAAAGCGCGAGAAGTGGCGCACCCATTTGTAGCGTGCTATTTCGACATTCCCTGGATTAACGCGTCCCGATCCGCAATCGCCATCGGCATTTTGAAATCGGCATTGCCCTGCATTTTCTCGAGGAAAAACAGTGCATAGTCACAGAGCCGATACTTATAACGCTTGTATTCCATGACCTCCTGCCCTCCAAAAACCGGCGCGGGGCGTGTTTCGGAAAGCATCCGTCGAAGCGCCGGATAGGCGCTCTTGCCGGATTCGAGCATGGCCCGCGATGCATCTTCCAGGTAAGCGTGCGGCAGTCCCCATGTATTGAACATCTTTGAATTCTGCAATGCATCCGTAAGCACAGTGGCCCGTAAGTCCGCCGGCAAATCCAGATATGCCTTGTTATTCAATTTTCTAAGCAGCAGCAGCGGCAGAAGCGCGTTGCCGTTATGGATATCGCGCACAAGAGACGCCAGAGAGTCGGCGCTAACATCGGTTCTTCCCTGCAGCTCCCGATAGGCCAACGAGTTAAACGGCTCTTTCTGGGCTGTGCTCTGTTCCACCAGGTTCTTCAATAGCGTGGCGTTGTCCATTGCCTTGTATGTCTGCGCCGTCTGGGCCACGATCAGCTGCAGAGATTCCAACTTGGTCTTGGCAGTGGTCTGCGCTTCCGATAGGGGAGCTTCTTTCTGCCCGCCGCCGCATCCCGCTAGGCAAACGCATAAGAGCACTAAGGCGGATACTGATGTTTTCAGGTTATTCACGGTCGTTGCCTTTCTGGGCGCTCATTAGTTTACAAATCCGAAGCTTACAAATCCGACATGGCGGGGAAATTCACCGCATGAGTGAGCGACGGCTCACCCGCTATACCGGAAGTTCCGCTTTCCGTGCCCGACGTAGGCGCCCACTTGTTCCAACTGGCCAGGGCGTTCTGAAATTCGGTGTCGAGATCCTTCCATGCGGGACCAATAATAAATTTCGAGGCATTGCCCGAAGTGTCTATGTACCAACTCCAGAAGTAATACCCGAGGATGTTGTTTTGGCATGTTCTGGACTTGAAGCAGGTCGCAACGTCTACCGCATAGAAAAAGGTGTTGTCGGGCCAGCCGCCAGGCTCGTCGAATAACGTGGTAGGTGTGCCGTTGCTGCCGGTTGTGCTCCAGAAACTGGCAAACGTCACGCCATCATTAATCAGCGAATAATAGCCATAGCCCTCGCCATCGACTCGGTCAACGTTCCATCCGTTCGCATCGGCGCGCCCCGCATCGCCGGAGCCGGCATATAGGTTGGTCTTGCTGGTTGCGTCGTACACCCACGTGATTTGAATCTGGGCATCGGTGTCGCAAGTGCAGGTCTTGCCACAGGTCGACGGCGTGAAGGTGAATGCCGAGCTCAAGGGAAACGCGTCCGGGTTTGATTGCACCGTGCCGGTAAAGGCCCAGGTTCCGCATTCCAGAGTGGCAGTACATGCAGCCAGGCACACTAGAACAGCAGCGGCAGACAATATGGCTACCTTCCGTAATCGTGGGTGTGGATTGCTTTTCATGTGTTCCCTCTTCGTGTTTTGGTCTCGATCTAACTGGATAGTGTCGCAGGGCGGATTTTCGTTTCATGGGAGGGCGCGAAAGTGGAGCACCCGGCATCTTCGTGGACGAGCGGGGACGCTCGTCGCTCCACTGGATGAGTAGGCGGTGTTCGGGACTGCGCCCTTTTACGCCATCGATGTTCTCGCGGCTGCTACCGGATCGACGCGCAGCGTCAGTCCATCGACTTGGCGAATGAAGATTTGTTCTCCGGCGGAAACGGGGATTGTGGAGATTGCGTCCCACAGCTCGCCGTGCACGAATACTTTTCCGGCGGGCGCTAGTTCGGTTTGCGCGATTCCAATTTCACCGATCAATCCCTGTTTGCCGGTGACAATTTTGTTGCGGCGCGCGCGCACGGCGATGCTCATCAGGAACGCTGTGACCAATCCGAGCGGAACGCTGACCGCGAGCGCGGTTACCAGGCGAACGCGCATCTCGGGAATGGGTGCGTCGACCAGGAGCAGGCCTCCCAGGGTTAGAAGCACGATTCCGCCGGTGGTGAGCACTCCATGACTGGCGAATTTGGCCTCGGCGGCAAACAGAAGGAAAGCGACGAAAATCATCGCTAGCGCGGCGTAGCGGATCGGCATCAGGTGCATGGCAAAGGCTGCCAGCACGATGAAGATCACGCCAATCGTGCCGGGGACAACCGCTCCCGGATGATTGAATTCGACGTACAGACATAACGCGCCAATCGCCAGAATGATGAGCGTGATGTTGGGGTCCATGATGTAGGAAAGGATCCGCTCCTTGAGTGTCATCTGGTAATCGCGCAGCGGTTGGCCGGTGAGGTTGAGGGTTGCGCTTGTGCCGTCGAAACGTTTGAAAGTCTTGCCGTTCATCTGGCGGAATAGATCCTGTTCGCTCGACGCGACGTAGTCGATGAGTTTCTTGTCAAGCGACTCCTGTTCGGTGAACGACTTCGACTCGCGCACGGCGCTTTCGGCCAGTTCGACGTTGCGGCCACGCTTGGCGGTGACCGAACGCATTAGAGCAGCCGTGTCGTTCTCAATCTTCTTCATCATGGTCTCGTCGGGCGTGCCGAAGAGAGTCACCGGATGCGCCGCGCCAGCGTTGGTTCCCGGAGCCATGGCTGCGACATCGGCGGCTTCCAGGATGAAGATTC
The DNA here is from genome assembly GCA_963773955.1 of uncultured Acidobacteriaceae bacterium. Taxonomy (GTDB): domain Bacteria; phylum Acidobacteriota; class Terriglobia; order Terriglobales; family Acidobacteriaceae; genus Acidiflorens. The sequence continues at coordinate 145,493 of CAVZDM010000129.1, read as the reverse complement.
CGGCTGAGCCCGCTCGGCTTCCCGCCGGAGTGACGTAGACGATCACGGGCACTGGCGAGGTGACGATCTTGTCAATGATGTCGCGCGACGAATCGACTAGTCCTCCGGGAGTGGTCATCTCGATAAGGACGGCCTGGTCGTGCTTGGCAGTAGCCACGTCGATGGCGCGACCGATGAATTCGGCGGTGACCGGTTGGATGGCGTCGTTGATAACGATCTTCAGGACGTCGGCCGAGGAGAAGGTGGTGAATAGGAGGAGAAGCGCGATCCATGAGGCCGCATGGCGAATCCACAGTTGCTGTGGCCAGTGGCGGCTGCCGAGCTGCGCTCGGCTTGGACGGGCGAGGGCGCCCGTCCCCACACTAGCGCTCGTCCCCACACGAGCCCTGCTGAGAACTGAGAACCGGGAACTGAGAACTGACTTCATGGCGGTGACAGCGGCTGCGCTTTCTCCGCGAGCTTCGCGGTCAGGGTGCGCTTCAGGTCCTGGGCGGCGGGATTGCCGGGTTCCAGTTGCAGCACCCGATTGATGCTCTGGGCCGCCGCTTCCATTCTATTCTCTCGCAAATCGAGCCGCGCGAGAATCAGGTAAGCCTCGGTGGACTCGCGAATGCGGAGCGCGGCTTCGGCCTGGGCGCGGGCTTCGCGTGCGTCGCCGCGCGCGTCGTAATCCTCCGCAAGAGCGGTGAAGGGCGCGGTGCTTGAGGGATCAATCGCAGCGGCGTGACGGAATTCGGCTTCGGCTTCGGCGGTGAATCCGTGAGCCAACAACTCTTTGCCGCGTTCGACGTGAAAACGCGCGTGGGCGCGGGGATCGGAGCGGGCAAATTGCTGCTCGACCCATCCCTGCATTTGCGTGGTCAGCTGGCGGAAAGCGTCTTCCTCGTAATTGGTTTTGATGCGCTCGAATGCGGCCTTCGACACCGCGCTGCTCGGCACGATAGCGCCACTGCCCGCAGGTGGCATCAGGGAGTCGAGCATCATTCTGGCGTCAGCGTCGTTGGGGCGATGATCGAGCGCCACGCGCAGTTCGCGTGCCGCGGTGGACCGATCGCCCGCCAAAGTTAGGGTGACTCCGAGGTTGAAGTGGTAATCGGCGTCGCTGGGATCGTTCTGAATCGCTCGCTCGAAATATTCGGCGGCCTTTTTCTGGCCGCGGCGAGCGGCGACCACTCCGAGGTTGTTGTAGACCTCGGCCAGCGGCAGGCGCGCGGCTACGAACTCGAAGGCGCTTTCGGATTTTGCGAAGTCTCCGTGCGCGTAGGCGGCGAGGCCGAGATAGAAATTCGCCTCGCGCGCGACCGCGCCTGACATTACTGCGCCCGACGTTAGTGCGCCCGAGATCGGAATTGAAGAAGACGGCTGGATTTGGCTCAGTGCGGCGATCGCCGGTTCATAAGCGCGCTGGGTGTAGTAGGTCTTGCCCAGTTCCAGCCAGGATTGCGCGTAATCGGGATTGAGGCGCGTCGCTTCGCGATAGTGCTGCACTTTTGCTTCAGCCCTGGTCGCCAGCATGCCGCGGATGTAATTCTCCAGGGCGTCCAGGCGTATGGGAGCAACGCTGGCGACGTAGTTTTCCTTGGGCGTTGAGAAATCGGCGCGGATCTGGCGAACTAAATCCCACGCCAGCGCAGATTGCAGGCGGCCAAGATCGGCCAGTGGCGCGGACTCTGAGGCGGCGGGCAGGAGTTTCTCGGCCCGCATGTCGAGCAACTGGGCGGTTGCGGTCAGGCGCTGGCCATCATATTTATAAGAGCCGAGCACGGCGTAGTCGACATCCATTTGCTCGGCTAGGCGGTAGAGGGTGGCGCGCGACGGGTGAACGCCGGCCGGAATACCCTGGCGATCGCAGGCGCGGAGTCGCTCGTCCCGGCTGGCTACGTAGAGAACCGGAGAATTGAGTTGCGCGTGGAAAGTTTCGGGAAAGGATTCGCCGAGCCATTCGAGGCCGGGGGTCGGAGAGTTATTCTCGAAGGGAATTACGACCATGGTCTGGCCAAGAACGCTCTGGCCGAGGACGCTCGGGCCGGGCACGCTCTGGCCAGATGTGGCTCGGTCCGAGGCTGTGCCGTCCTGGGCGCGAAGCGACGAGCAGAGAAGCAGCGAAACCAGAAAAACGAAAACAGCGGCGTGTTTCACGACAGGTTGATTATAGCGGCAGGCGCGGCGACTGCGTGATAACGGCAGGCGCCGATTCAATCTTGCCGGTGGTGGGCCGTTGCGTCATCGCTCGGGTGGACGGGCGAGGCGCCCGTCGCTCCACCATCCGCTCTGGGCTGGGACTGGGGCCAGCCCGGGAGTTCGTCGCTGCCGGTGATCAGGCGGGCGCCGCGTTCGTAGGTGAGATACGACCATGCCCACTGGATCATTACGAGCAGGCGATTGCGGAATCCGATCAGGAAAAAAATGTGGACGAACAGCCACGCCAGCCAGGCGAAATAGCCGGACAATTCGAACTTGCCGAACTGGGCGACGGCGGCGGCGCGGCCGATCGTGGCCAGGCTGCCCTTGTCGCGATAACGGAAATTGCGGCGCGGTTGATGTTCGAGGTCGCGGGCGATGGTGTCCGCAACCCAGTCGCCTTGCTGGATGGCGACCTGCGCGACTCCGGGGAGCATCTTGCCGTTTTCGTCGTTGAGCGCGGCCAGGTCGCCAATGACAAACACTTCGGGATGTCCGGGGACGCTGAGATCGGGTTGAACGAGCACGCGACCGGCGCGGTCGACGGGAACATTCAACTTTCGGCCGAGCGGCGAAGCGGCAACTCCCGCTGCCCATAAGACCACCGGCGATGAAATTTTTTCGTCGCCGATCCAAACCGCGCCAGACTCAATACGCGTGACTACGTGGGACGTGCGAACCTCGACCCCGAGGCGTCGCAGCTGGGCTTCGGCTTTGCGGGAAAGTTCTTCGGTATAGGCTGGCAGAACGCGCGGGCCGCCTTCGATGAGCAGGATGCGTGTTTGCCGCGGATCGATATTGCGAAACTCGTGGTTCATGGCGTGGCGCGCGATTTCAGCCAGCGTGCCGGCGAGTTCGACGCCGGTGGGTCCGGCTCCGATCACCACAAACTGCAGGGGAGATCCGCTTTGGGCGTCGCTATGGGCTTTCTGCTCGCTTTCTTGCCGCTCGGCCAGTTCGAAGGCCAGCAGAACGCGGCGGCGGATTTCCAGCGCGTCTTCAATTGTCTTCAGGCCGGGCGCCATCGGCTCCCATTCATCGTGGCCAAAGTAGGCATGGGTTGCGCCCGAGGCGATGATTAGAAAGTCGTAATCGAGGGCCTGTTCCTTGGTGATGACTCTTTTTTGCTCCAGATTGAAATCGACCACCTCTTCCAGCAACACTTCACAGTTGGCGTCATCTTTTAGTATCCAACGGATAGGCGCGGTTATTTCGCCGGGCGACAGGCCGGCGGTCGCGACCTGGTAGAGCAGGGGTTGGAAGGTGTGATGGTTCCTCCGGTCAACGACCGCGACTTGAACGGGGAGCCGGGCGATCCGGCGGGCGGCGGTCAGGCCCGCGAATCCGGCTCCTACGATTACTACCCGCGGCCTTCGCTTGCTGTCCGTTGGCATCACTCTTGCGCTCTACTATAGAGATTCACAGACTGGCCAGCCGGATGCGATGCAACGGAAACTCAATTCCCAACATGCGCCTTCGCGCACCCAACAAAATGTGACGGTAACTCACCGGGTGCGCCCGACATTCGTCAGTCCTTCCAGAAGAACGATGTTGGAATCGCCCTCGGCGACGGCGGCGAAGATGGAGCGCCCGTCGGACGACCAGGACACGCGGCGTGCGATGAACGTCGGGCGTTCGCCGAAATCGGTAATTTGACGCCATTCGCCGGTGGTTGTTGAGAGCAACCAGATGTTGGTTGTAAACCCGTCGGTCAGGGCTTGCGCCAGCCATTTCCCGTCGGGCGACAGCGCGGGATTGAGGATCTGCCAGATCGGCACGCGCGAGGCGGGGATGCGCGCGAGCACACGAAACGGCGCATCCTCGGGAGTGGCAGCCCGGATTTCGAATTCCGGCGTGCCGTCGACGAGCGGGCGCTCGAAGAGATAGTAAAGAGTGGCGCCATGTAACCCGATCACGTTGCGCAGCCGCTCGGTCCTGACGGTTACGGCTGGCCCTCCGTCAACCGGCACTTTTTTCAGCATGACATCGGTGGCTGCTGCGCCGCCCCGTGTCGAGTAATACACCCAGCGGCCGTCCGGCGACCAGGCAGGGCCGAGACCGGGGTCCACTAGGTTGCGCAAGTTGCTTCCATCCGAATCCACCAGCCAGATTCCAAACGTTAACCCCTGGTTGCCGCGCGAGGAAACGAAAGCGATGGCGTGGCCATCGGGCGACCACACCGGGACGCCCAGGGTCACGTTTGGATCGCGCTCGTGAGTGATCTGGCGAAGCCCGCCAGTCTCGGTGTTCACGACCCACAGGTTGGCATGACCGCCGCTGTCGGATAGAAACGCGACCTCTTTGTCGTTGGGGCTGGCCGTGGGGGTCAGGACCAGCCCGGTCTGCCGCGTTACACGAACGCCACGGTGCACGTTGTCGGCGGGCGGACCGTCGACCGGGAACCTCCAGATATCAGTCTGCAGCTTCATGCGACTGACCAATATGGCCCCACTCTTGGAGATGTCCGGACTCATGTAAGAGGTCTCGCCCGATGTGACTCGCCGCACCGCTCCATCGCGCAATGTCCCCTGCCAGAGGCTTAACGTAGGCAAATAAGGCATCGTGCCGCCGCGGCTTGAGCTGTAGACGATACCCGAGCTGTCGGGGAGCCAAGCAAAGCCGCTAATCATGTTGTTGTCACGCGTTAGCAGGTGCGGCTGCCCTCCCGTTGCCGGTGCCACGAAAATGTCGAACCTGATACTGTCTCCCCGCTGGTAGGCAATCCATCTGCCGTCCGGGGACCAGCGCGGATACAAGTAGTACGTGACGGGCGCGAACTCGGCGACCACGTCGAATCTGGAACCGTCCGTTGGCGCGGTCACCAGCTGGATGCCCTCCTTCGCCAGCCGAAAGAACGCAAGCCGCCCATCCACTGGGCTGACGTCGGCACCTCCCATGCTGTCGACGACTCGCCGTGGCACGCCGCCAAGCGCCGGAATCTCCCAAATGCTCCCCTGGACGGTTCCTGATGCCGCCGGCGAAAAGTACAGGATCGAGCTCGAGTCGGGCGACCAGCGAGGGTACTCGTGATCGGCTGCATCTTGCGTGATTTCCAGCGGGGCGCCGCCAGCAATGAGCTGCACGAAGATCTGTCGTTTGCCGGCCACACCGCCGGTGAACGCCACCGACCTGCCGTCTGGTGAAATGGCCGGAGACTCCTGGAGGCCGGGAAGATCGGTGAGACGTACGACGCGAATATCCGGCGATGCCTCAGCCGCCAGTCTTCGGAACCTGTCGCGCGTCACCCAGAGGAAGACGAGGGCTGTCGCAATCCCAAGCGACAGTAACGAGAGAACCAGGCGTGGCCACCGTCGCGGCGGCACTGGAATTGAAACCGGTTCGGCAGGCGTCGCCATCGTGTCTTCGAGCTCGATCCTCGCGTCCGCGATATCGTGAAGACGCCGCCGGGCATCCTTTTGAAGACAACGCATCAGCAAACGGCGGACGCTGTCCGGCGTGTCGGCCGGCAGCGACTTCCACTCGGGTTCGACGCCGACAACAGCCGCGAGGGTGTCCGTGACGGTCCCGCGTGCGAAAGCTGGACAGCCCGTCAACATCTCGTAGAGCACGCACCCGAAAGCCCAGATATCGGTGCGTTTATCGACCGGCTGCCCTCGCGCCTGCTCTGGGCTCATGTACGCGGCGGTGCCGAGAATCAAGCCTCCGATGGTCCCGCTTGCTGTCTTGGTCGAGAGAATCCGGAGCAGGCGCAGGAGCAGACAAGGCTTTTGCGAGGCCGAAGTCGAGGACCTTAACCACACCGTCGGGCGTGATCTTGATGTTCGAGGGTTTGAGATCGCGATGGATAATCCCGGTCCTGTGGGCGGCGTCGAGCGCCTCAGCGATCTGTTGCGCGATGGTGAGAGCGTCCGAAAGAGGCAACGAGCATCTGCGGACGCGTTCGTCCAACGTTTCGCCGTCGACTAACTCGAGCACCAGGGCGGGTACGTTGCCGGCGTCTTCGAAACCGTAGATTGCCCCGATGTGCGGATGATTGAGCGATGCGAGCAACTGCGCTTCGCGTTCGAGGCGGGACACGCGATCAGCGTCCGCCGCAAACTGCGGCGGCAGGAGCTTCAGCGCGACGTCGCGGCCAAGCTTGGTGTCGTGCGCCCGATACACCTCCCCCATACCGCCGGCGCCCAGCAGTGCGACGATCTCATACGGCCCGAGTTTCGTGCCGGCGATTAGCGCCATCCGCGCGCAATTATAGTCCAGAGAACGCGGCCTTCACGCCTCGTTGGCATCAATCTTGCTTCTACTTTTCGCTCTACTATAGAGATTCATAGATCGGCTTGCCGGATGCGATGTAAGGTAACCACTCGGCAATTCTCAGTTGGCGCTATCGCTGTTTTCGACAACAACCAGAAATGCTGGACTGACGCACCCTGATCGGGGTAAGGTTCGGCAATGAGGGCGGCGGCGCAAGGAGCCGTTGTTTGCCATGAAGAAAAATGTTTGGAGAGCGGTGATCGAGGTAGGTTTTATCATTTTCCTCTTTTATTCCAATCTCTTGATGGGAGAATTCGAACGCTCAGGCATGGGGCGGAAGAGGGGTGTAGCCTGGGCAATCGGAGATGTTTTTACCGCTGCCAATTTTGCAATTGCCACGATAGCCGGGCTCGTCGGCTATATCCTTTTTGAATTTCTTCGCGAAAGATTCTAGACAAACGCCGCTCTGGTTCCTGGCCGCAAGAGAAACAACAATAACGCACCGGCGATGATGGCGCCCGTTCCGCCGCGCAGCCAGTCGCCTCTGACGCAGTTAACCACATCCCCTAGAACCTGTGTGGCGACGATTACGACCGCTAGTCTCCAACCCCAAAGGCGCTGTCGGAACCATCCGATTCCCGCGATGGCGAGGGCCGCGCCGAGCAGAAGGAAGAGAATTCCAATCAAGCCGCCCAGAGGCGCCAGTTGCTGGTACGCGCCTGGATTGAGAGCCCAGACTCGATCGAGAGCCGTGCCTCGCCAGAGCAAAGTAACTGCGGCAAGACTCGACATGATGGCACCAAAGAACAGGAAGATGCCGATTGCGGTGAATCCTGGCGTCTTAGGCGCGCCCGCGGGATGAAGCCTGATGGTGAGATCGTTCTCGCGCATCTCCTGAATATAAGCCAACGGTGGTCACCCGACCCCGATCTACTCGATGGGCGTGAAATTCCCAGATTAGACGCCCCATTACCTTCGACACTTCCCACCTCGCGCCAAATGCCGATAGAGTAAGCGAAAGGGTCTATCTTCCTCCATTTCTATGCGTCGAGCAGGCATCTTCGCTGCGGCGGCACTATTTGCCGCTTTGTCCACAGGGATCAGCACGGCCCAGACGCCGGGCCATCCGGAACGAAGAGTGGTCTACAAAGTTGCGGCTGTTTATCCGGAACTTGCGAAGCGTGACCACATTCGAGGTGTGGTCAGACTGGAAATTGTGGTCGGCGCAAACGGGACGGCTAAGTCTACGAAACCCTTGGGCGGTGCCCCGGTCCTGATCCCATCGGCCATCGACGCGGTGCGTCAGTGGAGGTTTGAAGCCGCACCCAGGGAAACGACCGAGATTGTTCAAATCATATTCGCGTTGCCCTAATCGTAGGCAAGGTAATGCTGCGCCTTTGTCGCGGGTCAAGGACCAAGAAGACCGCCAGGTTTCAAGGTTTCAGAGTTTCAAGGTTTCAAAGACCTGTCACGGCTCGAGTCGCACCTTGAAACTTTGAAACTTTGAAACCTTGTACACTCCTTCTTCATACTTTGCCGCAAACTTTGATGACCCCGGCGCAGCCCAGTTCGTTCGCCCTGCGTTTTCTGCTGCCTTCGGTCCGCGACCTCATTTTCATTTTTCTTTTCTGGTCGCTGCTGGCGGGGCCTTTGTCGAATCGGCCATTGGCCGATGCCGACATCGGCTGGCATATCCGCGCCGGTGAGCAGATTCTGGCAACGCACTCGCTCCCTGGCACCGATCCGTTTTCTTCCACCATGCAGGGTCAGCCGTGGTTTGCCTGGGAATGGCTTTACGACATTCTGCTTGGGGTTCTGCACCGGACTTGCGGACTGAATGGAGTGGCTTGGCTGTGCGCCTTGCTGGTCGCCGCGATTTTTGCGCTGCTATTTTCGCAACTGCTGCGACGCGGCACCGGCCTGTTTTTAGCGGTTGTGCTCATGCTGCTGGCGGAGGCCGCTTCGATGATTCATCTCTATGCGCGTCCGCATATTGTGAGCTGGCTTTTTTCTCTCCTCTGGTTTGTTGCTTTGGAACATTGGGAACACTGCGAGCATTGGGAACGTTGGCAACACGGGAGCCCGCCGCGCTGGATCCGCTGGTTCTTTCCCGCCTCGATGCTGCTTTGGGTAAACGTGCATGGCGGATGGCTGTTTGGACTGGCGCTGCTCGGAATTTACACGTTCGCCGCATTCGTCGAGAGTTGGCGTGCGCGGAAGAGTGATGAATTTGCCGCAATTCGCGCCGCGCATCGGGTTCGTGCCATGGGCGCGGCTTTCGTGGCGTCGGCGCTGGCAACGCTGGTGAATCCATACGGCTGGCGGCTGCATGCGCACATCTACAGCTATCTCGGCGATCGCTACCTGATGAACCGGATCGACGAGTTTCGCTCGCCTGATTTTCATGGCTGGGCCGAGCGCTGTTTCGCGGTCATCCTGATGCTGGTGCTGATCGCGTTTGCTAAGAGCCGTAAAAACCTGCAGCTCAGCCACCTGCTGGTCGTGCTGCTGGCGGTGTATGCGGGATTCTATTCCTCGCGGAACCTGCCGGTTTCGTCGATGCTGCTGGTGCTGATTGCCGGGCCGATGCTGTGGGGAAGCTGCGTTTCATTGGCTGGCAAGCCGGGGGCCTGGCGATGGCTGCGCACGGGCACGACTCGAATTTCAGATTTCTCCGATCGCATGGGCGCGCAGGAAATCGAGCTTCGGGGTCACCTGTGGCCGGTTGCTTCGGTGGCCCTGGCTTTCGCGATCTGTCTTAATGGAGGATGGCTTCACTCCCGACACTTGATTCATGTTGGGTTTGATTCGAAGAAGATGCCGGTTGCGGCGGTGAGTTTTCTGCAGTCAGAGAACGCGGAGGAACCACCAGCCACGGAGCCGATTTTCTCAACTGATGCTTGGGGAGGGTATCTCATCTACGTGATGTATCCCGATCGTAAAGTCGTGATCGATGATCGTCACGATCTCTATGGCTCGGGCCGCGTTCGCCAGTACCTGATCCTGAGCCATGCAGAGCCGGGATGGCAGAGTGTGCTCGAGGAGTGGAAGATTCGGACGGCGCTCTTGCCTGCTGACTCGACGCTGGCCGGCCTGCTCCGCGAGCTTCCACGGGATTGGCGGATCGCTTACGAAGACAAGGTTGCCGTGGTGTTTGAGAGGCGCTAGAAGTTGGGCGATAGCGTCAGGCTTTTTTCAGCAAGCGCGTAATCCCGACCAAAATTATCGCGCCGACGAATGCGACAATGATGGAACCTATCATTCCGCCTCCCGGCCAGATTCCCAAGAGTCCAAACACCCAGCCGCCCACAACGCCGCCGAGGATTCCGAGAATGATGTCCACGAGTACGCCGTAGCCCCCGCCTTTCATAACCTGGCCAGCAAGCCAACCCGCGATCAGTCCAACTACTATCCAAGCGATGAATCCCATGTCTATCCTCCTTGTCGCCGTTTTGGGCCGGAATTGCCGATTTGACCTCACGACCCCGACCGAAAATATAGCACTTGACCCCTCAATCGGAAGCAGCAACCCGAGTCCCATCATTTTGGCTAACCGTATCGCACCTCTCGAATTCCGCTCCATTTCTCCGCATCCTGAGCGCTTCCGCATCATCTGACCAGGTTGAGTTTGGGGTCCACTGCCGGCAACCAACCGATTGTGATGATCGTCACCAAGGCGAGTGACTAAGGGCACTTTCGGGTGATAAAGCGGGGCGCTAGCGTAAGAAGATATTGTCGATTTGAGTGCCTCCGGAGTTATCTGCATGGACCAACCTTTTCGCTGGGACCATCGCTACAGCGTCAACATCGCTGAGCTTGATCATCAGCACCAACGACTATTCCGCACAGTTGCCGAACTGGAGTACGCGCTCAGCATCGGCCGTGCCGACTCCGTTCTCGATGACGTTCTGAAGAAGGTTGTCGAGCACACCATCGACCACTTCGCCGCCGAGGAAGACCTGATGCGGCAGCACGGATTCCCCGGCTTGGAGGCCCATCGCCGCGACCACCAGATGCTCGCCCAGGAACTTGCCCAGTTCAACCTGTCGAATATGGCGGGGAGGCCCGACATTGCATCTGCGTTTTTGGTTTTCCTGCAAGGCTGGTTGCGGGACCACATCCTCAAAACCGACATGGAATACAGCGAATTTCTCAATGCCCGAGGCGTGTGCTGAAGCGGCGGTGAATCTGCGGTTGATTCGCCGCGTACTGGTCGATTGTCTAGTCTTCCCCGAATTCCTCCGCACTCTCCGCACTCTCTGCACCCTGCGCGTTTCCGCATCATCTGATGTAGTTGAGTTTGGCGCTGGCTGCCTGGGAAGTGTTACTTTTGAACGCGCGCGAGTTGCCGTGCGCAGGCTTCCGAGAGACTGAGAATCTATGCGGATCGCAATAATGTGCCGGTGTATCGAGAGATGTGCCGGGAGATGTCGGGAGAACGGCCGATGAAGTCGCAGTGTTTGCCCTTCCAGCAGATTCCGCACAGCACGCGCCTCTTCCTTGATTATCTTTCCTACACTCCTTCCGTCCGCAGCATGTATCCACGGTCACCGATTTTTTCCGAGTGGGTGAAAGAAGAATCCCAGCGTGTGGTTTACGATGCCGCGCGCCGCGGCAAGGTGAGCGAGATTCTCGAGCGGCAAAATCGCGCCTGGGGCGCCTCTCCAAAGGCTCTGGCCAATATTGAGCGGTTCCGGCGAGGAGCGCTGGCGGCGGTTACGGGACAGCAGGTCGGTCTGTTCGGCGGGCCGCTGTTTTCGATTTTTAAAGCGCTGACGGCGGTCAAGCTGGCGGAACAGGCGACGGCCGCCGGAGTGGACTGCGTCCCGGTGTTCTGGCTGGCGACCGAGGATCACGATTTGGCCGAGGTCAACCATGTCGGGCTGCTCTCTGAGCACGGCCTTCCGGAACCGTTTGCGGTCGAGAGTCACGCGGTCGCCGACGCGCCGGTGGGAACCGTGAAGTTCGGACCTGAGATTGAGCCGGTCGTCGAGCGCGCGGCCGCGCTGTTGGGAGATTCCGCGGTAACGACTTCGCTGCGTGAGGCGTATCGTCCGGGAGAAAGTCTGGGCAGCGCGTTTGCTTTGCTGTTTGCGCGTCTGTTCGCGGATTGGGGCGTCATTCTGCTCGATCCGGCTGACAAGGATTTTCATGATCTTGCGAAGCCTCTGTTCCGGTCCGCAATCGAGCGTGCCTCTGAACTCGATGAGGCGCTGCTGGCGCGGGGCAAGACGCTGGAGGCGGCGGGATATCACCAGCAAGTGAAAGTGACATCCGCGACCACGCTGCTTTTTGAAGTGAAGGACGGCGCGCGCACCGTAGTGCGGCGCAAGAATAATCCGAATGGCGCCAACGGCGGCGAGTTCGCGGTGGGTGAAGAGCGCATTTCATCTAAAGAGCTGGTTGACCGGATCGAAGCGGAGCCAGAGAAGTTCAACCCGAATGTGCTCTTGCGTCCGGTGGTGCAGGACTTCCTGCTGCCGACGCTGGTTTATACGGGTGGAGCGGCGGAAGTTGCGTACTTCGCGCAGGTGGCCGTTGTCTACGAGAAACTGCTGGGACGAGTGACGCCGATCCTGCCTCGTTTTTCGGCGACACTGCTGGAAGCCAAGCCAGAGCGCATTCTGACGCGCTACCTACTGGGCTTGCCTGACGTGTTCCTCGGCCCGGAAAAAATTCGAGAAGCCATTGCTGCTCGTTCGCTGCCGCCGGACTTGCAGACGCGCTTTTCGGAGGCCTACGCGAGCGTAGAGCAGTCGATGGCGGTGCTGCGCGAATCGATCGGCAAGCTGGACTCAACTCTCATTGATACCGCCGAGAGTACGCGGACCAGCATGGCGCAGCAAATCGATCGCCTGCGCGCGCGGGTGACACGGGCGGAACAGCAGCGGAATGAAGTCATCAGTCGTCACGCGGATGCCTTGTCCAATGCGTTATTTCCGCACAAGGCGCTCCAGGAGCGCGAAGCCGCGGGCGTGAGCTTTGTGGCGCGGTATGGGCCGGAGTTGCTCGCGAGCCTCTATCAGAATATCCATCCCGATTGTCACGATCACCAGGTGATTGAGGTGCAGTAATAGTGATCGCCCGCGGATTCGTTTCGCCGCCGAGACGCGGCGAGCCGCGTCTCTACTCGAAATTAGAGCCCCGTCACCATACTCGCCGGATGAATTAGACTGAAAAATCGCTGATGTGATAGGTGGAATCAGAAGTCATGGCCCAACTGCGCGTTGTCGTCCTGTGGCACCAGCACCAGCCGTTCTACAAAGACCTGGTGACGGGGCAATATCGCCTGCCTTGGACGCGCCTCCACGGGTTGAAAGACTACTACGGGATGGTGAAGCTGCTGGACGAGTTTCCGCAGGTGCATCAGACGTTCAATCTGGTGCCCTCGCTGATCATGCAGATTCAGGATTATGTTTCGGGCGACGCTCAGGACCCTTTTCTGCAACTGGCGAGTAAGCCGGCGAAGGATCTGACGCAAGACGAGCGGCGGTTTGCGTTGCAATATCTGTTCCAGGCGCATCCTGTGAATGTGATCGGGCGCTATCCGCGGTACCGCGAGCTGTGGGAGAAATTTCACGGAGCCGGGGCAGTGCCCGAACGAGCGGGAAAACATTTTCAGGCCCAGGATTTTACCGACTTGCAGGTGCTTTCGCAGATTGGATGGTTCGACGAGTTTTTCCTGGCTGAGAAGGACGTTGCGGAAGTGATCCGCAAAGGACGGAACTTTACGCTCGAAGACCAGCGGTTCGTGGTTGAGCGGGAACGCGAACTGCTCGGGCGGGTGCTGCCGGTGCATGCGGAGGCGGCGAAGAAGGGGCTGATCGAGATTTCGACTTCGCCTTTTTATCATCCTATTTTGCCGCTGGTTTGTGACACGCAGATGGGGGCGGTTTCGTCTCCGGGTCTGGCCTTGCCGCAAAATGCTTATCGCCATCCCGAGGATGCTCGCGAGCAACTGCAGCGCGGACTTGATCTTCACGAAAAAGTGTTTGGGGTACGGCCGCAAGGGGTGTGGCCGTCGGAGGGCAGCGTTTCCGAAGAGGCGCTGGCGATTGCGCACCAGCTTGGCGTGCAGTGGATGGCGACCGACGAAGGCGTGCTGGCGCGGAGTCTCGGGATAAATTTTCCACGTGACGGTAATGGTTATCTGAATTCGGACGGGGCGCGGCAACTGTACACGATTTATCGATACGAGAATGCCGATACGCGGATGAACCTGCTCTTCCGCGACCACTCGCTCTCGGACCTGGTCGGATTCGTATATTCGGGAATGCCGCCGCAGGACGCCGCCAATAATCTCATCCACAAGATTAAGGAATCGGCGAAGCCAGTACTGGCGAGCGGGCAAGACGCCGTGATCCCCATCATTCTGGATGGCGAGAATGCCTGGGAGTACTACCCGCAGTCAGGGCGAGAATTCCTGCGGAGATTCTATGACGGTTTGCAAAAAGATCCGGAGATTGAAGCGGTGACGGCGACGGAGGCGATTGCGCGTCACAAGAACGTCAGTCACCTGAAGTCGCTGGTGCCGGGGTCGTGGATCGGTGCGAATTTCAATGTTTGGATTGGAGCGCCGGAGGACAACAAGGCTTGGGACTACCTGTATCAGGCGCGCAATTTCTATGAGCAGGCCGCGGCGGGTGCAACCGAGAAGCAACGCAAGCTGGCGTTTGAAGAGATATTGATCGCCGAGGGCAGCGACTGGAACTGGTGGTACGGACCGGAGCACCACTCGGCGAACGACCGCGATTTTGACGAACTCTATCGCAAACACCTGTCAAATGTTTACCAGGCGTTGGGCGGGACGCCGCCGGATTACCTGGCGCAGCCGATCATCCGGGGAGTGGCTCGGCCTTCGTTCATGCCGCAGAGCGCCTACATCCATCCCAGGGTCGCAGGCGACATGGTGCGTTACTTCGAGTGGATGGGGGCGGCGTGTTACACGGCTGACCAGCGATCGGGCGCCATGCACGGCAAGCAGTTTCTAATGGATGAAGTGTTTGCCGGGATCGACGAGCAGTATGTATACGGCCGGCTGGATTTCACCGGCAAAGTGCCGCTCGACGCATTCGAAGTGGTGGTGAATCTGGAATCGTGGGCCAATCATGCAGCCAAGCCCCGGCGCGAACTGCGGCTGGGAGCGGCGGTGGATGGAGGCCGCATCCAGTCGTGGAAAGTGATGCCGGGCAAGGACAAGGCGGTGGCGGATTCGGCGGATCCGGGAGATGCGCGGGTGGCGCTCGTCCGGAATTTTGAGTTCCGGCTGCCCCTTACCTGGCTGCTTGCGGCTCCACTGGAGGTTGAAAAAGTGCGCGGACCGAAAAGCTCGGATCTGTTGACCACCCGGCTGCGCCTGCGCTTCAGTTTGTGGCAGAACCATCTGCCGGTCGACGCCTTGCCGGTTGAGGGATGGATCGACTTGGAGTTGCTGGCGGAAGAGGATTTGTTGGCCTTGGGCGGGTAAGAAGGAGCCAGGTTTCAAGGTGCAGAGTTTCAAGGTTCAACGAAACAAAAAGATTGGTGGTCGAAACGCTTACGAATCTTTGAAACCCTGAAACCTTGAAACCTGCACTTCTCCCTATTGGCCGCCAGTGGCGCCAGTGGTGGTCGTTGTCGTAGTCATGGTCATCGGCCGATTCAATTCCATCACCAGCTCCGTGCCCGCCGGAAGCGTCGCGGATCGGTGCTTGCCGAGCCAGTGCGTGACGGTGACGGTCGCGCCGACGGCTCCGCCGATGAGCAGGCCTTTGCCGCCGTCGGCCAAGCCGCCGATGAGCATACCGCCGCCGGTGGCCATGCCGACTTCGGTGACATCTTTGCCGTCGTGCCCCGCGCCTTTGAACTGCCCTTCCGCGTTGACGTCGGTACCGTGGTGAGCATTGGTGTCAACCAGCGTGGCGTTCAGCATGAACCGGTCGCCATTCGGCAGGACCATGTTTTCGGGAAAGATAGCGATGGTCGGCTTGCCGGCGATGCGGCGTGGTGCGTTCGTTTTGGTGACGCGTCCTTCGACCGTCGTGCCGATCGGAATCACCGTCTTGCCGTCGATTACGACTGGCTCAGTGACTCTCGCCGAGAACGGGTCTCCGGCTTTTGAGCTGAAAGTTGCGAGCGTGGTTTCGAGCTTCATCTTAACGGCGGTGCCGGTGGGCAGGGCGGTTTGCGCCCCGGCGAAACTTGCGATCAGGACGAGCGCTGCCAGCGAAAGTGTCTTTTTCATGTTATTTCTTACCTCCAGAATTCAATTTCTTATCTCTTTCAAAGCTCCATGAACCTCATCCAGCGGCGCGCGGTCGAGTTGGTTATCGCCGCGATAGATATAGCGCACGCGGCCTCCGCGATCGTCGTCGCTATCAGTGTCGCGACGAATCACCAGCGTAGCCGGGCGCGCGATGTTGATCGCATCCGTGCCGAGAGCGTGGTGCAGCCCGTAGGCTTTGGTCACGGCTCGATCCTCATCGAGCAGAAAGACGCTGGCGATGGGATGCTTCTCCAGAAATTTTCCCGGTCTCCAAACGCCATCCCGCTTTTCGGCGGCAATGAACGCCAAATGTGCTCCCGCTGCATGAATCTCTGGCAGCCGCGACTCAAACTGAGTCATGCGCTTCACGCAATTCGGTCACCAGGTGCCGCGCAGAAACTCGAGAATCAGCGTGCCCTCGGCGAGCAGACCAGCGAGAGTGAACGTACCCTCGCGGTTGGCCGCTTCCAGCGAAAAATCCGGGGCGCGCGATCCGATCTCCAGAGTGTCGGTGCCTTTCTTCATGTCGAGTTCGACTTTAAGCGAGGTGGAAATCAGGAACAATAACGGATGGGGTACGGGGTATGTCGCCTTGGCGATTCACCGAGCGGTCACGGGTCACAGACCGAGGCCTTCTGCGTCCGATATAATTCAGCTTCTCATTTATGAGAACGCAGCAAGACGCGGCGAGCCGCGTCTCTACCGTTGAGTATTTAGTGACGATGTTTCTCAATCCTCAGACCAATAAAGGATGCACTTATGCCTATTACCAGTATTGCTGATATTCGCGGACGCCAGGTGCTGGACTCGCGTGGCAATCCGACCGTTGAAGCGGAAGTCTTTCTTGATGGCGGCGCGAGCGCGCGGGCCATTGTGCCGAGTGGCGCGTCCACCGGCGAGCATGAGGCCGTCGAATTGCGTGACGGCGACAAGGAACACTACCTCGGCAAGGGCGTTCTGCAGGCAGCTGCCAACGTCAATGGCGAGATTGCGGAAGCCCTCAGTGGAGTGGACGCCGCCGACCAGCGCACGCTCGACGCCCGGCTGATCGACCTTGATGGCACGCCCAACAAGGGGCGACTGGGAGCGAATGCGATCCTGGCGGTTTCGATGGCGGCGGCGCGGGCTTCATCGCGGGCTTGCGAACTTCCGCTCTATCGCTACCTCGGCGGAGCCGCGGCGAATGTGTTGCCGGTGCCGATGATGAACATTCTCAATGGTGGCGCACATGCCGATAACAATGTCGACTTCCAGGAGTTCATGGTGATGCCGGTGGGAGCGCCGTCATTTTCCGAGGCGCTGCGCTGGGGCGTGGAAGTTTTCCATACGCTCAAAGGTGTGCTGAAGAAGCGCGGATACAACACGTCGGTCGGTGACGAGGGCGGTTTTGCTCCGTCGGTGAAGTCGAACGTGGAGGCAATTGAAGTGGTGCTGGAGGCGATTCAGCAGGCGGGCTACAAGCCGGGTGCGGAGATCGCGATTGCGCTCGATCCGGCGGCCAGCGAGTTTTATCAGGATGGAAAATATGTTTTTAAGAAATCGGACAAGTCGGCAAAGAATTCCGAGGACATGATTCGCTACTATGCAAAATGGGTGAAGGATTACCCGATCGTGTCGCTCGAAGACGGGCTCTCCGAAAACGATTGGGACGGATGGGCACTGCTGACTAAAGAGCTGGGCGACAAAATTCAACTGGTGGCCGATGACATTTTTGTCACCAACATTGAGATTTTCGCCAAGGGCATCGAGAGGGGAATTGCCAACTCGATCCTGATCAAGCTGAACCAGATTGGCACCGTTAGCGAGACGCTGGACGCGATTGATCTGGCGCGCCGCAATGGATACACGTCGGTGATCTCGCATCGATCTGGCGAAACGGAAGACACGTTTATTGCGGACTTCGCGGTGGCGACTGGTGTGGGACAGATCAAGACGGGCTCGGCGTCTCGCACGGACCGAATTGCCAAGTACAACCAGTTGCTGCGGATTGAAGAGGAGTTGGGAGGGGCGGCGCGGTTTTTGGGGGTGAAGGCGCTGAACTACAAGGGATAATTTTGTCATCCTGAGCGAAGCGAAACACCTACTGTCTCGGGCGCCAAAAAGCAGATCCTTCGCTTCGCTCAGGATGACAAGCGTTACACAGTCGTCTTTGTTAGAACCCCATCGTGTCGTCCGCCGAAGGCCCGTAGGTTGACGGCACCGGCTTCTCATTCAAGCGCAGATACACGCCGAGTTGCGCGCGGTGGTGCACCAGGTGATTGAGGAACATTTGCCGGTAGGCCAGAAAGCGCGATCCGCTGAAGATGGGTTTGCCTCCGAAGCTCAGCTTCCAGGGCTGCGTCCAGGCTTCATCCGGAGTGTTCTTGAGCGCGGTGCGCACTTTGGCTGCGCCTTCATCAAGAGCTGAGACCAGCTGCGCCGCGGACTCAAAGGGCAGAGGCTTCATGCTGCTTTTTGAGAAATCAAGTTCAGGAGTGGTAAGAATCGTCAAACCAAAGCCAGCCAACTGCGCCACGTGAGGCGCGAGCTTGTTCAGCGGCATGGATCGGGGATGCGGCGCGAAGTCTTTCTTGTCTTCGGGAACGCGCTCCAGCATGACGCGCGTCTTTTTTATTTCTTCATCGAATTCCGGCAGGAGCAGTTCATTGATGAGCATGGTTATCCTCTGGGACAGTTTCTGCAATAGTATGAGATGTGAGCCCTCAGAAAGCGATTCAGTCTATCTGCAAAACGCCAAATAGCAAAAGCCAGGAGCTAATAGCGGATTTATGCCTCGTCCTAAACCTCTCGTACTCATCATTCTCGACGGCTGGGGATACCGAGCCGAAACCAAAGCCAACGCAATTGCACTCGCGCGTAAGCCGGTCTATGACCGGCTGCTGCGCGAGTATCCGAACACGCTGATTCATAGCAGCGGGCCTTTTGTTGGACTGCCCGAGGGCCAGATGGGGAACAGCGAAGTTGGCCATCTGAATATGGGCGCCGGGCGCATTGTGCACATGGACATCACGCGCATCGACCTGATGATCCTGAACGGCGAATTCTTCGCGCACCCGGTGCTGCTCGAAGCGATGAAGAACGCTCGGCTGGGTGGGCGCAAGCTGCATCTGCTCGGGCTGGTCTCGGATGGCGGCGTGCATTCTCGGCAGGAGCACCTGTACGCGCTCCTGAAAATGGCCAAGCAGAACGGAGTCGATCGCGTCTTTGTGCACGCCTTCATGGATGGCCGCGACACGTTGCCGACCAACGGCGCCGGTTACCTCGAACAGTTGCAGCAGAAGATGCGCGAGTACAACTCCGGCAAGATCGCCAGCGTCAGCGGCCGCTACTATGCCATGGATCGCGACCGCCGCTGGGAGCGCATCGCCAACGCCTACAGCGCGATGGTCGAGGCCAAAGCCGAGGGCGGCACCTGCGCTGAACCTGTGCAGGGTATGAAAGCGTCTTACAACAAGGGCGTGACGGACGAGTTCGTAGTGCCGTTTGTCTGCACGGACAATCGCGGCGAGGCGTTGGCGAAGATCGACGACGACGATTCCTGCATTTGTTTTAACTTTCGTGCCGATCGCGTGCGCCAGATCACGCGCGCTCTGTGCCGCAACAGCGGGCTGAACGAAAAGGGCGGAAGCGATTTGCCGGGTGCTGTGGACTTGGACGCAACCATCCCGCGCGACCGCGTGCCGAAGAACCTGAAGTACGTTTGCATGACGCGGTACGACAAAAACTTCAACCTGCCGGTGGTGATTCCACCGGAGTCGATGGCGAACATCCTGGCGAACGTCATGGCCGGGATGAACATGCGCAACCTGCGCGTGGCGGAGACGGAGAAATACGCCCACGTGACCTACTTTTTTAATGGCGGCGTGGAACAGCCATTTCCGGGAGAAGATCGTGTGCTGGTGCAGTCACCGAAGGTCGCGACCTACGATCTTAAGCCGGAGATGAGCGCCGCTGGCATCGCCGAGGCCGTCGTCAAAGCTACGAACGACGGCACCTTCGACGTGATCATCGTCAACTTTGCCAATGCCGATATGGTCGGGCACTCGGGCAAGCTCGAGCCCACGATCAAGGCGGTCGAGACGGTCGATGCCTGCCTGGGCGAGATTGAGAAAGCGGTGCGCGCCAAAGGCGGAGCCATGCTGATTACCGCCGACCACGGCAACGCTGAAATGATGATTGATCCCGTAACCGGCGGCCCGCATACCGCGCATACTACGAATCCAGTGCCGTTTATTGTGATGGCCGAGGACGCGAAGCAATTCACCCTGAAGCCCAATGGCTCGCTGCGAGATATTTCGCCGACCATGCTTGGCATGCTGGGGGTTAACGAACCGAAAGAAATGACAGGAAGCGATCTCCGTTTGAAGCGAGGCTAGAGAATTCGCAGTATCAGTTCCAGGTGCACCGAAGCTTACGTTTTCCCCTGTGCACCCCCGTGTCCCCTGTGGTAAAGATTTCGTTGCCCATGAAACTGCTCATCTTCGTCCATCATCCATTTGATCAATGGAACGCGCCGGGTTGGTTCCCAAAGCGGCTGCAGCAGGAATTTCCGCAAGCCAGCGTTGTCAACCTTCCCGACTACAAGCGCGTCGATGAAGAAATCGTCGATGCTGAAGTCGTGATCGCCTGGTCGATCCGTCCTGAGCAGATCGCGGCGGCGAAGGAGCTGCGCTGGATTCATTCTCCGGCGGCGGCGGTTCATCAGCTGATGTTTCCCGAACTCGTTGCCAGCGATGTCGTTCTCACTAACGCGCGCGAAGTGCACGGGCCGGTGGTGGCCGAGCATGTGATCGCGCTCATTTTTGCGCTGGCCAAGAAAATTCCGAGCTCGGTGCTCCTGCAGCAGAAGCATGTTTGGGGGCAGCAGATTTTATGGGACGAACGGCCGCGTGTGCGTGAGGTCGCGGGCGCAACCGTCGGTCTCATAGGCCTTGGCAGCATCGGACGGTCGGTGGTGAGAAGTGCGAAGGCTCTGGGCATGCGGGTGATCGCGGCGCGCGAGCATCCGGAGAAGGGAAGCGAAGGTGCGGACGCCGTCTTCGCTCCGGCTCAAATCGACGAAGTCTTTCGGCAAGTGGACTACGTCGTGCTGGCAGCTCCGGTCACAGCTAGCACAAAGGCAATTGCGAACACAGAGCGCCTCGCGCTTATGAAGCCGGAGGCTTGCTTGATTAACGTTGGTCGCGGTCAGCTCGTGGATGAACCGGCGCTTGCCGCTGCGCTGCGTGAAAAGAAAATTGGCGGCGCGGCGCTCGATGTTTTTCCTAAGGAGCCGCTGGCTGCCGATTCTCCGCTGTGGGATGTGCCCAATCTGCTCATTACTCCACACACAGCGGCGCTTACTGACAAGTTATGGGAGCGGCATTACGCGCTGTTCTCGGAAAATCTGCGGCGCTATCTGAAGGGCGAGTCGTTGCTGGCCGTGGTGGATAAGCGTAAAGGCTATTAAATAATCAGCACTGGCGTTTTGCGGAGGTCGAAAGCCCACTCATTCGCAGAGAACGCGAATGAGTGGGGCACCCGCACTCTGGTTCCTACCGCGTATCGATCCCGAACCCTAAGAATGCATTTACTTCCACCGGTTCATCCCCGCGCATTGCCGGACGGAATTTCCAGCTGTGCAGAGCGACCAGAATCTTGGAAGTGGTTTCGGCGGCGCCGGGCTCGAGTGCTCTCAGGTCTTTGAGATTTCCGGAGCGGTCGAGGATGCAGGTGAATACTACGTAGGTCGGACGCAGTCCCTGGGGCAGGTCAACGCGCAGGGGCTCGGGTTTGGTGAGGTCTCCTGAGTAAGGGTGTGCAGCATCGGCATACTGCATCACTGCGGTTCCGAGCGATGTGTCGATGTAGGTGGAATAGTTGACGCCTTTCAGTTGACCATAGCGATTGAAGACGCCGCCGGAGCTTGACGTGGCTTTTACGGTGTAGCTTATGCCGCCGCGTGCGCTGGTGGAGGAGCGGCCGGGGCCGGCTGATGGCGCGTCGCCGCCGGGGGCTCCGAAGCTGGGCAGGGTGATGCTGGCTGTGGTGCCGCCTTGCACGGATACTCCGGGCACGGCGGGGGCGCCGGTGGTGCCGTTGCCTGCGCCTCCGGTTCCGGGGTAAGGGGAGATTCCGCCTCGGGCGTTGGGGTCGGTGCCTCTTCCTGTACCTTCTCGGCCTGCTCCTGAACCTTCTCCTTGCAGGCCGCTGCCGGGGCCGTTGCCTTTGCCTATGCTTGACCCGCCACCGCTGCCTCCGAGACCGGTCTTGGCTGTTCCGGTGGGCGACATGGCTAGAGCTCCGCTGGCGGAGTTCGGTAGTCCAACTCTCGTTCCGGGTTGGTTGGAGACTACGACTCCGCTGCCGGCGGCGCTCCCTCTGGCGTTCGTTGGCGGAGCTACTGCGGAGCCTAGATCGAGCGGGCTTCCGGCTCCGGCGCCTTTGTTGCCTCGTCCGCTGCCGGAGAGGGCTTTGCCTCCGCCCAGACCTGGTGGAGGTGGGATGACGTCGGCCGCGCCCAGCAGTGCATTTGGCGATTGACCGGCGCGGCCGCTTGCCTGGATGCCGTTCTTCCCGCCCTCGATGCTGGCTGGCGGTGGGACAACTTGCTGCGTCAGCGTCGCGGCGCCTGATCTTGCTAGTGATCCTCCGGATGCGGTTGGGGGTGGAGGCACTGGCTTGGTTTGCATGTCTCCGGTGGCTGAGCCTCCCCAGCTGTTGAGGTCGCGGCTGACTTGTGACGGTGGGGGCGCTACGACGGCGGGCGCGGGCAGCGACATTCTGGGCGTGGACGATACTTCGCGCTGAGGCGCGGAAACGGGGGGCGCAACTACATCAACCGTCTGCGTCATCGGAAGACGGGAGCTGGCCAGGTCGCGCTGCGTGTCTTGTGGAGCGGGCGCGATGACGGTCTGCGCGAGTGGGTTGGCGGTCTGCATCTTATCGCGCGAGACATTCGGCGCGGGTTCGACTACGGTCGTGCTCATGGTTGCGGAAGAGCGCGTGTTGGCGTGCGAGACGTCGGGCGCGGGCGGGATGACGTTCGTCGTCAGGCTGCTCGCAGTGCGGCTTGTGGAGGCGCTTAGCTCCGGCGAAGGTGGGATGACGTTGGTCGTCATGGTGTTCGGAGTGCGGCGCGTCGATGAATTCAATTCTGGCGAAGGCGGCACTACGCTCATTGCCGGGAGAGCTGGAGCGGTTAAAGTGGAGCGCAGGCCTTCGGCGGGCGGCGGTCCGGGATTCGATTTGAACGCGAGCAGATTGGCGACGGCGGAATCGGAATGCGGCAGATTTACTTTGGGAGCGTCCACAACTTTTTCGCTGGGCTTGTCGCCGCGCGCTACGCGGATGGCTTGCGAGCGATGGCGGGCTTGGTCACCGCCGGCGCGTCCGGACTTGCCGGACTGTGCTCCGCCGCGATCCTGCGTTTGCGGCAGTTCGTCTCCGGAATAATAGATTACGTCCCAGTGCAGACGAGTGGGCGGAGCGGGCATCTGCAGACTCTCAAAGCGCGCGGGGAGCACGATGATCGCGATCAGCAGCAGGCATTCGAGCAGCCAACTCGCGAGCATTCCGCGATACGGGAAGATGCCGATGGGCGCTTCTCCCGCCAAGGCTTTTGGAGCGCGGGTGAGCGCGGGGCCGAAGGCGGATTTGAACTCTTCCCAGCGTGAGGACCATTCGACGAGCAGGCGCGGCGGCTCGGGCCATTGATCGTTTGGCCGACGATCGTTGGGCTCACGATCGGTGACTGCGGGGCTGGTGGCAACTTCGGACATTGTTTCCGACTGTGTTTCGAATTACGTTTTCGAACTACGTTTGGACTGCGATATTTTTTTGGGGAGTCCCACTAGTGTAGTGTGCCAGAAGGATGGTCGGACTATCGCGGTGACTTCGGTGTTTTTTGAGTCTTTTGTGCCATTGTGCTTTGTTCGACACTGGAACAGAGTTTCCCGGTTGTTTTGAATGTCGAACGCTAAGGCCATGTTTACCGGTTAGTACCCCTACCCCCTCCCCCCCCACGGTCTATTGGAATCATCGACTTAGAGAGAAATTCCTTCCAGGTCATTGGGGAATAAGGACTTATAGGTAAAGTATTCAGGAATAAGGAGTTAGCCTAAAATTGGTCGCGGAGATGGGCCGCTGAAACAATGGACGATTGCCGCTCGGATTTGTTGTCAAGGAGCAGGTGGGGCTTAGGCAAATGCTTGTTTGCTATGGATCTATTTTAACAGGGGAGTCAAGGGGGGATTCTCGGGGAAGCCTTACGCCAAGACGTCCGCGGCAGGCCACTTCTCGAAAAGCGCGAGAAGTGGCGCACCCCCAATTATCTCGGTCGACGTTTCAAAGGCCAACCCCGTCATGCTCCCGAGGTAACGTGGCCCATCCGCCACGGGGCATCGGGGGAACTCCCTGATGCGTCCTTGCTGAGCGCGAAGGGTGCAGGGGTCCTTCGACGCCGCACGGGCTTCACTTCGTGAAGTCCCTGCTCCGCTCAGGATGACAGATCGGAGGTTCGTCACGAAGATGCTGCGTGTTTTAGGCGGCTTCGGTTTGAGGCGGACGTTCTTCGAAAGAAATATCCACCTGGTCGCCGAGCGCGGTCAGGGATTCGCGGATCGTGCCGGCGGGAAGCTCTAGCACGGACGCGGCTTGGACTCGAACGGCGGCCAGGCGCCAGGGCTTTAGTCCCTCTTCGAGGTGGATGACGATCTTTTCCCGATCGAGGTACACGGCGTCGATGGGAAAGCGCATGGCGAATGTGTGGATGCCGTGGGAGGGGTTGATCCAGAGTCCGTGGCCGTGCGAGAAGCGCGAGGAATCGGTGGCCATGAGGCCGCGAAAGCGGGTCCAGTGGGTGCGCGCGATCAGAAGATTGGTCGCGAGATAGGTGGTGCGGGTGCGGTTGAAGGCGTAGCCGTGGGTCATTTTGTCATTGAATCATTTGGACATTGAATCATTGAATCATTTAGACATTGAATCACTTAAGGACATTCAAACATTGGGGTCTTGATTTAAATGATTCAATGACTAAATGATTCAATGTCTCAATGCTTCAGTGCTTCGCGGGCATGAATATGTGGAGCAACTGAATTACGGCTGGTCCGATGGTGACGAATAGTAGAGAGGGCATCACGAACAGGACCAGGGGAATGATCATTTTTACGGTGGTTTTGGCGGCTTGCTCTTCGGCTCGCTGGCGGCGCTCGGTGCGCAGGGAATCGGAATGCACGCGCAGGGCCT
The DNA here is from genome assembly GCA_963773955.1 of uncultured Acidobacteriaceae bacterium. Taxonomy (GTDB): domain Bacteria; phylum Acidobacteriota; class Terriglobia; order Terriglobales; family Acidobacteriaceae; genus Acidiflorens. The sequence continues at coordinate 120,631 of CAVZDM010000129.1, read as the reverse complement.
GGGCTACGCTGGTTCCGAAGCGGTCGGTTTGAATCAGGGTTCCGACGAGCGAGCGAATGTCATCGACTCCGGTGCGCTCGGCTAGATTGCGGAGCGCCTCGACGCGCGGTTTTCCGGCCCGAATTTCCAGGTCGAAGAGATGGAATTCACCGCTTAGTTCCGGGTGCGCGTGGCTCAGGTCGGTGCCTACTCGGCTCATCGCCTGATCGAGGGCCAGTCCGGCCTCGACGCAGATCACGGTTAGATCGAGGGCATCGGGAAGACCGAGGCGGATGCGGAGCTGGCGCTCCTTCATCTTCTTTTTCAGCAGGAATCGCGGGACGAAAAAGCCGAACGCGAGCATGCCTAGCAGGAGCGCGGGTGAATCGAATCCGGTGAACAGAAAAACCGAGAAGAAGCCGATGGCGGCGAACAGGACGCGCATCCCGTTATAGATAGTCACGTGTTGCGGGCTGCGATATCCCGCCTGTATGAGCCAGGCACGGGTTTGCGAAACTCCGGCGGGCGAGATGGGCAGGGCGCGGCTGAAGGGATCGAGAGCCTGCTGCATGCGTTCGCGCATGGCGGGCTTGGCCTGGGCTTTGGGGCGCTGCCATCCGATTTCGCGCAGGCGTGATCCGAGGACGGACGACGGCGCAACGGTGGCCGCTCCGAAGGTGAAGACGACGATCACGATGGTGAGGAACGCGAAAATGGAGAGCGCCAGGACCATGAATCAGACCTTTAAACCCGTCGTTGGTCGCTGGTCGTTGGTCGTTGGCAAAAACCTCCGAACGACTGACGACTAACGGCTGCGAACGACTAACGACTAACCGACAAATGACTAACGACCGATTCTCAAACTTGAATCCTGATAATTCTGCGAATGAAAAAGTAGCCTAGCGTCTGCAACGTGATGCCACCTACTATCAATGCGTGTCCTATAGGATCGGTGAAAAGCGGACGAATGAAGCCGGGGTTGAGGATCGTCATGACTACCACGATGACGGGTGGCAGAGCCATGAGCAGGACCATGGTCAGGCGTCCCTGGGCGGTGTGGACGCGGACCTGGCGCAGGATTTTGAAGCGTTCACGGATGACGTAGGAGAGGTTGTCAAGAATCTCGGCCAGATTGCCTCCGGTTTCGCGCTGCAACATCACCGCGGTTACGAAGAACTTGACGTCCACCAGAGGAATGCGGTCGGCGAGGTTGAGCAGGGCGTCGCGGACGGGGAGGCCGAATTTCTGTTCTTCGTAGAGTTGGCGGAATTCTCCGGCGACGGGTTCGGAAACTTCGTTGGCAATCATTTCCAGAGCCGTGGTGAAGGCGTGTCCGGCACGAACGGCGCGGGCTAGAGTGTCGATGGCCTCGGGAAACTTTTCCTCAAATTTCTGGAAGCGCTTGGTGCGCATGTGCGAGGCGTAGGCGTAGGGAATGAAAAAGCCGAGCAGACCGCCGGCCCAGCCGAACGCGATGTTGCCGCCGGTGACGAAGGCGACGACGGCGAAGACCAGGGCAGACACGGCGCATAGCATGAGGAAGTTTCCGGCACGAACGTCGACGTTGCCCTGCGCCAGCACCTTTTGCAGAGCTGAGACGCGCTCGGAGCGGCGGAGGAAGGTGTCGAAAGCGGGTATGCGGCTGAGCACTTCGTCGCGCAGCAGAGCCATGTCGGGCGCGGCTTGTTCGGTTGGCCCCTGAACGGTGGAGAGGCGGTCGCGGAGGACGCGGGACTGGGCCTTGCGCTCATCGAACAGAGACATGACGGCAAAGACCGCCATGGTGACCACCACAAACACCAGCAGGGCGATGAAGAAAGGCATCCGCTAGACCTCCATCCGGGACTCGAAGATCGCAGGACTCAGGCGGCAACCGGCGGTGGCCAGGCGCTCGGCGAAATGGGGTGGCTGTCCGGTGGAACGGAAGACGCCGCGGACTTTTCCGCTCTCGTCAATCCCGCTGCGGTCAAAGACGAAAATGTCCTGGAGAGTGATCATTTCATTGTCCATTCCCGTCACTTCGGAGACGGTGATGATCTTGCGTGAACCGTCGGAGAGACGCGCGACCTGGACTACGGCATGGACGGCGTTGGCGATCTGCTGGCGAATGGCGCGCTCGGGAATATTCAGATTGGCCATGGAAACCATATTTTCGATGCGGGCCAGGGCGTCACGCGGCGAGTTGGCGTGGACGGTGGTGAGCGAACCCTCGTGACCGGTATTCATGGCTTGAAGCATGTCGAAGGCTTCTTCGCCGCGCACTTCGCCGACGACGATGCGGTCGGGGCGCATGCGCAGGCTGTTGATGACGAGCTGGCGCATGCGGACCGCGCCTTTGCCTTCGATGTTGGGAGGTCGGGTTTCGAGACGCACGATGTGTTCCTGCTTGAGCTGCAATTCGGCCGCGTCTTCGATGGTGACGATGCGCTCGGAATTCGGGATGTATCCGGAGAGAACGTTGAGGACGGTGGTTTTGCCGGCGCCGGTTCCTCCGGAAATGATGACGTTGAGGCGGCCTTTGACCACGGCGGAGAGCAGATCGAGCATGGGCTGGGTCAGGGTCTTGTTCTCGAGCATGTTGCGTGCGGTCACGGGATCGCGGCCAAATCGGCGGATGGAGAGACAGGCACCGTCGAGCGCCAGGGGAGGAATGATGGCGTTGACGCGGGAGCCATCCTGCAGGCGGGCGTCGACCATGGGCGAAGACTCGTCGACGCGGCGGCCGATGCGGGAGACGATGCGGTCGATGATCTGCATCAGGTGCTGATTGTCTTTGAAGGACAAGCCGGTGATTTCGAGTTTGCCGGCACGTTCGATGTAGACGCGGTCGAAACGGTTGACGAGGATGTCGGAAATGGTGGGATCTTTGAGCAGCGGCTCAAGCGGGCCCAGGCCGAAGATTTCGTCGAGGATTTCGCGCGATAATTGCTCGCGCTCGGCGAAACTAAGCGGGACTGCTTCGCCATTCACCGAACTGCGAATGAGGATGAGAACCTCTTCGCGCGCGGAGTCTCCGGTGGTGCGGCCGAGTTTCTCGAGGTCGAGGCGATCGAGGATCTTGCGGTGCAGGTCCGCCTTGACTTGCTGGTACTCGTTCCGTTCGAAGGCTTGCAGATTGGCCATAAATTCTAAACCGTGCTTTTAGCTGTTAGCTCTTGGCTGTTGGCTAAGAGCTAACGGCTAAGAGCCAAGAGCTAAACTATACCGTCTTAAACAACGACCAGGCGGTGCGCTTTACGTCTAAATCGTCCCTAGTCAGGTATTCGGCCAGGCCGGAGATGGAGCGGGAAATTTCGGTGCTTCCCTGCTGCATCAAGGGAATGCCGCGATCAATGGCGCTCGATACGGCGAAGTATTGATTGGGAATCCGCCAAAGTACGGGCGCTCCGATAGCGGCCTCGGTTTCGGCTTCATTGAAGCCAGCCACTTTGCGATAACGGTTCAACACCAGCGAAAAGCGGTCGCGTGATCCGCTCTCGCCGAGATAGTGGGCCACTCTTCCGGCACTCCAGAGGGACGCGACATCGGCGTGGGCGATGAGCAGAATTTTCTCCGACAGGTTACTGACCAGACGAGTGGCGCTGTCGAGACGGGAGGAAGCGTCCACGACAATGTAGTGAAACAGGCCCGCCATGGTGTCAAAGAGGCGGGCAAAATCGGAAGCGGAAGGCTCGATGGCAACGGGAGCCACGGCGCCGGCCAGCACCTGCAATCCGCGATCATGACGCGCCATAAAGCTGTCGAGCAGGGAGGAATCGAGGCGGTGCAGATTGGTGATGGCGTCGGAGACGGTGAAGGCGGGCTTGAGATTGAGATGCAGGGCGCAGTGACCGAGGGGCGCCAAGTCCACCAGCGCCGTGCTGTGGTGAACCGACTGCAGGGCAAGCGCGAGATTGACGGCGACGGTGGTGGCGCCGCTGCCGCCTTTGGCGTTGACTACGGTGAACACCTTGCCCCGCGAACCTTCGCGCACGGGCTTGCGACGAGCGGTCAGGCGGACAAAGGCGTCGAGTAGATCGGTGGTGGTGGTGGGGCGCTCAATGTATTCACGCACACCCGCCCGCATGGCATTGACAATCAATTGCGGATGAGTCATGGGGCCGACGGCGAAGATGGCTGAATCGGGAAGTTCCTGGTGGAGCAACTCGATTGCCCGGATCGCCGCAGTGATGCCATCGGTGGCGATATCCACCAGCACGACGTCGGGCGCAAAGCCTTGAGTCTTGCGGACAACCGGGTCGTGGGCGGCCGCGGGCAAGGTCGGGTTGCTGCACACGGTGCGGGCCACACCGGTGCCATCCACCAGAACCTGCAGCACCGCGCGCTGGTCATTATCCGTGGCGAACACGGCTACTGACAATTCCGGCATGACCCCCCACCCCTAAAGGCATTGAATCATTAAATCATTGAGGTATTGAATCATCAAAACCCTAGCGCGATTTTTCAATGACTCAATGTCTCAATGATTCAATGACTCAATGTGTCAATTCGCTTTCTTGCCGTCGAACTTGCCCTTATCCAGATACGGCTCCGGGCTTGCGGGAGTCTTCTGCTGCTGGGTATTGGGCGTAATCCGGCGCACCGTGCACAGGACCATTAATTCCGAGTTACTCTTCTGGTCGCTCTTGCTCTTGAAGAAATTACCGATGATTGGAATATCGCCGAGCCACGGAATCTTGTTGCCCGTATTGGTGACCCGGTTATCCAGAAGGCCGGCGATGACGAAGCTCTGGCCATCCTGCAGTTCGAATTCGGTATCCGCCTTGCGGGTGCTGATGGCGGGTATGGTGGTTCCGGCGACGGTGACCGCATCGGCGAAATCGAGCGTACTCACTTCGGGAATCACGTGCAGGTGGATGTTGCCGTTCGGCTGAATCACAGGGGTAAACTTCAAGCGCACGCCAAACTCGCGAAACTGAATGGTGACGGTGGCGATTCCGCTGGCGTTTTGCTGCGCGACCGGGAAGGGAAATTCGCCGCCGGCCAGGAAGCTGGCTTCCTTGCCATTGACCGCGATCAGGTTGGGCTCGGCCAGAATCTGCAAAAGATTTTGCGTCTTGAGGGCCTCGATCACCGCGCCCAGATGGACCTGCGGGTTGAAGAAGAACATGTTGAGTACGTTCGCTACCGTCGCCGTACTGGGAAATGGGCTGCTTGATCCCGTATCGGTGATGCTCCCGATGCCAGTGACTCCGCCGAACTGGCCGGTGGTGGTGGTGCCGATGGTGTTTCCGGAACCGGTCGAAAGCAGGTTGAAGCCCGCCTGGGTCAGAGCCGAGCGATCCACTTCGGCAAACTTGACTTCGAGCAGCACTTCTTCGGCTCCAACTGGGCCGAAGGTCAACACGTTCACCACATTCTTGGAATACGCCGAGGCGAGCAAACCCGCATGCTTGGAGACGTCCTCGGTGGTGACGTGACCGGAGAGAACAATCGCGGAACGCGAAGGAGTCACGCTGATTTGCTCATCCGGGAAAAGGCGATGCATTTCCTCCGAAGCTGCGGTGATATCGACATCCACCCGAAGATCGAAGCTGCGCGAGCGCTCCAGTTCATCCCAGATGAGCAGGGAAACCTCGCCCGGAGAGAGTCCATTGACCAACACCTGGGTGGGGGTGACGACCAGCGCATCGGCCACCGCGGGGTCGGTTACCGAGACGCGCTTCAGTCTTTCGGTAGTGTTAATCAGCAGGGATTTACCCACCATCACGCGCAGCGGAGCGGCACCTGGGGTAACGCTCTGGCTGGATGCGGGGGTGGTGGTGGCGGGTTGGGCGGCAGGCGCACTGGGCGGATTCTGAGAATTCTGATTCTGAGAAGAAGCCGTTGGCGGAGCGGCCTGTGGATTGCCTTCGGGAGACGCGGCGCTGGCGAGCACTCCTGTCGCGAACAGGCTTGTTGTGGTGATCGCACCGAGAAGCAAAATCGCCGCAATGAGCGTAAGAGATTTCATGAATTCGGACCTCTGCGAAGATGCACGGGCAAATCCATCGAGGCAATGGGCGGACGCGAATGGTTGAGGTGTCGACGGCTCAAAATCACTTGTTCTCTTCAAACTTGGTCTCATCCCGTTTGCTGCCGCGAATCATCTCCACCTGATAGACACCCGGTGGAGGCGCCGGAACTTTGGTGACTACCACTTTGTGCGCTTTCGGCTTCGCTACGCTCACCACTGGTGTGTCGCCCAGGTAAAGGGAACTTGTCCGGGTGGCGCCGATGCCTCCCTTTTTTGTATCCAGCGGATTGCGCAAGGACAGCTGGATCCGTCCTTCCTGCGAAACCAGCGCGAGTTTCTGCGCGTCGTCGGGAGAAACCAGGAGCGTAATCACCGGGGCAGTCTGCGCATCGGAAGCATTCCGGTCCAAACTCTTGCCCACGGCGATGACCGCGACGTTTTCGAGGACGGTGGTGGTTTGACGGTCGTTCCCCGAGCCTTCACCGGTGGCCAACACATCCACGCGCGTGCCCGGTTGCACGAAGCCGGCCACCGATACCACATCGTTGACGCGCACTGAAACCGCGCGCATGCCCTGCGGAATCAGCGAGGGCAGGCCGGCTCCGGCGTTCATGGCCGCCAGCTTAGTGGGCAGAATAAAATCGCCTTTGGTTATCGGCAGAACCGCTCCCCGGCTCAGAATCTGCGATGTTCCGGAAAATGCGCCGGGCGGGACCGCCGAGATCGGCACTTGAACCATGCGGACATCGTCGACTGCCAATTTGATTCCTACCTGAATATCGCGGGCGGCCACCGCGACCGCCACGCCACGTTCATTGCTGGTCGCGCCTGCGGAGGTCCGGAGCTTGTTATAGACGGTATAGGCGGCAAGCAGGCCGAGGGCCAGCGCCAAGCCTCCGATCATCAACAAACGGCTTCGGTTCATTCCGCTCCTTCCGGGACAACACTGGGATCATGCGTTGTCACGGCTAAGTTAACTCCGCGTGGCGGCCTACTGGATGTTGCTCGCCGCCGCCGAGAACACGTTGTTCGCATTGGTGCCGATCAGTTTGACGGTGCCGATCACGATCACCAGAATAACGGCCAGCATGACCGCGTATTCCGCGACGTCCTGCCCTTCCTCATTGCGCCACAAGAGTTTAGCCAAATGTTTCATCCTGGACTCCTTCGGACTGCTGCCGATTGCACTATGCGCCTTAGTTTCGCAGATTCGGATGGCTGAGGGAAATATTTTTTCACTTTCTTGCTGTGCGGACGCTGCTTCTGTCGAAAATGCCGGAATTCTCGAGGGCGGGGTGGGTCCGCAGCAGGACTATTGCCTTAGAGTCGGTGAATTCCGCGTGCCAATCGGCGTCGAGGAGGAGGGCTTGAGCCAGCGCGCTGGAAGGGGGCACCAGCACCGCCTGCACCTTCCAGCGGTCTAGAATGTCTCGCCAGCCGGGGCGGAGTTCCGGTACGGTCTTGATCGACTGGCGGAGCAGGTCGTCTCCATTCAGGCCGGCGACATACAGGTCGGCGCGGCCGTCCGCGAACACGCGATATTCGGGATAAAGTCTCCAGATCGCGTAGCCTCCCCAGTCGTAGTAGACGAAAAGTCTTTCGGGTTGGTTGTCGAGATGAGTCTGGGGATTTGGATGGCTGTCGGCGCGCAGGAACGCTACCGCTTTTTGGGGAAACCGTTCCGCCTCGCGGGCGTCCTGGAGGTGGGCTAGACTCACCCACTTCACCAATGCGAATACGGCCATCAGAATGATCACCGCTCCGTTGAAAAGTGGTTGCAAGCGGGCGGAGTCGGGGCGTCGTGCGGAAACCGCCAAGGACGGAGTCGCCGGGAGAGCGGCGGCGATCACCGGTATCGCCAGCAAAACGAAAATTGGAATGTGGCGGACGGCGTCCAGAGCGGCGAAAGAAACCAGGACTAGGGGCACGATCACTCGTCCCTTGGGCCGCGAGCGGGAACTGGCCAGCGCGGTCAGGAGCAGCAGCCATAGCAGCAAAAGTGGGCGATACATCCCGGCATGAAAATCGGGTGAGTGCCACTCGCCGATGAGCGACCGCATGCCGGACGAGCGCAGGGTATCGAACGGATAACGATAGAGGTGAGCGCCGCTGGGATTGAGAGGCACGAGCGCCAGACAAGCCAGCAGAAGCAGCAGGACTCGCAGGAGGATGGGCCGCGTCTGCGGCCAGGGCGTGCTGCCGAGGGCGGTCTCCATAAGCAGGCCGACCGCGTAGGCCAGCAGCAGCGCGGGGCCGAGCGCGAATCCGGCGTGCAGGTTCAGCCAGAGGAGGAACAGCGGCGGTATCCAGAAGAGCAACCGAGGGCGGTGCTCGCCGGCTTCGAGCAACCATAGAAGAAGGCTGGCTAGCGTAAAGGTGAACATCTGCGGCCGCGCGCCCCATGAGGGAGCGGCAGCCAGAGCACCCAGGGCAGTCGCGGCGGCTGCCCAGTGCGGCTTTGCTCCAGAGCCGCTCGCGCTCGCGCTAGAAAAAAGACAGCGCAGATACAGCAGCAAAAAACCTGCGGTCGTAATCAGCGCGGAGTATACGATCAGGGCTGCGGGGCGGGCGTGCTTCCAGAGTTCGTAAAACTGGACGTCCGACAGCCATTCATGCGACACCCAGGCATGCCCGGCGCGGGTGAAAGAAAAAGGGTCGGAATGGGGAACGTGGCCGGTTTCGACGATCCATTGGCCGGTGCGCAGATGCCACCACAGATCGGGATCGGTGGCGCTGCGGGCGGTCATGCCCAGCAGACCGAAGAACAGGATCGCGGCGAACAGCAGGCGCTTGTCGGCGAGAAGAGTCATGAAGGTTGGGTCATGAAATGTTGGGTCATGAATGTTGGACGCAATTATAGAATCGGGGACGTCTGAAAGACTCCACATGATGCCAGCCGAACTTAATCGAAGCAAGGAAGGAGAACGACTGGCGGGAATTTTTCTTCTGGCGCTGACCTTGCTTCGGTTCGTCGGCGCGCGGCACCTTATTTGGTCGTTACGAAACGGCTATCAGGATTTCTCCGCGTTTTACCACGAAGGCTGGATGGTCCGCGCGGGCCAGGCGGCGCAACTGCACGATTTGCACCCTCCGTTTGAAGAACTGCTGTTTGTGCCTTTGACCTACCTGAGTTTTCTTCCGGCGTATGTGGTTTGGACCTTCTTGAATGTCGTCATGCTCATACTGAGTCTGGTGATTCTCAGAAGGACATTCGCGGAAACGGAGCGGCTCAGTCCGCTGTTCCTGATTTTGAGTGTGACCGCGTTCGCGCCGGTGGTCAGAGCGTTGATTCAAGGGCAGGATTCGATTCTGCTTCTGCTGTTGGTGACGGTAAGCCTTTTCTTGCTCGGGAGCGGCCGCGATGTTTGGGCGGGCGCGGCGCTCGGATGCGGGTTGTTCAAGTTCCACATCGTGCTTCCGCTGGCGCTGATCTTATTGTTGCGACGGCCGCGATTGTTGTTGGGGCTTGGTCCGGTGGCGGCGGCGCTGGGGGCCATCTGGGCGATGATGACGGGATGGCGTGGGATCGTCGGCTACGGGCACGCCGTTCTTTATGCGGAGAATCACGGCGCAGGCGGTACACCGATCGCGGAAATGCCGAACCTCCGCGGATTAATTGGCCAACTTGCGGAACTCGCGGGTGGAAGCGGCGGTAGCGGCGGAAGCTTCGTCACCGTGGCGGCGATTGTGGGTGCGGCGGCCGTGCTCGGGATGGTGTTGTGGAAAGTTTGGAGGCGAGGAACCGGGACTCGCTTCATGATCGCAGCGGCAATCGTGACCTGCATTCTGGTCAGCTATCACACGGTGATCCATGACCTGACGCTGCTGCTGCCGGTGGTGCTCATGCTATTCGCAGCGCCCGGGGCGGCGACGCGGTCGGAAATGCGCGTGGATGCGGCCCTGCTCGTCGCGGTGTACGCGATCCTCTTTATGGGCTCGTGGGTGTGGCCATGGCTGAGTCCGTGGTGGTGGATTCCGATGGTGGTTTGGATTTGCAGGAAGTATGGGCGCGGGGATGAGGCGCTGTCGGCGGGAGCCACGTAGCGCGGAGGGGTCCGCGCGGCTCCGCTTAACGGAGAGATTGCGGTGGCGGTGCCGTTTGGCATCCACCGGGTCGTCACTTGGCAATCGGGTCGCTCCGCCTGATTTACGGGGTGTGTTTTGTTTCGGGCTTGTGGTCGATCACCAAATACAAGACATTCTTTTCAAATCCCCCGACAGAATGATGGTCGTTCGGATCGAAGATCGTAGTCCGGCTGTTGAGGCCAATCGCCGAAAGAGCCTGTTTCAGTCTTTCTATTTCCGGCGTAAGAATGGACATGTCCGAGCCTCTCATGGCACCGACGTCTATACCGTGTTCAAAAGTAAACCTAGCTCCGAAAAATGTTTTCCAGCCAGCCTTATTCAGTGCGTCTCCGATGTCATTTGCAAAATCGACGGCTTCAGTCCCATCGGAGGCCCACTGGATCATTATTGGCCCTGGTCTGTCGCGTAGCAGATTGGTCAGTTTTTCCTTCTGCACGCCGGTTAATCGGCGTGGCTCTAGTTCCTTCTGGAGTTTGACTCGCTCAAGCCGCTCTGACTCTGCTTCTTTTTTGGACTCAGCGGCATCCCGTTGTGCGATGGCAATCTGGGATTCAAACTTCTTGGCCGTAGCCTCTGCTGATTTTGCAGTGGCGTTGGACTGCGCAATTTGCACGTCAAATCCTCTTGCGGTCGCTTCAGCTTCGGCTGCCTGCTTCCGTGCATCGGCTAAAAGGGTGTCATTGAATGTTTGGAGGTTGCGGTCGGCATCACTAACTTTGGCTTCCGTGTACCCTTCTGCCATAACTCCCAGCACGATTAACGCCCATCCAGCAAACGCCGCTAGTTTCATCCAATCCGGAGGGTCGGTTGGCGAGGTGACGAAGAATCTGCGACGATCCCGTCTCCTGCGAAATATGTCCCTTATTTCAAACCACAGCTCAGGGCCTTCCAGTGCCAGGCCGAATCCGACGGTTCCGGTGGAGATCAATAGCAAACCGAACCACAGGTCTCTCGTGCATTGGAGATCGGCCTTCATGAGATCGTCAATTGCTGAACTGAATTCTGGAGGCAACATAGGCCCAGACCTGGACAGCGATGCCTTGGCGCACCCGAGTGTGGACTTGCAAGTCTAGCGCACTTGGAGGGGAGGGAATATGCCTGTGGGAATCAAACTGCACCACCACCGAAATCTCTGATTGGCCCAGAAATGTTCCCGAAGCGTTGTAATATCCAGATTCTCAGATTTCGCGATGAGACCTGGCATTTCCGATAAGCCGCTTGGGCTGGTTCTGGCCGCTGTGCTCTGTGCAGCGGGCATGTGGACTTATGTTGACCGCGTGCTGATTCCGTATCAGATTTCCGACTCCGCCCGGCATGACCGGCCGCGCGGCAATCTTTCCGATCTTTATCCGCGCTGGCTGGGCGCGCGTGAGCTTCTGCTGCGGGGACGCGATCCCTACGGCGCGGAGGTTTCCCGCGAAATTCAGGCTGGCTACTATGGGCGGCCGCTGGATGCATCTCGTCCCAGTGATCCGGGCGATGAGCAGGGGTTTGCCTATCCTGTGTATGTGGTCTTCTTGCTTGCCCCGACTACTGGATTGCGCTTCGTCATCGTCCAGAGATGCTTCTTCTGGATGCTGCTGGTTCTTACCTGCGTGGGCACGCTGCTCTGGATACGGGTGTTGCGGTGGCCGGCGACGTTGTGGACCCAGGTCAGCCTGCTCGCGCTGACGCTGGGCAGTGTGGCGGTGATGCAAGGGCTGAAGCTGCAGCAGATCAGCCTGCTGGTCGCCGGACTGCTGGCGATCGCGACCGCTCTTCTGGTCGCCGACTATCTTGTCGCCGCCGGATTTCTGCTGGCTCTGGCTAGCATTAAGCCGCAACTGGTGGTGCTGTTGCTGGCCTGGCTCGCCATCTGGACCGTGGCCGACTGGCGGCGCCGCTATCGCTGCGCCGCGTCGTTCCTGTTAACCATGGCCATCCTGTGTGCTGCCTCGGAGTGGTGTCTGCCGCACTGGATTCCGCGCTTCTGGCACGCCATCCATGCATATCAGCGCTACACGGGGGCGAGATCGGTGCTGGACACGATGCTGGGTAGTCCGTCGCTTACTGCGCCATGGAGCTGGGCCCTTGAGCTGCTGGCGTTTGCGGCGATGATGGGGGTTTGCTGGCGGGAGCGCCGGCAAGCGGCAAACACTGCTTCTTTCGCTTACACGGTTAGTCTGGTGCTGGCTACGACCGTCCTGCTGATACCGATGAACGTCCCTTACAATCAGGTGCTGCTGATCCCGGCGGTGCTGGTGCTGGTCAGGGAGCGCGGGGCGATTTGGCAGAGAAGCGTCGTCAACCGTGCCCAGTTGGCGATCACCGCCTGCCTGATCGTTTGGCCGTGGCTGGCGAGCACTGTGCTGGCCGGTTTCTCCTTTATTTTGCCTCGCGAAACGGTCGAGCGATACTGGGCAATTCCGTTCTGGACGGCAACGCAGATTCCCGTGGGAGTGGCTGCCCTGATACTGATCCATTATTATCAGAGGACTTTTACCGCGTCGGCCAGGCCAGCTACGTCGTAGAATGCTTTGGGGTCGTGTCGGGCGATGCCATCTTTGGCTGGCGGCTTTTGCTGATACGATGGCCCGCAGGAGAATTCAGGGTACATGTCGGCTTCGTCGCATTCGGGCATTTCCAGCATCTTTCCCATCGCGATCTTCGTAACCGGGAATGATCAGCAGACTTTGTCGCTGAATCACACTCCTTACACGGTGGGGCGCAAGGTGGATCGCGACCTGGTGATCGCCGACCCGCGCGTGTCTCGCGAGCATGCCACGATCGTTTCTGAAAACGGGGAATTTTTTGTCGTCGACCTGGGCAGCAAGCACGGCACCTTCGTCAACGGCGAGAAGGTGGACCGGCACAAGCTGCAGCGCAACGACCGGCTGGAATTTGGCGCGCGCGATATCGCCTACCTGATTTTCCATCCTCTGCATACGACCTCGAACACGGCGCGCGAATTTCTCAGCCAGATTTCCGGCATCCAGATTGCTCCGGAGGCGAGCGACCTGGAAAAACTCACGCTGTTTATGGAAGCGGCGCGCAAGCTCAACACCATTGGCGTGCTCGATGAAATCCTGGTTACGCTGCTCGATGCCACGCTGAAGCTGACGCGGGCGGAACGGGCGTACATCTTTCTTCGCGACCTCGATGGAACGCTGAAGCTGGCCGCCGGGCGTAACTCGAAGGGCGAGTTGCTGCTCGACGACAAGACAATTTCCCGATCGGTGCTGGATGGCGCGTTGACCTCGAACTCGGAATACCTGGTGACCGACACCAGTCAGATGCTCGACGTGAAGGAACGGAAAAGCATCGTCACCTTTGACCTGCGGACGGTGATCTGTATGCCGTTGCGCAAGCCGATGGTGCAAACCTCACGCGTCGAACAGCCGGTGGCTGGTGGGGAAGTGATGGGGGCGCTCTATGTGGACTCGCGCTTTGCGTCGCGCGATATCACCAGCGTGAGCCACGATATTCTGCGTGCGATCGCGACTGAAGCCGCCCAGTTGGTGGAAAACGCGCGGCTGGTGCAGGCCGAAGAAGCCGGACGGCGGTACCAGCAGGAACTTTCGATTGCAGCGTCCATTCAACAGCGTCTGTTGGCGGTAACTCTGCCTGAAGTTCCTTTTGCGCGGGTTCACGGGCGCAACCTGTCTTGTAAAGAGATCGGCGGCGATTTCTTCGAAGCCGTGAACACTCCTGAAGGCCTGGCCGTGGTGCTCGCGGACGTCAGCGGCAAGGGAGTTTCGGCCGCGCTGCTGGCTTCCATTCTGCAGGGGATGGTCTATTCGCAACTTATTTCGGGCATGCCGCTGGTGGAGATTGTCGACGCGGTCAATCGCTTCTTCACTTATAAACACATCGGTGAGAAGTACGCGACCATGATCATTACGCGCCTGCGCAGCGACGGTGATCTTGAATACGTCAACTGCGGCCACGTTCCGCCGGTGTGGATCTGCGGCAACGAAGTGCTGCGGCCGGCACACGGTAACCTGCCTGTCGGATTGCTGGCGGATGCTACTTACTCGAGCGACCGCTGCCAGTTGAGGCCGGGGGATCGGATGATTCTGGTGACCGACGGCGTCACCGAGGCCGAGAATGCCCGCGGAGATATGTTTGACAGCGAACGTCTGGAGAGTGTGGCGGGGAAGAGTAAGTCGATGGAAGACGTCTTCAGTGCGGTCGCTGATTTTTGCGGTGGCACTCCGCTCAACGACGATTGCACGGTGGTTGAGATGTTTTATAACGGCATCTAAGGCTGCGCGTCCTTGTGAATCTCAACCGTTGACCACGTCTTATCCGCGGCATGGCACAGCTTCTCCAGCGCGCAGTCTGCACACTTCGGACTGCGCGCTACGCACAACTTCCGTCCGTGCCAGATCACTTCGTGAGAAAAGTCGGTCCAGCGCTCGCGCGGAATGATCTGCATCAAGTCCTCTTCAATTTTCTTCGGGTCTTCCTGCTTAGTCAGTTCGAGTCGCCGCGAAATCCGGGTCACGTGCGTATCGACGACGACTCCTTCATTTTTCTTGAACCAGGTTCCGAGCACGACGTTCGCGGTCTTGCGAGCGACTCCGGGGAGGCTGAGTAATTCGTCCATGGTTTGCGGCACGTTTCCGCCGAAGTCCGCGACGACCTTTCGCGCCGCGCCTACCACTGACTTCGATTTGTTGCGGAAGAAGCCGGTCGAATAGATGTCCGGCTGCAACTGTTCGGGCTCGAGCGCGGCAAAATCCTGAACGGTTGGATACTTTTCAAATAGCACGGGCGTGACCATGTTCACGCGCACGTCGGTAGACTGGGCGGAGAGAATGGTCGCCACGAGCAATTCCCACGCGCTGCGGTGAGTGAGAGCGCAGGTCGCTTTGGGATAGAGCTGGTCAAGGCCGGCGATGATCTGACGGATACGCTCGGGAGCCAAAGGGTCATATCCAGAGGCGGATTTCTTTTTCGCGACGGCAACCTTCGGTGGCTTTGCTTTTTTTGCCTGGGCAGTCGCCGCTTTTGCAATCGTCGTTTTTGCGGTCTTCTTCAATAATGGTGAACCCTGTGCCCGGCGGGCACCTTCCTGCCGTCCGCTGTGGCTGGGTTGACGCGGCACGTTTCCGCGAGGCATCGGTTTCCTCCTGTTCCTCTGGGACACTGTTGGATAGCGGGTTCATGGTAACAAAGCTGCGGCCGCGCATCCGACGAAAGTAACCCCGCGGCAATTGACGGGTTGGCAGGCGGGTGAGTAGTCTGAGAAGTAAGCTCTGAGAATAGGAAAAAACTTGTGGCTGTGAAGGGCATCAAACTCGGACAGGTCTGGCGTCATGACGCAACCGGCCAGGATCACCTGGTCACCAAGGTGTACAGCGAAGTGTTCTCCCAATTTGCGGTGCTGCGGCCCGCCGAGGTCACCGCGCCCGACGCGCCTGTGGTGAAGGTGAAGGTCACCAAGTCGGGAGATGGCGTGACGTTGCCCGGCTTCAGCTTCACGCAGGATGGGACGTTCTGACACGATTTGATGGATTTCCCCTCCACGCTTGTCATCCCGAGCGAAGCGAGGGATCTGCAGTTGGTCCGCCCGCACAGTTGATCGCATGACCGAGAAAATCCTCACCGTACTTTTCGTCTTCATCAATTCCCTGGTAGCGGCGACCGGCTATGCCGGGATCGTGCTGCTTATGGCGATCGAGTCGGCGTGCATTCCGCTGCCTTCGGAACTGATCATGCCGTTTGCCGGGTACCTGGTTTATACCGGCGCGATGAAGCTGGTATGGGCGGCAACGGCCGGCGCCATCGGATGCAATCTGGGCTCGCTGGTGGCCTACGAAATCGGCTGCTATGGCGGACGCCCGCTGGTCGAGCGCTATGGACGCTGGATCCTGATGGGTCACCGTGAACTGGATTGGGCCGACAGATTCTTTCTGCGCTGGGGAGATATGGCCGTGTTCATTGCGCGCCTGCTGCCGGTGATCCGCACATTTATCGCGCTGCCCGCGGGGATTGCCCGCATGCCGCGTGGCAAGTTCCACATCTATACTTTTCTCGGGTCGTGGCCCTGGTGCTTTATGCTGGCTTACTTCGGCATGAAGCTGGGCGAGAACTGGCGCTCCCTGGGCAAGTACTTCCACAAATTCGACGCCGTGATTGGGGCGTTTCTGCTGGCCGGGATCGTATGGTTCCTGTGGTCGCACTGGCAGAATCGGCTGCGCGCTGACGAGAGCTAGGGTGGCGCTCGCTTTTCCCTGTGTACCTCTGTGTTCCCTGTGGTAGAGACTTTTTTAACCACAGGGGACACAGAGGTACACAGGGGAAACCTGAACATTGCCCTCTACTCTTCCAACGGCCGCGCCAACTGCGACGCTACTAGCTTCCACTCGCCATCGCGTTTCCGCAGCACGTCGAGGTAAACATAGCGCACTGCGGAACGCTTTCCGTTGACTTCGACTTCGTCGGATTCTGAACCGTGCACGACGGCAGTGTCACCGAACAGGCGAATCTTCCTTCCTATGGAAACAATCGACGGATAGCGGATTGCGCCCGTTCGAAAATTGTTCAGCACATCCTGCTTGGTGAAGGCCTTGCCTGCTTCGTTGTACTGTACGTAGTCGTCGGCGAAGATCTGCGCCAGCGCGGCTAGATCGGCGCTCATCAGTGCGCGGTCTCCGGCCTCGTGTAGCGCCAGGATCTGCTGTTCGTCGTTCGCGGTGTTCTTGATCGGCATAACTCTCCCGTATCCGACAAATGGTAATCTCACCTAGGACTTAATACCGGCATGGGATTACTAAACCACCTTATATTCCCGTGGGGCTTCCTGCTCCAGGGACTGGCGATCGTTCACTTTATCCGGCGGCGGCCGGATACCTATTGGATTTTTATCATCCTGTTTCTCGGGCCGCTGGGCGCGATTATCTATCTTTTTGTGGAGGCGCTGCCTGACATTGGGCTGGTGGGACAATCCTTTAAAGTGTTTCCGCGGCGCAAGCGCATTGGCGAACTGGAAGCTGCGATTCGCGACAATCCGTCGGCGGGGAACTATGAAGAACTCGGCGACCTTTATATGGACGACGGGAATCTTCAGGCGGCGCGAGCGGCGTTCGACAAAGCCATTGCCGCCCGCGCTGATACGCCCGATCCCTTTTACCGGCGCGGCGTTTGCGCCATCCTGTTGGGAGACGCCGCGGCTGCGTTGCCCGATCTCGAGCGCGTGGTCGGCAAGGAACCGGACTACGATTTCCAGCGTGCGGCTGGCTTGCTTGCACATGCGTATGCGCAGACGGGACAGAAAGAAAAAGCCGAGGCACTCTTCCGGCGGGTGACGGTCACGTCGACGTTGTCGGAGACTTACTTGAACTTCGCGGAGTTGCTGGCTTCGGAGGGACGGAACGCCGAAGCGCGGGAGTGGGCGCAGAAAGTGCTCGATAAGAAACCGACGATGCCGGGCTATCTGCGGCGGCGGGAGCGGCCTTGGTTTCGGCGGGCAGGTGAGATGTTGAAGCGCGTGTCAGCTTAGGGGGCTGTGGCGTTCTACAGATTTCGCCACACGCATCGATCCAGTTTGCTGACGCTAGGATCATCTGTCCGGTAGCGCACCAATACCTGCTGATGAACATGAACGTTGCGACGAGCGGCGAGAACGCGCTTCTTTGAGATTTGTGGGAACAACGGTTGCCAAAAAGACTCACCCGTGTAAGGCCCATCATCCCCGATCGAGAACTTGTAGGCGACAGCCAATCGGAGAGTTTCCCCACCTTCGGGGTCATGGACCCGCTCAACGTCGACTGCGGTAACCTCACCCATTATCTCGGGCCATCGCCGAGACCATAGCGTCGAAAGAGTGTCGTACAGGTCGCCAAACACGGTGCCTGCAAGGTAGAACACCGTAGAAACATTCGTCAAGATTGCTGGCAGCCAGGGGCCAACGGCTAGAGCCGAAGTGCTATCCTTCCCTCGATGCGCATTTCCTACCTTGAATGCACACGTTGCGGAGAGCATCTCTCCGCTGTCCGTCCGCAGAATATTTGTCCTAAAGACGGCGGTGTGCTTTTCGTCCGCTACGATCTTGCCAGCCTGAAAGGGAAGTTGCGCCGCGAAGATTTATCAGGGTGTGTGGCCAGCATGTGGCGTTACGTTGAAGTTCTCCCGGAACTTTCTGCAGGTGAAAAGCCCGTCACGCTGGGCGAGGGATTCACGCCCATGCTTCCCAGCCGCGAGTATCCGAATGTCTACATCAAAGACGAAGGACTGAATCCAACCGCATCGTTCAAGGCGCGCGGCATGTCGGCTGCCGTAACCATGGCTCGACATTATGGGCTGAAGAAGCTGGCGGCTCCTTCGGCGGGAAACGCTGGTGGCGCGCTGGCGGCTTACGCGGCGGCGGCGGGGATCGAAGCTCACATCTTCATGCCGAAAGATGTGCCTCTCGCGAACCGCATGGAATGCGATTACTACGGGGCGCACGTCACGCTGGTCGACGGACTGATCAGCGACTGCGGCCGCATGGTTGCCGAACGCATGGAAAAAGAAAGGCTGTTAAATAACAAGGAAGGATGGTTCGACGTCTCAACCCTCAAAGAGCCGTTTCGAGTTGAAGGCAAGAAGACGATGGGCTACGAGGTTGCTGAACAGTTGGGATGGAAGCTTCCGCAAGGCATCATCTATCCGACGGGCGGCGGCGTGGGGATGATCGGCATGTGGAAGGCTTTTGATGAGATGGAGGAACTGGGCTGGATTGGTTCCACGCGTCCGAAAATGATTACCGTGCAGGCGGCGGGCTGCGCGCCGATTGTTAAGGCGTGGGAAGCAGGGAAGAGCGCTTCTGAAATGTGGACCGACGCTCGGACTTTTGCCGCGGGCTTGCGTGTCCCTAAAGCGTATGGCGATTATTTGATTCTCGACATCCTGAAGAAAAGCCAGGGCACGGCGGTCGCGGCGAGCGACGAAGAAATTCTTGCGGCCCTGCGCCACTGGGCCAGCGTGGAAGGCGTGTTCGCCGCTCCCGAGGGAGCCGCGTCACTGGTTGCTTATCAGAAACTGCGGACCAGCGGATTCTTCCGCGCCGACGATACGGTCGTGCTCTTCAATACGGGCTCGGCTTACAAGTATCTCGACATGATCGCAGCGCAAGAAAAGAAGTTGCGGCCCGAGGCGCCGACTGCGCGGAATATTGGCGGAATCATCGGGCCGTACTGAAATCACGCAGGGACAGCCATGGGCTTCCCCTTTCAACGCGATCCTCTGCAGCGACAGCGCGAGGAGATGGTGCGGTTGCAACTTGCCGAG
This sequence comes from uncultured Acidobacteriaceae bacterium, assembly GCA_963773955.1. GTDB lineage: Bacteria > Acidobacteriota > Terriglobia > Terriglobales > Acidobacteriaceae > Acidiflorens. The sequence goes on along the minus strand of CAVZDM010000129.1, from coordinate 101,355 downwards.
CGCGGCATCCGAGACCATCGCGTGCTCGACGCCATGCGCCACGTGCCGCGGCATGAGTTTGTTCCGGAGACTTTCCGGCAGGACGCCTACGGAGATCACCCGCTGCCCATCGGGGAAGGGCAAACCATCTCGCAACCTTATATTGTGGCGGCGATGCTCGCGCACCTTGCGCTTCAATTTTCGGATAGAGTGCTCGAAGTCGGCACCGGCTCCGGCTACGTGACGGCGCTGCTTGCGCTGCTTTCGGCCGAAGTGTATTCGGTGGAGCGCCACGCGCCGCTCGCGGCTTTGGCGGAGAGTACGCTGCATCGGCTGAAATATCGCAACGTGAGGATCAAAGTTGGCGATGGCAGCCTGGGTTGGGCGGAGTACGCTCCGTTTGACGCGATTCTTGTTTCTGCCGCAACACCCGAGATGCCGCCAGCGCTGTTTGATCAGTTACGCGAGGGCGGACGCATGATGGTGCCGGTTGGGCCACCCTCCAGCCAGGAGCTGCAATTGATCTTGAAAGTCGGCGGACGGGCGGAGGTTCAGATTCTCGAAGGATGCCGGTTTGTGCCGCTGGTGGGGGGATCTGTGGACAACGAATAGTGGAGAGACTGGCGCCCTCGCCCGTCCATCAGCATCGCGGCCGGGCGGGGGCGCCCGGCGCTCCACCAACATTTACTGCTTTACAATTGTCTCGTGGCTTTCTTCCGCAATCTTAAGATCACGCTGGAGATGATCAAATGGGAGCACTCGATCTTTGCGCTCCCGTTTGCGCTCTGCGGAGCCATGCTGGCGGCTGGAGGCTTGCCCGCTTGGCGGCAACTGGCTTGGATCGTGGTCGCCATGGTCTCGGCGCGGTCGGCGGCTATGGCTTTCAATCGCCTGGCCGACGCTTCGATTGACGCGGCCAATCCTCGCACTGCTACTCGCGCGCTGCCGGTCGGCTTGCTGACGCCGTCGTTTGTTAGTGCCTTCGTTCTGGTCTCATGCGGCGTTTTTGTTCTTGCTGCTTCCCAGTTGAACCGCTTGACGCTGCTGCTTTCGCCGGTGGCGCTGGGGGTGATCCTTTTGTATTCGTACACCAAGCGATTTACGCGCTGGTCACATCTGTTTCTCGGCCTTGCGCTCGGCATTGCTCCGGCTGCGGCGTGGATCGCGGTGCGCGGATCGCTCGATCCGCGAATTCTGCTACTCACCGCCGCGGTGACGTTCTGGGTTGGCGGATTTGACGTGATCTACGCCTGTCAGGATCATGACTACGACCGCAGTCATGATTTGCACTCGGTGCCGCGGCATCTCGGAATCAGGAATGCCCTCGTTGTTGCCCGCCTGTTTCACCTCGTGATGCTGGGGCTGCTGGTCGCGCTGATTGTCACTTTTGGCTTAGGGAAGCTGGCGGTTGCGGGAGTGATTGCCGTGGCTGCGCTGCTGCTCTACGAACACACGCTGGTGCGGCACGATGATTTGAGCAAACTGAACGCGGCGTTCTTCACTATGAATGGGGTGATTTCGGTGGTGTTCTTTTTCTTTGTCGCGGGAGATTTGTTGCTGAGGCACGTTTGAACTTCAGTTGAGGGGTTTGGTAACCCCCGGATTCCCAATTTCCCTACGACGGGCTCGGGTCGCTTACTCAATTTCCCGCACCGGCTTCTGGAACGCCGCTCCGGCGGCGGCCAGCAGCATGACTCCGCCAGCCAGCAGAAACATGAACTGCAAGTTCCAAGCAACTAAGAATCCTGCAACCGCGAGCGAGATCGGTGTGATTCCGAAGGAGGCAAGCATGAGCACGCTCGCCACCCGCCCACGAACCGCGGCATCGATCCGCTGCATAGCCCAGGCGCCGATATGGACGTTCACCATTCCAGCCGTTGCCCCCATGACCAGCAGCACGCCGGCAATGCTCCAGACTCGTCCCATCAGCCCGATCGATCCCAGGCAAAGGCCCAACACCGCTGACGCCACAAGAATCATGACGCCGCGCCTGCGCATCTTCCACACCCCGGCCAGCAGCGCGCCTAGCAGGCTGCCCGCGGCAACCGCGGAGATCACAACGCCGTAGGCGGCGGGCGAACCGAATCTGGTCTTGGTCAAGTACGCGAGACCAATCGAGACCGGCCCGGCAATGCAGAAATTCATGATCGTGGCCAGCAGCATCAACGAACGCAGCGGCACATCTTTTCCCACGTACGCGATTCCCTCTGCGATCGAGTGCAAAACCGCTTTGCGGGGAGTCTGTGACTTGGGCGGATCCGGCAGCTTCCACAACGCGCCGATAATAAACAAAAAACTGATCGCGTCCACGAAGAAGGCCCATGCCACCCCCAGGGTTTGAATTACAAACCCGGCTGGAACTGGTCCAAGAATGGTGGTCAACTGCCCCGTGCTTTGGCTGACCGACGATGCCGCGACCAGTTGTTCGCGCTTCAACAGTGAGGGCATGTAGGCGGTCTGTGCGGGAACGGCAAATGCGTCGGCCACACCGAAAGCAAACGCCAGAGCGTACAGCTCCGACGTCCGCAAAACCCGCAGCCAGACTAGAAGACCGATCACTGTGACAAAGATCGTGCGCGCCGTGGCCGTAGCCATCATGATCTTGCGCGCGGACATGCGGTCACTGACGGCGCCACCGATCAGCATGAGAAGAGCGCGCGGAATAGCGCCTGCCATCATGATTGCGCCCATGGCCACAGCGGAGCCGGTCTGCTGCAGGACGAGCCAGGGCAAGGCCACCAGATAGAACTGGTCTCCCAGCAGCGAAATCGTCCCGCCGATCAGCCAAAGGCGATAGTCCGGGTTGCGCAGCGGATGCTCGACCGTTGAAGCGGAAACGGGAACGGTTGCGGTGGAAACGGTTGCGGTAGCCATAAGAATCTCCTCCATACCCTCGCCGGCGGGAAAGGCCAGGAAGCATCTGCGGTGTGGGGTTCCACACCGTATAATGTAAATGTATATTTACATTTACATTTATGTCAAGTATTATTTTCTGACCTGATATAAAGAAAGACTATGGCCAACAAGACACTCGCTCCGCAGCAGGCCCGCAGCCGGGAATCCAGCCGTAAGTTGTTGAAGGCAGCAGCGGAAGTGCTGGGACAACACGGCCTGGAGGGCACCACCATTCCCCGAATCGCCCAGCACGCTGGATTGACGCCGGGGGCCGTCTATCGTCGTTTTCCTGACAAGGACGCGTTGCTGGAGACGGTGATCATCGGCATTCTGGAACGTCAGGACGAGAGGTTGCGCGTTGCGCTCACGCCCTCCATGGCACGCCAGATTCCTCTGGCCGTGTTCGCCGAGCAACTCATCAGCAGCATGCTGGTCAGCTACCGCGCCAACGCCGCACTGTTGCGAGCCCTGCGACAGTTCGCGCAAGGGCGCGATCACACGTCGTTTTATAAGAAGGTGACCAGACTGGAGATGCGTACTTACCAGTACGTGGTGGAGTTGTTCCTGGTGCATCGGAAAGAGGTCAAGCACCCCGATCCGCAAATGGCGGTATCTTTTGCACTGATGACTTTGACCAGCACACTGATCGAGCTGATCCTGGTGGATCACGATTTGAAGAACTGGCAGGCCGTGATTCCAAGGGATGACCAGTCACTTAAGCGCGAGCTTCTGCGTTGTTTTCTGAGCTATTTGGGTGTTGAGCAGAAGAGCAGCTGAACGATGCACCAATAATTTGAGTCCGCCTCCCGCTCGCGTGCCCGCCCTCACATTTCGATTTGAACCACTGCGCGTTATTTTCCAGTTAGTCGGCTACACGGAAACGGGCCCACCTCTCGGTGCTTCACCAGTCGATGTGATCCTCCCGCAGGTTGGGTTATGATTGAACAGATGCCTGTTTCGCACGCATTCCAGACTGACGATCCGCGCCTGCTTCCGATCAAGGATAAGGTCCTCGCGGGCGAGCGCCTGAACGAGGGCGATGCGCTTGTCCTTTATGGGACGGGTGACATCCTGGCGGTGGGCTGGCTGGCCAACTGGGTTCGCGAGCGGATGCATGGCGACAAAGCCTACTTCAACGTCAATCGTCATATCAATCCGACGAATGTTTGCGTGGCGGCTTGCCGTTTGTGCGCTTTTGGGCGCAAGAAAGACACTCCCGGCGCTTATACGATGGCGCTTGAAGAAGCTTTCGAGACGGCCGCTTCCGGCTATACCGAGGCGGTCACGGAGTTTCATATTGTCGGCGGGCTGCATCCTGATTTGCCATTTCAATATTTTCTCGATCTGGTTTCCGGATTGAAGGAGCGCTTTCCGCTGGTCCACATGAAGGCCTTCACCATGGTGGAAGTCGCGTACCTGGCGAAGCGCGCTAAACTGACGATCCGCGAGACACTGGAAAAAATGAAAGAGGCCGGTGTCGAATCGCTGCCGGGCGGTGGCGCAGAAATTTTTGCCGACCGGGTGCGGCACATTATCTGCGATCACAAAATTGACGGCGATCAGTGGCTCGATACCGCGCGGCTGGCTCATCAGATCGGGCTGAAGTCGAACGCCACCATGCTTTACGGCCACATCGAAGATGACGCAGACCGCGTCGATCACCTGCTCAAACTGCGCGCCTTGCAGGATGAGACGGGCGGCTTCCAGACGTTTATTCCGCTGGCTTTCCATCCGGCTAACACTCCGCTGCAGCATCTTTTCACGACTACCGGGATGCTTGACATCAAGCAGATTGCGGTCAGCCGCCTGGTGCTTGATAACTTCCCGCACATTAAGTCTTACTGGCAGATGATGACGCCGAAGATTGCGCAGATCTCGCTGCGCTTCGGAGCTGACGATATTGATGGCACCGTGGTCGAGGAAAAGATTTATCACGATGCGGGCGCGACTACTCCTCAGGGGCTGCGACGGCACGACCTGGTGCGCTTGATCACGGAAGCGGGGCGCGAACCGATTGAGCGCGATACGCTTTATCGGCCGGTTACGCGGACGGAGACTTCTTTCACTGTGTCGGTGTAAGTCGCCGCAAGTGTGTTACTCTGCCCGATTGATAACAGCCCAGTAGGTCCCCCTGAAAATAGTGATTCGTTCTGACCGCGTTATGCGGTAACATTCATCTCTCCTCTCTCTTACAGCGTTTCTCGGGGGCGGTCATGCGATTCCTCAAAGCTTGCTTTGTGCTGGGATGCCTCGCTCTGTGGCCTGACCTGAGTTTCGCCGCCGACCCGCAATGGGTGGAAATACGTTCGCCGAACTTTTCCGTGATCACCGATGCCGGCGATAAACGCGGCCGGGACGTCGCACTCCATTTCGAGCAGATGCGTTTTGCGTTCGGAAAGCTGATGACCAAGGCGCACGTGAATATTTCGGTTCCCATGCAAATCGTGGCCTTCCGAAGCACCAAGGAAATACGGCAAATGGCGCCAGTCTTTAACGGGAAGCCGACTGAAGTTGCCGGGCTGTTCCAGGGTGGCGACGATCGCACCTTCATCATGCTCGACATGTCGGTCGAAAACCCGTGGTCCGTGGTCTTCCACGAATATGCGCACCAATTGATGAACGGCAATCTAGCGACGCACACCGACCCTTGGTTTGAGGAGGGATTCGCCGAGTATTTTTCGAGTATCGAGGTGGATAACAAAGAAGCCCGCGTCGGCAAGATTCCCGAGGATACTTACCGCGTGCTGCAGCAAATGGGAATGATGCATGTCATCGATTTATTTCGCGTGCGGCAGTATTCGAAGACTTATAACGAGAGCGGCGACCATCGCAACGTGTTTTATGCGGAGTCGAGCCTGTTAGTGCACTATGTTTACGACAATCAGCTGCTACTTAAGGTAGCGGATTACTTTGACGCCGCGATCAACCAGAAGAAACCTGTGGATCAAGCAATGCAGCAAGCTTTCGGGATGACGCCGGAGCAGTTCGACAAAGCGCTCCGCAATTATCTGCAAAGTGGACGCTTCAAGTACTACCCCATCAAGACACCTGCGGAGATTGTCGCCGCGCAATTCACCCAGACCCCCGTGACGTTGGCGGACGCCCACGCCGTGCTGGCCGACATCGACGCGCACTCCCTTGATCACCACGACCGGGCTCTGGGCGAATTTCAGGAAGTGCTGCAGATGGATCCCAATAATGCTTCGGCCTTGCGCGGAATGGGATACGCGTATCTGCAGCGCCAGGATCTTGACCATGCCCGGGAGTATTTCCGGCAGGCTGCCGAGCGCGACAGCAAAGACCCTCGGGTACATTATTACAACGCCCTGCTGATGAACCGGGCCGGAGGGCAGATGGATGGCTCGAAGTCGGAGACGATGAAGAAAGAACTGGAGACCGCCATCGCGCTTGATCCTCAGTTGGCGGACGCGTACTCGCTCCTGGGGTACGCGCAGGCGTTTTCCGGCGAACCGGAAAAAGGTCTCGCGACCATGAAAAAAGCGGTGGAATTGTCACCCAGAAATGAGACGTATCAGATCAATCTGGCAAGTATTTACATGGCGAATCGCAAGATGGACGAGGCCATCGCACTGCTGCGGGGTCTGGCCGGCAGTGGGAATCCGGAGGTGGCGAATCGCGCCAACGCGGCGTTAGCGCAGGCCGAGGATTTCAAAGAGCGGATCAAGTCATTCCCGACGCAGATCGACAGCCGAAAGGAAAATATCGAAGCGGAGCACGAAACCACAGACGCTACCGAGGGAAAGATTCAGGCCGAGACTCTGGTGGAGCCGCCCACACCGTCAACTCCCGTTCGCTTTCTCAAGGGCAAACTCTCCGGTGTAGATTGTTCCGCCGCTCCGCAGGCGTTGCTGAGTGTGATTTCCGGGGGCCGATCTTTGAAGCTGCACATCCGCGACAGCAAACATGTGGTCCTGATCGGGGCTGACGAATTTTCTTGCGACTGGAGGAACAAGAACGTCTCGCTGAATTACCGCGAACGTCAGGATGGGGAAGGCGAGGTGGTGTCGCTCGAAGTTCATTGAAGAAGTTCATTAAAGCGGTTGCACTGAGGGTGCAACTTGCCTGGTTCGTGGGCATCTAACGATCATGGCTCAAGAGCAGACAGCAGTTTTCGGCGGTGGATGCTTCTGGTGCACTGAGGCCGTCTTTCAGCGTCTGACGGGCGTGACTCAAGTCGAGTCCGGCTATATGGGCGGACGCGCCGACCAGGCTACCTATCGCCAGGTGTGCAACGGTGACTCCGGGCATGTGGAAGTCGTGCGCGTCACCTTCGATCCCGACCAGATCAGCTATCGCGATCTGCTGGACGTATTCTTCGCAGTGCACGATCCGACGACGCTGAATCGGCAGGGAAATGACGCGGGCGAGCAGTATCGGTCGGTGATTTTCTACAACGACGAGGAACAGCAGAAGACCGCCGAGAGCACGATTGCAGAGTTGACGGCAGCCAAGGTGTTCCCTGAACCGATTGTGACCGCGGTTGAGCCGGCCGAGGAATTTCACGCGGCCGAAGACTACCATCAGAATTACTACAACGAAAATTCGCGCCAGCCTTATTGCATGTTTGTGATCTCTCCGAAGCTGGCGAAGCTGGAAAAGAAGTTTGCCGAAAAATTGAGAGCTTGAGCCACGGGCTGCTCGGGAAATCCGGAGTCGTGAAATGTTGATTTGTTGGAACTAGGCGGCAGGGTCCTGACCGGCCCTAGCGGGTTCGGGCCGTTCCTCGGGCCTTTCCTCGAACAGAAGGCGGCGCAGGGTGCGCAGGTCGTTGAGCAGGCGGCTGCTGGCCTTCAGGTGTTGCTCCAGTTTGTCCAGCTTGAATTGAACGACGCGCAGCGCTTCCACGCGGCGATCCGGCCTGGCCGCGACGGCAGCGTCGAGGTCGGCCGCGATTTCGCTTTTGGCTTCGGCGAGGGCCTCGACCAGAAGGCGCACGTATTGCTGCGCGTTCTCCACAGTGTCAAACGGGGTTTGGAGGGCATCGCTCACGGGCGAGAGTACTTTAGCACATTGAAAGTATGGCGGAGAGGGTGGGATTTGAACCCACGATACCCGTTAAGGTATGTCCGCTTTCGAGGCGGATCGTTTCAACCACTCACGCACCTCTCCGGAAAACAGTTGTCAGTGGCCAGTGGCCAGCAAAAGCAATTCTTCAACGACGCTTTCTGAAAAACTCCTGCAGCAGTTCTGCGGAACGTCCCGCCAGTACGCCAGACCGGATCTCCATTTGATGATTCAGGCTGGGGTGATTCGCCACCTGCAGAATCGAATGGACGGCGCCCGCCTTGGGGTCATCCGCTCCATAGACCAGGCGGCGGACGCGCGCATGAACGGCTGCTCCCGCGCACATGGCGCACGGCTCAATTGTAGCAAACAGTTCGCAGTCGCCGAGGCGGTGATTACCTAGGTTTTGTCCCGCCTCGCGCAGGGCGACGATTTCCGCATGGGCGGTGGGATCGTGGTCGGTGAGGTTGCGATTCCATCCTCGTCCAACGACTCGGCCGGCGCACACGACGACGGCTCCTACGGGCACTTCGCCCGCCTCCAGCGCGCGCTGGGCGCAGCGGAGGGCTTCTTCCATCCACAGTTCGTCGGAGGAAAGCTCGGTCAGAGGCTTCGGTCTTTAGTTCTAGCTTTCTGTGACTCATCTCGATACCGGCATTTTGCCGTCAGTGTTATTCTATGCGGGTTATGGGAATGACCGACAGAATGACCGACATTTTGCGCAAAGTGTTTCTGGTGGACCTGGCCCAGGGACTTGGGGTGACGTTTCGCTATCAGCATCCCAAGGAAATCTACACCGAGCAGTATCCGCTGGAGCGGCCGCAGGTGGCGGAACGCTATCGGGGAGCGCCGCGGCTGAACGTCGAACCCAGACACGGACGAGACGCTCTGCATTTCCTGCGACCTGTGCGCGCTGGCTTGTCCGGAAAACCTGATCGTGGTGACCAGCGAACGCAATGAAAAGACCCGCCGCAAAGAGCTCACCAACTTTACCTATGACCTGAGCCGCTGCATGTTCTGCGGACTGTGCGAGGATGCTTGTCCTACCGACGCGCTCGAACTTACCCAGGATTTCGAGCTGGCGAGCTTCAACCGCGAAGGCATGATCTGGGATCGCCAGACGCTGGAGAAGGGTCCGCAGCCGACGGTTTACCAGAAGTAATCGGGTGCCCACTCGGCCACCCTCCCTACCCCGCCGAGTTTGTACGTACAATGTTCCACGTGGAACATTTTGTTTATGCATAGTTGTACGTATAATAATGTACATATATGGAAGAACTGAAAGAGAGTGCCGGGCGCACAAAAGGCGAAGAAATGAGTTTTGCTCGGCGATTTTCATGATCGACGGTCAGGTTTTATGGCGAGCTGGCCTCGCAGGTCATTGATAATGCTGGTGGGTTTTGTGGCAGAGGAGACACATGCGAGTAATGCTTACGCTGTAGTTTTTACGCAGCACATGATTTGGTTGGTGGTGAGGCCCGTGAAGCTTCAACCCCAAGAAACGTCAAGTTTGGGAAGTACATCGGGGCTGGTCAAGATGTATTCATGACGGTCAAGCTTGGTGCCGTCGAGGCACCGTGTCGCCGCTTGACGGGCGATGCGAAGCTTCTGGAATCCCAGTTTCTCCACGATGCGCCGGCTAGCGTCGTTACCGTCGAAGTGCCCGATGCTGATCGCCCTCGCGCCCAGGCGGCCGAACGCATAACGAATCGCGGCGTTTGCCGCCTCCGTCGCCATGCCCTGTCCGGCGTATTTCCTCGCCACCCAATAACCGGTCTCATAGACGTCTGCCTCGTCGGTGAGATCCAATGCGGTGCGGACGACGAAATCCCCGTTGATCCTATGGAATCCGGCCAACGCGATACCTGCTTGACTCTGGAAGTTCATCGTCCGTCGAATGGAGTGTTCCAACGCTTGCCGCGGTCGTTGGTTGTCGAACGCCCAAGCCATCCAAAGCTGCAAATCATTCCAGGCGTCTTCCTTGGCGGCCTGGATAGTATCCAAGTCGTCAAGAATTGGGGGACGCAAGACCAGGCGCGGCGTCACGATGGGCATTAAGTGGCGCATAGAGCGGCTCAACTGCAATGGTAGCTGTCTGGGCGCAGGAATGGCCACCGCGTATCATCGCAAGAAGACCAATGCTAATCATTCTTGGTGGCCTACCGGGAACAGGAAAGACCGTGATCGCTCGGGAGTTGGCTCGTCAACTCGGTGCGGTGTATTTGCGCATCGACTCGATCGAGCAGGTTATCCGAGATTTCGGGTCGGATACGGCTCTTGATGAGGCAGGTTATTGCGTCGGCTATGCGGTCGCAGAGGATAATCTCCGCCTGGGCCGCACCGTGGTTGCGGACTCCGTTAATCCAATTAAGGTCACGCGCGATGCGTGGAGAACCGTGGCGAGCCGGGTGCTAGTCAGAGCCGTCGAGATCGAAGTCATTTGTTCTGATCCTAACGAACATCAAAGGCGAGTGGAGACTAGAACCACCGACATCCGCCGGTTGAGATTGCCTACGTGGGAAGAGGTGATCTCTCGAGAATACCATGCGTGGGACCGCGAGCATTTCGTGATCGACACTGTCACCCAGACGGTCGAGCAAAGCGTCGAGATGATCCGGTCAATGCTGCTGCAGAACCGATAGGGCTGCTGCAGAACCGATAGTGCGAACAGTTTTTTATTTTTGCGGCTCTGAATAAGCCGCCAATAGTCACGTTTTCTAAATCACAATTGGTCTCGATTACGCAGGTAATCCTGACGATATTCCGCATAACGTTTGCCACCTTGCCACGTGCTAGCATCGGGCAGTATTCGGTATGCGCTTTGAGTTCGTATTTCTGCCGATCGCGCTGCTTGTTTATTACGTGATTATCTGGCGGCTGGTTGCGCGCCGGCCGCGAGGTGCGGCAATTGTCACGCAATATTTTCCGCCGGGCGACATGACGCCCGCGGAGATGCGCTACCAGCGCGCCGGGATGAGCGATAACAAATCCGTCGCCGCCGTCATTGCGCACCTGGCTGCGCGACGTCTGATTTCCGTCTCTCCGGATGGCGGCCAATACCTGATTACACGTTTAGTGGACGAGCTGCCGGGCGATCTTCCCGAGGATGAAAGTGCCGCTTTTCGATCCATCTTTGCTTTGCCGGAAACTGCGGATCGGCCTATCAGGTCTGCGGTTTATTGGCCGTATGGCAACATCGCGATGCAAAACGCCTTCCGGCTGCGACCCGACCAGGGCGACAAGTTGTTAACCATCCGGGCGGCCATTTCCGCTGCCCTCGATCGACGTTTGGGCGACGCATACTTCAAGCGGAATCTCGAATATTCTGTTCCAGCGGTCGTGCTTTCGTCTGCGCTGGCAATTGGAAGTTCGGTGAGTTTCCATCATGCCGACAACGTCGTTTTGACGACGCTGCTGTTTGTAGTCTGGGCCACCGGCATCGGCGGGATTGTCGTCATTAATGTTGCTCCCGTCATTCGTGGCGCGCTCCAGGGCCGGGTGAGTCCGGCAAACCTCCTTACGATGGCGGTATCCTTGCTTTTTTTCCTTTGCACTTTGGGATTCCTCGGGGCGCGCATCGCCCACATCTCGGAGCCGGTCTTTGCGTTGTCCTTGTTGGTCACCGCTGTCCTCAATTGCACCTTTCCGTTCCTCCTGCAAGCCCCAACCAAGTTGGGTCGCGAACGTATGGACCAGGTGGAGGGTTTCCGGGACTTCCTGGCCAGCGTGGAGCTCGATTCCATCGACCGCATGAATAACCCACACTGGACACCGACGCTCAAGATCGACTACCTAGCCTACGCGATCGCGCTCGATCTGAAACAGGCTTGGGGCGATCACTTGGTGAGCGCAATGTTTAATACGGTTGCGACTGGGAAGTGACCAACACAACCTAGATTGTTGCGTTTACACCCATTGACGATCAGGGGCGGCGCACTGGCGCTCAATGAGTGTAATGGGGATTTTTCGCCAACAATCCTCCTTGGGTGCTACCAACTCGTTCGCTTCATTGACCTTCCCAGCGCCCCCGCCTAACATGTCTGGTCAGTGTCCACGCCATCCCAACCCGTGGGTCAGACTGTTTCCCATTACCGCATCCACAGCAAGATCGGCGGCGGGGGCATGGGAGTTGTGTACGAGGCGGAAGACCTCAAGCTCGGTCGCCACGTAGCCCTGAAGTTCCTTCCCGACGAACTCGCCCACGACGCACAAGCCCTCAGCCGTTTCCAGCGGGAAGCCAAAGCCGCGTCCTCGCTGAACCATCCGAACATCTGTACGATCTACGAGATTGATGAAGCCGACGGACGAAGCTTCATCGCCATGGAACTGTTGGAAGGGCATACGCTGCGGCATCGGATTGCTGGTAAGCCGATGGAGATCGAGGTGGTGCTCGATTTGGGCATCCAGATCGCCGACGCGCTGGATGCGGCACACTCGAAGGGCATCGTCCATCGGGACATCAAGCCCGCGAACATCTTCGTGACGAACAGAGGTCAGGCGAAGATTCTCGACTTCGGGCTGGCCAAGGTCGCCCTGAAGTCCGAGAGCGTAGGCATGAGCGCCCCGACCCTCGAGTCAGAGGAACATCTCACCAGCCCCGGCAGTGCGCTCGGCACCGTCGCCTATATGTCGCCGGAGCAGGTTCGAGCGAAGGAACTTGACGCACGCACAGACTTATTCTCTTTTGGCGCGGTGCTCTATGAGATGGCAACAGGCACGATGCCGTTTCGCGGCGACACAACCGGAGCGGTTTTTGATTCGGTCTTGAATCGATCGCCCGTTCCGCCAGTTCGCATCAACCCTGACACCCCACCAAAGCTGGAAGAGATCATCAACAAGTGTCTGGAGAAAGATCGGGATCTGCGCTACCAGCACGGTGCCGAGATCAGGGCTGATCTCAAGAGGCTGAAGCGCAACGCGGAGTTCGGACAACCGGAAGTGCTGCGATTAACTCGGCCCTGGAAAAGACTGGGAGCGCGTGCATGGTTCGGCATTGGCGTGCTCGCTCTGATAGCCCTGCTGGTGACAGGTATTTATCTGCGATCTCGGAAAGCGGGTGCCGCAGTCGACTCCATCGCAGTCCTGCCTTTCAACAATGTGGGAGCGGACCCGAACACGGAATATTTGAGCGACGGCGTAACCGAGAGTCTGATCGACAACCTTTCGCAACTGCCCCATCTCACCGTAATGTCGCGCAATTCGGTTCTCCGGTACAGGGGACGAGAAATCGACGCGCAAGCCGCAGGACACGAGCTCAGGGTGCAAGCAGTTTTGGTTGGCCGGATAATCCAGCGAGGCAACGATCTGTCGATCGACGCTGAGCTCGTGAACGTCGAAAACAACAGCCACATCTGGGGTGCGACGTACAACCGGAAGCTGGCCGACCTGCTAGCGATCCAGCAGGAAATCACGAAGGATATCTCCGACGAGCTCCGCCGGCAGCTGAGCGGGGAAGATGAGAAGCAGCTGGCCACACGCCAGACGACCAATCCTGAGGCTTACCAGCTTTATCTCAAGGGGCGCTATTTTGCGGACAAGCTCACTAAAGAGGGATTGAACAAGGGAATCGAATACTTTCATCAGGCCATTGAGGTCGATCCAAACTACGCCTTGGCGTATGAGGGTCTGTCTTATGCGTACTACAACAGCAATGATTTCTTCTTAACCCCGCAAGAATCGATGCCCAAGGCGAGGGAGGCGGCAAGCAAGGCATTGCAACTGGATGACACGCTTGCAGAAGCGCATGCTGACATGGGAATGATTCTCTTCTGGTATGACTATGATTGGAACGCGGCGGACAGGGAACTCAGGCGGGCCATTGAGCTTAAACCCAACTCTGCCGATGCTCATGCCGATTACGGTTGGGAATTAACTCTGGTCGGGCGGGTTAACGCAGGCGTCGCGGAGAGTAAACGCGCCGTGGAGCTCGATCCACTTTCCGTCGAGGTGAATGAAACGGCAGGTCAGAATCTTTACTTTGCCCATCAATACGATCAGGCAATTGAACAGCTCAGTAAGACCCTCGAAATGGATCCGAATTACTGGGTTGCTCGCATGTTTCTAGGAGCGGCCTATGGAGCCAAGGGAGACCCTGCCCGCGCCGTTGCGGAGTGTAAGAAAGCCCGTGAAACGGAGCCCTCGATACCTTGGCCCTTGGCAGAGCTCGGCCACGCCTACGCGCTCGCGGGCAGGAAAGGCGATGCGGAGAATGTTCTAAGAGAGTTAGAACGCTGGTCGAAACGAAGCTACGTGCCTGCGTATAACGTTGCCGAAGTTTATATCGGTCTGGGTGACAAGGACAAAGCTCTTGCGATGCTCGAAAAGGCGTACGCGGACCGATCCATGGCCCTGACCTTCGTTACCGCCGACCAGGAATTCGCCAGCCTGCACTCGGACCCCCGCTTTAGGGATTTAGTGCGGCACATTGGTCTTTCTTCACGGTGAAGCAGACAGACGCGAAATCAGACGCGCCAAAAGGGACTGCCCGCTATGAGCGACCTCAACATCCCCATCCTGAAGGAAGCGAAAGCGGAGTACGCGATGCTGCAATAGCAGGAAGAGTTCTTTCTCGTCTCCTATTGTTCAGCGATAGTTGGTGTAACCAGGGGATAGCGCTCAAAACCCGATCTGAGGCATTTGAGTGCATTGGTTTTTTGCCGGAGCTATTCCTCATCAATCGTCACGTGAACCTCTTTCATCTCCCCAACCTCCGCGATGACAATCGCGTGCGTCCCGTTGCGCTCAAACGCGATTCCGTTGACTCGCACATATTTGCCCACGAAGGGCATCAGCTTTTTCATCTGACTGTAATCGGGCATTTTGTCGGAGATAGGCTGATAGAGGTCGCCATCCCTGGTCAGAATGGCGATTGGGGAACCGGCCCTCACGCATGCCCGTGCGCACTTGAGACTCAAGCTGGTCGCGTTGCCATCGAGGTTCTGAATTGGGCATGCCATATCTCGCACCAACCCCTCAATCGTGACTTTCGATCGGTTGGCGCGAGAACCTTCCATCGACGTTTTCTGTGGAGTTTGAGACGCCGCCAAGACGATCTCGCAGCATGCAAGCAAGCAAATACTAAAGGGTCGTATCATCGGTTCACCATTTCACAGGCAATTGATTCTTCTGCAAATTCCCGGTTCGATGCAGCGCCCAATTATCCCAAAATTGGGGTGTGGCCGGGACTCAATTTCTGTAATCAGGCGTTTGCACTCAAGACCCGAGTTAGTGCTGCGGTTAGGTCGTCGGTCCAGAAGGGGCATTCGGGCGCGCCGGATTTTACGAACTGAAACCCAGATGCCGCCGCAGAACGTGATTAGGAAAGCAAGATGCGCTGCCAATTCACCGCTTCCTGACAGTGCCCCGAGCCCCGTTCCAGCCGCGAATCCCGCTGCCATGCCAGCCAAAATATGTAGCGCAGCCTTTAGTCTCAACGATGACAGGGTAATGGCAATCGTCGCTAGTACCAGCAAGAGGAGGAACAATAGAAAAGCAACACCAGCAACAGGAGAGGTCTGCATGACGGCCGTCGATTATATCGTCCCACCAACACAACTGCTGTGATCAGGCATTTACGTTGAGAAGCCGGGGCCGGGTGTTCCGCTCATTGAGACTTCGCGAATGAGGGGATTCCGCCGCCCAGCGGATAGGCGGGCGTCAAAAGCGGCCAAGAATTGAGAAATCGGCTGCACGGGGAGAATTCCCTGACACGTCCCTGCTGCGGTGGAAGGTGCTGGGGTCCTTCGACTCCGCGGAGACTTCACTTCGTGAAGTCTCTGCTCCGCTCAGGATGACAGAGCGTGGGGGTAGCAGAGCGTTGGGGATGACAGAGCGTTGGGGTGACAGAGCGTGGGGGTGACAGAGCGTTGGGGATGACGCTTACCAGATGTGCACGCGGTCTGGTGGAGCGAGGTAGAGCTTTTCTCCGGGTTGCACATTGAAGGCTGCGTACCAGGCATCGATATTGCGCACCGTGTCGGCGCGGTACTGCGCGGGGGCGTGTGGATCGGTCAACACCTGCTGGCGTAGCGACGCTTCCCGCGTCTTCGATCCCCAGTTCTGGCCGAAAGCGAGGAAGAACTGCTGGTCGCCGGATAATCCATCCTGCGCTGGCGCTGTCTTGCCCTCGAGAGACGCGCGATAACCGTCGTAGGCAGCGGAGATGCCGGCCACGTCGGCGATGTTCTCGGCCAGCGTCTGCTTGCCGTTTACCGACAGATCGGGAAAAGGTTTGTAGGTGTCGTACTGGGCGGCGAGTTGCGCGGTGGCGGCTTCGAAATGCGCAAGATCGGCGGGAGTCCACCAGTTGCGCACGCGGCCTTTCGAGTCGAAAGTGCTGCCTTCGGTATCAAAGGTGTGGCTGATTTCGTGCCCGATTACCGATCCGATGGCGCCATAGTTGGCTGCCGCCGGGGCCAGAGGATCAAAGAACGGCGGTTGCAAAATTGCGGCGGGAAAATTGAGCGCGTTTTGCAGCGGCAGATTCACCGCATTCACCGTCTGCGGCGTCATCGACCATTCCTTGCGGTCCACTGGCTTGCCGAGGCGCGCGACCTGGCGGCGATAATCCGACAGGTCGCCCCGCCAAATGTTGCCAAAGATGTCATCCGCCTTTACATCAAAGGATGAGTAATCATGCCAGGCTTCCGGGTAGCCGATGCCGACGTACAGTGTGGAGAGCTTGGCCTGAGCTTCGGCCTTGGTCGTCGGATCCATCCAGGGGAGAGCTTCGATGCGCTTGCGAAACGCGGCAATCAGGTTGGCCACCATGGCCTGTGCCTGAGCCTTGGCTTCGGGAGAGAAATAGCGCTGCGCGTAGACTTGGCCGACGGCGTCGCCCAGCAGTCCGTTCACCAGGAATACGGCGCGCTGCCAGCGGGGACGCTGCTGCGGCGTGCCGGAAAGGACCTTGCCGAAAAAAGCGAAGCGTTCGTCCGCCAACGCTTTGGGGAGCACTCCTGCATAGGCCTCGATCAGGTGAAAGGCAAGCCAGTCCTTCCAGGTGTCCAGTGGAGTGGAGGCCACCAGAGCGGACTCGCCGGCGAAGGCTTCGGGCTGCCAGACGATGAAGCTCTGCTTGCTGGTTGAGCCCGGCTCCGCGAAAATACTCGCCCCAGTTTAAGCCGGGCGCTTTGGCGGGAAAGTCAGACTGGGTCCAGGTATTGTTGGCCTTGTGGATGTCTTCGTTGTCGGCCAGGGTGCGATGGGTCTGCACAAGGGCGTGCTCGAGCTCAAGAATGCGGGTGGCACGGGCGTCGGTATCAGAGAATCCGGCAAGCTTGAGAATGGCCGAGATGTGGGTCTGATACTGGGTGCGAAGGTTGCGCATGTGCTCGCTCTCGGCCAGGTAATATTCGCGATCCGGCAATTGCAGTCCGCCCTGCAGCAGATAGGCCACATAGTGGTCCGAATCATTGAAGCCGGGGGCGACCCACAGTCCAAAAAGATTTGCGGTGTAAAAGTTGGTGTTATTGAGCGCGTCAACGTCCGCGCGCAGGCTTTCACCGAGGGCGTACGCCAGTTCGCGCCGGTCACGGATGGCAGCGATCGCTTCGAGGTGCGGGCGCAGAGGCGCGAGGCCTTTCGCCTCGATGGCGGCCTCGTCCATGTAGGAGCTGTAGAGGTCAGCCACCTTGCGGGTGCTGGAGCCTTGGGGCGGGTTGGATTTGGCGATCTCTTCAATCAACCCGGCCGTGCGTTTATTGCTGAGGTCGCCAAGCTTGGTAAAGACGCCCACCCGGGCGCGATCCGAGGGAATCTCAGTTCGCTTGATCCATTCGCCGTTGGCGTATTGATTGAAATCGTCGCCCGGCTTGACCGAGCGATCGACGTTGGCGAGGGCGATGCCGTGCAGCTCGGGCGCAGGTGCATCTTGCGCGTAGGCGGCCATGACCACGGCGAAAGCACAGGCTGCTACACAGGCCACGGCGAACTTTGAAAATCGAAAAATGAGTTTCATTCACGGCTCCGAAGGGCTTTCCGGATTCTAAAGGAAACGGCGCAAAGACGCGTGAATTTAGGGAACGGAGTCTCGCCGCTTGCGGTTAGCCCTTGACGCTGATCTTTGAAAACGAGAGCACGGCGGTTCCCGTAGTTGGGCGTCCCATTGAAAGGGCGGGATGAAAGGTGGTGAAAATCAGCAGGTTTTTTAACTGGGGCAGGACGGCCTTGGCGTCGTCCGGCTGCGAGAGAATGCGGTAATCTTCGACGCGGCCGTTGGCATCCACGTAGGCTTCGATGACCAACGCATCGTCACCCATATTGCCGAGCGACGTGCCGAATGCCGACTGCTGGAGTTGAGGTCCGGTGTAGAGCATGAGCGGAACGTCGGCGCTACTGGCTTCGAGCGCTTGGGGCAAGGCGAAGAAGCCGAGCAGCAGTCCGAAAGTCAAGACCGCGCTGACCAGCCCGGCGGTGGCCGGAACCATGAACGCGTTGAGCGAATTTGACAGCCTTACCAGCATGCCTTCAAAGCGGGGACGGCGCGTCTCGGCGGCCTCGCGCGAAATCGCTACCCGCAACCTTAACGCCAGGTCGGCGGGCGCTTTTTTTGGACCGAGACTGGCCAGCAACTGCTGCGTGCGCTGCATGGCGGCAAATTCCCGCTCGCAGGCGGCGCACTGTTCTACGTGGTGCGTGACGGCATGCATCTCGGCGCCGCTTACGCGGCCGTCGAGGTACGGCGAGAACAATTCTCTCGTCCTGGCGCAGTTCGTCCCGGCGTACTTCATCCCGGCGTGCTTTGTCTCGGTGAACTTCATGGTGTCACCTCAACCTCTCTGCCACCACGCGAACCTTCATGCGAACTTCGATGCGAATTCTGTTTGGCCTCGGGAGCGAGCAGACCCAGCTCCGGACCGATTTCCCGGACATATGCCGTTAGCTTCTTGCGCAGGGCGTCGCGGCCGCGCGTGATACGCGATTTCACCGTGCCCAGCGAGATGGCCAAAACTTCCGCGATCTCTTCGTACGACATTTCTTCGAGGTCGCGCAGGATCAAGGCCGTCCGATACGGTTCAGGCACTTGCTGTAGAGCCTGGTCGACGACGGCGCGGACTTCGGTATGCGCGAACTTCTCAAAAGGCGACTCGCCCGGATCAACCAGCCGGTCTTCGGCATATCCGGAATACTCGGATTCGCTGGCGGGCATCACGTCAATGGGCGTTTCCTGCGCCTTGTGGCGGAACCACCAGCGCCGGCGATTGGCGGCCTCGTGCAGCGCTATACGGTAGATCCAAGTCTTCAGGCTGGACTCGCCGTGGAAATGCTTCATGCCGCGAAACACCTTCAGAAATACATCTTGCGTCGTGTCGGCCGCGTCGGACGGATCGTTCACGATGCGGTAGATGACGCTATAGATCGGCTGGTGAAACTCGCCGATCAGCCAGGAGTAGGCTTCTTCCGAACCCGCCTTCAGTTCAGCAATGACGGTGGATTCCTGGGTGCGGGCTCCGATCGCGCTGGCTAGATCGCCCAATGTGGTTGCTCCCGCCATGGTGGCGTTGCCCTCAATTATAGAGAAACTCTGGCCCCAGCGGCGGGAATTTCATGCTTGTCCCGCTTAGATAGTTAGACTCCGGCGGGGGCATTGGAGTTCCCGCCGTAAGCCTTTTTCTTGCAATGAATTGGAGGGGACGGTGCGGGCTCCATGAGAGAAGACCGGTTTGGGCCGCGTCGAGCACATGTGCCGTCCCTACGGGACTTGGCTCGTTTTCTCGTCTTTCCCAGCGCTGAAGCGCTGGGCTAAGCTGGGATGCCCCTCCGGGGCTGGATTCTTGGATATTTCGTCCCACTGGATTGCCCGAAAAGCGGCGCTCACGTCGAAAAAACGGCGATCTGGTCACTTCGCCGGTGGGGCAGTGGCGGGCGGAGTGGTCGGGGTGGTCGGTGCTGGCTTAGGCGTGGCCGCTGGCGGCTTCGGGGTGGTCACTTTCTTCTTCACCGGTTTTTTGGGGGGCTCGGCGTCATCCACTACGATCTTCTTTGGGGGCGGAGGCGGGGCTGCGGTCAGCGTTTTGACTTGCGCGCGCAAACGGGTCAGCTCATCTTCCTTGCTCGCTGTCAGTTTCTGCATGCGATCGCCGAAATCGCGGCGCGCGCTCATCAGTCCGTTCAGGTCGTTGTCCAGAGTTTGAAACTCGTCTTTCGATCCGAAGGCTCCGGCCAATTCGACCACCGATCCAAAAACGCTGTAGAGGGCATCGAGGTTGCGGTAGAGCTTGAAACTTGCTCCCAGATCTTCGGGCGAGTTGTTGAGTTGCGCGATGGTTTCGGGGAGCGTCGACTTCAGGTTGCGCTGGATGGACTCCACATCGGCCATGGTCTGTTTCTTGGTGGCGCCGTCGGTCTTCCATTTCTCGATGCGCATGGCGGCGAGATCGGATTGGATGCTCTGCGCGGTCTGCTGCAATTGGGAGAGGATGCTGTTCAGTTCGCTGACCGAGGCATAAGCAACCGGGGGCTGCGCCGCGGGTGGGGTGGCAGCTGGGACTTGAGCATTCACGAGCGCAGCGGCAAAGAGCGCGATGAGACTGTGAAGAAGTGACCGAACAAGGAAATTCCGCGAGTTCAACATCGAGTTCAAGATGAGGCTCCGATAATGGTCTGTGGTTGGCCACCCATATCCTATTTGAGGTTGACCATCGGAGTCGAGTTTGACGGCGCGGGCAAGCTAAGCGAGAATTAAAGGAGTGGGCCTGTGGCGCAGCTGGGAGCGCGCTTCCATGGCATGGAAGAGGTCGTCGGTTCGATCCCGACCAGGTCCACCAAATCCTTCTGCTGGCACAGAACCGGTGCCCGCGACCGGGTACGGTTAGACACAGCCATACATCAAGGGGCGACAATGAAAATGAAGGCCTTGCTGCTGGTCCTCGGGCTACTGGTCAGCAGCTTTGCGTCCGCTACCGACAAATACGTCTCCAACGAATTCGGTTTCGCCGCTTCTTTTCCGGCGGACGTCATCCACACACAAATCACGCCAGACGTGAACAGCTTTGTCGCTAACGGGCCGGGCGGCGCGTGGGTGGCGCAGGTGAAAGTAACTAATAATGTTGCGATGCCGCGGGAAGTCACCAAGGAGTTCATGGAAGCGAAGCTCGGGGAAGTCCTCAGGGATGGTGGCATGACCCAGACGGGCGCCAGTTCATACACCACTTTTCGTGGCTATCCGGCTGTTCTCGCAACGGCGACCTTCATCATCGACAATCGACACACTCAGCATGTCGAATATCCTGTCGTGGTCGACATGAAACTCATCTTCGTGAAGGACCAGAATCTCATCAAGGGCCAGAATCGGGTTTACTGGGTTGCTGGCTGGGCGATTCAGGGCGGGGATCGGTCGCGAATCCAGCAGTTTCTTGATTCGTTCGAATTGAGGTGAACGTGGAGAAGGCACCGGGGCTAAAGCCCGCGTGATTAAACGCGGCGTACGCGGCCCTGAAGGGCCGCTCTTCCACGGTGGCCCATGCATTCCAGTATGGCCCGCAGCCCAGCGCGATCAAACTAGATTACGGATTTTCCTTCGTTCGACGGTTAGTTCGACAGCATTTCCGAAACTGCAGCGTTGACATGGATCTGAGTGGTATCGAGTGTGGGCAGTCCTTCTATGGAGTCGGCGCGCAGGAGCAATGGCAGTTCGGTTCCGGCGAGGATCACGCCTTGAATGCGATCGCGTTGCTTCTGGAGGGCGATGATCTGCTGCAGGCGGTCACGGGTTTCGGGCAGGAAGATTCCATTGATTAACTCGTTCACGTACTTGTCATGAATGTAGGCTTGCTCTTCCGGTGACGGCGGCACGAGAGCTATGCCATGTTTCTCGCAGATTTCCGGGTAGAATCGGCCGCTCATGGTGAATCTTGTACCGAGCAGGCTCACCGTCTTTAACCCTCGGCGTACCACCTCTTCGCAGGTTGCCTCCACGATGCTGATGAGCGGGAGGGGCGAGAGGCGACGAACATCGTTGAAGACGATGTGCGGAGTGTTCGCCGACAATAGGGCGAAGTCCGCGCCTGCGGCTGCTAGCTTTCGAATTGCGCCTGTGAAGTACTCCGCCAGTTGCTGCAGGTTATTGGAACTGACCAGGCGCAGCGCCTTATCTACATCGAGGCTGACGATGATGATCGAAGGATAACTTCCGTCCGCTACCTTTTGCCTATACAGCGAGATGATGGATCGGTAGTAGTCGATCGTCGATTCCGGGCCTAGACCGCCCACAATTCCAACTGTCTTCATTGGTGTTGACCTGTCATAAAGTTTATCCGAAAGGCTGAATCGGTCGGGATGGTGTCGCGGCGACGTGGATCCCTTCGGCTTCGCAGGCGGACGGCCGAGGGCGGCCGTCGCTAGGTGTGGCTTGGTCTGGATTGCTTCTGGGAAAAATCTTCCGAATTCCCACAATTTTTTCCCTTTCCGCAAATAGGAAAAATCTTGCAGGTATGGTCTGCCGGTCTGGTAGGATAGTTTTTTCCCCGTCTAAGTGGCCGCTTAGCAGCATCTTAAGGGTGGAGAGCGGTCGGCGAAAATGGCCTTCGGCGTGCACTTCAGGGTTCAGAAGTGTCGTCCTTCGACCCGTTCCCCGCGGCCTTCAAAGTGCTAGCCCGTGGGATTGACCACTTCTTTTTTGGCCAGCACCAGGTAGGTGGCAGGATGAGGTACCGTACATGAATTCCCAGGCTTCAGAATTGACTCTAGGCATTCTTCCCGAGCCCGGCACTCGCTGGGGCAAGTTTATTGTCAGTTATGGCGTGCAGTCGGTACTGCTGACGTTTTTTGTGATTACGGCCATCATGCACCCGGATGTTCTGGAGCCGCGGGAGCGCGATTATCACTTCGTCAGCCTGGTCAGCACTCCGCCTCCGATTCCACAGGCTCCGGCGCCGGTTCGGCATTTTCCGGTTCCTACTCCAAAGATTACCGAGCCGGTGACGCCGCGGCCGGAAGCCATGCGCGTGCCCGCCGAGTTGGTGCGGAAGAAAGTTGTGATTCCCGAGGAGCAGGCGCCGAAGGTGACTCTGGCGGCGACGAAAGAAATCTTGCCGGACGTGAAGGTGCAGATTCCGCGGCCTCCGGTGAAGACGAATGTGTTCTCCACTGGGAGTTCGGCCACGCCGACCATGGCGGCAGCGCCGTCGAAGGTGCAAACGGGTGGCTTCGGCGATCCGAACGGGGTGCCGGCATCGGATCCTCACGGGCATCCGGTTACGATTGCGCAGGCGGGCGGTTATGACATGCCCTACGGCCCTGGATACGGCAACGGCACGGGTGGCGCACACGGCGCGCGTGGAGTGGTTGCGAGCACGGGTTTTGGCAACGGCGTCGCTACCGGCAACGGTTCCGGCATATCCGGGTCGCGCGCCCCGGTTCGGCAGTCGGGCTTCGGAGACGCCGAGATCGTACCTGCGTCTCAGCCTAGAACCAAGTTGGTCGAACCCGCGATCACGACCTTGCCGGCTGAGATCACGTTTAAGCCGCGTCCGGTATACACCGACGAGGGGCGGCGGCTTAAGATTGAGGGCGAGGTTCTGCTCGACGTTGTCTTTTCAGCGAGCGGACAGGTTCGGATTGTGAAAGTGGTGCGCGGTCTGGGGCACGGGCTGGACGAATCCGCGGTGCACGCGGCGGAAAAAATTCAGTTTAAGCCGGCGCTGAAGGACGGACATCCCGCCGATTCGGAGGCGGTGTTGCACATCGAGTTTCAACTGGCATCGTAGGCTATGCTTCGTTGGTCATGCAACATGGGTCATGCAACATGAGCGCATCCTATGTAAAATGAAACCAACCAAAATGCTGCGACCCCGATACGCACTTACGCTCCTCTTGGTCTGCTGCGCCGCCTCTCTGTTCGTCCAGACTTCGCCCGCGCAGACTTCTGCTGCCCAGTCTTCTCCAGCCCAGACCGCGCCGGAACCCCAGCTCTCGGTCCGCGATGCCGCGACCCAACAAGCTACGGCCGCCGCCAGCAGCTTCGATCAGGTGGTGGATCGGGCGATTGAACGCGAACATTTTTTCATGGCGCAGATGAAGCAGCTTCATCCGCTGGTGGAAACTTATCTCCAGAATCTCAGGCAAGACAAAGAGCTGGACACACCCGTCCCTCGCAGCGACGTGTACTTTCTTGGCCGCCTGGATATGAGCGAGGGTACCGATGACCGCACTTTTACTTCGCCCACCACGGCTGGGTTGGGCAAACGGATGCTCAGCAAACTGAGCAACGAATTTGCTTTCAAGTTTTATCCGCTGGGCTTTGCGCAGATGGTGGTGCTCGATCAGGATTTTCAGCGCAAGTATTACGACTTCACTTTTGTGCGCCGCGAGTTCCTTGGCGAAGTGCGCTGCATCGTGATGGACGTTGCTCCCAAGAAGGACACTGGCACCGGACGATTCCTGGGCCGCGTCTGGATTGAAGACCAGGACTACAACATCGTCCGGTTTAACGGCACTTACTTTCCGCATCCGCGATACAGTTACTACCTGCATTTTGACAGTTGGCGGCAAAATCTCCGGCCGGGCGGCGTGTGGCTGCCTTCGTTGATTTATTCCGAGGAATCGGATCAGAAAGGCCGGCTGGGGCAGACGCTCAATTTCAAGGCGCAGACGCGGCTGTGGGGCTACAACCTGAAGGATCTCCGGCGCAACTCGGAGTTCACGGAGATCACCGTGGACGCGCCGCAATCGGTGCAGGACCAGAGTCAGAAAGCGCAGGACGCATCGCCCATCGAGGCGCAGCGCCAATGGGAGCGTCAGGCGGAACTCAACGTGATTGACCGGCTGCAGCAGATCGGGCTGCTGGCGCCGGAAGGCGAAATCGACAAGGTGCTGTCGACGGTGGTCAACAACATGATGGTCACCAACAACATCGACATTCAGCCCGAGATACACTGCCGGGTGCTGATGACCACGCCGCTTGAATCTTTCACCATCGGCCACACCATCGTGGTGAGCCGCGGCATGATCGATGTGCTGCCCGACGAAGCCTCGCTGGCTATGATTCTGACGCACGAACTGTCACACATCGTGCTCGGGCATCATCTCAATACCAAGCTCGCTTTCAACGACCGCATGTTCTTTCCGGATGAGCGGACGTTCGAGCGGATGGATTTTGCTCGCGATCGCGCCGAAGAAGAGGCCGCCGACAAGAAAGCCGTCGAACTGCTCAACAACTCGCCTTATAAGGACAAGCTCGGCACCGCCGGCTTGTTCCTCAAAGCGGTGCAGGCTAACGCTCCGCAGCTGAAGAACCTGATCCGCGCGCATCTCGGTGACAGCCTGCTGAATGGCGACGCCACCAGGATGTCGTCACTGATGACCGCCTCGCCGCAGTTGGATCCGAAGAAGGCTGATCAGGTCGCAGCCCTTCCGCTCGGTGGCCGAGTCAAGATTGATCCGTGGAACAATAAGCTGGAATTGATCAAGACCAAGCCCGTAGCCATCAACAGCGCGGCCGAGAAGATGCCCTTCGAGGTAACGCCCTTCTTTCCGTTCCTGACCAGGCTGGGCAGCGCCACTCCAGAGAAGGCGGCTCCGGTTCCGGAAAAGACGGCGGCGGCGCCGACGGGGCAGTAGGCGAGGTCAGAGGTCAGATTGCAGAGGTGAAAATCCCGGCATTCCGCCTGGTAGCGTAACGTTCAAACTCTGCTTTTTGGGGAAACCAACAGAAAAAAATCACGGGAAGCCCCCTGCCAGACGCAGCGGGGCTTGGGCGTTGCGGCTAGTTCGTCATCTGGCTGGAGACTTGCGAAAATACGTTGTTGGCGTTGGTGCCAATCAGTTTGACGGTGCCAATCACGATGACCAGGATCACGGCAAGCATCACCGCGTATTCGGCGACGTCTTGACCGCTTTCCTCAGCCCAAAGTTGACGGATTGCTTTAATCACTGTTTCCCCCAATCGACAATGGCGCAGCTGCACTCCTACTTCCGAGCAGATTCTCGCCCTTGCGTAATTGTAAAATATCCTGAGCCAGCCTTCCACCCAATAGCACCGCAGTGCCCGAAATAGCACTATTGTGCCATCACTCGGGGATTTCCCTTAGAAGCAGCCGATATCGGCCAATCTCTTGTCTAAACAATCGTTTTTAGGGGAAGCCCCTGGTTTACCGCGAACAGCGCCAGTTCCAGACGGGTGGAAACCCCCAATTTGTCGAAGATATTACTGAGGTGGTGCTTCACCGTATCCTCGCTGATCTTAAAATATTCGGCGATTTCGCGGTTGGCGTAGCCTGCAACCACAGCTGAGACAATCTCCAGCTCTCGCGGCGTGAGCCCGAATTTCTTCTGTTTCGTTTCCTCGTTGGTGCTCTGCATGAGGTTGCGCAGGTACTGCACCAGATTCGAGACGCTGTCGCGGCCCACCCAATATTCTCCGGCCATCACGGCATGAATGCTCTTGAGCAGCAGTTGGGTGGCGGAATCTTTTAGCACCACGCCGCGCGCTCCCAGCTGCAACGCCTCCACCATTTGTTTTTTTTCGACGGCGGCGGTGAGCAGGATGATACGCACCGCGCCGGTACCGCTGGTATTCAGGTCGCGCAGGGCATCGAGGCCAGTGTGGTGCGGCATGGCGAGATCGAGCAGAAGAATGTCGGGCTTGATCTCGGTCGCGAGCTTGACGGCCTCGCGGCCGTCGCAGGCTTCGCCTACGACTTTCATATCGCTTTCCGATTCCAGCAGGCGGCGCAGACCGTCGCGGAAAATAGGATGATCGTCGGCAATCACAATGCGTATGGGATGACTGCGTTTTTCCGTGGCTGGTTTATCAGTGCCGGGTTTCTCCGCGTTTGGTTTATCCATGATTGGTCGATTGGAGATTGGACTATTCATGATTGGCCTTTCTCGGTGGCGGAATGCTTACTTCCAGGCGTGAGCCGTGTCCGGGAGTTGATTCTATCGCGAGTTCGCCCGCCAGGAGCCGAACCCTTTCGTGGATTACCGCCGGTCCCTTGCCCGACTTCTCCAGTTCCGCATCGGACAGCTTACCGGAAAAAGAAAACCCTTTGCCGTCGTCCTCGACGGTCAATTGCAGATTACCGGCGCGCTGCGCGAGCCGCACCAGCACATGGTGGGCTCCGCTGTGCTTGCGGACGTTGACCAGGCTTTCCTGCACGATGCGGGCGAGTTCGCGGCAGACCTTCTGCGCCAAATCGACGCGTTCCAATTCGCTGACGAACTCGGCGGCAATTCCGGTCTCGCGGCGGAAGCGCTCCACCGTGTCGGAAATGAATGCGAGAAGGCGGTCGGCGTTCACCTCGAACGACTTCATGGCCTGCATCAGTTCGCGCAACTTGAGAACTTCTTCGCGCAGCAGCTTCTGGATGCGCCCCAACTCCGCGTTTACTACAGGCAACTGCGGCCCCGACTGGCGCCGCAGGACGTCGAGTTGCATTTCCACCGCGATCAGCGATTGAATCGCTCCATCATGAAGTTCGCGGGCGAAGCGCGCCCGCTCCACGGCGCCGGCGCGCTCCCGCAGCCGTCGCATCAGGTACACGTTGTAAATGGCGGGACCGACCTGCTGCGCGAACTCCTGCAAGAAGCGCAATTCCTCTTCCGGCTCGCCCATCATTTTGGGATCGAACAGGAAAACGCGGCCGGACCACTCGGTGCCGAAGGCCAACGACACCGAAACGATGGCGTCAAATTTCTCAACTTGGGCGAGCGCATCCAGAAATCCGGTGCTGGCGTCGCGAACCCGGTCGCCCTCGCGATCGAGCAGCACGGTGCGAAAGCCGTGGCCACTGCGGGACGCGTAAATCGCATCCACGGGCGAGTCGAATAGATACGACTTTTCAGTTTCCGGCAAAGGCTCGCGCCAGCGTAACGGTTCGATGCCCCCGGCGCCGCGCTTCACCTCGGCGAGGAATACACGGTAACTGTTCGATTCCTGCGAGGCGCTGAGCACGCGGCATGCGCCGTAAATACTCATCACTTCCCCGAGAATCTGCTGCATGGTGCCGGTCAGTCCCGCTTCGACGCGGGTGGAACTAAGCACGCGGGTGATTACGGCGCGCTCCGCGCGGACCTTCTTCTGGTTCTCGGACATGTAGCCGAGTAAAAATCCTAGAACAATCAGGTAGACCGAGCTTATGAACAGCTGTTGCGGATCGAGTTCGCGCACGCTCACACCGAGGCGCGGCAGATGCGCCGAATGCAGCCAGCGATCGGATGCCGGTTCCAGGCCCGCGCGCACCGCGAAGGCTTCCAACTCGAGCAGGGCCACGGCAGTGGCCGCCGTGCCGACTGTTTCCCATAGCCCCCAGCGATAGGCCGCGGCTACCATCACGAAGACGAAGAAGAGAAAAAATGGGCCGCGCTGGGCGGTGGCGAACAAGGAAATAAGCACCGGCCACAGGACATCCACGGCATGAACGACCAGACGAAAAGCGGTTGTGGACTGGGGCCGGAAGCGGAGCAACAGCAACACCACCACCGAATGAATCAGGTATATGGTCAGCAGCCAGTAAAGCCAGCGCGAATAGACGAACCCGCGCACGGGCTCTATCAAGAGCGCGAATACGGCCCCGATCGTAAGCGCCACACGCGCCGTCGCCAACCAGCGCTCGGTGCGGCGGATTTCGCCCGCACTGAGCGGCGCGCGGAAGCGCCACAGATCACGATATCGAAGAATCATCCAGGGCAAGGGGGCTCTCGTCGACGAACCGGTTCTAAGGTGGAGCGACTTATTCTAAAGGGAAGCTCGGACAAACTCCAATGAGCCTTTCACTATTGAGTCATTGAATCATTGAGTCATTGAGGTGTTGAGGCAATGATTCAGTGTCGCAATGTTTTGATGGCGCAATGCGTTCCCCCTGAGAGACCGCCGAATGCTGGGCATACTCCAACCGTGAAAACACTCTAAGTGCTTACACTAGTAACCCCCGCAAAGGCGGATCACGCTCTAAAATGAAAGGTGGGGTTTGCCTTGGGCGTGCGCACTAAAATCTGGGTCTCTTTGCTGGTCGGGCTGGTTCTCGCCCAGGTCGCGGCGTCTCTGCTCATGCCGAGGGGCGACGCCCTGGTGATTGCCAGCGACCTGATTCAGGGCGGTCTGCTGCTGGTGGCTACCGCTACTTTTCTGCCCAATACCTCGCGCTCGCGCTGTCCTACTCTCCATATTCGGCTGTTTTGGATACTGATGAGCATGGGCATGCTCTTCTGGCTAATTTACCAGGGGATGTGGAATTACTTTGAAGTTATAAAGCGCATGGACGTGCCCGACCCGTTCCTGGGCGACATCGTGCTGTTCCTGCATCTGGTGCCTATGATCGCCGCCCTCGCGGTACTGCCTCATCTGCACGAAGACGAGCGCGATGAGCGCGTACGCATGCTCGACTTCACCCTCCTGCTCACGTGGTGGGTCTTCGTTTATGTGTACACCGTCATCCCCTGGCAAACGGTGCAGGTCGATGAACCGGCTTACAACGCGAATCTCAACCTCGCGTATCTGATCGAAAAACTGCTGCTGCTGGGCGCGCTCGCCGTCCTCGCCTACACCGCTAAGGGCGGGTGGCGACAGCTTTACGGACAGTTGCTGGGCGCGAGCGCGCTCTACGCCTCCAGTTCCTATGTCGCGACCTGGGCCATCGGGCGCAAGCTCTACTACAGCGGCAGCATCTACGACATCCCGCTGATCCTTTCGATCGCCTGGATGGGCGCGGTGCCCTTGCTGGCTCGGCGTTTTGACCTGTCTGACTCGAGGCCGTCACGGCCCGTGCTCGGCGTCTGGATCACACGCTTGAGCATGCTCGCTCTGTTCAGTCTGCTCTGGGCCGCGCTGCGCGCCGAACTGGAGCCGAAGATTCCGAGTGCGGTGAAGGAGTTCCGCATCACCGTGACTCTTTTGACCATGGTGGTAATGGGCGTGGTGGTTTTCTGGAGGCAACGGCTGCTGCGAGACGAGCTATCGCTATTTCTAGAAAGGTCGCGGCGCTCGTTTCGACGACCTTAAGGCGTTGCAGGAAAAGCTGATTCAATCGGAGAAGCTAGCCTCGCTCGGTCAGTTAGTGGGCGGAGCGGCGCATGAGATCAATAACCCGCTCACCGCCATGCTGGGATATTCCGACCTGCTGAATGTGTCGACCTTGCCGCCGCAGGAGCAATCGCATGCGGCGCAAATCGGCGAGCAGGTGCGCCGCACCACCACGCTGGTGGCGAGTTTGCTGACGTTTGCGCGTCAGACTCCGGCGCGGTTTGCCGCCGTCAACATCAACTCGGTGCTGCAAACGACGGTGCTGCTGCTGGCTCCGCAACTGGAGGCGGAAGGGAATTCCGTCCGGCTCGAACTTGCTCCCTCGCTTCCGCCGGTGCTGGCGGATTCGAACCAGATTCTCCACGTCTGCATGCACCTTGCGGGACAGATCAACGCGCGTCTTAAGCACGGAACAAATTCGACGCTGATGGTGCACACGCACAGCCAAGACAACGTGGTAGTGGTGGATTTTTCGGCTTGCGATCCTGCTTCGGGCGGGCGTTCCTCGGGAGATATGTCTTCGCAGCCCCAGTCGTACTTTTCGCCGCTCAGTTCCGAAGGCGAGAACAAGCCTTCCACGCTTTCGTTGAGCGCGTGCTGCCGCATCGTCGAAGAACATGGCGGGCGTCTGTTGCAGCCATCGACTGCCGGCAACGCCGCTTTTCGTATGGAACTGCGGGTCGCGGGAAATTCGGCAGGGCGAGCCGCGCTGGCCGCTAACAGCTGGCCGGTGGCGCGGGGCAGTTAGTCGCTCTATCTTCTATCGTCTATGGAGACGGGTTTTGCCCCGTGCACTCTGCGGCGGGAGACGCGGCGAGCCGCGTCTCTACGGGGATGCGGGGGCTACTTCCACCGTTCTCTTCAACTGTCCGCAGGCGGCGAAAATGTCGCGGCCTCGGGGGCGGCGGATGAAGGCTGGGATTCCCGCGTCCACCAAGATCTGCCGGAACGTCAACACCCTCTCCTGCTCCGGCGTACGATATGGCAACTCCAGGCCCGGATTCAGCGCAATCAAATTGATTCTCGCTCGCATCCCTCGCACCAACTCCACCACCTCGCGCGCCTGTTCCGGAGCGTCATTCACGCCCTCAATCAGCACATATTCAAACGTCATCCGCTCCCGCGTGCGCAGCGGAAACTCGCGCGCCGCGTTCATCAACTCGGCGAGGTTCCACTTGCGGTTCAGCGGCATCACTTCGCTGCGCAGCGCGTCGTTCGACGCATTCAGCGAAATCGCCAGTTTCGGACGCACCGCCTCCTGGCCGAAGTCGCGAATCCGCGGCACGATCCCGGCGGTTGACACCGTCATGCGCGACTCTGGAATCCTCACGCCCTCCACCAGCAAGCGCACCGACTTCATGAAGTTGTCATAGTTCAGGAAGGGTTCGCCCATGCCCATGAACACGATGTTGACGCGTTGCAAAGGCGGCTCGACTCCCTGGTCGCGAAGCACGGCTGCGATCTGGCCGACGATTTCTCCCGCTTCGAGATTCCGCTTGACCCCGAGCAACGCGGTGAAACAGAACTTGCAATTCACCGCGCAGCCTACCTGGCTTGATACGCAAATCGTGGACCGGCGCCAGGCTGCCGGCGCAGCTCCACCCTCGATCTCGTCGCCTGCTTCGCTGCCGTCTCCGGTCTCTCCGCCATCGCCTTCGGGCATCCAGACCGTTTCCACCGTTTCGCCGTCGGAGAGTTCCACCAGATAGCGCACCGTGCCATCGCTTGAGACAAACTTGCGTGCAAGCTTCGGAAGGCCCACACTCCAGCCTTGCTCCACGAGACGCGCACGATATTCGAGCGGCAGCGTCGAGACCTGATCCAGTCGCTCAATCTTTTGCCGATATACCGCATCAAAAAGCTGCTGGCCTCGGTAGGCGGGCTGCCCCGACTGAAGCGCAAGATCTGTGAGTTCCTGCAAATCAAGTCCCAGGAGCGAATTGGATCGTGGGCTGAGCATCGAGCTAGTGGAGCGACGGGCGTCCGCGCCCGTCTTTCCATAATACCGAAATTGTGATGCGAAGAATTATCCGTAAGTTAAACAAAAACAAGGCTCAACTTCAGCCAGCCTCGCCTCGCCTTGGATTGTGGGAGAATAGTACCAGCAACCCGCCCTGGAATTCATAAATGGTAAAGGAAACCCGCAGCATTCGTCGTCAGACCCTGCCGAACGGCCTGACCGTGATCACTGAGCAGATGCCACACATTCGCTCGGTCGCGATTGGGATCTGGCTCAAGTCCGGCTCGCGCGACGAAGATTCGGAATTTAACGGCATCTCGCATTTCATCGAGCACATGGTGTTCAAGGGCACGGAGACGCGCTCGGCTGAAGCGATCGCGCGCCAAGTCGATTCGATCGGCGGGAATATGGATGCTTTCACGGCTAAGGAATGCATCTGCTTCAATATCAAAGTGCTGGATGAGCACCTTCCGATTGCCCTCGATGTACTTACCGATCTCGTCCTGCATCCTGTGTTCGATGCCGGCGATATCGCTAAGGAGCGCGGCGTCATTCTCGAGGAAATAAAAATGGATCAGGATAATCCCGATTATCTGGTTCATGAAATCTTCACGCAAAGCTTCTGGAAAGATCACGCGCTCGGGTTGCCGATTTTGGGTACGCGCGACACGGTGAAAAAATTCGAACGGCCGGTCGTGTCACGGTTCTATGGACATCACTTTGCTCCGGGCAATCTCATCGTTAGCGCTGCGGGTAATCTCGAACACAAGCACTTTGTCGAACTCGTTGCGAAACATTTTGAGCAGGTGAAGCCGGCTAAGAACGGATTGCACTCTCCGCAGCCCAAGACTTTTTCGCGCATTAACCTGCGTAATAAGAAATCTCTGGAGCAGGTGCAGATCTGTATTGGAGTTCCGTCGCATCCCATGGCGCACGAGCGGCGGTACGCTTCCTACATTCTGAATACGCTGCTTGGGGGCGGGATGAGTTCGCGGCTGTTCCAGAACATTCGCGAGCGGCAGGGGCTGGCTTACTCCATCTATAGCGATCTGAATCCTTATCGCGATACTGGCTCGATGTGCGTGTATGCGGGGACGTCGCGCGAGTCGGCGGTCAAAGTGGTCGAGTGCGTCGTCGAGGAATTCCGCAACCTGAAAGCTACGCCTGTGCCGGAAGAAGAACTGCGCCGGTCCAAAGATCAGCTTAAGGGCAGCCTCATGCTGTCGCTCGAATCCTCGACCGCGCGGATGGCGAACCTGGCTCGGCAGGAGATGTATTACGACCGTTTCTATGGGCTCGACGAGCTGATCGAACGCATCGAGGCGGTCACGGTTGACGAACTGCAGCAAACCTCCGAGGAATTTTTTCAGACGGAGCAGATCGCGGTGACGATTCTCGGAAATTTGACCGGGCTGAAGCTTACACGCGACCAGTTGAGCTGCTAAGGGGCAGGCGGATGCCTCTAAGCGGACGGGCGAGGTCGCTCGTCCCCACACGAACCCTCCCCAACTCCTCGTGTTATTCTGTTGCGCTCTTCTCTCGACGGACTCCTAATGTCTTTGCGCATCCTGGGCTTCATTCTGGCCGCCTTGCTGCTGGTCGGCTATCGCGTGATCAGGCCGCGCGCCTTGGCTTCTGATTTGTCTTTGTCTGAGCGCTGGAGTCTCTCTACTTTGTTTCTGGCCAGCGCGCTTACCTTGTTCGCGGAACTTGCACTTATCCGCTGGGTTGCCACGGAAGTGCGGGTGTTTGCTTATGTCAAGAATCTGGCGCTGCTGCTGTGTTTTCTGGGCTTCGGACTGGGCTGCGCTTTGGCTCGGCAACGTCCTCGCTGGCAGACGGCGGCTACGGCGCTGCTGGGATTGATTGTCATTGTTCGGCTCCCCTGGAATGGCGCGGAGATCATGGAGAGTCTTTCGCAATACCTGGGTGGGTCGCAGGACATGGAGATTTGGGCCACTCGCGCCATGCACGACACTACCGGCTTCATTCTGGCCGTGATGGTCACTGCCATCCTGCTCTTCCTTATTACTTACATTTTCATCCCCATGGGACAGACGGTAAGCCGCCAGGTCGAACTGGCTCCGCGTACGCTTTATGGCTACTCGTGGAATCTGGGCGGCAGCCTGGCGGGCATTCTGGCATTTTTTGCGGTGTCGTGGCTGGCTTTGCCGCCGGAGGTGTGGTTCACCATCGTGCTGGCGGGCATGGCGCTGCTGCAAACGAAGCGCAGCGATAGCATACGGATCGCGGTGGCCGTCTTGCCGGTGGCGGTCCTGCTTATCGATCCTTCTACTCCGCACCACTTCAATCTTTGGACTCCTTACCAGCAGATTGAACTGGAGGATGAAAATTTTCGCGATGGCGAGCTTTACCGCACAGAGATTCGCGTCAACCACACGGGGTACCAGGTCATGGTGAATCTCTCGGATGAATTTCTGGGTCGTCATCCTCATTTGTTGGAGGAGGCAGCGGATGAGAATCCTTACAATCTACCTTTTCGTTTTACCTCGGCGAATCCGAGCGTGCTGATTGTGGGGTCGGGCACGGGCAACGACGTTGCGGCCGCGCTGCGCCATCAGAGTCGCGCCGTCGATGCGGTGGAAATCGATCCTAAGATTCTCGAGCTTGGGCGGCGTCGCCACCCTGAGCATCCTTATGACGATCCGCGCGTTTCCGCCCACTTGACCGATGCTCGCGCGTTCATGAAGCGCACCAACGCCCGATACGATCTCATCCTTTTCGGATTGCTTGATTCTCACACGCAGCTTTCCGATTATTCCAACATGCGGCTCGACAACTTCGTTTACACGGAAGAATCCTTTCGCGAAGCTCGCGCGCTGCTTGCTCCGAATGGCATTCTGTTCATCAAGTTTCAGATCAATCATCCTTTTGTGGGACGACGCTTGGATGAAATGCTGACGCGCACTTTTGGGAAGGCTCCGGTGGTTTTTCTTGCACCTTCGAACTACACAGCGGCCGCGAGTTGCTTTGTCATCTCGCCCTCGGGTCAGGTGGAGGCTAGACTGGCCGCTGATTCTCGTCTAAGTGAGTTTGTCGCGGGCCAGCGTCCGGCTTTTCTCACTCTGCCTGAAGTGGCCGTCACCACCGACGATTGGCCCTATCTCTACCACCAGGGGCATTGGATTCCGGGAATTTTCTACTTGCTTAGCGCGCTTGTCATTTTGCTGGCGGCAGTCTTCTATTTGCAGATTCCCGAAGCCCGGACGCGTGTTCCTTCTCTATTTTTCTTCAGCATGGGGGCGGGATTCCTGCTGCTGGAGACGCAAGTGGTGAGCCGGCTGGCTTTGTATTTTGGGACCACATGGCAGGTCAACGGCATTGTGATCGCGGCCATTCTATCCGCGCTGCTGCTGGCGAACTTAGTTATCGAAAAACAACAACGGACGTGGCCGCGCGCATGGACTCTGATCGGCATTTTGGTGGGCATCGCCTGCGCTTACTTCGTACCGTTCAATCGCATTCCAGGATCGGCGGCCATGGTCGGCGCGTTTGCCGCCGTGGTCTTCGCCATCCCGGTTTTCTTTGCCGGCTTGTTGTTCGCATCTGAGTTTCGCTTGGCTGAGTCGCCTGCCGCAGCGCTCGGAGCCAACATGCTGGGAGCAGTTGTCGGGGGCCTGCTGGAAAACGTGTCGCTGATCATTGGGATGAAGGCGCTTCTGGTAATCGCCGCTCTTTTATATTCGCTGGCGGCGGTGGGCTTTCTGGGACTGGCTTCGCCCCAGGCCCGGCCCTCTTCCAGAATCCCTTCGGATCCAAGCCGACCGTAAGAAAGACGGCGTTCGGCCCATCAGGGCCGCAATTGCGAATTTGGCGGTGTACCGCCCTGCGCTCGCTTGCTATCCTGTGTAGGGCCAATACCTCGCGGTGAGTTACTAACCATGCAGATGGTGATCGACGTCTTCGCGCAGATTTTTGCTACTCTTTGGGCGCATAAGCTCCGCTCGGCCCTTACCATGTTCGGCATTGCCTGGGGAGTGGGGTCACTGCTGCTGCTGGTGGGGCTCGGCGAAGGCTTCAGAATCCGGCAACAAGCGCAACCTTTCGGAGTACGGCGAGAACATCATGATGATGTTCCCCGGTCGCGCGCCGGCGGTTCCGGGCAGCATGAACTCCGCGCGCCAGTACCATCTTACTTATCAGGATTACCTCGACATCCGTAAGGAAGCTACGCACGTTCGCGCGGCTACTCCTGTCCTCTCCAGCAACGACGTGCATGCGGTCAGCGAGTTCGCGAGCGCGAGCGGGCAACTCAACGGGGCCGAACCGCAGTACAACGGAATCCGTTTTATGCCGCTGAAAGAGGGAAGGTGGTTGAACGACCTCGACGAAGCTCAGAAACGCAACGTGGTGGTGCTGGGCGATGAGATGACTCACCACCTGTTCCCGGGACGTCCCGCGATCGGCTCGTTTATTTTGCTCAACGGCTATCGCTTCGAGGTGATCGGCACGCTCAAGCGAGTGGGGCGCGGCGACGACAACATGACTAACACCCGCGCCTATGTTCCGTTCCAGGTCATGCGCAGCGATTTTCCAATCAAGGGCGAGGAAGCCTTCGATGCAATTTCGATGATCTATTATCAGCCGCGAGTGGCCGACGAACACTTGCTGGCACGGGAGGAGGCTCGGCGCATAGTCGGGCGCAATCACCACTTCGATTATCACGATGAAGACGCCTTCGAGGGGCTGGACCTCGTGCAGCAAGCGCAGATGATGGGCACCATCTTCGATGCGATGAATGACTTCCTGGGCACCGTCGGGCTGGTGACGCTGGCGCTGGGCGCCATCGGGGTGATCAACATCATGCTCATCGCGGTCAGCGAGCGCACGCGTGAAATCGGATTGCGCAAAGCTCTGGGGGCGACTAACCGGAGCATCATGCTGCAATTTTTCGCGGAGGGCATTCTGTTGACGGTGGTCAGCGGACTGATCGGCATGGGTCTGGCCGGGGGATTGATGGCGGTGCTGGGCAAATTCAATGGCCCCAACGGTTTTGATCCGCCGCGACTGGTGGCAAAAACCGCGATCCTCGCTATCGCCAGCCTTACGCTTGCGGGCGTTGCCGCCGGACTCTATCCGGCAAGCAAGGCCGCGCGGCTGGAACCGGTTGAGGCCTTGAGGCAGGAATAATGTCGTTTGATCTCCAACCCATTTTGAAGGGCGAGCTCGTCGAACTGAGGCCGCTGCGGCCGGAGGACTTTCATGCCCTCTATGCGGTGGCTTCAGATCCGCTCATTTGGGAACAACATCCGATGAAGGACCGTTACAAAGAAGAGGTCTTCAAGGTATTTTTCCGCGAGGCCATGGAATCCGGCGGAGCGTTGATAGCGATCGACTCCAAGGATCGCCGGGTCATCGGGTCGTCGCGATTCCACGGATACGACAAGGGAAAAAGCGAGATCGAAATCGGGTGGACGTTTTTGTCCAAATCCCACTGGGGCGGCATCTACAACCGGGAAATGAAACAACTCATGCTGCGGCATGCTTTCAAATTCGTGAACAGCGTAATCTTTCTTGTGGGCCCACAGAATTTGCGCTCGCAGAGAGCGGTTGAAAAAATAGGCGGAGTTCGGGTGGGATCAAAACCCGACAGATCCGGGCGAGACAGTTTTCTGTACCAAATCACGGCGGCGACTTTTTTCGGGACCTTCGAACAACGAGGGGAAGCGGCAGGAATAATCCCGGGGGTATTTCGATGATGCGCGACTTGCTCGAGGAATCGTACGACGCCATGCGCTACAACCGACGGCGCACCGCGCTCACCATGCTGGGCATGGCGTGGGGCATCGCGACGGTGGTCATGCTGCTGGCCTACGGCGACGGTTTCGGCCGGGCTTGTGCCAACATCTTCGCCAACTTTGGCACGAAGATGATGATCCTGGTTCCCGGACGCTCGTCGATGCAGTCCGGAGGCGACAAGGCCGGCGCGCAGATCCGCATCACACTGGACGACGTCGACCTGCTGACCACCAACATCCCACAGATCACGCACATCACTCCCGGTTGCAGCAAGGACTCGACGGTGCAGTACGACACTCGGTCTTACACCATCGGCGTCAACGGCGAATATCCCAATACTTTCACGATCCGCGCTCTGAGCCTCGATCAGGGGCGGTTCTACACCCCTGAAGATGAAAACCAGCGGGCGCGGGTTGCGGTCATCGGTTCCGATACCAAGGAAAAGCTTTTCTCCGGACGCAACGCTTTGGGCGAGTACATCCGCATCAATGGCATCAGCTTTGAGGTGGTTGGCGTGCTCAGCCCCAAGATGCAGGGGGGCGACGACAATATCAATCGCGTGGTCTACGTCCCCTTCACCGCGATGGGTGACCTCAAGGACACGCACTACCTCGACTCGATCTGGTTCAATTACGAAACCAACGACTATGAACAGATCGAGCGATCGGTGCGCTACATCATGGCGGCGCAGCATAAATTCAATCCCGCCGATCGCCGGGCCATGTTTGTTTTTAATCTTATGGAGCAGGTTCACCAGCTCGAGGTGGTGACGCTCGGCCTCAAAATCCTGCTGGGCTTCATCGGCACCCTGACTCTGGGCATTGGCGGCGTGGGCTTGATGAACATCATGCTGGTGTCGGTTACCCAGCGCACGCGCGAAATCGGCATCGAGAAAGCGCTGGGGGCGCAGCGCCGTTACATCTTCCTGCAGTTTCTGGCCGAAGCGCTCACCATCACTTTCATCGGCGGACTGTTCGGAATCATCCTGGCATACGTGGTTGCGCTCACCGTGGGCAGGCTTACGCTTTATAGCGCCATGGCGAAACACGCCGAAGCGGGCGACATCCGGCTTATGATCAACCCGATTACGCTGCTCGTCGCCGTCCTCATCCTTAGTGGCGTTGGACTGATCAGCGGCATGGTCCCGGCTATTCGCGCCTCTCGCCTTGACCCTATCGAGGCTCTGCGCTACGAATAGAGCGATACTTCCGCGAGATTGCCTCGCCTCCCTAGACGCGGCAAGCTGCGTCTCTTCCGGAAATCAGTTTGGATCCCAAAAAAATCTTGTGGTGGCTGCTGGGATGCTGGTGCGCTGGTAAAATTCTGGGAACCACAGAAACATCCAAACGGGAGCAGTGTTATTTCAATTTAGAGGATGGTGAAAAAATGAAAAAGCTGATTGGATTGCTCGTGATCTGTTTCGCGTTTTCTCTCTCAGCCCTCGCACAACACGAAGCACATGCAGGCGGCGCGCGGCCCGAGGTCGGCGGGGGTCGGCAAAACATCCCTAAGCACGGTCCGGCGAAGGTAGCCACTCCGCATCCGGCCGAGGAAAACCGCAAGTTCAACGACAAGGAAGGACATCCCGAAGTTCCCCACGTACATGCCAACGGACAATGGGTGGGCCATGACACCGGACGCGACGATCCGCATTACCATCTGGATCATCCGTGGGAGCATGGGCGCTTCACCGGCGGTTTCGGGCGCGGCCACGTTTGGCACCTCGGCGGCGGAGGTCCCGGCCGGTTCTGGTTCGGCGGCTTCTTCTTTTCCGTAGCTCCCTACGACGTTGGCTACTGTAACGGCTGGCTCTGGGATTCGGACGATATCGTCATCTATGACGATACCGATCACGTCGGGTGGTACCTCGCCTACAACGTAAGGCTGGGAACCTACGTCCACGTGCAGTATCTGGGAGCGTAGAGCGGTGAGATTCTTGTGATCGAGTGATCGGGGAAGAGACGGGCGGGGTGCCCGTCTCTCCACCGGCCGAAGGTTATTGCTTCTTTTCTTCGGGCTTGGCGTCTCCCTTGCTGGTGTCGTCTTTCGTCTTGTCGTCTTTCTTCTTTTCCTGGATCGAGAGTAGTTCGAGCTCAAAGATCAAGGTTGCATTGGGCCCAATGTCAGCGCCCGCGCCCCGCTCACCATATGCCAGGCCTGAGGGAATGAAGAGCTGCCACTTCGATCCCACGGGCATTAGTTGGAGAGCTTCCGTCCACCCTTTGATGACCCCGGTCACCGGAAATGTCGCCGGTTTTCCGTGCTTGGCGGAGCTGTCAAATTCCTTGCCATCGATGAGAGTGCCGGTGTAGTTGCACACAACCGAGTCGGACACCGTGGGCTTCGGTCCGGTGCCGGCGGTTAGAATCTTGTACTGCAAGCCGCTGGGCAAGGTAACCACGCCGTCTTTAGTTTTGTTGGCGGCCAGAAATGCTTCGCCTTCGGCCTTGCTCTTGGCCGCGGCCTCTTGCGCTTTCTGCTGCATCCTCTTCTGTGCTTCGCTCTGCACCTCGGTAAGCACGGCCTTTGCTTCGTCTTCCGTCAGACGCGTCTTGCCGCCTGACGTGGATTCCTTTAATCCCTGGGCCACGAGGTTCCAGTCGACTTCCACCGACCCTTGCTTCAACTGATTCCCAAGGTTTTTCGCGATGTTCATTCCCAGAGCGTAGCTGAACTTTTGGGTTTGGGTTGTGAGCGGAGCCGGCGCGGCGGTTGCCGGCTTTTTCACCGGAGCTTTCGCAGTGGTGGTTGCTTTCGGAGTTGTGGCTGCAGGAGCCGCTGGTGTCGTTGCCGCCGGAGTACTTGCTGGAGTCTGCTGGGCATAGCCATCTCCGGCCAGCATCATCGCCGCGGCCAATAGTAGCGCTGTGTTGAGAGATCTTTGCATTTGTCTATTGTCACATTGCTCCGCATTCTGCGCCAGAGCGGAGGTGGTGCGGGGCTACGAGCTTCGAGCTACGAGCTACGAGCCAACTGGGCGTTCATAGCTCGCAGCTTGCGGCCTATTTCGCTATAATCCCTCGCATGAAAACGACTCGCTTGTTCTCGCTCGCACTGCTCGTGGTCGCACTCGCTTCAGCCAGTTCGGCCAAGATGCTGGTTCAACTCAAGGACGCTCAAGGCAAGGTAGTGGGCTCCGCGATTCTGTGGGAATCGGACGGGGGGATCGGGATGGAGGTCAATTTCGAGAATCTGCCGCCCGGCGAACATGCTATCCACTTTCATCAGAACGCGAAGTGTGAGGCTCCGGACTTCAAGTCCGCGGGAGGGCACTTCAATCCCGATGGGAAGAAGCATGGATTGGAGAATCCGGAAGGCCACCACGCCGGCGATGGCGCGAACTT
Source organism: uncultured Acidobacteriaceae bacterium (assembly GCA_963773955.1). Lineage (GTDB taxonomy): Bacteria > Acidobacteriota > Terriglobia > Terriglobales > Acidobacteriaceae > Acidiflorens. Next base: position 60,431 of record CAVZDM010000129.1, on the reverse strand, counting down.
CACGGTGGCGGCGGACGGCAAAGCGCATTTCAAGCGGGAAGATAAAGACGTCAACCTCGGCAGCGACAGCCATTCGCTGTACAGCAACGGAGGCACGGCCATCGTGGTGCATGCCAAGGCCGACGACCAGAAGACGGACCCGACGGGCAACGCTGGCGACCGCATCGCCTGCGGCGCGATTACGAAGTAGGGCAGCGCGATTGTGCGCGACTCCGTGATTGTGCGGGACGGGCGAGGGCGCCCGTCTCTCCATTCTTGATTCTTATCCCGTATTGTGCAGGCCGGCGGCGATGCCGTTCATGGTGGCTCCGATGGCATAGTCGAGAGCTGGATCGGCAATACCGGTGCGTTTACGACGCAGCAGATCGACTTGAATCAAACTGAGCGGATCGACGTAGGGGTTGCGCAGGCGTACGGAGCGCAAGAGGACGGGATTCTTTTCCAGCAATGCCTGTTGGCCGGTGACGGCGAGAATGAGGCGAGCGGTGCGCTCGAATTCCTGGCGCAGCATTTCGAAGACGCGTTCGCGCAGGGCGGCGTCGGTTACGAGATCGGCATAGAGACGGGCGATGGCGAAGTCGGCCTTGGCCATGGCGATTTCCACGCTGCGGATCAGGCTGGCGAAGAGCGGGAAGCGGCGCATCATCTCGCGCAGGAGTTCGGCGCTTGCCTGGCTGCGCTTGGCGAAACGGTCGAGAGCGTAGCCGACTCCGAACCAGGCGGGCACGGCGTGGCGGCTTTGCATCCAGCCGAAGACCCAGGGGATGGCGCGCAGGTCGTTGAGATTGAGGCTGAGGCTGCGATTTGCGGCGCGGCTGGCGGGGCGGGAGCCGATGCGGATGTGCTCCAACTCGTTAACGGGTGTGGCTTGCTCGAAGTACTCGAGGACTTCGGGATTTTCGGCGATGTGTTTGCGGTAGAAGGCGAAGGCGTCGGCGGACATCGCTTCCATGGTTTCGTGCCAGCGTTGCTCGGCTTCGGGCTCGGGATGGTTCGGCATGGTCACTGCTTCGAGGCTGGCGGCGATCATGATTTCCAGATTCCACTCGGCTAGCACCGGGTCGGCATATTTCCAGCTTAGAACTTCACCTTGCTCGGTGATGCGGATGGCGCCTGAGAAATCGCCTGGGGGCTGGGCGAGGATGGCGGCGTGAGTGGGGCCTCCACCGCGTCCCACGGTGCCGCCGCGGCCGTGGAATAGGCGCAGATCGACTCCGCAGTCGCGCGCGGCCTGGTGCAATTGGTGCTGTGCTTTGTGCAATTCCCAGGTGCTGGTCAGCATGCCTCCATCTTTATTGGAGTCGGAGTAGCCAAGCATGACTTCGTGGGTGCGTCCCCAGGAGTCTAAGAGGGGCTGGAACTCCGGAGCTCGCCAGACACGGCGCATGATGGCGGGCGAGGAACGCAACGCTTCGATCGATTCGAACAGGGGCACGGGCATCAGGCCGGGATCGGCACCATTATTGCTGGCGGCTACGGAAACTCCGCTCCGCGCGGCCAGCTGGATGACGGCGAAGATGTCATGTTCGGACTGGGTGTTGCTGATGATGAAGTTGCGGATCGCTTCGGGGGAGTGGGTCTTCTTTAGTTCGGCGATGGCGCGAAAGGTTTTGAGAAGTTCCAGCGATGGCGCGGAGAGTTCTGGCGGAAACTGAGTTGCTCCGGCGGGTAGCTTTCCGGCTGAGGCCAGTTCCACGAGCGCCTGCGATTGCACGCTGGCATGCTGGCGAATGTCGAGCGCGTGCAGGTGGAAGCCGAAGGTTCGCACCTTGCGCAGCAGGGGCGAGACGAGTTCTGCCAAGCGGTGGCCGTGGTTGGCTTGAAGACTGTCGCGGATGATGCTGAGATCCTCCTCAAATTGTCGCGGGGACTTGTAGGCGTGTTCGTGCCTGGACGATTTGCGGGTGAATCGCAAACGGGCGATCAGAAATTCGAGGAAGTGGCGATAGAGTTCGGCGGCAGTGATCTGCTTCCAGCGCGAATATTTTTCTCCGAGTTTTTCGTCATAGTGGCGAACGCGTTGGGCGAGGGCCGGCGACATTGCGATGCGGCGGGTCGACATGCTCAATTGGCCAATCAGGCGGGTGGTTTCGGCGATGTAGTGACCGACGATAACCTGGCGGGCCATGCCGAGCGCTTCGCGAGTGGAGGCGGCGGTGACGAAGGGATTGCCGTCGCGGTCGCCGCCGATCCAGGAGCCGAAGGACAGAGATGCGAGAGACAAGGAGCCTTCGGAGAGCGGTTCGGGGGCTTCGGCGTCGTCTCCGTTGCCGTAGACATCGCGCAGAGATTCTTCTAATTCGGCGAAGAGGCGCGGAAGAGTTTCGAACAGAACTATGGGGAAGTAGTCGAGGCCCATGTGAATCTCGTCGCGGACGGTGGGCTTGTTGAGGCGGACCTCATCGGTCTGCCAGAGGGCGGTGATCTCGGCGAGGATGAGCGATTCGTATTCGCGGGCTTCGGAATCGGGAAGCGGCAACTGGTCGAGATGCTCGAGATAGGCGGCGATGCGTCGGCGCTTCAGACGGATGGTGTGGCGCGTGATTTCGGTGGGGTGGGCGGTGAAGACGGGCGTTACTTTGACCTTGCGCAGGGCTTCGAGCAGGGCGGTGGCGGAGATTCCGGCGGCGCGCATGCGGACGAGGGTGCCGCGGAAGGAGCCGGGGACGGGAGTTTTGCTCCCTAACATGCGGGCGGCACGACGGCGGCGCTTGCGATGGTTGGTCTCGGCGAGGTTGGTGAGTTCGAAATAGATGGCGAAGGCCTTGGTGACGCGATAGGCGTCTTCGACGGAGAGGCCGCTGATGATTTCGCGCGCGCGGGCCAGCAGGCTGTGGGTCATCAGAGTGTCGTTAATCAGGCTGTCGTTCTCCGGGCTATCGTTAGAGTCGGGCGCGGCGCGGGATGCGGGCGGTTCGCGGTGTTGGATGAACAGGCGGCGTAACTGCTCGACCACGTCGAAGAATGCTTCGCCTTCCTGCTCTACCAAAACGCGGCCCAGCAAAGTTCCGAGGGAACGGACGTCGCGGCGCAGGGGGTGTTCTTTCGCGGGATCGGCGGTGTCGGCGGTTAACTCGGCCAGGCGGTCGGCTTGAGGGCCGTCGCTCCAGAGGGAATGGTCGGGCATGGGATATTTTAGCGAAAGGACAATTTGGATGCCGGAAATGATTGGGAGCGGTGATAGTTGCTTCGCCAGACAGCCGTGAACCCACTCATCGCAAAGAGCGCGATGAGTGGGGCACCCGTTTGCTCACTATTTTTCCACATTCCAATCTGGAAAGACTTCTGCCATAATTGATCGTGCACCCCAACCCGCACAAATTCCCAAACAAAATTAAAGCGAGGAAGCGATGTCGGCCAAGTACATCTTTGTAACCGGCGGTGTGGTGTCTTCATTGGGCAAGGGATTGGCGGCGGCGTCTATCGGATGCCTGCTTGAGAGCCGCGGCCTCAAGGTCAACCTGATGAAGTTCGATCCTTACCTGAACGTCGATCCGGGGACGATGTCGCCGTTTCAGCATGGCGAAGTTTTCGTCACCGACGACGGGGCGGAAACCGATCTTGATCTCGGGCACTACGAACGCTTCACGCACGCCAAACTTTCTCGGGACAACAACTGGACCACCGGGCGGCTTTATGAGCAGATCATCGCCAAAGAGCGTCGGGGCGATTACCTGGGGAAGACGGTCCAGGTGATTCCGCACGTCACCAACGAAATCAAGGCGGCGGCTAAGAAAGTCGCGCAGGACGTGGATGTGGCGTTGATCGAGATCGGCGGCACGGTGGGCGATATCGAGTCACTGCCGTTTATTGAAGCGATTCGTCAGATGCGGCAGGAACTGGGGCGCGATAACACTTTGTTTGTCCATGTGACGCTGGTGCCGTTTATTGCCGCGGCTCAAGAACTGAAGACCAAGCCTACCCAACACTCCGTCAAAGAGCTGCTCAGCGCTGGAATTCAGCCGGATATTCTGTTGTGCCGTACTGACCGGTTCCTTCCGAAAGAGATCAAGTCGAAGATTGCGCTGTTTTGCAACGTTGAAGAAGAAGCGGTGATTACGGCCAAGGACGTCGCGTCGATTTACGAAGTGCCTATCGTCTTCGCGCATGAGGAAGTGGACACGCTGGTGCTGCGGCGTTTGAAGCTCGAAGCCAAGGATCGCGATCTTTCGAAATGGAACGATCTGGTGCACCGCGTCTACAACCCGAAAGATGTGGTCAGGATCGGCATTGTTGGAAAGTATGTGGAGTACGAGGACAGCTATAAGTCGCTGAAAGAGGCGCTGGTGCACGGGGCGCTGGCGCACAGCCTGAAGCTGGAATTGAATTGGATCGAGGCCGAGGGTCTGGAGACCGACGACAAGACTTATGAAGCGCAGTTGGAAGAGTACGACGGATTGCTGGTGCCGGGGGGCTTCGGGAAGCGCGGCATTGAAGGCATGTTGAAGGCGATCCAGTACGCGCGCGAGAAGCATGTGCCTTACTTCGGAATCTGCTTGGGTATGCAGACGGCTTGCATTGAATATGCGCGCAACGTTTGTGGATTGGCGGATGCCAACTCCAGTGAGTTCGATCCGGCGACTCCGCATCGTGTGATCTACAAGCTGCGCGAGTTGCGGGGCGTGGAAGAACTGGGGGGCACGATGCGGCTGGGGGCGTGGCCGTGCAAGATCGAGCCTGGGACGCTGGCGTATAGGGTGTACGGGCAGACCGAGATCAGCGAGCGGCATCGGCATCGCTACGAGTTCAATCGCGAGTATGAAGAGACGATGGTAGCGGCCGGGTTGAGGATTTCCGGGTCGACTCCGGACGGTACTTACGTGGAGATGGTGGAGATTCCGGGGCATCCGTTTTTCATCGGGTGCCAGTTTCATCCGGAATTCAAATCGAAGCCGCTGGAGCCGCATCCGCTGTTTAAGGCGTTTACGGGCGCTGCGTATGAACATGGACGGAAAAAGAAAGAGCACAAGGATGCGACCGTGGTTGAGATGTTTCTGCGGCCGGAAAAAGTGGGGAGAAGATAGGTTCACCGCCGAGACGCAGAGAGCGCCGAGAAAACCGAGAACTGCGGATCCCTCGATTCGCTCGGGATGACAAGATATAGAAAGTGATAAGAGTCGCGACGAACAATCTGAGAAGCTTTTCTCGGCGTCTTGGCGGTGATTGACTTTGACCTTATCTTTCCAAATCGATAATGTTCGCGTTGGTTCGGGCGATCTGTTTCTTATTGCTGGGCCTTGCGTGATTGAAAGTGAAGATCACGCGCTGCGCATGGCGGAGATCATCAAGGGTGTGGCTCGGTCGCTGAATTTTCCGTTCATCTTTAAAGCGTCGTACGACAAGGCGAACCGGACTTCGATCCGCAGCTATCGCGGGCCGGGGATTAAGGAAGGGCTGCGCATTCTTAAGAAAGTCAAAGATGAAGTGCACATTCCCGTGCTGACTGATGTGCATCAGGTGGCCGACGTCGCGGTGGTCGCGGAAGTTGTGGACGTGCTGCAGATTCCGGCGTTTCTCTGCCGGCAGACCGATTTGATTGTGGCGGCGGCGCTCAGCGGACGTCCGGTGAATATCAAGAAAGGGCAATTCGTTTCTCCCTGGGACATGAAGCACGCGGTCGAGAAGTGCCGCGACGCGGGGAACAGCCAGGTGTTTCTTACCGAGCGCGGGTCGAGTTTCGGCTATAACAATCTGGTCGTGGACATGCGGTCGCTGGCCATCATGCGCAAGTTCGCTCCGGTGGTGTTTGATGCGACGCACTCGGTGCAGCTGCCCTCGTCCTCGCACGGTGATGAAGATCAGCCCGCGGTGAGCGGAGGCCAGCCGGAATTTATCCCGGTGCTGTCGCGGGCGGCGGTGGCGGCGGGCGTGGATGGAGTGTTTATGGAAGTCCACGACAATCCGAAAGAAGCGAAAAGCGACGGGGCGAATGCGCTCGACACGCGAAATCTGCGCGGCTTGCTGAAGGAGTTGCAGGCGGTGAAGAAGGCGCTGGACGTGGCGCACGCGACGCCGTAGCGCGCGTGGCAAACTCGGATGCCGAGCAGCGCCTGAAGCGCGGCGATACTAAAACGATTGCGGCACGCCTGAAGGCGTGCCCTGATGCGAATCTCGCTTGTGCCCAGGGCGGTTAGCGTCCACCATTCTCATTTCTGAATCTGCTACTATTCCGGCGTCATCTGAATCTCATCGTTTATGCATTGGTGGGCATCGATTGCCGGCATTGTCCTCATCTTCATCATCCTGATGGATGCGTTTGAGACCGTGGTGTTGCCTCGGCGCATCAATCGGAGTTTTTTTCGCATCTCTTCCTCGTTCTACAAGAAAACCTGGCGCCTCTGGACTCGAGTGGGGAGGCATATCAAGGCCGCAAGCCGGCGCGAAGCGTTCCTGGCGTACTTCGGGCCACTGTCGCTGTTCCCTCTGCTGGGCTTTTGGGCGCTGGGGCTGATTTTTGGATTTGCTTGCGTGCAATACGGGCTGGGCGAACATCTGACGCTGGCTAGCGAGAAAATCACTTTCGGGAAAGTGGTCTATCTTAGCGGCGAAACTTTCTTCACGCTGGGCTACGGAGACATTACGCCTAACAATACCGCTGCCCGCGCCCTCGCGGTGATGGAAGCGGGCATGGGCTTTGCGTTTCTCGGAGTGGTGATCGGATATGTGCCGGTTATCTACAATTCGTTTGCCGCGCGCGAGACGGAAATTTCTCTGCTCGATGCGCGCGCCGGGTCGCCTCCGAGCGCGGCCGAGTTTCTGGGCCGGTTGGGATGTTGTCCCGAGCAGACCGTGCTCGATGAAATTTTTCGCGACTGGGAGCGCTGGTCTGCCGACCTGCTGTCCAGCCACATTTCTTATCCGGTGCTGGTTTACTTCCGGTCGCAACATGGCAATCAATCCTGGTTGAGCGCGCTCACGGTGATGCTCGATGTCACGTCGCTGGTGATGACCGGGGTCGAGGGCATCCATCCGGATCAGGCGAAGCTTACGTTTGCCATGGCGCGGCACGCGGCCGTCGATCTCGCGCAGGTCGTGAATGCGGAATACAGTCCACATGATGCCGACCGGCTTGCGGGGGCGGATTTAATCCGGCTGCGGGCGGAACTTGCCGGGCGTGGCGTGAGTTTGCGGGCGACTCCAAGCGTTAGTCCAAATGACGACGCGGACGCGCCCGACAAACTGGCGGAACTTCGGATCCTCTACGAACCTTATCTGAACGCGCTGAGTCGCCGCCTTCTGATGACGCTGCCGACGTGGATCGCGGCGGATCGGAAGAAAGATAATTGGCAGGGAGGTCCGTGGGACCGCGCAATTCAGGCGCGCGCGCTGGAGCATCCGGGACGGACGGCGGACGACCACTTCTGAGCGGGCGATCGTCAGGGCTGGGAGGCCGGCAAATCTGCTACCCGCACGATGACGCATTCTACTTGCTTGCCGCTGGCGCTTTTCACCTTGCCCTTGTTGCCGCCGACCTCGTACTTTATGTCGCTGCCCACCACGAAATCGGTCGCTTTCAATGACTCCTTTTCGTTGGTGCGGCAGGTGTACTGCTTACCGAAGGCCGCGAAGGAAAGATCGTACTGCTGATTTTTGTGGGTTTTCTTGTCGGTTGTTCCCGCCGGCTGGAAATCCTTCAGCGTGGTTGTGCCCTCGATCTTCGATCCGAACGCGGCCGTAGTGATCGCGACCGTCATCGACATCATTATTATGAGGAGCGCAACTGAATTACGCTTACGCATGATCCCACCTCCGAGTTGATTGTACTTGGGGAAAGCAATCGCGGCGTAGTGTCTCAGTTTGGAAGACGGATTCCCCCAGCGGCTAAAGCCGCTACTGATTCCGCGGCATCTACGGCACGACTGAAGTCGTGCCCTTTCAAAACAAATCGAAGCTGAGCCACTAACAATCGCGGCTATGGATTACCAGGTGTCACCCGTCTCCACTACAATGGCGGCATGAATTCCGTTCAGCGGATTTCTTTCGCCGCGCTCGCGGCATGTACTCTAATCACTTCCCTCGCGGCTCAGTCAGCTCTTCCGGCCATCAGACATTGGCAGCGCGCCTCCGACACTCCGATTGTTTCCCCTGAGGGCGACGGCTGGGAGTCGGCCGGAACCTTCAATCCGTCCGTCGTCTTTTTTCACGGAAAATTCGTCATGCTCTACCGCGCCCAGGATCGCGCGGGAACTTCGCGCCTCGGCTATGCCGAGAGCACGGACGGTATCCACTTCCGCAGCCGCTCACAGCCGGTGTTTTCGCCAGAGATGGACTACGAAAAAGAAGGCGGGGTCGAGGATCCGCGCCTGGTCAAGTTCGGCAGCACTTTCTACCTCACCTACACCGGCTACAACAAAAAAGATGCTCAACTCTGCCTGGCTACTTCGAAAGATCTGGTTCACTGGAAACGGCTGGGTGTAATCCTCCCTGCATACAAAGGCAAATGGTACAAAGCCTGGACCAAATCGGGAGCCATCGTACCCGAGAAGATCGACGGCAAGTACTGGATGTATTTTCACGGCATCAGCAGCGCCAAACTCGGGCAGGTGGGACTCGCCTACTCCACCGACCTTGTTCACTGGACCGAAGCGCTTGACCAGCCCATTCTTCCGGCGCGTCCAGGAAGTTTCGACTCGACTGTGGTTGAACCCGGACCTGCACCGATCCTCACGCCAACCGGCATCATCCTGGTATATAACGGAGCCGACGATCACCTCGTTTACCGCACCGGCTTCGCCGTCTTCGATCGCAAGGATCCAAGTCATCTGCTGATGCGCAGTTCGGATCGCATATTTGCGCCGGAGAAGGATTGGGAGAAAGTTGGGCAGGTTCCAAACGTCGTGTTCGTGGAAGGAGCTGCGCCTCAGGGCGATCACTATCTCTTCTATTATGGCGGCGCCGATAAATACATAGGAGTCGCCCAAGCCGAAGTGTCGACGAGCGCACCATAAGAATTGCTGATGGAATCGCTCCTTCTGCTAACATTTCACCTTCATGAAACATTCAGGCGAAAAAGTGGTGCGCATCGAGGCTGAGGCTTTGCGGGCGCTGGCGGACCGGCTGGCGGGTCCGATGGCGGCGGACTTCAACCGGGCGCTCGATCTGATGTTTGGCTGCCGGGGCCGGGTGGTGGTGACAGGGATGGGGAAGAGCGGGCTGATCGCCCGCAAGATCGCGGCTACGTTGAGTTCGACGGGGTCGCCGGCGCTTTATCTGCATCCGGTGGAGGCTCTGCATGGCGACCTGGGGATGATTGTCGGCGGCGATGTTGTGCTGGCGCTTTCGGCTAGCGGCGAGACGGACGAGATTCTGCGGCTGCTGGCTACGATCAAGCGGCTGCAGGTTCCGCTGATTGCTATGACTTGTGATGAGTCCGCGGAAAAGGCAGCGGGCGAGGGCGCCCGCTCTACACTTGCTTCTACGCTCGCGGCTGCTGCTGATGTGGCTTTGGATTGTTCTATTTCCCAGGAAGCTTGTTCGCTGGGGCTGGCTCCTACGGCTTCTACTACCACCATGCTTGCTTTGGGCGATGCTTTGGCGGTGGCGCTTTCAGAAAAGCGCGGGTTTAAGGAAGAAGACTTTGCCAATTTGCATCCTGGTGGAAAGCTGGGCAAACGGCTGGCGCGCGTCGAATCGTTGATGCACTCGGGAGACGCGGTTCCGCGGGTGACGGCGCAGACGAAGATGCCGGACGTGATCTACGAAATGTCGCGCAAGAAGCTGGGCATGACGGCGGTGGTCGAGGGCGGTGCTTTGCTCGGCGATCGGTTGCTGGGCGTGATCAGCGACGGCGATCTGCGGCGACTGCTCGGGCAGCGCGGCAAGGATGCGCTCGACATGGCGGCGGGGGATTGCATGACGCGTGTTCCTAAGACCATTGGACCGCGGGAGTTCGCCGCCACCGCGCTGGCGCGCATGGAGGAGATGAAGATTACTTCGCTGGTTGTGGTGGATGGTGAGGGGCGTTTGCAGGGGATCTTGCATTTGCATGATTTGTGGGGAACAGAGATGGTGTAGCCCGCGGCTTCAGTGGCGAGGCCGAGCTGGCGCTCGGCCTGGACGGGCGAGGGCGACCGTCCCCACACTATACCCGCCCCCACAGGAGCCTAGTGGCAGAAGCGTTGTAGTTTGGGCGGGGGCGGGGTGGGGAACTCGTCGAACTCGCCTTCCCATCCGGAGCATCCACGGGCGGTTACGGCGCGGATCACGACCTGTTCCAGATCGCGGGCTTTCGCTCGCGCTTGCGAGATCTGGTCGGACGTAAGATCACTGCGGTTGAGGTCGCCAATATCCGCGTTGGCGGCTGCATAACCGGCGTCGGCCGCAACGGTGTACCAGACGTAGGCGGTAAAGCGATCCTGCGGAATGCCGCGGCCATCTTTCAGTGCTTTGGCGTAGAAGTACTGCGCCTGGGGCAATCCTTGATCGGCGGCAATCTTATAAAGCCTGGGAGCCTTGGTGTAGTCCCGATCCGCCATCAGACGGCCGAGGTAGTAGGCGCCGTAAGCGTTGTTCTGGTCGGCGGAGAGCTTGAGCCATTTCTGGGCCGCGTCGGGGTCACGTGGCACGCCGCTGCCGAGGAAATAACTTCGTCCGGCGAGCCAACCGGCCAGCGGGTCGCCTTGTTGAGCCGCCTTGCGATACAGTTCGACGGCCTGGCTCGGAGTACTCGCGGGCACGGTTCCGGCCTCGTAATAGTAAGCGAGCGCGATCTGGGCAGGTCCGAATCCGAGGTCGGCGGAACGGCGGAAGTAATCAACCCCCAGAGAATCATTTCGCGTAGACCCAACGCCGGTAATGGCGTCCACTCCGCGATCGTAAAGAGCTTCCGGAGAAACGCTTTGCGCAAAAACGAGCGTGCTCCAAAGCAAGAGAATTGAGGGAAGAACGGTTCGACGCATGGGTTAAGAGTTCCTTGATGAGTGTTGCAGCAAGTATAGGAAGCGCGGAGGGCGATGTAGAGTTACGAAAGTAGGTAGAAAGGGTAGCGATTTCAGAAACACCGGATATGTCCGCGTATTTTGCCGAAAGAGCCGCGTTTTATGGGGTGATTTCGCTGGTGGGGAGTTGGCCTGACACGCTTTTAGCTGGTGCTTATATCACAAACCCTCCACTCACATTCAGGGACTGGCCGGTCACGAAGGCTGCGGCTTCGGTGCAAAGAAACGCGACCACCCTGGCCACGTCCTCGGCTGTGCCGAGTCGACCAAGCGGATGCCGGCTCAGCGCGCGTTGCCTGGTATCGGGATTGCCCAGATGGGTTGCTGTCATATCGGTCTCGATGTAACCGGGCGCGACCGCATTTACGCGAATTTTGCGAGGGGCCAATTCGAGCGCCCAATTTCTGGTGAGCGCATCGACTCCGGCTTTTGTGGCGCCGTAGAGGCTGCGCCCACCTGCAATGGCGGTTCGACCCGCGGTTGAGGAGAGATTCACGATGCGGGCGCCGTCGTTAAGCTTTGGCAGTACCGATTGTGTCAGCCAGAACATGCCTTTTAGATTCGTGTCGACAACTTCATTGAGCAAGGCTTCGCTGGTTGAACCCAGCGGTGTGGATTTCCAAATACCGGCGTTGTTCACAAGAATGTCGAGGCTCTGGTGGCCGAGTGACTCCACCATGCGGGAGATCGAATCTGTCGATGCGAGGTCGGCTTGGACGAGGATGGCTTCTGACTGCAGTTTCGCGGACAACTCTTCCGCTGCGGGCCGGTTGCGATGGTAGTGAACGATAAGCCGCGCGCCTTGAGCATCGAGTGCCTCACAAATCGCACGCCCGATTCCACGCGATCCGCCGGTCACCAGCGCGACTTGGTTTACCAGGTTATTTGACATAGAAGCAGGCTGCTAACTGTAGCGTTCGCGCATGAAGTCGCCGATCGCCGCGTAGGCAGCAGTCAGGGTCCTTTCGTCGGGCAGGAAGACGATGCGGAAGTGTTTTGTTCCGGGGCGCTGGCCGAAGCCGGAGCCGTGGACGAGCGTCACATGCTTCTGGCGAATGACTTCGGTGACGAAGACGTCGTCGCCTTCCGGGATGTCGATGCTTGGATAGGCGTAGAAAGCTCCGCGCGGGGCGACGCAACTTACGCGGGCAGTTTCGGCGCACCACTTCATGGTGAGATCGCGGCGGCTGCGCAGCTTGCGCTTCACTTCGACGAGGTGATCCTGCGGGCCTTCGAGCGCGGGCTTGATGGCGTATTGCTCGGGATGATTGGCGCAGAGGCGCGCCCGCAGCAGTTTGTTCACGCCTTCGAGGTACGGCTTGATTACGGATGCTTCGCCGCTGGCGATGCCCCATCCGATGCGCCATCCGGGGGCTAGGTAATTCTTGGAGAGTCCGCCGAAGGTGATGACTGGCACATCGGGCGCGACTGCGGCCATGGCGACGTGCGGGTCGTCGTCCGGCTTTTCCCCGTCAATGATGAGTTTGTCGTAAATTTCATCGGCAAAAATGATCAGGTTGTGGCGGCGCGCCAGGTCGGCAATCTGCTCGAGCATCTTTCTGGTGCAGACCGATCCGGTGGGGTTGTTGGGATTGATCAATACGATGCCGCGCGTCCGCGGCGTGATTTTTTTCTTGATGTCTTCGAGATCGGGCTGCCAGCCGTCATCTTCGTTCAGGTAGTAGGTGTTCAGGCCGATTTCGAGCTTTGCCAGAACCGCGGAATAGAGCGGATAGTCGGGGCAGGGCGTGAGCAGGTTGTCGCCTGGATTGAGCAGCGCGGTCAGGCAGATGTCGACCGTCTCGCTGACTCCGGAGGTGACGAAGACGTCCTGAATGTTGGTGATGCCCTTGCGGGCCGCCTCGCCGCGAATCGCTTCGAGCGCCGGCGGGATGCCTGACGAACTCGAATATCCATTCTTGCCGTTGCGCATGGCTTGATAGACGGCTTCAATCATGTGGGCGGGAGTCTGGAAGTCGAAGTTGAGCGGGTCGCCGATGTTGAGCGGCAGAATCTGGTGTCCTTGGCGTGCGACCTCGTCGGCGACGCAGGCCAGGTCACGAATGGCGTAGCGGACGTTCTCCAGGCGGGTGGCCGGGGCAATTTCGCGGAGTTGAGTGACGGACATGAAGGAATTCTAATCGCAGAGGGCAGGGAGGGCGCGGAGAAAATCCAGGCAAGCTTGCGAAAGATGGCATACGTTTGACGCGGTTCGCAAAATTGTGAAGAATACGCTGTTTCTGGGGAGGAGTTCCATGCGCGGTGCAACGATGGTGTTAGTGGCTAGTTTTGCGGCGGTGGCGCCAGGAGTGGCGCAAGAACAGATTATGGCGCCAGCGGGGGATTGGCTTCATGGAATCACGTCCGGGAAAAATGTGGTAGTCGACATGACGTACCCGGTGAACGAGAAATTTCCGCCGTGGCCGGGGGATGACCGCGTGTTCGAGGCGAAAGTGAATGCGACGATGGAGAAGGACGGATACTTCACGCGTAGCTTCTGGATGCTGGAGCACTATGGAACGCACATGGACGCGCCGGCACATTTTCCGCCGGGGAAGATTACGCTCGATGAGATTCCCGATTCGCATTTTTTCGGGCCGGCGGTGGTGATCGACGTTCGCGAGGAGGCGGCCAAGGATCCGGATTACCGGCTGACGGTTGCGCGGGTTAAGAAGTGGGAAGCGGAGCATGGGCAGATTCCGAAGGGCGCGATCGCGGTGTTGCGAACGGGATGGGGTTCTCGTGTTCCCGATGTGGCGCGCTACCGGAATACGGACGCGAACCAGGTGATGCACTTTCCGGGGTACTCGGTGGAGTCAGCGAAGCTGCTGATCGAACGCGGCGTGGTGGGGTTGGGGATCGATACGCTGAGCATCGACTATGGCCCGTCGAAAGACTTCGAAGTGCATCATGTGGACTTGCCCGCGGGACTCTACAACCTTGAAAATCTGGCGAACACAGAGTCACTGCCAGAATGGGGCGCGTATTTGATCGCGGCTCCGATCAAGCTGGCGGGCGGGTCGGGCGGAGCGGTTCGTGTGTTCGCGGTGCTGCCTCCGAAGTGAACACTGAGATGGCAAGCTGCAGCGGGGTATCGATGCTAAGGCTCTCCCCTGTATGGAATGAATCGAAGGTCAGTGTGGGTTGAAAGTGAAGGTGACGATCTCATTGCTTGACGACGAGGCCTGAGCATATTTCCACGCCATCACGGCGTTGGCGGCGCTCTCGGCGAGAACCGGGTTGCCTCCCAGAATGTCAACGTTCGCCACCGTTCCGTTCGCCAGCACTCGGGCACGCAAGCGAACCTTCCCACCGATTCCTTTGCTTTTCAGGACGGCGGGATAATCGGGTTGTTGGGTCCGAATGACCTTGCGATTGGAGGGCTCTTCAGGCTGGGCTTGCGCCGCTGGAAGCGAGCCGAGCGCCAGGCAGAACAGCAAGAGCGCCAGCGTCAGCATCCGATTGTGGTGCCTGGTCCGTGAACCGCCGCCGCGATCGTAGGTCAATCTGTACTCGCTTGGAGGGCCGAAAAACGCGATGGAACCCTGAACCGCTACGGTAAGCGTTGCGAGGGGCGAGCAGCAAGATCACGGTTGGAGGCGTCCAAAAAATATGCGGACGTTTTCTAGACCACGAGCTGCGTGATGGGCGTGGGCAGGCAAGAACCTTGAACCACAGGGGTCACAGAGGTGCACAGGGGACCGGGCCCCTGTGTTACTCTGTGTCCCCTGTGGTTAGGAATTACTCCGCGCGATCGATCTGCGCCTTTTGCAGCTTGTCGGAGTAATCGACGTAAACGGACTTCCATTCGGTGTAGAAGTCGATCGCGCCGATGCCGCCCTCACGATGGCCGTTGCCGGTGGCCTTGGTACCGCCGAAGGGCAGGTGAACCTCGGCGCCGATGGTGGGGGCGTTGATGTAGGTGATACCGGCTTCGAGGTCGCGAACGGCGGCGAAGGCTTTGTTCACGTCCTTGGTGTATAGCGATGACGACAGGCCGTATTCGATGTTGTTGGCGATGGCTATGGCATCTTCGAGGCCATCGCATGGAATGATCGAAACCACCGGGCCGAAAATTTCTTCTTGGGCAATGCGCATCTTGGGATCGACGTCGGTGAAGACGGTGGGCTCGAGGAACCAGCCATGCTGGTATTCGCCCTGGTCGAGCCGATGGCCGCCGGTGACGAGTTTGGCGCCTTCGGTTTTTCCGATCTCGATGTAGCTCAGATCGGTCTTGAGCTGGTTCTCGTTTACGGCCGGACCCATCTCGACGGTTTCGTCGAGGCCGTTACCGACTTTGATCTTTTTCGCGCGCGCGACGAAGTGCTCTACGAACTCGCGGTATACGCCCTTCTGGACGATGATGCGGCTGGTGGCGGTGCAGCGCTGTCCGGTGGTGCCGAAAGCGCCCCAGAGTCCCCCTTCGACGGCTAGTTCGAGGTTGGCATCGTCGAGCACGATCATGGGATTCTTGCCGCCGAGTTCGAGCGAACAATGCTTGAAGGTCTGAGCCGCGGTGGTGCCGACAATCTTGCCGACTGCCGACGAGCCGGTGAGCGAGATGGCCCGGACCACCGGATGCTCGGTGAGCGGTGTGCCGACTTCCGAGCCGAAACCGGTCACGATGTTGATGACGCCTTTCGGGATGCCGGCGTCGGTCAGCGCCTGCACCAGGTTGAAGGTGGAGAGTGGAGTGTCTTGCGCGGGTTTGATCACGCAGGTGTTGCCGCAGACCACGGCGGGCAGGAGCTTCCACGAAGAGATGGCCATGGGGAAGTTCCAGGGGGTGATCATGCCGCAGACGCCGATGGGCTGGCGGATGGCCATGGCGAACTTGTTGGGCAACTCTGACGGCACGGTGGGGCCGAACAGGCGGCGGCCTTCGCCGGCGTTGTAGTAGGCGGCGTCGATGGCTTCCTGGACGTCTCCTCGGGTTTCTTTCAGCACCTTGCCCATCTCGCGGGTCATGTCGCGGGCGTGGTCCTCTTTGCGTTCGATCAGGATTTCGGCGGCACGGAAGACCATCTCGGCGCGGCGAGGCGCGGGCACCAGACGCCATTTGGCAAAGGCACGCTTGGCGGCGTCGACGGCGGCATCTACGTCGGCTTTGTTCGAGCGTTGGAAGATGGCGACTACTTCGCGGGTGTCGGCGGGGTTGCGGTCTTCGAAAGTGCGTCCGCTGGCGGATTCGACCCACTCGCCGTCGATGAAATTCTTGAAAACTTTAGTTTTGGTGGTGCCGCCGTCGATCACCGGCTTGGTCAGGGTATCGGTCGCCATGGACGCCTCCTGGGAATAGTGCGGAACACTTCATGCTAACGCCCGGAGTGAAGACGGGCAAGCGAGGGGGCACGGGTTAGTTTTCTCGAATCCGGCCTGGTTAGCGCTTGCCAGTGCGAGTGCCGTGGTCACTTTCGTAACCCTTTGCCCCACTGACTCAAGTTTAATACCCATGCCAGCGGGGATATGATGGTCACAGTGGGAATATTCCGTATTCTCGGAATTTTGCAGTGAGGTTGACACGGGCTCGTGCCGAACAAAAATAAGCCGGAACTCTATGTCGCCTGGAAGACGGTGACGTACCGCAGCGTGATTATGGCGCTGCTGGGTGCGGCACTCATCTTTGGCGCCGTGATGCACACCGCGTTCCCGAAATTCACCGATTCGACGGTAAAGGCGGCCGGACATTTCTCCACGAGCCTGCTGGAAAAAGTTGCGGGCATGGCGCCTCCGCTCAAGGGGTCGTCGGCCCCGGTGGCGCAGCAGGCGCACTTCACCGCGCTCGATGGCACGATTCGGGTAAGGAAAGGCAACGGCAATAGCTGGATCAACGCCGATTACAACGTGCCGCTGGAAAAGGGCGACGTGGTGCAGACGGGCGCCGAGGGCATGGCCAAGATTGTTTTCAACGATGGAACGAACTACACGGTGAAGCAGGATTCGTTGATCGTGATCCAAGAGAACTCAGCCAACGATCAGCAGCAAACGAATGTGTCGGTGGCGGTGACGACGGGCACGGTGGACCTGACTACGGCGACTTATGTTCAGGGGTCGACGTCGCAGGTGGTTGTGGCGGGCGCGAAGGCTTCGCTGGCTCCGGATTCGTCGGCCATGGTGCGCAACAGCCCCAAAGACGATCAGCATGAAATTTTGGTAAGGAAGGGCAGCGGCGAAATCGAACGCAATGGAGAAGTGGTGCACCTGACGAACTGGGAAAAGGTGAGTTTCCAGAGCGCATCGAAGACCATGGAACGGGCCACGGAAATCGGGCCGCCGGCTCCCATTACGCCGGGCAACATGATGCCGGTTTTCCTGAATCCCGACGAGAAGTCGAAGGAAGTTGAGTTTGCCTGGACGCCCATGGCGAATGCCACCGGATACCGGTTGCGCATATCGCACAATCCGTATTTTTCGTCGTTGTTACTGGACCGCAAGGTGGAGACGCCGAGTGTGGTGGTGACCGGGTTGCCGACCGGGGCTTACTATTGGTCGATCCAATCGTTCGATGCGAGCGGCAAAGAATCGGTGGAAAGTGAAAAGAATCGCTTTACCATCATGGTGAAGGCGCAGGAAAAAATCGAGCTGTCGCTCGACCTCGATCCTTTTATCCAGCACGGACACGTGATTGAAGTGACGGGGAAGACCGAGGCGGGAGCGCGGGTCATGGTGAATGGCAGGGAAGTGCCGCTGGTCGGCGACGATGGGGGCTTCCACTACTTCACGCCGCCCTTGCCGAACGGGGAAAACCTGATCACGGTGACGGCGCAGAATTCGAAAGGCGGAGTGAACACCCGCCAGGAGAAAGTGGTGATTCAGTAAGAGATTCGAGGTTCAGGACACAGTGTTCGGAATCAATGTTCGGAACAGCCGGTGCCCAGATAACAAGCAGTTCTTCGGAACATCGAAGTAGAATAGAACACACCAGAGGAGAACGACTCACAAGGAAACTGAGGAAGGCCCGGGTTTCAGGGGTGAGGCGAATTTCCGAGAGAGAGAAGTATTGCCATGTCAAACAACGGTTTTCATAACGGCTCATCGCGGTCGCACAATTTTCGTTCCTTGTTCAGCATGTTTTCGAGCGATCTGGCTATCGATCTGGGCACCGCCAACACGCTGGTGTACGCGCGCGGCAAGGGCATTGTGGTGAACGAACCCTCGATCGTGGCCATCAACAAGAACACGGGCGAAGTGGAAGCGGTGGGCAAAGAGGCCAAGGAGATGCTGGGCCGTACGCCGGGCAACATCGTGGCTATCAAGCCGATGAAAGACGGCGTGATCGCCGACTTCAAGGTCACCGAGAAGATGCTGAACTACTTCATCCAGAAGGCGCATAACCGCAAGATGCTGGTGCATCCGCGGATCGTGATTGGGGTGCCTTCGGAAATCACACAGGTGGAAAAGCGCGCGGTCATGGATTCCGCTTATCGCGCCAAGGCCAGCGAAGTGCATCTCGTCGAACAGGCTATGGTGGCCGCTATTGGCGCGGGGCTGCCGATCACTGAGCCGAGCGGGAACATGGTGGTTGACATCGGCGGCGGCACTACCGACATCGCGGTAATTTCGCTTAGCGGCATTGTTTATTCGCGTTCCGTGCGCATGGCCGGCAACCAGATGGATGAGGCCATCATGAACTACCTGAAGCGGAAATATAACCTGCTGGTGGGCGAGCGCACCGCCGAGCAGATCAAGATGGAAATCGGCTCGGCGTATCCGCTGGACAAGCCGCTGACCATGGAAATCAAGGGGCGCAACCTGATTGAAGGCGTGCCCAAGACGATCACCGTAGACGACAGCGAAATTCGCGAATCGCTCAGTGAATGTGTTTCGACCATCATGAATGCGATTCGCGTGGCGCTCGAACGTACGCCGCCGGAACTTTCCGCCGACATCAGCGACCGTGGCATCGTGCTTACCGGAGGCGGCGCGCTGATCAAGAACCTGGACAAACGCATCCGCGAAGAAACGGGATTGCCGGTTTCGATTGCCGACGATCCGCTGTGCAGCGTGGTGCTGGGCACCGGCAAGATGCTCTCGGACTTCAAGCTGCTGCGCAAGATTTCGATCGAGTAGGGTGCGAGCTACGAGCTTCGAGCCAAATGCAGATCCCTCGCTTCGCTCGGGATGACAATCTCATAAACTGAGAGCTGACAGCTGAGAGCTGAGAACTGGTGTTATGGACGTCCTCGGACGCTACCGCAACCTGATCGTGCTGGTGGGAGTGTTGTTTGCGCAGATCCTCGGCTTGGCCGTGCAGGTCAGGCGGACGACCGACAACGAGCCGACTCGCCTCATCCGCATCTGGGCGGTGGACGCGATTACTCCTCTCGAAAAAGTGTTGGTGTGGGTCGAAACCTCGACGGGCAACGTCTGGCACAACTACTTCTATCTGCGCGGCGTGCGAGCGGAGAACCGCGACCTGAAGCAGCAGATCGAGCGGATGAGCCTGGAGCAGGTCAGGATGAGCCAGGACGCCGATCAGGCGCGGCGTTTGCAGGCGTTGCTTGCCTTCAAGGAACAGTTCATCTCCCAAACCATGGCGGCGCAGGTGATCGGATCGAGTGGGAGCGAGTTGTCGCGCTCCGTCTACATCGACAAGGGGGAACGCGACGGCATCAAGCCCGACATGGCGGTGATTACGGCGGATGGCATTGTGGGCAAGGTGCTGCGCGTTTACGGCTCCACTTCGCTGGTGCTGCTAATCAACGATCAAACCAGCGGAGTCGGTGCCCTGCTCGACAAGACGCGGTTGCAAGGGATACTGCGCGGCACGCCCGCGGGCGAAGTGGTGCTCGAAAAAGTGATGAGCGACGAAAACGTGCCGGTTGGAGAGCTGGTTCTTACCAGTGGCGGAGACGGCATTTTCCCCAAGGGCCTGCTGGTGGGC
Source organism: uncultured Acidobacteriaceae bacterium (assembly GCA_963773955.1). Classification (GTDB taxonomy): domain Bacteria; phylum Acidobacteriota; class Terriglobia; order Terriglobales; family Acidobacteriaceae; genus Acidiflorens. The sequence continues at coordinate 40,610 of CAVZDM010000129.1, read as the reverse complement.
AAGGTGACCAGGGCTGCGGCGGGCAGCGATCTCTTTCTCAACATTCGCGTGCGTCCGGCAGCCGATCTCAGCAAACTGGAAGAAGTGCTGGTGGTGACGAAGATTGATGAGAGGCAGGCGGAGCCCGATCAGACAGGAGCAACGCGGGCGGTCGATATTCTGGCCGAGCGCTTGCCGGGCGTTCCTGCCAAGCCGGCAGATGCGGTGAAAACCGGCGGGCCGGGGACGGCCGCGGCAACGGCAGCGACTACGAGTTCGGATGGCAAGCCGAAAACCGCGCTCCCGCCAGCCGCCGCTGGCAGCGGCGCGCCTGCGGCGCGGAAAACGGCAAGCCCGATTCCTTCCGTTCCATCTGTGCCTTCTTCGCCATCTGCTGGAGCCGGTTCTGGAAGTGCTTCCGCGACCAACTCGGCAACCAAGGCGACCACAGCCGCTGTCGATACTAGTGCCAGTGCCAGCGCTACGAAAGTTTCTCCCAAGCCGGTGAAGGCCGCGGTTGAGCCCAAGCCGCAACCTGGGGGCGAGGACAGCCCTCACTAACGTGGCCATCACTTACACATCGGGAGAGCAGGTTGAGGTTTACCGGTTCAGTCTTCCGGCGACGATTCTGATTCCGCTGACCGCCGTCTTCTTGCAGGCGTGGTTGCCGCTGCGCTTTCATTTTTTCTCGGTCTTCGATCTTCCGCTGCTGGTCACGATCGGCTTCGCGACGGCGCGGCGCAGTCCGCTGACGGGCTTGCTTACGGGCAGTTTTATCGGCATTCTGCAGGACGCGCTTACGCATCATCCGATTGGGCTTTATGGAATTTCGCTGACGGTGGTGGGATTCGGCGCGTCGTCGCTGGGGATCAAGCTGGACGTGGAAAATGCCGGCGCGCGTTTTTTGCTGACGATTTTCTTCTACGTGGTGCACGAAGTTGTCTACTTCACGATTGCGCGTGGCCTGATCGGGTTGCGGATGGCGTCCAGTTGGCCGCATGAAGTGTGGTCGGGCGTGGCCAATGCCCTGCTGGGCGTCTTGATCTTTATGCTGTTCGATCGCGTCAAGCAGCGAACGTAGCGTCGGGACAGCCGCCAGTCCAGACGGGCGCAGCGCGACCTCGGTTTTCGTTTGTCCTTCCATCCTCACGCACTCAAGAGCGTCGCGGGGCTTCACCCCACTGACAGCCGATGGCGGCTGTCCCTACGCGAACCTCAATAGGGCGTAGGCTAGGGCGGCTGCTGCTAGCGTGGCTAAGAGATTCACTGCCTGGTTGCTGATCCAGCCTCGACGCTGCAGCGTCGCGCCTAGAATGCTGTCGAATAGCATGCCGGCGAATCCGGCGGCAACCGGAATCCAGAATTGAGACTCAGGAAGTATCCCGCCCACGGCGGCTACGGCGGCAATCACCAGACCGGCGGCCAGACCAGCGGCGCTTCCGGGAATTGTGATGCCGCCGTCGGTGCCTGCGGGGACGCGTTGCCAGGTGGTGATGAAGCGCGCGTCCGCGCGACGGTATTGACCGATTTCGCTGGCCACGGTGTCGGTGGCTGCTTCGGTCAGAGCCGCGACCGCCGCCAGCAGCCAAAGCCGATTCCCGGTGGCGCTGAAGAACATCGAGCCGAGGGCTGCCACGGCTAGATTGGCCAGGACTTGCCAGGCATTCCGGCCTTCCCGGCGCTCGGCTAGCCCCAGCGCCAGCTTACGGCGGTATCCGAGGCGGGTGGAGATCCAGGTCATCACGAACAGCGTGGCGAGCATGGCGAAGGCGGTTGGGCCCGCGCCGGCAAAAAGCAGGAAGCAGGCGAGTCCGCCGGCAATGGCACCGGATCGATTGACGCCGCGCAGGGTCCTGGCCAGCACGGCGAAGGCCAGCGTCACCGCTGTGGCGATGGCCAACCGCGACGGGGACGACGCCCAGGCATGCATCAGAAAAGAGTTCAGCATTAGTTAGAAGCTTTCTTTCAGCTGTCAGCTCTCAGTCTTCGTAGAATCTCACGTCCCTGACGTGCTGAAAGCTGATAGCTGACAGCTAATAGCTGTTTTTGACGATCCCCTTTCGACAACACTATATTCGGTGTCCGGCGGCAGCGGACCACGCCATGTAGGGCTTGACCTTTGGATTCGCCCGGTAATCTGGCGGCTGCAACCCCACCCCGGTTAGGCTACACTTCTGTACGCTGGGGTGAATTCTAATCTTGTGGGGACGCGGCTGGCCGCGTCCGCCGAGGCGAGGCTAGCCTCGTCTCTACGTGGGGTGAAACCAATGGCGGCCTCTGTCTGGTCTGGATATCTTACGTTCGGATTAATCTCGATGCCGGTGCGTCTGTTCTCGGGCGCGCGCAGCAGCGGCATCTCGTTCAACCAGCTTCACCGCACCGACCACCATCGGGTAAAGCAGCAGCTGATTTGCCCGGCGGATAACCAGGTCCTCGAACGCGCCGATATCGTCAAGGGCTATGAGTATCGCAAAGACGAGTACGTCATTATCGATCCCGAGGAAATCAAGAAGATCGAGCCGAAGACGGCGAAGACGATGGAGATTCTGGAGTTCGTGAAGACGAGCGAAGTGGATCCGGTGTACTTCGAGTCGTCGTATTACATGGTTCCGGAAGAAGCGGGGCGGCGTCCCTATGCGCTGCTCACCAAGGCGCTGGAGGAGAGTGAGTTCGTCGCGATCGCTAAACTCACCATGCACAACCGCGAATACACCGTTTTTCTGCGCCCGCATAAAGGCGGAATGATGCTGCACACCATGTACTACGCCGAGGAGGTGCGCGAGGTGGAGTCGTTCGGTGCTCCCGATGTGGAGATTAAAGAGGCAGAGATCAAGGTTGCGCACCAACTCATCGAGGCGCTGGCGGGAAAGTGGGACCCGGAGAAATATCACGACACCTTTCAGGACAATCTGAAGAAGCTGATTGAGACGAAACTGGAGGGCGGGGAAGTGCAGGCGGTTGAGCAACCGAAGAAGATGGCCCCGGTGGTGGATCTGATGGCGGCGCTGAAGGAAAGCCTGGCCCAGACCAAGAAGCCGGCGGCGTCTGCGAAAGTTGCGGAGATGCCCGGCGGGGGCCAAACGAAGGCACGCCGCGGGCGCGGGTAAAGAAACCCAGGTTTCAAGGTTTCAAAGTTTCAAGGTTTCAGAGTGAAAACCTCGTCGTGCAGGGTTCAACCTTGAAACTCTGCAACCTTGAAACTTTGAAACCTGTTTTCTTGCGATTTCCCCTCTTGGCCCGGTTCCCGATACAATACTGGTTCCGCGTACGACCAATCTTTTCTACGGAGTCTGAATGAAGCGGTTTCTCTGGCTGGGGTTCGTGGCGTTGGTTTATGTGATCTGTAGTGGGTGCGGCGAGACTTTCCGGCCGATTATCATCCCGAATCCTCCAACGTTTCCCAACCCGGCGGCGGCGCACACGGTGGTGTCGATCAACCAGAACGTCACCGACAACTTGACCCAGGAGCGCGGCAGCGCCATGGTGATCGACGTTTCCGGCGACTCGATCGTCAGCGTTGCCGATTGCACCACGGCTCTGTGTCTCGGCTTCGCTCCCGTGCACGCCGTCCAGCAAGCCGCCAGCCAGGTGTTGGTGGCGAACCAGTTCGATTCGATTAGCAAGGTGAACTTCAGCGGGACCACCATGTCCAGCACAACCACCATCAGTCTGCCGGTGAATTCGGCGCCGAGTTTTGTGGCTACCACCGAGTCGAGCCAGGCCTACGTCTTGCTGCCGGGGTACGTAAACCCAGTCACCAGTCTTGTGGTCCCTTCGGTCGGCGTGATCAACACCAACAGCAACAACCTGGTGACTACCATTCCGCTTAGCAACAACGCGGGCGCGAACCCGGTTGCCATGGCGGAGACACTGGATACCAAGAAGCTCTACGTCGCAGATGACAGCCTCCCCTGTAACAACCCGCCGACTCCCGGCGTCTGTTCAATTAGTGCTTTTAACACGGTTGACCAGTCCTCCCGGGCCATTAGCGGCGCTTTAGCCACGCCGCCCATCTGGTTGTCGGCGCGTTCCGACAGCCAGGCGGTGTACGTGCTCGAGGCAAGCGGAACACTGGCCTGGATCAGTACCATTTCGACTTCTGGCCCCGACACGCTGGCGGAGACGACGATTAGTGTTCCCGGCGCAAACATAATGATTTACGACCCCAATTTGAACCGGCTTTATATTCCCGGTGGACAGGAGGTGGCGATCGTCGATGTTTCGCAGTCTCCCCCCGTAGCCCTTGCGGGAGGGCCGATCGCGATTCCTACGGTTGCGCCCGGTTCGCGGACCGCTGGGGACCCCTGCTTTCTCACCGGCGCGCAGCCGCTGACGGTGGCTGCGGCGGCAGCTTTGCCGGATGGAAGCCGCGCTTATGTCGGGGCATACTACGAAGACGCGAGCGACAATATTTGCCCGCAGGCGACGGTGATCGACGTTGCCAGCAACGCCATTAAGACTTCGATTGCAATCCCAGGATTCGCTGCCTATGACGCCTTCTGCTCCAGCACGCGCTTTCGCATAATGATGGCCGCCGCGGGCGACAGTACCCGTGCCTATCTGTCCAGTTGCGATGGGGGAAATGTCAACATCATCGATACCTCCAACGACACCTATATCCTGAATCAACCGGAGCCAATCGGTTCGCGCAAGCCGATTGGGACGAACCCGCTGAGTCCGCCGCAGAATCCGGTTTTTCTGTTTGCTGGTCCGTAGGGACGACTGAGTTCGGAGGCGTCGGACGATCCTTTGTCCAAACGGCGCGGGAGCTCGCTGAGACGCGGCAAGCCGCGTCTCTACCGGTGGTTTTTCTTGATTCAAACTTTAGAAGGATTAGTTGCAGCGTATTGCGGGAATCCTATCCGGCTGCTACGGCGGTTTCCATCTCGCGGCCGAGGTAGCGCAGCGCTACGTTCATGAAGACATTTCCGCTGGCAGTATTGAAGCACAGCACCAGGGCTTCCGTATCTTCGCTGCTCTTGCTGCCCTGCTCGGAAGTGTGCTGGGTGGGCGGATGAACACGGAAGTGAAATCCCTGGTCGTTGAGCGTGGTGACGGCGTTGCCAATGATCTGGTTGGCCAGCTCACAGACCGCCTCCCGAACCAGATCTTCGCTGGCGTCGGCAGCTTCGACTCCGGCGAGACGGCCGGCGAGTTGCACGGCGGCTCCCTGGTCGGAATCGAAAATGATCCGGCCTTCAATTTCGCCCGTGAGGCAAACCTCGGCAGCGACGCCTTTGCGCCGGTACGCCTCCTGTTCCATGCTCAGATTCTCGATGGAAATGGGCGACTGCATCGCCTGCGCGAGGACGGCGTCGGCGGAGTTAATGAAAGGCTGAATCAAGTCCATCCGCATGACTAGGCTCCGGCTCCGGCGCCCCGCACCGTGACGCCATCGTCACGCATCACGTACTTGATGACTTCATAGAGAACTTCCGGCTTCACCGGTTTCTGCACGAAGTGACGGGCACCACGCTGCAGCGCGGCCACGATGTTTTCCTGGTAGCCGACCGACGACACCATGACGATGCGAGCGCCGGGGTGGTCGCGTACGATCTTCTCGGCCGCCTCGATGCCTTCCATCTGCGGCATGGTGATATCCATCAGAACGATGTCGGGCCTGAGCCGTTCGTACTCGCTGATTGCCGATACTCCGTCACCCGCCTCGCCGATTACCTGTCCGCCGAAGGTTTCCACCATCCGGGCCAGGTTCTTGCGGGCGAACACCGAGTCATCCACGATCAGATAGCGAACCGGCTGTCCGTCTTCGCTCCGTTTTACGGGCGCAAACTTTTCCATGACACTCCTCCACAACTATCACTTAATCACGAACTACATACTTTCGATAGATAACTCTAGTTACTTCCGGCACCAGTTGCCCGCTTGACGTCGGCCATGTCCGCCCGGACGTGGTCTTGCGAGCATTGGGCCTGCAAAATACTGGGCATATCCTGGAGGTCGGCGACGCGCATGGCGTAGCCGCGCTCGATGGCCACCTTGGGCATGCCGTAAACCACGCATGTCTCCTGGCTCTGGGCCACGGTGTATCCCCCGGTTGTCCTGATCTCGCCCAATCCGACTGCCCCGTCTTCGCCCATGCCGGTCATGAGGACGGCGACGGCTTGCGAACCAAACTCCTTGGCTACGCTGTGGAAGAGTACGTCCACCGAAGGACGGTGTCCGTTTACCGGGGACTCCTCCGTGAGCACCGCCACGTTGCCCAATGGCAGCTTTTTCACTTTCATGTGCCGGTTTCCCGGACAAATGAGGGCTCGACCGGCTACCAGCAAGTCGCCCGATTGCGCTTCCTTGACCCGGATGGGGCAACATTCGTCTAACCTCTTGGCAAACAGTTCGGTGAAGCCGTCGGGCATATGCTGTACTACGAGAATGCTGCCCGGGAATTCCGCCGGCAGCTGCGAAAACAGGTATTGCAAGGCGTTCGGACCGCCGGTCGAAACCCCGATGGCGATGATGCGAGTGGGGGCGACAGGCTGCATCTTGTTGGCCTGCTCGTGGTGTGTTTCCCCGGGCAGGAACTGCGCCTGCACGCCACTGCTCTGCGCCGCCGCCCGGATCTTCTTGATCAACTCGGAGGCAATTTCTGGCATGCGGGCGGCGACGTCGGTCGGCTTAGCCACGAAATCGAACGCGCCCAGCGCCAGCGCTTTGAGCGTGATCGACGCCCCGGCGGTGCTGTGCGAGCTGACCACGATGACCGGCAACCGCCCGCGCCGCATGATTTGTTTCAGAGTGTCGATCCCGTTCAGTCCGGGCATTTCCAGATCGAGGGTGATCACTTCCGGCGATAAGTCCTCGATTTTCTTCAACGCAAAATTGCCATCGATCGCCGTGCCGACAACCTCGATCGAGTTATCCTGCTCGAGAATCCTGGGGATGAGCTTGCGCATCAGGGCCGAGTCATCCACCACCAGAACACGCACCGGCTTTTTCATGACTGGCCCCCTGCCGTGCCGCGTGCCCGAATCTCGCCGGTTTGGATCAAGCCGCTGCCCGTCGACGTCAGCCCGGTCATCCGCGGATTGGTTGCATCGGCTCGCCCGCGGGTAAAGCGATCCATCAGGGCGATCATGTTGAGGATGAGAACCACCCTGCCATCGCCCAGAATCGAAGCCCCGCTCACCAGGTCGGTGGTAATCGACTGGTCGTCGAGTGCCTTGATGACCAGTTCGTCCTCGCCTTCCAGTTCGTCGACGACGACCCCGAACTTGCGGTCCCCACTGATGATCACCAGCACGAAAACTTTGCGCCGCGCCGTTTCCGGACCGCTCGGAGGCTTTGCCCCGAGGCGCAGCAGTGGCAACACGTCGTTGCGCAGCTGCAGCACGTCGTAGTGCTCCACCTGATGGATTTCTTCTTCGACGGTGCGCGCGATCTCCGCTACCGCGTTCAGCGGCAGGGCGTAGAGGCGCTGTTCCACCCGGAACATCAACGCCCGGATAATGGCCAAGGTCAGCGGCAGGCGCAGACGGAAGGTAGTGCCCCGTCCTACTACCGTTTCGATCTGTACCGTTCCCTTGAGGCGTCCGAGCACGCTCTGCACCACGTCCAAGCCCACGCCGCGGCCCGAGAGCTCGGTGATCTCCTTCGCGGTGGAGAATCCCGGCTGCAGGATCAAATCCAAAGTCTCCGACTCGGTCAAGCGGGCGGCCTGATCCGGCTTCAGCAATCCCTGGGACAGGGCGCGCTCGCGAACTTTTTCCGCATCAATGCCTGCTCCGTCGTCGGTGACCTCGATTACCACCTGATTTCCCTGGTGATAAGCGCCCAGGCGCAAGGTCCCCTTCGGCCGCTTGCCGGCGCGAACCCGCTCCGCGGCAGTTTCGATGCCATGGCCGACGGCGTTGCGCACCAGGTGGGTCAAGGGCTCGGCGATCGCATCCAGAATGCTTTTATCCAGATCGGTTTGCCCGCCCTTGACCATCAACTCGACTTCTTTCCCGCACTGCAGCCCGACGTCCCGCACAATGCGCGGGAAACGACGGAACAGATGGTCGACCGGCACCATGCGAATCTTCATGACCGAATGCTGCAAGTCATTCAAAACCCGCCCCTGGAATGCCATGGCATCGGAGAACTTGCCGCGCAAGGTATCTTTCGGGAAGCGTTGTCCAAATTCGAGCAGCGCCTGCTGCAACATCGATTTCGCCAGGATCAGTTCACCGACCAGATTGAGGACGCTGTCGATTTTTTCCGCATCCACGCGCAGCAGATTGTCGGGGCCGCCGAGTACGGCGGACGCCACGGGGCGTTCTGCGGGCGAGGGGGCGTCATTTTCGGCAAGGCCGGCAGCGGCCGCGACCGCGGCGGATGGCACGATCTCGTCGTTGATGGTGTCGCTGTCGTTGTTGCTGCCCTTGTTTTCAGTAGCGGCTGCTGAGGCCGGGAGCGAGCGTGACGGCGCAGCGATGCGCAGGGACGTGACTTTGACACCCAAGGCGATGGTTGGAATGCTGCACTTGTTCCGGATCTGCTCCGCCGGTTTATCCGAAGCCAGCGCCGCCTCGACGCGATTCATGGGCTCGACACTGCCTTCGACCGGATAGAGAGCCAGTACGTCGCCCAGTCCTGCCAGGGCCAACTGGATCATCTGGCGTCCGGCGATGGGCATGGCGCACTGCGGATCCATCTGCACCACGACGTGATAAACGCGCTTGCCTTCCGCCAAGGCCCGGGTAATTGCCAGTTGATCGTATTCCGACCAGGGGCTGATTTTCGCGGCGGTTTTCTTGGTTTTCTTTTTTGCTTTGGCCGCGCCGCCGGCCGCCGGGTGGGCGAGACGGGCAATGTCGGCGCGCAAGGACTGGATGCTCGGAAGTTTTGTCCCCTTCCGATAGGCCTCCAGCAAGGCGGCAAACACGTCGGCCGCGCGCAATGCGATTTGGGGAACCGAAGCCGCCGCCACGTTTTCCAGCGTCAGCACGTCCTCGAACTCATGGGAAAGCTCGCTGAGTTCGCGGAAGCCGCAAGCGGCCGCGTCTCCCTTAAGCGTATGCACCGTGCGCCGCAGGCTGCGCGCGGTTTCCGCATCGCCGGGCGATTTCTCCAGGTGCATGGCTTCGTCGTTCAGTTTCTGGACGAGTTCTCCCGCGCTCTCGAAGAACAGCTGCCGGAGTTCTGTCATGCGATCGTCGGGGGGGACGGTCAAGCATGCACCTCCACTCGCTGATAGGCGGTGCCGCTGTTGCGATGCACCATTTGAAATTTGTCGGTCAGCCCGAGCAGGCTCTCGGCATGGCCGACAAAGAGGTATCCCTGAGGATTCAAGCAGCGATAAAATTTCTCGACCAGACGCTTCTGCTCGGCTTCATCGAAATACATCATCACGTTGCGGCAGAAGATAATGTCATTGCGCTGGGGCAAGAATTCGGTTTTCAGATTGTGAAAATCGAAGTGCACCAGTTCCTTGACGTTCTTCTTCACCACGTAGCGATCGCCCACTTTGTCGAAGTAGCGCAAGCGGTAGCCATAATCGACGCCCGCCATCTGGTGCTCGCCGTAGGAGCCCTCCTGGGCCGCGCGCAAAACCGAATAGTTGATGTCGCTGGCCAGGATCTCCAGCCGCCAGGGCGCGGGTACCATGGGCTTCGGAACCGGCGATTCGTAAGGCAGAGGATGGCGCAGATAGTGGTACGACAGCGCATCCGACACCTGCATGGCCATGGTGTAGGGTTCCTGTCCGGTGGAACAGCCCGCGCTCCAGATTCTCACGTTGTAGTCGTGGTGCTCCTGCTTGCGGCGCAGGATGTCGTCCATTACGTCCTTCTGGAACAGTTCCAGCTGCGCCTTGTTCCGGAAGAAGCTGGTTTCGTTGACGGTGAGGTTTTCGAGCAGCCGCGACAGCTCTTGTTTTCCCTGGTGGCTGGTGAGCAGGCGATAGTAGCTGTAGAACGAATCCAGCTGGCACTCTTTCAAGCGACGCTGCAAACGGTCCTGCAGGAAGGGAGTGCGCCGGTCGTCGAAGTGCATGCCGCACTCCTGGTAGACGAGGGTCTGCAGGAGTTTCAATTCCGCGTCGGTGAGTACCGGTGTTTCGCTCGTGCTCATGTGGGTTCGGTTCCTAGGGCTACTTTCCAGCCGTGGCGGTTTTCGTCGCTGTTCCTGTGCCTGCCTTGGCTCCCGCTTTGTCGCTACCAGTCGCCGCCGGTTTTTCCGCCGATGCTTCGTTTCCCAACTGCCTCGCCCCTAAAACCTTGCTGATATCCAGCAGAATGATCAGCCGACCGTGGTACTTGCCGAGACCGGTCACGCAGTCCAAGCCGCCGGCCTGCATCATGGCGGGCGCGGCTTCGATTTCGCTCTCGGGAATTTTCAGAACTTCCGAGGCCGAGTCCACGATCATGCCCGCCAAACGGCCCCGGTGTTCCACCACCAGAATGCGGCTGCGCCGGTCGAGCCCGGCGGACGGCTTCCCGAAGCGCTTGCGCAGGTCCACTACCGAGACAATCTTGCCGCGCAGGTTAATGACCCCTTCCAGATAATCGGGCGCGTCCGGCACCGCCGTGATCTCCGGCACGCGGACGATCTCATGCAACGAAGTGATGGGTACGCCGTAGGTCTCGCGTCCCACCCGGAAGCCCACAATGTGCGTTTCCCGGCTCATGGTTAAAATTCCCTCAACGCGATCCCGCCGCGGTGGTGCGGGCTGTGTTCCCGTACCCCGGAGCATTTTCGTTTGATCTGTCGTTTGCCCCGTTCGTCCTGTCGGTCGGCCTTTCGTTCGGGCGGAGCGCAAAACGGTCCATCGAATCCAGCAGGCCGCGCGACATCTTTGACATCTGATCGGAGGAAGCGGCCAGTTCGGTCGACCCCGACGTGTTGGACTGCACCAATTCGCGCATACGCTCCATGGCCTGGACTACCGCCTGCGCCCCGGAAGCCTGTTCTTCCACCGCTGAGTTGATCTCGTGGGTGATTTCGTTCAGGCGCGTGGTGGCGCGCGCGATCTGCGAAGAGCCGTGCGATTGCTCGTTGGTGGCGGCCCCGATCTCCTGCGCGAACTTGTAAACCTCGGTCACCACGTTCGAAATCTTGCGCAGCGCGCTGTTCAGTTCCTGTCCCAAATTCAGGCCCTCGTTCACGATGGTGGTGCTCTTCTCCATGTTATCGACGGCTTTGCGGGCTTCCTTCTGGATGCTCCCGATGAGTTCGGAAATTTCCTTGGTGGACTGGGCGGATTTTTCGGCCAGCTTGCGGACTTCGTCCGCTACCACGGCGAATCCCAAGCCGTGCTCGCCCGCTCGCGCCGCTTCGATGGCGGCGTTCAGAGCCAGCAGGTTGGTCTGTTCCGCCAGATCGTCGATCACTTCGATGATCTTGCCGATGTCGTCCGCCCGCGTGCCCAGAGCGTCGATGATTTCGCCCGAGGAGCGAATCGTGGTGTTGATACGGTTCAGGCCGTCGGTCGCCTTTTCCATGGTGCCAATGCCGCTGTGGACTTCTTCGCGCGAACGGTTGGAGATATCGAGCAGAACCTTGGCCGTATCCGCGACCCGCTGGATCGAGGTCACCATCTGGTCGATGGAGGCCGAGGTTTCGCTGACGCTCGAGGCCTGGGTCTGCGTGCTCTTCACCATGTTCTGCACGTTCACGCTCATTTCGTGCATGGTGCTGGTCACTTCGTCAATGGCCGAAGACGTCTGCAGGCTGTTGCGGGCCGACTCGTCGGACGCGCTGGCCACCTGGGTGGACGCGCTGGCTACCTGGGAGGCGGCGTCGCGCACGTTGCGCACCATTCCGCGCAGGCCTTCGACCATGCGGGTGAAGGCGTTCGCCAGTGTGTCGTTGGCGGAGCGCGGACGGACTTCGACCGCCAGGTTGCCGCCGGCGATGGCTTCGGAAACGGCCGCCATCTCCTTGAGGTACTTCACCATGGAGTCGAAAGTCCGGGCCAGTTGTCCAATCTCATCCTTGCCGTGAACGTCGATGGTGTGCTCCAGATCCCCGGATTGGCCGATCTGGTCGGCCACGTGAATCAGCCGGGTCAGCGGTCCTGTGATCCCGGTAGCAGTGCGGAAGGCAATGACCACGCCCAGACCCACGGCGCTGAGCGAACTGAGAATCGAAAACAGAACGGTATAGTTCGCTGCCGATTCATCGGAGTGGCGCCGCTCGTCCAGCAGTTTGCGGTTTTCGCGGTCGACTTCGTCGAGAACATCACTCGAACGCGTGACCCAGGAGTTGGGATCCTTTTGTAAATAGAAAATCTGCAGTTCGGCCACGGTCGCGTTACCACCGTCGACAGCCCGGCGTTTATCCACCAGCGGGCTGGCGAAATCGGTGCCCCAGGCCTGCTCGAGCGTCTGCACTTTTTCCAGATTGCCTCGCTGCTGCGCGGAATTGGCGAGTTCCTGGGCGTGGTGCAGCGCGTCACTCAACTGGTGCTCGCCGTCGGTCATCTTCTCCACGTCGCGCGTGTCGCCGCTGAGCAGGTAGTTCTGCAAGTGAAGACGGTTCTGCATCATCTGGAAGCGCACCGACGAGGTAGCCTCGGTCATGTCGATCGAGCTCTGTGCCGCCGCCTTGGTCTCGTGCTCGCGATGCACACCGTACAGGTTGATCGCCAGAAGCACGAGAACCGTCCCTAGAATGACGCCGAAACTCACATAGAGTTTTTTCTTGATATTCATACTCAAACCTTCCTCAGCCAGCGCTTCGGACCCGGTGCCGCCTGCTTACTGACCCGGGTCAAAACGGAATTCCACAGTCTCCGTTGACTCTTGCGGAGCCACCTCGAAATGCCACTTCTTGACCGCATCCAGAGCGGCGTTCGCCAACACCGGATGCCCGCCAACCAGAGAGGCGCTCTTCACCGATCCGTTGGCAGCGACAATCACCCTGACCTTGACCGTGCCAGTGATGTTCATGCGCCTCGCCAGGTCCGGATAGACCGGCGCCACCCTGCTCTTTGTTTTCCGTTCGGTTTCCTGTCCCCATGCCTTGGGAGTACTTGTCGCAGCCCATCCGCCAATCAGCAGCAGAGCCACGACGAACACACGATGCAGTGCTCGAAGATTCACGTCAGAGTCCTTGTCAATGAGCATTCATCCCATATTCGAGCAAGGGGCACCCCAGCGGATATTAAAAGTTCTGCTTATTCATTACTTTGGTGATGACGACATCGGGTGATCGGGTCATCGGGCCATCGTCAGGCTGCGGGCTACGAGCTACGAGCTTCGAGCGGGCAAGAGCAGGGTTAGATTGCTCGCGGCTTGTAGCTCGCAGCTCGGGGCTTTATATCGGGATCACTCGATTGCACAATGAGACGCCGGTATCACTTTTGGCACGTTTCTAAAGTTGGCACTGCCCACCCCATATTCCCTTGACTCAATTTGAGAATCAAGCGTAGGTTTGATGTAATTCAATTGTTTTCAACCGCTTAGCTAAGCGAATGGTGCGCACTGACAATTAACGCCGGAAATTCGGGGACCGGGCACGCGTCTCAGTCTGAGGAGGCTTTCCAGAAGCTTCTGCAGGAGCTTTCCCGGGCCGCTTTTCAGAGCAGCGATCCCAGCCATCTGATCCGGTCGTTCTGCGCCCTCACGCGTGGCTTTTTTCATGCCAGCGGCGCCTACTTTTGGAGTTGCTCCTCCGACGGTGAGTTGACCGGAGCCGAAGCGGACGGCGATCAGGCCGACTCGTTTCGCGGCACGCGCCTGCGCGCCGGTGATGCGTCCAATGCGCCCTCCATCGCGATTGAAGCGGTACAGAAACGTCGCGCGTTCTTCCTCAACCACGTCAACGCCGCTCGCTATCCGTGGCTGGCGCAGGGCGGCGCGCATGCCGCCATGGCCGCGCCGCTGGTGGTTTCCGGGGAAGTGGTGGGCGCCATCGCGTTCGTGCTGAAGGTGCCCCATGCCGGCTTTAATGAGGACGCCGTAGCCAAAGTCACGATCCTGGCGGCGCAACTCGGCACCGCACTCGAAGCCCTCCGGCTGAACCAGCTTTCCCGCGAAGAGCACCGCCGCGCCACCGTTCTGGTCGAGGCCGCCAGTGCGCTGCATGGTTTGCCGGACACGGCTGCGGTGATGGAGAGCATCGCCGACCGCCTGTGCGCGCTGCTGCATTCGCCGGCCGTGCTTGTCCTGATTCAGCAGGAGAAGACTCAACCGGAGAAGGTCCAAACTGAGAAACGGTTCCAATTGCAAGCTGTTTCGACCGAGATTCCGAAGGTCGCCCAGTCCATCCGTTCACGTTTCGAGCAGAATAACCTCCGCTCTGCGGTCGAGATTGCCAGTCGCGCCGTGGCGGCCGGCGAGCGGATTACGGTGAGCATAGACAGCGCCTATCATTTCGGAGAAGACTCGCCTCCCGGAGTTCTGATCGCGGCGCCGTTTCGCACCTCGCGGTCGCACGGCGCGATTCTGGTCTACCCGCGCTCCGCCCAACCGTTCACTGAGGAAGACAGAGCGCTGGTTTCAGCCTTGGTCGGCTTTGGCGCGGTCGCGGTCGCCAATGCCGAGTTGTGCGGCATGGCCCGTGCCAAGGCCCACGAACTGCACGAAATCCTCGAGATTTCGTTCGAACTCGGTTCCGCCGGGAAACTCGACGAGTTCATGCAGACCTCGGCGGTTCGTGCCGCCAGTTTTCTCGGTTTCCAGCGCTGCTTCATCGGGCTCTTCGAAGAGACCGCATTCCGCATTCGATGGGGAGTCGAGAACGGGAAGGCCCGTCCGGTCGATATCCCGCTCTACGACGGCGTCGCGAGCCACACGCTGAAGCAGAAAAATGTGTTCGTCACCGAGGATGCTTCCAGCGTCCCGGACGGCGATTTGGATTTCGTTGCTGCTTTTCATATCCGCCAGCTCCTGGCTGTGCCCTTGCTCGGTTCGAACGGCGATGTGCTGGGAATGTTTAGCGTGCTCGACCGCATAGAGCCCGGGTCGATCAACGACGAAGACGTCCGCCGCGCCCGTGCTCTGGCCGCGCAGGTTGCCATCGCTCTTGAACTCACCCGTAACCTGCACCAATCCGAGGAACACCGCCGCCGCGCCGAGGCCCTGGTGGCCATCGCGCTCGAACTCAACACCGTCCTGAACCTGCCCGAGTTCGCCCGCAAGTTCGCTCTGCGCGCGGCTGCTCTGCTCGGAGGCCGCTCGGTTGCCCTCAGCCTTTTCGAGACCGCGGAACTGGATACGGTCCTGATCTGCGGCGCCACCGAAGGGAGCGTTTCGGAGGTTAGCGTTTCCGAGGTTAACGACAAGGCGCTGCTTCGCCGCTTCAGTCGGGCGCTCAGTTCGGCCTTGCCGAAATACTCCACCGATGTGGCCTTTGCCCCCGCCAGCGACATGCTGGGAACCGGTGTCGCCTCCAGTCTGGGATGGGCCGATTGCACGCTGGTGCGGCTGGCCGGATCCTCGGGAGAACTGGTGGGCGTGCTTTGTCTGGCCGACCGCGGCGCTCCACCCTCGGCCGACGATCGCCACCTGCTGCGAGCCATTGCCAGCCACGCCAGCATTGCGCTCGAGAATGCCTGTCTGTTTACCCGCATGCAGCAGGCCAACCGTCACTGGCTGGAAGTCTTCGATGCCATCAGCGACTTTATCGTGGTGCACGACGAGCAGCAAAACGTTCTCCGCGTTAATCGCTCCCTGGCCGATTTCGTGGGCATCGACTCGGACCAGTTGATCGGCATCAACATGCGAGCGCTCGAAGCGCTCTCGACCGGCGCTTCGCCGCACTCCTGTCCCTTTTGCCGCAGCGGCGAGGGTCTGGACGAATATGTGCACCCGGTCCTCGACCGCACTTACCTGATTTCAACTTCGCGCATTCATGCCGCCAGCAGCACCCAGCTGCAGACCGTGCACGTGCTCAAAGACATCAGCGACCGGCGCGATGCCGAACGCCGTTATCGCGAGCTGTTCGACAACATTCAGGAAGGAATTTACGTCTCCACGCCGCAGGGGCGGTTCGTCGAGGTCAACGACTCGCTGGTGCGCATCCTCGGCTACAGCAGCCGCGACGAAGTGCTGCAGCTCGACATCCCGACCCAGGTCTATTTTTCTCCGGAGCGGCGGCAGGAACTCGCGGAACTGCTCAAGCGGGGCGGCGAGATGCACAATCAGGAAGAAGTTCTGCGGCGCAAGGATGGATCGCCCGTCCACGTCTTCATGAACTGTTTTGCACTGCGCGATTCCGGCGGCAACGTCCTGCAGCACCGCGGACTGATGCTCGATGTGAGCGGGCTGCACCAATCGCAAACCGAGCTGCAGAAAGAGCGTGATTTCTCGAGCAAAATCCTCAGTCATACCCAGAGCCTGATTCTGGTCACCGACACCGAAGGCGTAATCAGTTATGCCAACCGGCGCTGGAGCGGTCTGGGCTTTCAACAGTCGCAGATTCTGGGGCGTCCCTTGCCCGACCTGTGCGCCGCACCGCGCCGTGCCGAGCTCCGCGAAGCGCTGGGAGCAGTGGCTCGCGGCCAGCAAGTGGATAACTTTGATCTGCCCCTGGTTCGCGGCGACGGCGTCAGCGCCCAGTTTTCGGTGAATCTGAGCCCGATCAGCGGCGAAGACGGCCGGGTGAGCAGCATCGTGGTGGTCATGACCGACGTTACCGACTCCGCCATGCTGCGATCGAAGCTCATGCATGCGGAGAAGATGGCAGCGGTCGGAAAATTGGTCGCCGGCGTCGCCCACGAAGTCAACAACCCGCTCACCGCCATCCTCGGATTCACCGACCTGCTGATGGAGAATCCCGAGCTCCCGGAAAGCGCGCGCCGCGATCTGCGGGTGATTCTGCAGGAAGCGCAGCGCACCAAGCAGATCGTGCAAAACCTGCTCAGCTTTGCGCGCCAGGTGCCGCCGCAGCGGCAGGCGGTTCAGCTCAACTCCATTCTGCAACGCACCGTGCACTTGCGGTCTTACGACTTCATCAGTCACGGCATTGACGTGGTCGAACACCTGGACGAGACCCTGCCGCAGGTCATCGGAGATTCCCACCAGCTGCAGCAGGTGTTTCTCAACATCCTGAACAACGCCTACGACGCGGTTCGCGAAAGCGCCAGCCCCTCTCACCCCGCCCGCATCGAGATCAGGAGTGCCCACACCAACGCATTCGTCGAGATTTCTTTTTCCGATAACGGCGTCGGCATCGCCGATCCCGATCGTATTTTTGACCCTTTCTTTACCACCAAAGACGTCGGCAAGGGTACCGGTTTGGGCTTGAGTATTTGCTATGGCATTGTCCACGAACATGGCGGTGAAATTGTCTGCCACAACAACCAGGACTCTGAAGGAGCGACCTTTATCGTGCGCCTCCCGGTGGCCGCTGAGGCGGCCTCCTTTGGAGCTGTTGCAGGAGTGCAACCAAAATGACCCAGTCAGGAACCAAGTCAGGAATTACGACAGGAACTAACCCCGCGGCTGCGCCGGTTCTTCTGATTGAAGATGAACCGGCGGTCATGGCATTGGTGCGGGCGGTTCTGGAGGGCCACGGATATGCCGTCGTTCCGACCGAATCCGGCGCCGAAGCCCTGCGACTGCTGGCCAAGGGCAATTTTCACGGCGTCGTTTCCGACATGCGCACGCCGGGAGGCGTCGATGGCGCGCAGGTGTATGCCTGGATCGCCGCCCATCGCCCGGAACTGGCCCGCCGGCTGGTTTTTATCACCGGCGACATCGCTAACGAGGAAACCGCTGCCACGCTCAAGCGCACCGGAGCGCCGTGCGTGGAAAAGCCCTTTCGCGTTCATGACTTCATTACCGTGGTCGAGCAGACCATGGGCAGGGCGGCTCCATGACGCAGACTTCGGTGGCACAGAATTTGACGAAAAACGACTTCCGCGTCCGATTGCTGATCGTCGATGACGAGCAGACCATCCGCCGCCTGTGCATGACAGTGGGCGAGTCGCTCGGCTTCCACTGCCTGGAGGCCGAGAGCGGTGACGCGGCTCTTACCCTGCTCGACGAGCAGCCCGTGCACATGGTGCTCACCGACATGGTGATGCCGCGCATGTCGGGAATCGAATTCCTGGAGCAGGCCAAGCGCGCCCACCCCCGCATCGAAGTGGCAGTCATGACCGGCCATGGATCGGTCGAAACCGCGGTGCAGGCCATGAAGCTGGGTGCCTACGATTACATTGCGAAGCCTTTCGCTCCGCTCGACGATCTGCGGCTTTTCCTGCGGCGGATGGCCGACAAAGTGCGCTTGGTCGAAGAAAATCTCTACCTTCGGGAACGCTCCGAGACCGAGACTTCGCTGCACGGCATTATCGGCAATTCCGCCGGCATTCAGAACGTTCTGCGGCTTATTTCCCGGCTCAAAGACACGCGGACGCCGGTGCTGATTTCCGGCGAGAGCGGAACCGGCAAGGAACTGGTGGCCCGCGCGCTGCACTTTCGCGGCACCATGGCCAGCCGTCCCTTTGTCGCCGTCGACTGCGGATCGCTTGTCCCGACCCTCATCGAAAGCGAATTATTCGGCTACGAGAAGGGCGCGTTTACCGGGGCTCTTCGCTCCAAGCAGGGCCTGCTGCAATCCGCCGACACGGGAACCATTTTTCTCGACGAGGTGGGCGAACTTCCGCTTGAAATGCAAGCCAAGATATTGCGCTTTCTGCAGGAAAAAGAAGTTCGACCGGTGGGCAGCAATCAAAAGGTCAAGGTGGATGTGCGCATCATGGCCGCCACCAACCGCGATCTCGACACCGAATACAAGCGCGGGACCTTCCGCAAGGATCTTTATTTCCGCCTCAACGTGGTCACCATTTCTCTGCCACCGCTGCGCGAGCGGCGTTCCGACATACCCATCCTGGCGGCGTTCTTCCTCGAACGGCTGGCTCCGGGACGGGGCGTCCTGCTTTCCGGCGAGGCCATGAAGGCGCTGCTGGTGTACGACTGGCCGGGCAATGTCCGCGAACTGGAAAATTGCCTGGAGCGTGCCGTGGCGCTGGGCGATCAGCGCATTATCGAGGTGAGCGATCTGCCGCCGGCCATTGTGCGCGCGGAAGTCCAGGCCGAAGCGCTCGAGTCGCCGGAATTCTCCGGCCGCGGCGCTGATCTCCACGCCACCGACCTCCGCGCCACGGACCTGGAAGATATCGAGCGCGCCACCATCGAGCGGGTTTTTTCGCAGGTTAAGGGAGACAAAGCGCTGGCGGGGAAAATGCTGGGCATCAGCCGAGCGACGCTCTATCGGAAGCTGAAGCGGTACAACATCGGCAGTCACGAGGAGCCTCCGCAGTCGAGCACGTTGCAATAGACGAAGAGCCGAGCTGCGCTCGGCTGGACAGCCGGGGGCGGCTGTCCCTACGCAAGCCTGGACGGGCGAGGACGCCCGTCTCTCCATATTTTTCCTGCTCACAGGCGCGAAATGAGACAGTCGTGTCATTCTGAGACGCACTTTTGCCGAGCCGGAAGGATAAGGCCGCCCCGGCTCCCGCGCGAGTCTGCTAACTGCTAATCCTTTCTTTCACTTGTTCTTAGGTGCATGACCTTCAAGTTTTTGGCGTAGCCCGTGCACTATGGAATAGCGATAAAACAGAGCGAGTCTCCTGGCAGCTCTTTCAAACCAGGAAGAGAGGGAGACTCGGCTGTTCAAACTCCGGGACCGAGGGTGTACCGTGCCAAACCAGGCAACTGCTCGTGCGCTTGAAGCAGACATCGTCAGCCGCTTGGCGAAGTTCTTTCCTGAAGCTACTCCGGTGCGGATTCCGGTCAAGCTCAGCCGCGCCGCGGGCAATGGCAACATTCACGGCAACGGCAATGGAGATGTCAAGGTTAGCGCCCGCGAAAACGGGAACGTTTTTTTTCAAGACACGGTCATCGAGTACGGCACGCCGCAGGAAGTCTTGTTTATGGTCAACCATCCGCTGGAATTCGCCGACCGCGTCCTGATTGAAAGCCACGACGGCTCGCTGCGCGCCGAAGGGTCCGTGGTCGCGGTTCAATATCACACGGAGCGGACAGCGATTGCCGTCCGCTTCCTAAAACATGTTTCCAACTGGATTGTGAAATCATGACTGAATCCACCCGGCCTTCACTGGAAGAACAGGGAGCAACGCTGTGCGCCCTGCTGCCCATTTACTCTGCGCTGGTGCGCGAATTTGTCATTGAGGTTCCCGCCTGCCCGGTTGACGAGGGCTTCTCGCCTTCGGTCGAGTCGGTCAAGCAGGCCGAAGCCTGGTTCCAACAGGTCGACGCGCAGATACAGGTGCATCAGTTGCGCCAGTTTCTGCAGACTACGCCGCTGGCCAATGAAGCTGTGCTCCGCCAGTTGCTCGTGCACCATATGCAGAAGGCGTCGAAATCCACCAGTGACCGGGACAAGACTGATTTCCTGCTGGTGCAGTATTTCTCGCTGTGCGCGCCCTCTGGCCTGGAAGACGCCGACCTGGACCTCGATTACGTTGCCCAGGTGCTGGAACCGGTGCTTGGGCCGCAGGAGCCGAAGCTTCCGGAATGGTTGATTTCACTTGAGACCATCATGCAGACGGCGGCGCGTTCCAAACGCCTCAGCGAACTGCTGCATAGCGGAACGCTCGAGCAAGGGCGGAAGCTCAAGGCGCAGAACGCGGCGCGGTATTTCGAGCCCGCGGCGATGGTGGCGTTTGCGCGTTTCAGCTTCATGATCCGGCGAATATTTTTCCGTCTCATGCACGACGATCTCAACGCCATCCAGGACGGTTTGCGCGAATTGGAGCGGCGCGGCATCAAGACCATCGATTGCCGGCGCGCCCAATTCTCCGCCGAGGAACCGACCGGACGACTGCGCATGATTTGCCAGTCCTGGAAAGTAATGTTCCACGCCGAATACTCCTCTGGCCAGCCGCTGCGCATGCTGGTCGATCTAAGAGCGGCAGTCGACGACGCGCTGCAGAACGGGGCGCGTAAGAACCCGCTTGCCAAGGGCGCCGTGGCCGCTTCCACAAAATCTGGCGTGGGAACGAAAAAGTAATTTTCCCGTGGAGACGCGGCCGCGTCTCTACAGGAAATCAGACGCCCCCGATTTACAGAGCCAGAAATCGACATCGACGATGAGCAACAATCGCCAGACCGTTTTGATTCTTGCCAGCGATCCCGCCTTCTCGCGCGAGATTACCGAGCATTGGCCCCACGATTCCGATCGTCACGCCGCTGGGCCGGAATTTGTCATGCTCGACGAAGGTTTTTCTCGTGACCTGCAGGGCAGCCACTACGACCTTGCCATCGCCGATGCTTCTTCCGTTGAAAAAAAATCTTCCGGAAACAAGAACGATAGCAACAACAACAGCCATAACGACAGCCGGATCAAGGCACTGAAAGAGTCGCTGGTCGCGGCCGGCAAGCCTGCCATCATCATTCACTCCGATCCATCGCTCGGTTTCTACAACCTCCACGGCGCCGTTCTTGAGTTGCGGCGCGAACCCGGAATCTGGCCGGCGCTGGCGGGTCTGGTGGGACGGGAAATTCTTCGCCGCCGCCACGCCGAGTCGCGCGCTCGCGAAGCTGAGAAACTGTGCGCCGCCGCCCAAACCGAGGCCACTCTCGGACGCTATATGGTCGAGATGCGGACGAATGTGAATAACGTTCTCACCACGGTGCTGGGCAACGCCGAACTTCTCACGCTCGAACCCGGACTGTCGGCCACGGTGCTGGCGCAAGCCGATGCTATCCGCAACATGGCGCTGCGGCTGCATGAGGTCTTTCAGCGCTTTTCGTCAATTGAAAAGGAGCTCGGCGTCGCGGCTCGTGAGTCGAGCAAGAAAAATGTTCACGCCGCCGCTGGCCGCTGCTGAAGCGGTGCTGTACTAGTCTGGCTTTCTTACCACAGAGTCACAGAGACACAAAGAAACCCAAAACTGCTTGGCTGTAGTGAAAAAAAGAAAATTAGGACACTACCGCTGAAGTCGCGCTTTATTCGGCATCCCTCCATTCTGCTAAACTTTCCAGTTTCCCCTTGAAGTGAGGCCATCATGGCGATCGAGCGGGTGGGAGTGATTGGGGCGGGCACGATGGGCAATGGGATCGCCCACGTGTTTGCGCGGTGCGGGTTCAACGTCGTGCTGTGCGATGTGGAGCAGCGGTTTCTTGATCGCGGCCTCGATACGATTGCAAAGAACCTTGATCGCGAAGTCGCCAAGAACAAGATTACGGCGGGCGACAAGGCTTCCACGTTGGGACGGATCACGGCGGTGCTGGATCGGGCGCGGCTCGCGGATTGTGATCTGGCGATTGAGGCGGCGACGGAGAAGTTTGAGATCAAGGCGCAGATTTTCCGCGAACTTGATCGCATCATGAAGCCGGAGGTGATTCTGGCTTCGAATACGTCTTCGATTTCGATCACCAGGATTGGAGCGCTGACCGGGCGCACCGACAAAGTCATTGGGATGCACTTCTTTAATCCGGTGCCGGTAATGAAACTGGTCGAAGTGATTCGCGGTCTGGCGACTTCGCAGTCCACTTTTGAGACGGTGCGTGCGCTGGCGGCGAAACTGGAGAAGACGCCGGTGGAGGTGAATGACGCTCCGGGATTTGTTTCGAACCGGGTGCTGATGCCGCTGCTGAATGAGGCGATGTATGCGGTGATGGAGGGTGTGGCCACGGCGGCGGCGGTGGACGAGGTGTTTAAGCTGGGGATGGCGCATCCCATGGGGCCGCTGACTCTGGCGGATTTTATCGGGCTCGACGTGTGCCTGGACATCATGCGGGTGCTGCAGGATGGGCTGGGCGATCCGAAGTATCGGCCTTGTCCGCTGCTGATCAAGATGGTGGATGCGGGTTGGCTGGGACGCAAGAGCGGGCGCGGATTCTACACTTACTCGCAAGATCGGAAATAGGATTAGAAAGTCGTGAGTTAGGGATATGACTACTGCATGGGGACAAATTCTTCCTGAAAAAGAATCGGGCGGCGACGGCTTTTATTACTTGATCGCGGTGCTGTCGGGAGTGCTGGCAGGGTGGTTGGACATCAAAGTAGGGGATTTGCTGCTGACGGCGATGGTGGTGCTGGCGGCGAACATGCTGCTCGGATTCTTGAGCCCGGGCAAGCCGTGGCGCTGGGTGATGCTGGTCGGAGTGTTCGTGCCGCTGGTTGATTGGCTGGCATATTTCTTTCTTTCTCAGAAGCCGGGGCGGGCGCAGATCTACGAATCGTTTCTGGCGTTCATGCCGGGAATCGCGGGCGCATTCGGTGGATCGATTGGGCGGGGCGTGGTGGACAAACTGCGTGCGGGGAAGTGAGCCGGGCGAATCCTTGCCTTAAGGGGATGTTTTGCCCGCCGGGGCGTTCAGCAAGATGGTCAACGGCGCAACGTGTTCTGGTTTCACGTAACGATTCACCAGGAAGCGCTTGCCGTCTTTAGCCACGTCATAGGTGAAAAGGTCGGTGCTCGAGATCGGGGCGCGGCCTTGAATCTGGAACAGAGGCGCGGGTGTTCCGGTCGCGAAGATACTTTCGCCGTTGACCGGCACCGCCATCAACATGCCGCTGGGCGCGATATAGAAAATTTCCTTGCCGTCTCCGCGCCAGCGCGGTTCGGTGCCTCCGCCGCGCGATACCTGCCACTTTCCGGCGGTGCTGGGAAAGGAAGTGACGTAGATCTCCGAGTTGCCGGATTCGTCGGAGGCGTAGGCCACCCATTTTCCATCGGGAGAGAATTGTCCGTTGGTCTCGTCGTCTTTGCCGGTCAGCAACGGAACGGGCGTCCCGCCGGCGGCCGGCACCATCATCAGGTACGAGCGCGAGTGAGTTTGCTTGGTGAAAAGAATTTGCTGGTTGTCAGCGGACCAGGAATTGGGAATCACATCATCGCTCTCGTTGCTCCGAACGACTGCCCTTTCCCGCTCCAGGCCATTGGACGGCTTTGCGAATATGGTTATGCCGCCCGCAGCCGAACGGTAAGCGAGGGTGCTTCCGTCGCGCGACCAAACGCCGGCAACTTCCTCCGAAAGATCGAAGGTGAAGCGGGCATTGCCGGCGCCGTTGGTGCTCTGCAGCCAGATGTCCACGTTATTGGCCTTCAGGTCGGCGACGTCCACGGCGACCCGGCTGCCGTCGGGCGAAAGCGTGGGATTTGCCATGACGGCGGGATCGCCGATCCGGCCCAGTTCCTTGCCCGACCTGTCCATCCAGGTAAGAGCGGACTGAGCTGCTCCGACGCCCGTGTTGTAGATCACCGTACCGTTTCCGCCGACGGCAAGGGCGGCCCAGTAAGTGGAGGGTTGAAAGCCGACGACATTGGCGATAGCCGTGGCGTGGCCCGAAACCTTGGCGGCGGAGGGGTCAAAGGCGATGCTCACCAACTGACGCTGATCGTCCGCGTAATACAGATGCTGAGAATCGTAGCCAAAACTTGAATGACAGAGGAGAACAAGCCTCTTGTCCCTGCCGTCGAGAGAGCTGACGTAGATGCCGCTGGTCTGGTCGTCCTTGGAGTTGCTAAAGTTGCCCGCATAGATCAAGAAATGATTGCCGTCGGGAAGAAAGACGGGCCAGCGGTGAGTGTTGAGCTGCTGGTCACTGGCAAGAAAAGCCTGGGTGACGTCAGCCGCTCCGCTGCCATCGGCGTTGACGCGCCAGATGGGGCTGCCCGCGTCAGGTTCGTAGATGATGACGTCGCGGCTTCCCCAACTCCCGCCGCGGGCGGCCAGGGCGCTGGCCAGCGCTTGCGGTGTGCCACCTGCAACTGCGATTTTCTGCAGTTTGCCGTTGGCGAAAAATCCGACATAGGCGCTGTCGGGCGACCAGAAGGGATAACTTGCGCCCTGCGTGCCCGGCAAGAGCGATACGCTGGACGAGCCAACACCCTGTACGTAGAGCATGGGCAAGGCGGAGTTTTCTTCCGGCGAGACGAACGCCAGCATGGAGCCGTCGCGCGACAAGGCCATGTGGCTGATGCTCATTTCATCTGGAACCGTCAGAGCGAACTGCATGCGAGTGGTTGGCAGCGGACGACGCGCAACCAACCAGGTGACTCCGGCGACGGCGGCCAACGCCAGCGCTACGGAGAACCAGAGCAGCAGCGGAATTCGGCGCGGCGCTGCTGCGGCGCGGGCCAGCGCGCTGGTCTCGGTTCCAGAGAGCGCGCTCAAGGCGAAGGACAGGTCCCGCGCGGACTGGAAGCGCTGCTCCGGATTCTTCTCCAGGCAGCGGCGCACAATGCGCTCGAGCGCGGATGACACCAGGCGCCCGGGATCGGACAACTCAGGTGGGTCGTCCTTCAAAACCGCGGTCATGGTTTCGGCGGCGGTGTCGCGGCGGAAGGCGCGCACGCCGGAAAGCATTTCGTAGAGTACGGCGCCGAACGCGAAGATATCGGTGCGGGCATCGGCTGCCTCGCCGCGCACCTGCTCGGGCGCCATGTAGCTCGCCGTGCCCATGACCACGCCCGCCGCCGTGTGCGAGGTGGTGAGGGTGACGCCGTCGGGTTCCGGGTTTGGATTTTGCGCGAGCTTGGCCAAGCCAAAATCCAGGATTTTGATGCGCCCGTCTTTGGTGACAAAAACATTCTCGGGTTTCAGGTCGCGGTGGATGATCCCCTTTTCGTGCGCCGCGGCCAGTCCGTGGGCGATCTGCACTCCGTACTCGATGGTCTTGCGCTGAGGCAGCGCGCCGCGGTCGAGCACAGCGCGCAGGCTTTCGCCCTCGAGAAGCTCGGAGACCAGAAAGGGCGAGCCGTCGTGACCTTCGTTGTGCTGGCCGATATCGAACACAGCGAGAATATTGGGATGATTCAGCGCGGCCACTGCCCGCGCTTCCTGCTCAAAACGACGCAAGCGGTCAGCTTCGCGGGCGAAAGATTCGGGAAGGATTTTCAGAGCGACATCGCGCCCGAGGCGCGTGTCCCGAGCGCGATACACTTCGCCCATTCCGCCAGCGCCCAGGGGAGCGAGGATTTCATAGGGCCCGAGTTTCGTGCCAGGGGTGAGAGCCATCGGTTCGCGACATTATAGTCGCAACCAAGGGTGTAACAGGCGATCTGACGTTTTTGGGGAGTTCCCATCAAAGGTACCGGGTGCTGAAAAACTGTTCCCGTTTCCACAGCTGATAGGGGTAAGCTACGGCTATATGGGAGTGTCGGTGTCGGTGCTGGCTAGCGGCAGTCGTGGGAACTGCGCGCTGGTGGCGACGAGTACAACGCGCATTTTGGTGGATGCCGGTCTTTCCGGCCGCGAAACTTTCAAGCGACTGCGGGCGCTCGGGGAGCGCACTCCGGGAGAGCGCACCCAGGAAATTTCCGCGATCCTGATTACGCACGAGCACTCGGACCATGTTGCCGGGCTGCAGCGGCTGGCGACGAAACTGAATGTGCCTGTTTTTTTGACCGCGCCTACGCATCACGCGTGGAGCCGGGCGGTGCGCGACGCCGAGGGTGCGATTCCGGAGTTGCCGAAGTCGGAACACTTTTCTGCCGGGCGCGGTTTTCGAGTGGGCGATATTGAGGTGATGCCGTTTACTATTCCGCACGATGCCGCCGATCCGGTGGGCTTCACGTTTCGCGCGGAAGGAGTGAAGATCGGTTTTGCTACCGATTTGGGCTACATGCCGGTTAGCGTGCGCGACCATTTGCGGGGATGCAGCGTGCTGGTGATCGAATCGAATCACGATGTGGAGATGCTGCGGTCGGGGTCATATCCGTGGTCGGTGAAGCAGCGGGTGATGAGCCGGGTGGGGCATCTGTCGAATGAGGCGCTCGCGGAATTTTTCTCCAGCGACTATGATGGAGGAGCCGAATATTTAATTTTGGCCCATTTGTCTGAGCAGAATAACCATCCCGAAATCGCGCGAGCGGCGGCAGAACAGGCGCTCGGCGGGCGTCAGGGGCTGTGGCACAACCGTGTGCTGCTGGCAACCCAGACGGAAGTTCTCGAATCAATCCGACTGTAGCCTTTTATGAGTGAGTGTGTGGAACCGATCGTGGGGAAAATCCTTGCGGGATGGCGCTACGACATTTCCGGCCTGGCTCCGGAGATGCGCGGGGATTACGAATTGCATTTTGCGGAATGCGAGCACTGCCGCAGCCGGCAGAAACTGCACCGCATCATCGATATTTCGCTGATTGCGCTGGCGTCGGCGTCGGCGGCGGTGTTTCTGCTGGCGTTTGCGGCGGTGCGGTATTTTGAGCCGCGCCATGCGTTCTGGCTGGAGGTGGGAGCGCTGGCGGGTTTCGCGCTGTCGGCGCTGATCTGGCTGGTGGTGGCGGTGGCGACTCCGGCGCCCATGGTGATGGTGGATGTGGCCAAGCTGGGAGCGCGACACGTGCATGACCGGCTGCCGGCGGAGATTCGAGAACGACTGCCGGAAGAAATACGGGTGAAGCTCACGGGGTCGTGAGGGCGCGGTGATGGTTCGGGTTCAAAGCAACGGGCGAAGGCATGAAGTTCGGGCGTGAAATTCTGGGGCTCCCGCTGGTCGCGGCCATGGTCATGGCGACGACGCTGCTGGCGACTGATGCTTGGGCAGAAGCGGATCACGCGACGTCAGCGCCCGCTCAGAGTCTGGCGGGCTGCCACGCGCACGCCGGCAAGAGGCTCCCCGATTCTCAGAAATCTCGTTCTCCGCGGCCAGCGCCAGTGAGCTACCAGTGCTGTTTGACTGGTCATGATGCGGCGGTGGTGCGGGCTTCCTTGGTTCTGCGATCTTCGGGACAAGCCACGCACATTGCGCCTGGAGTTGAGCCTGAGCTGAGCTTGCTATCGGATAGTGATTTGAAAGTTGCGATGGCTTTGTCTGCCCGCCCTCCGGGCTCCTCTCCGCTGCGAATCTAGCCTCCTTCGTATACACAGACCTGGGTCGTCCCTCCGGGACTTGAATCATCTCTCCAACTGTTCCCAGCGCTGAAGCGCTGGGCTAATCTGGGCTGCCCCCGCCGGGGCTGTACGGGTTGCGGGCTCCCTCTTCTTCTGACTGGATTGTTGCGCCTGAGGGGTTTTGACTTGCGGGCATTAATCTTCCTCTTCGTGATTGCCGTTTTCTTGGTGACCTGCGTGTGCGTATCTTTTGCTGCGGCGCAGGACGTTGCCCCTGAAGTTCAGGGGAGTGACCCGCAGACGCGGCCGAAGCAGGCTCCGACAGAACAACAGATGGACATGCCTGACATGCAAGGCATGAATATGACGCAGCCCGCGCCGGACTGGATGCCTTCTCCCCACGTCAGTTCGGGCACTGGATGGCAGCCGGCGGCGACTTCCGGACATATGTGGATGAAATCTGCGGGAGGGTGGGAGTTGATGGCGCACGGCGTCGTCTTTGCGGATTACAACCAGCAAGGCGGTCCACGGGGCGAGGGCAAAGCGGAGTCGGAGAACTGGTTGATGCTGATGGAGGAACACCCGCTGGGGCAGGGAAATATCCTGTTTCGCGAAATGTTTTCCGCCGAGTCGCTGACCTCGCCGCATCCGGGATTTCCCGAGCTTTTTCAGACGGGCGAGACTTATCACGGTCAGCCGCTGGTCGATCATCAGCATCCACACAATGTATTTTCCGAACTTGCGTTGTATTACACGCGCCCGATCGGAGTTCCAATCAAAGAGAAAGTTCACTGGTTGTTCTACGGCGCGGCCGCGGGCGAACCGGCGCTCGGTCCGGTGGCCTACGTGCACCGCGCTTCCGCGTCGGAACTGCCGATGGCGCCGCTATCTCATCATTTGCAGGATTCCACGCATATCAGCTTTGGAGTGATCACCACCGGACTCGTCGTGGAGCGGTTCAAGATTGAAGGGTCGGTGTTCAATGGCCGCGAGCCGGACGAGAAGCGTTACACGATTCAATTCGCGCCGCTCGATTCCTGGTCGGCGCGGCTGAGCGTTGCTGCATCGAAGAACTGGACGGCGCAGTACAGCTACGGACGGCTGGAGCATCCCGAGGCGCTCGAACCGGGCAGCCAGCGCCGGCAGACGGCTTCGGTGGAATACGTCCGGCCGTTCGCGCGCGGCTCGTGGGCAACGTCGCTGGTGTGGGGACGAGTGCACCAGGTGTTTGATAACCACAATCTCAATGGTTATCTGCTGGAGACGACGGCGAACTTCAGGTTGCGTAATTATGCGTTCTCGCGGATGGAACTGGTCGATAAAGACGAATTATTTCCCGACAATCCGTTGCTTCCGAGCTTCCGTATTGGAGCTTACACTTTTGGCGGCGCGCGCGACCTTGTCCAAAGCCGGCTCTGGCAGTTGGCCCTGGGCGCGGACTTTACGGTTTACACGAAGCCCTCAGCACTGGACTCCGCCTACGGGAAAAATCCAGTCTCGTTCCAGATTTTTCTGCGAGTTCGCCCGGCGTTGAGCCATCACGATCACTAAATTCCGGATGATGTGGATCGTTTAGGCGCAGAATCGTTTTTGGCATAGAATTCATGCTTATGAGAGCCGCGGTACGGCTGGTGCGACAGGTCCAGATCGCCTTGCTGGTAAGCATCGCGCTGTACGCGGCGGCGGGAGAACGGCTGGCCCGGACGGTTACTCACGATCCGGCGAACGCATTATTCCACGCGCTTTCTCTGATTTCGATCAGCCTGGTGGGCGCGACCGTGGTGATGCGCCGGACGCTGGTGTTTCCGGCCGAAGCGGTGTTGAAAGAAAGGCCCGACGACAGTGTCGCGGTGGCGCGCTGGAGAGCGGGCTACATCTTCTTGTACGCGTTGTGCGAGGCGTTGGGCTTGTTTGGGTTGGTTTTGCGGGCGCTCGGCTTTACGCTTGCCAACGTCTGGGGTTTTTATCTGGGCGGCTGCCTGCTGCTTTTGCTGTATTCTCCGCGAACGCCGCGGGCGGAAGTCGGGTGAGATTGTCCCTGATCTACTCACCGGATTATTCAGGTCCTATTTCTTGAGTTCCTGCAGTCAGTTCACCACCAGGGTCAGGCTGGGTGAATCCTGCACCGGTGGCTGCATCATCAGCAGGCGGTTGCCGTCGGCGCTGGCTTCGAACTGATTGAATCCGCCGGCCTGGGCGGAAAACAGTGTCTGCGGTTTGCCCAGATCCACGCTGTCGCCGTGGGCTGTGACTTCCACCGATGCAACGTGCGAGTGGTCATCCAGATAAAGAATCTCTTTGCCGTTGCGGCTCCAAACCGGTTCCTGACCTTCCCCTACCAGGAATTTGCCAGCGGGTTTGGGGAAGGCTACGACATAGACCTGGGGGCGCCCCGCCTCGAATGATGTAAAAGCCATCCATTTTGTATCCGGCGAAAACACTGGGAAACGGGCGTTGTATTTCTCCTGCACGAAGGGAAAGGGTTTGCGGTCGCCGAACAGGGGCATCACCCATATGCTGATGTGCGTATTGGCGATGGCTTCGTAGACAATGTATTTTCCGTCGGAGGACCAACTGCCGGAATACTTGTCGGTATCGTCGTGATAGAGCAATTCCTCCTGGCGGGCGCCGTTGGCCGGCCGGGTATAGAGGTCAATCTTTCCGTTGCGCGCGGAGTCGAAGACGATGGTGTTCCCGTCCGGAGACCAGACTGGGTCGTCATCTCTGGACTGCGAGAAACTGAATTGTGACTTGGTGTTGCGTACCAGGTCGTAGATGTAAATCTCCAGGTGTCCTCCGGCGTCGGCGCGCGCTGCCGAGACCTTCTTTCCGTCGGGCGAGATGTGAGCGTCCTGGAAGGTTCCGCTGTCGATGATGTCGCCTTTCTTGCCGGTGCGGTCGTACCATGCCAGGTCGAGAGTAGTCGCCTGACCGCCGGCGAAGATCAGCTTGCCCTCAGTCGAGAGCGAGAACGCCGCGGCTCCCCGGGGTTCACCGCGGACCTGCTCGGCGATGGGCACGGGATTCCCTGTCAACTTCAGCGTCCCCGCATCGAAGCTCTGGCTCATGAGATTCCCGCCGTGGACGAACACCAGATGTCCATTGGCATATTGCGCACGGTAATCCGAATGCACCAAAACTGTGTCCTGTTGCGAACCGACCGCACCCAGATGAATCAATCCCCCTCCCTGGTTGTCGGGAGCGAATTGAAAGAAGATAAAGTGTTTTCCATCGGGCATAAATGCGGGCCAGCGCGGGGAACCAGCGCTGGCGGCTTTTTCATCGCCGATGGCTGGCGACGATGTTCCGCCGGCCGCCGGAATGCGCATCATGACTGAGTTGGCGTCGGGGGTGTACAAAATGGTGCCATCTGTTCCCCAGGCGCCGCCGCGCGGCTGAGGAGTATCGGCGAGGGTTTGCACCGCGCCTCCGCTGGCGTCAATGATTCTCAATTTTCCCTGGGCAAAGAATCCCAGGCTGCGGCTTTCTGGCGACCAGAAGGGGAAAGCGGCATCGTCGGTTCCGGCCAACGGCTGGGCTGCGGTCGAATCCAGGGGACGCACCCAGAGTTGCGGAGCGCCTCCGGCGGCCGCTGCCACAAACGCCAGCTTGGTGCCATCAGGCGAAAGAGCGATGCTCATTGGATCGAAGGAATGCTGCTCCGGCGGCAGAATGCTTACGCGCAGTGTGTGGACGGCCGCGGGCGCGCGCAACACAAAGCCGATGGCTAGTGCGATGGCGGCGGCGACGGCCACGGCTGCTACCGTCCAGGACAGTTTCTGCGAGATCCGGCGTCTTGCCGCAACGGGCGCGGGAATGCCCGCCTTCGAGCCAGCTTCGGCAATCCACTCTAATTGCAGCTTGACGTCATGTGCGGTTTGCCAGCGATCGTCGGGATCTTTCGCCATGCAGGTCCGGACCACGCGGTCGAGCGCGGGCGGCGACATGGGCTGAACCGCCGAAATGGGCTGCGGGTCCGAGGCTAGAATCGCGGCCACAATACTCGCCTGGCTCTTGCCCATGAAGGCGCGGCGGCCGGAGGCCATCTCGTACAACACCGCTCCCAGAGCGAAAATGTCGGAGCGGGCGTCAGCTTCTTTGCCTTCGAGTTGCTCCGGCGCCATGTATTGGAATGTGCCAATCACCATGCCCTGCGCGGTTAACGGCTGCCCTGCCGGTTGCCCTGCCGACGGTCCGGATATGGTCATGGTCAAACTGGACGCGGGAGGAGCTTGGGCCAGCGTGGCCTTGGCTAATCCGAAGTCCATCAGCTTGGCTCCGGATTTGGTCAGCATGACGTTGCCCGGCTTCAGGTCGCGGTGAATCACTCCGCTCTTGTGGGCTTTCTCCAGGCCCTCGCAGATGTCGATTCCATATTTCAATACCTGTTCGGAGGACAGCGGGCCTTTTATGAGGCGATCGGCCAGGGTCTCGCCTTCGAGATATTCCATGACCAGGAAATCGGTTCCGTCCTGGTGGCCGACGTCATGCAGGGTGCAGATGTTGGGATGGTTCAGCGAAGAAATGGCGCGGGCTTCACGATCGAAGCGCTGCTTGGCTTCGACGTTGGAAGAAAGATGTGTAGGCAGAATCTTGACCGCGACGGTGCGATCGAGGCGAGTGTCACGAGCGAGGTAGACCTCGCCCATGCCGCCAGCGCCGAGTGGGGATTGAATTTCATAGGGGCCGAGCTTCGTGCCAGACGTAAGGGCCATTTGTGGGACGGATTATAGCGCATGGGGGATCGAGGATGGGATTTTGCGGGCACCGAGATGGCGATCTCACGTGGCTACCCAGTCTGCTCACGAACTGAAGCGCATCACGCTATCCCATCAGCAAGCCGCCGAGCATGATTGGTGTAACGGGAATGTTTCAACAACTATGTACACGCGCCTCGTTCACTGGCCTTGAGTTGGCGATTGGAGAGGCAATGAACTGACCCCAGGCGTGAGTTTTTTCCGCCATAGCAGGAACGCGATTGCTCCCACGGGAATCGTTGCTTGGACCATCCATGGGCCATATGCAGTACAGAACCACGTGACCGGTGGCGCTTGAACCGTTAAGGGAGTGCAAAACCACTCGCCGGTCGTCCAGTTCACAGTAAACCGGAACACACCGATTGCTATTAGGTTCAGCCAGAACCACTTTTTCTTTCCCATCTTTGTCCGAACGCACATCACAAAAGTATCTAGGGTGAACAGCGACACGAAAATAGTAAGACCCAGAGCTGCGTCTTGAGAAATGCCTTTGTCCGAGAAGGTGAACTCGTTGATAGCCTCGATAGGCTTTGAAATCGACGTAACGTGAAATCCACCGATGGTCTCAGTGTCGCCTCGCTTCTGAATTAAGACTTGGGCGAGGAGCCAACTCCTAGGCGCTAACTCTGTAGTTCCGCTCGTCGGCACCGCCGCAGGCGCAAATTCGTATTCCAGAGTGATGTTGGTAGTAGAGGAATCTCTGCTATGAACCACGCGCACATCGACGGTTTTTATTGAGGCTGGCTCGCCAGTTGGGAACACTCCTGCCATTTCAGCCAGCGTGTTGCGTGTGTCACCATCCCTAATGCTGGGTTCAAAACGGTCTTCGACCTGCTCGAATTGACTTCGTCGAAGCAGATCCACATAGCGTATTGCGAAAGATTCGTCGTCTTGCGGCGTCATCATCTGCATGAGGCGGGCACGATCATACCCAAAAAGCATCAGATAGCTATCTCGATTGCAGCCCACCAGAGGCAAAACCAAGATGAAGAGACAGCACCAACGCATCCAGCCGACACCGAGCGAGCGAAGCTCGGTCGACGCGTTCCTTTCCCGAGTGAAGGTAGCTAGAGAATTTGACATTGCTTGCAATCCAGAACTTTACGCTGAAACACGACCGCGTTCCAGACTATTGGCGTTAACAGGCACTTCCGCCAACTATCCCAAATGCCCCAATATGCGATAGCTTCTATGCATGTCCCCGACATGAAGGGAGCGGAGCGTGAGCATTCAGGATGAGCAGGAACTAGCTTCTTTAAAGGCAGTCGGCCGCGTGGTTCGCATGATGCTGGATGCGATGAAGGCTGAGGTGCGGCCGGGGGTCACGACTCGCTATCTGGATGAGGTCGGCGCGCGGGTGATGCGAGAGAATGGAGCCCGGTCGGCTCCGTCGATGGTGTATCAGTTTCCGGGGGCCAATTGCATCAGCTTGAACGACGAGGCGGTGCATGGAGTTCCGGGCGAGCGCGAACTCAAGGAAGGCGACCTGGTAAAACTTGACGTGACGGTGGAGAAGGACGGCTACATGGCCGACGCCGCCATCACGGTGCCGGTCGGGCGCGTGAGTCCGCAGGCTGAGAGATTGATCGCTTGCGCGGAACGGGCTTTTCATAAGGCGATGCTGGTGGCCCGGGCGGGTTTCCGTGTGTTTGAGATTGGAAAGGTCGTGGAACGCGAGGTGCGTAAGTCGGGGTTCTCGGTGGTCCGCGAATTGGGGGGACACGGGATTGGGCGCACGATTCACGAGTTGCCGCACGTCCCAAATTATGCCGACCCCGAGGCTCGCCAGATCATGAATGAAGGCCTGGTCATAACCGTGGAACCGATCATCTCCAGTGGCTCGGGACGGGTGTTTACCGACAAGGACGGCTGGACGGTGCGGACGGGCGATCATGCGCTTTCTGCCCATTTTGAGCACACTTTGGTAGTTACTTCCGGCGCGCCTATCTTACTGACCGCTGGATAGTGCAGACTCGGTTGACCGGCGACCGGCTTCGAGATAAAGTTCAAGATCAAGGGTCCAGTTTCTTCCCTCCGCCCTGATTTACTTGCGATTGTTTACTTGCGATGGTTTGCATGCGCTCCGCTTCTTCCAAACTCGTCTTCCCGAAGCGCGTTTCCTCGAAACTCGCTTTCCCGCAACTTGTGGTCTTGCTGTTTGCGCTGGCTAGCGTAGCTTGGGCTGCGCCACCGCAATTTTCCGCGCAGAAGCGAGTCGGTCTGACCAGCGGCGACCAGTGGGAACCGGCGGTGGCGGCCGACGGTTCGGGACGGATCTTCGTTCTTTATCCGCACTACGGGCTAGTCGCCGACTGCAAGGGCTGCCGCGTGCCCACCATGCTGTTGGTGACGAGTAACGATAACGGCAAGACCTGGCTGACTCCGCATGTGATGCTGGAAACGGGATCGGGACAGTTTGACCCGCAGATTGCCGTCGATCCAGTCGACCGGCGCACCGTGTATGCGGCGTGGCTGCAGAACGGGAAACGCATGGTGATGCTGGCCAAGTCGGTGGACTCCGGCGCGACTTGGAATTTTACGATGGCGGTGCGCAGTGACGTGGAACTCGATAAGCCGGCGCCAACCCAAAGGTCTCGTATTCGGGTTTACCGACGAGCCAGCGCTGCTGTTCCGCCATCGCCACAGGGTCCGCGTCGAGAAACGCCAGCGCGTAAGAAGTACTGTGCATTGCGAAGTCGTCCATTTTTCTTGACTGGAGCTGATGGAGAAGCTGTCGGGATTCATCGAATCGTTGCAGAGCCAGGGCATAGTTTGCGAGATTCTCATAAATCTCGACCGCATCTGGTGCAAGCAGTGCCGCCTGCTTTGTAGTCTCCGCAGCTTTTTCATACTGCCCGAGCGGAGCGAAGATAACACCCAGATTGCTGTACGCTCCGTAATCCCTCGGGTAGCTCTCAATCACCTGCTGATATGCCTGGGCGGCTTTATCCAGTTCTCCGGTGACGTTCTGGTAGTAGTCGGCGCTGATGGCCAGCCTTTCGCGCTCGCTCGCGTGTTCCCGCAATTCAAAAGCTTTGGTTAGATAATCGCTCGCCCGCCCGACCTCACTGAGGCTGAAGTAGTCGTCGCCAACGGCCCGGTAGCCCATTGCAAAATTGGGATCAAGTTCGATGGCACGCTGAAAATAAGGGAGAGCTGCGGTGGGCCCCTTCTCGATAAACGCATTTTCTCCCAGGCTGTAGGCCTTCAGAGCTTCGAGCGAAGAGGTTGTAGCCTCGGCGAGCGGGACATCGAACCTTTGCACGGATGGCAGCGATTCTCCCATCTCGACACGCAGCTTGGATGCTGCTTTGCCCACCTCGTTCAGTACTTTCTCTTTGTCGGGAACCGTGACCTGCTGTTGAGCCAGCGTATTTCCGTTCTGACAATTTGCCGCCTTCAGGCCGAGAACGTATTCGTTTCCGAGCCTGCCAATTGCACCGGTGATGTATGCCTTGCTGCCTGTGCGCTGGCAGAGTTCGCGCGCTAACTCAGGGGTAAGCGCCGTACCTGAGGGCCGCGTCATCAGCTTCATCGTCGCAGCTGCTTTGCTCTCGGAGAGCACATTCAGAAACGGAGACTGGTTTAGAGCAACCCGGAGCGCCGCCTTCAGGCTGTCATCGAAAACCGGGTCGCCCGTACTGTTGCTGAAGTCGGCGAGCACGACCGTGTCCTTGTCTGTGAGCTTGACGCGGCGCGAATGCACGTAAAGCCCGCCGCCGATGAGCGCGGCGGTCAGAATGACGGCAGTGATGCAGATGCCGAGCCAAGCTCGGCGCAAAGATTGTTTGAGGACAGGCCTCCTCACTTGGCCGGTTACGATTCTCCCGGAATCCGTATCACGCTTCAGCCGCTGCAGGTCGGCTCGCATATCGGCTGCGCTCTGGTAACGGAGGTTGCGGTCTTTTTCCAGCGCTTTGTCAATCAACGCCTGGAGTTCACCTGAAAGCTTCGGATTCCTCTCCGATGCCGGTGTCGGGCTCTGATGCAGGATCGCGCCGCAGATCTCGCCTGAAGTCGAGCCTTCGAACGGCATCTTTCCCGTGGCCATCTCGTATAGCACTCCGCCAAACGAGAATAGGTCGGTCCGCGCATCCAATTCCTTTGCCCGCACTTGTTCTGGCGACATGTAAGCCACCGTGCCCATCATTGCGCCGGGGCTGGTCAGAAGGGGGTCTTCGGAGCTGATCGATGCCGTTTCCAGATTATTGCTGCTGCCGGCCTTCAGAACTGCCGGTAGCTTCGCCAGCCCGAAGTCAAGGACCTTGGCGTGTCCGCGCTTGGTGACAAAGATGTTGCCCGGCTTGACGTCGCGGTGAATGATGCCAGCCGCATGAGCCGCATCCAGGGCGTCGGCAATCTCCATGGCCAGGAAAACCACTTCGTCGGTTTCCAGTGGACGACCCGCAATCTTATGCTTCAACGTCAGCCCGTCCAGATACTCCATCGCAATGAAAGGTTGGCCTTCGTGTTCGCCGATTTCGTATATGGTGCAGATGTTGGGATGGTTCAATGCCGATGCAGCCTGGGCTTCGCGCTCGAAGCGGGCCAAGGCCTGTGCGTCTTTGGCAACGTTGTCAGGCAGGAACTTCAAGGCGACAAAACGGTGC
The DNA here is from genome assembly GCA_963773955.1 of uncultured Acidobacteriaceae bacterium. GTDB lineage: Bacteria > Acidobacteriota > Terriglobia > Terriglobales > Acidobacteriaceae > Acidiflorens. The sequence goes on along the minus strand of CAVZDM010000129.1, from coordinate 3,575 downwards.
AGCTTTACGTCTTCCGCCTTGTAGACCACACCCATCCCGCCGCCGCCGAGCTTTTCGAGGACGAGGTAGTGGGATACGACTTGTCCCATCATGGCGCGACGCCATGTTATGCGCGATATTAGGACAAGTCAACGAGAGCTAACGAGTTTGGCGGCCTTCACGATTTCACTCATTGAGACTCAGCCGGGAGATACAAGATACCTGAAAAATTGAGAAAGTCGTTTGTAGGGCGTCCTAGCGCAATTTTGTTTTTGCTCACTTTCGCGCCTGGGACTTTTTCAACAGCCACGCCTGTTTACAGCAGCTACGAGTTCCCGAGTGTTAAACGCTGCAGGCCCTTCTGAGACTTTTCATGCCCCTGCTTCGTAATACGTATGAGCGGGAGGTATTGCCGATGAAACCCTTTTTGACCTTGCTTGTGGTTGTCCTCCTGGTGCTGGGCGTTCTGGCCGGATGCGCGTCCGGCCCTAACCCGTCCAAAGGAACGGCCAGCGAGCACGGTGGAGTTGCGGGCTTCTGGCTCGGCCTCTGGCAAGGCTTTATTGCGCCCCTTGTGTTCGTGGTCTCGCTGTTCCGGAGAGACCTCAGTATCTACGAGGTCCACAACAACGGCGCTTGGTACAACTTCGGCTACCTGTTCGGTCTAGCCTGCTTCTTCGGCGACAAAGGCAACCGGGCGCGGCGGCGGGCGGTGAAGTCTGGCACCCCTCACGGAGGCGCGGGTCAATGAGTGAAATGGCCTGGATAGCGCCAACTGACGCCACAATCTCTTTGCTGCATCTGAGACTTATTCCGCCGCTGGACCGTAACTATTCCGCAGGAGGTTGACTGCCTCTGACCAACGGTGACTTTCGGGACCCCGTTTTTCCAGCGCACGTGTTCTTCGCAGCGATCGAAACTGTGTGCACCTCGGTCATCATTTGGCGGGCGTGGACTTCGTCAGAGGTTGGACTGTCCGGACGTCGTAACAAGTCGCTCAAATAATGAGGTCAATGTGAAAAGAGAACGCCTGACACAGATCGTCCTGGTGATCGTGGGGCTGTTGAATCTGCCCCAAATTTATTTTCTATATATGGATCTGCGGCATTCCAGCTGGCTTTTGGAGGGGAAGTGCGAGTGCGGACCGATGTTTCTGAGCTTTTTTATTCCGGTCGGGGTCTTTCTACTCATAGCCGCAAGGAGACCCTCTGAGCATCGCTCGATGATTGCTCTGGCAGCTTGGTGGAACATCTCCCATGGCGCTGTGATGGCTATTCAAACCGTGGAAGCGTGGATTCACGGCGTCCACAGGAACTTTACTGATGTGATCGTAAACCTTGTGATCGGAGTTGTCCTGTTAGCGCTTCTGCCGGCAAAACGAGAGGTAGTCGCGCCGGGAGTTGCGTGAACGAGCGCAGAAACCCCACACTCTACGCGGATAACCGTTTCTTCTCGTCTTCGTTTCACGGTTTTTTCCCCGAGGGGATGACAGTGTAGCGCAGCGGCTCTGGGCAGATTGGCGTTAAATCCCCATTACACTCAAAACCCCAGCTGACGGGCCAACAGACGGCGCAAGCTTGTGCTAAGGCTTGTTATCGACACTATCGCTGAACAGTCGCGGAGAGGGAAGATTTTTTCCTCCCTGCTGCCTAGCATGTTACGTTCAAGAATCACCCTACGACCAACTGCTAATCGTCCAACCTGATTGCGTCCCGGGAAATCTCAGCGCCGGGATCGGTACCGATAAAGCGAATTTCGTCCCCGCCTTTCAGCAGGACCCCGAGTACCATGCAGGTGCTCGCCCAAACTGTCGTTGATGGATGCGGTGGCGGTGCAGTCGGAGTTTACTGTGTATGTGCCGACGTAGGTTGCTGTTAGCAGGGTTCCGTTTGCGCTGAAGGTGACAGAACCGGAGACATTACCGTTGCCATCGGCTGTTCTGCCTTCCCTGAGGGGATTTGAGTGTAATGGCCTTCCATGAGAATGCCGGTCCGCGTCAAGTAGATTTTGATCTGCCTTTCCTAAAATTCTCCCTTTCCTTCATGGCGGAGGGTGTGCAGAGCGGCCCGGAGCGGTCAAGGGCGCGTTCTTTGCGGCGTAGCGAACCCTTGACGGCGAGGACCGATCTGTCACCATTCCGCCAGGAAGGAAAGGGAGCGGTCGCCCGAGATTTTTGGTCTTGCTTGCGTTCTTCCTCCGCGCCCAAACCATCCCTGTCGCCACCCTTCCATCCGCACTCTTAGTGAGCGATTTTTGTTTCGCTCGGTGCAAGTTGGGTGTTCTCGTTTCAGCCGGTGCTGCCACCTGTTTGTCGACCTCTCGTTCCATCTCGCGATGGAAGTTGGGCCAGGCCATTAACGCAGTCACCGGAACTCGGCGCTGGGGCGCGGTGCTTTCACTCGATGAATCTTAAACTATGCGGCTGCCGGCAATGGCATCGCTCGGCTGTGGCGCAGCGGTTCGTAAGCTTCTCCACTCACCCACAAGCGATGCAGCAACACGGCCAGCTTTCGCGCCGTCGCAATCACCGCTCGCTTCTTTCCGTTCTTCCCGCCACGCTCCGCCAGCTTCAGCCCCCAGCGGCGCAGATCGCTGTCCGCTCCAAACGGCCCCAGAATGTGGTGCGCTCCCTGCACCAGCAGCGTTCGCAAATACGCATCGCCTTCCTTGCTGATGTGCAGCTGCGGCTCGACTCTGCCCCGAGTTCCGCCGTCCCGGCTGCAGCCCAACGTAGCAGCCCACGTCGCGGCTCTTGCGAAATCGCTGCGGATCTTCCAGCGTCAGCATGTAAGTCAGCGCGATCAGCGTTCCCACTCCCTTCACCTGTTGCAGCCGCGCGACTTGCGGATAACTTTCCCTGGCGATCTTCCCGATCTGCTGGTTGTATTCGTAAATCCGTTCGCTGAGCGATTCGATGGCGGCCAGCAATGGTTCCAGTGCCGCCTGCAGTTCCGGACTCAGACTCTGCGCTTTCTCGGCATTCATATTGCGCGGGCTGCAGCCGCGCAGCCGTTCCCCGTAAGACTTCGTCAGTCCCCGCGCCGTGTTGATCAACGACGTCCGCGTTCGCACCAGTCCGGCTCGCGCTCGGATCACCATCAGATGCGCCTGTGCTTGGGCGCTGCGATGTTGCACCGGCGCCAGCAACTGCGGGTCGATCCGTGCCAACCGGGCCAAGGTCCGGGCGTCGAAGCGATCATCTTTCCGCCGACTCTCCCCAATCAAACGCACGTTACGCGCATGCGCCACGATCACTTCGTGTCCCAACTCGCTCAACAACCGGCTCACCCAGGGCGAATGCATCCCCGTTTCCAACGCCATCCGACTCCTCGGCATTTCCCCAAACACTTCTTTCATCGCTTTCGGAGTCGTGCCCAGCCTCTGTTCCAGCAGCACTTCTCCCCCTTCATCCAACACGCAATACCAGCTCGATCGATCGCCCAGGTCCAAACCGATGGTCAGTTTCTGCTCGCGAAAATTCTTGCTCTGCCTTGCCACTACAGTGCTAATCTTCTTCATTGCCGGTCTCCTTTATCTCTTGCGCTTCGAGCGCGTCGATAACTTGGGAGCGTATCGCATCCCGCCGGAGACCGGCA
>CAVZDM010000128.1:0-63382 GCA_963773955.1 uncultured Acidobacteriaceae bacterium | reverse complement strand
AGGATCGCAGAAATTTGGTCTGCATACCGTTCGGTGACAAAATCGTCAAGGCCAGCCTGCGTTTTAAGAAGCAAAGCATCGAGGGGCCGGGGCGTCCGATAGTGGGGATGAAGATGGAATTCGCTAGTCGATAGGTCCGCTGCTGCAGAGTCAAAACCGTATAGAGAAGGGAAGCCGAGACCGCGCAGACCAGCAGGGAGCAGCGCCGCCGAGGCTCCCTGGCAGAACCGAATCAGAAAATCACGGCGACGAAAGTCCACGGGGCCCGGTGCGGTCGAATTCCGCATCTTCTCTGGTCGACTCAGAACGATGTCTCCCGGATGGCCACGTGTGGCCTGAAATTAACACCCGCGCTCACGAGCGTCAAGATTGGACCGCTATAATGATCCGTCAACAATGACCCAGTCATGGACATGGACGTGGAGTTTGGCGGTTCTGGTTGCTTTGACGCTCGTCTGCTTTGAGGGCCTAAACGCGGAATCTCAAACGGCGCCGGCCGCGCAAGCGACCCTCCCAGACACGGCGGATGCTCATCTGGGCCGAGGCTACAATGCCCTAAGAGATGATAAGTACGAAGTCGCAGCCGGCGAATTCCGAGCTGCCCTCAAGCTTGATCCCAAGCTGACGCTCAGGGCGCGTTTCCCTTTGGCGGTCGCGCTCTTCGAATTGAAGAAGCCCGACGAAGCGCGCCTTGAGTTTGAAACCGTTCGCCGCGAAGTGGGAGATCATCCTAATATTTCGTATTATCTGGGACGTATTGATATAGACGAGCTGCATTTCGAAAGCGCGATTCAAAATTTGGCTCAAGCGGTCTCCAAGCCGCCTTTTCCTGACACCGCGTACTATCTCGGGTTTGCCTACTTTAAGCAGGGCGATCTGGCGGCCGCTGAAAAATGGCTGAAAGAGGCAACCCAGTTGATCCCGCACGATGCCCGTGTTCAATATCAGCTTGGCCTGGTGTATCGGAAGCTAGGGCGCGAACAGGAGGCAAAGGAAGCAATTGCGCTTTCTGGAGAACAACGGCAGCGCGATTCCGGCGAAAGTCAGCTGCGGCTCGAATGCGCGCAAAAACTCGACCAAGCTCCTCGCGAGGAGGCCCACGCAGTTTGCGACCAACTCTACGATCCGGATGACGCCGAAAGACTGACGGAACTTGGCACCATCTACGGCCAACACGGCGACGCCGAAGCCGCCCTGAAGCCTTTGCGCCGCGCCGCGGAACTCGCCCCGCAATCGCCCCAGATGCAGTACAACCTCGCGCTGGCTTACTATCAGCTCAATCAATTTGAAGCCGCCCGCACGCCCCTCAGCACGGCGGTCGCACGCTGGCCCGACATATTTCAGCTTGCTGCCCTGTATGGGGCGGTTTTGTCCAAGCTGGGGGAAGATCTTCCGGCATATCAGGCGCTTCAGCACGCCCACGAACTCAACGCAGAGGATGCTCGGACCGCCGATCTGCTCTTCCTCGCGACGCTCGCGCTTGGCCGCAACGCTCAGAGCGCCCTCCAATATCCCGAGGCGCTGCGCTATTTTCACGAGGCGGCAAAACTGAAATCGCAGGAACCCGCGCCGCACCGCGGACTCGCGGACGTCTATAAGCTCACCGGACATCCAAAGCAGGCAACGACAGAGCAAGAGGAAGCCGATCGACTGGTCAGGATTTTCGAGAAAGCTCAATAATCGCGGGAACCTCTACAGAGAACCATGCGAACAGGTCACAACATGCGTTGGCCGAAATTGACAGGCAGCCCGGTGCTCGACAGTATTCGTCCCGTAATCGAGTGCTCTCGCGACGTGCAAACTCACGTTGACAAGATCGTCGAAGTCGCCGGTTGGATGGCCTACGAAGAGCTGGCCATACCTGACTACGCTCTGCCGTTCGGCATCGGCGCAGGCAACTTCAACGACACCATCGATTTCATTCTCACGGCCGCCTGCATCGATACGGCATTCACTGATTTTTCCAGTCACGTAAAGTTTGAGGCGGATTACGCGGGCCGCAACTGGTCAGACTCCGACGCGTTATTTGCCTGTATGAAGCGCGCTATCGACAAAGGCATCCCGATTCTCGACGGTGGGTTTCTGGCGAAGGTTACGCGCTCGGAAATGGAAACGCTGTTCGCCGGCAACATCGAATTGCCCATGCTCGACGAAAAGACGCAGATCTTAGGCCAGGTCGGCGAAGTGCTGAGTCGGCATTACAACGGCCGTTTCCACAACTTCGTTGCGTCTTGCTCACCAAAGCTCTACGACAACGGCAAGGGCCTGGTAGATCGGCTGGTGAGCGACTTTCCGCGCTTCCGCGATGTTAGCCTCTACGACGGCCACACCATCAAGTTCTATAAACTGCCGCAACTGGCGATCTGGTTCTTGTATACCAGCCTCAGGAAGACGGGAGAGTTTCGTCTCGACGATCTGGAAGCAATGTCTGCTTTTGCCGACTATATCGTTCCGGTTGCGCTGAGGCTGCTTGGAATCACCAGCTATTCCGCTGAGCTCGAAAACGCGATCAACTCCTACCAGATGATTCCGCGCGACAGCCCGCGGGAAATCGAAATTCGCGCCCATTGCATCTACGCCAGCGCCTTGTTGGCCGAAGAGATCAATAAGCTGCGTCCATCCGACCGGCAAATCGTCATTCCGCAAATCGATGCACGTCTGTGGACCCACTATCACACCACGTGGTGGCCTCATCATCTGACGAAGACCATCATGTACTGACGCCTGTGAAAATCTCTGCTGTCGAAGCCGGTCAGGCGTTACAATGGCCCACTCTTGTTGTTCGACGAAACTGTTTTGTATATGGAAAAGTCTAAGGTGCCAGCGGTCACGCGCGAGCGCTTGCTCCGTGCAGCGCGCAGAGTGATGAAGAACGCCTACGCGCCCTTCTCCCACTTTCGAGTGGGCGCGGCCATTCTCACTTCAAAAGGCCAAGTCTTCATGGGCTGCAACGTCGAGAACTCTTCTTATGGGATGACCAACTGCGCCGAGCGTACGGCGATCTTTTCCGCTATCGCTAAAGGCGGTCCAGAACTTGAGATTCTAGCCGTTGCCGTCGTCAACGACCACGGAGTTCCATGCTCGCCCTGTGGCGCATGCCGCCAGGTCATCTATGAGTTCGGGCCGCGCGCCGTCATCTTCTATCAGGGCGAAAAAGGCCCGAAGCAAAGCCTCATCACCGATCTTCTGCCGGAGGGCTTTCGCCTCAAGTGAGCCAGCCGACTGCTTCGCAATCGCCGTTTCGCGTCATCGATCTCATCCGCAAGAAGCGCGATGGCGGCGCGTTGTCCACCGCTGAAATCGGATACCTTGTTGACGGCTGTACGCAAGGCAGTATTCCCGATTACCAGATGGCCGCGTGGCTCATGGCCGTTGTACTGCGCGGAATGACTCGCGAGGAGACCGCTGCCCTCACGCATGCCATGCTGCATTCCGGCGAGGTCCTCGACCTCAGCTTTTTGCCCGCGAAGAAAGTGGACAAGCACTCCACCGGCGGCGTCGGCGACAAGACCTCGCTCGTGCTGGCGCCGCTGGTCGCTGCCGGCGGTCTCTACGTACCCATGATCAGCGGCCGCGGACTGGGCCATACCGGGGGCACGCTCGACAAGCTCGAATCCATCCCTGGATTTCGCGTAGGTCTCACAGTGCCCGAATTCCACCGGGTTCTCAAGGCTTGCGGATGTTGCATGATTGGCCAAACCGAGAAGATTGCTCCCGCTGACCGCAAACTGTACGCGTTGCGCGACGTTACTGGCACGGTGGAGAGTCCGTATCTCATCTGCGCTTCAATCATGAGCAAGAAACTGGCGGAGGGTACCGACGCGCTTGTGCTGGACGTGAAGACCGGCTCCGGGGCTTTTATGAAGAAGGAGGAAGACGCCGTCTTCCTCGCCGAACTCATGGTCGAAACTGGCGAGCGCATGGGCAAGCAAATGGTCGCGCTCATCACCGACATGAACGAGCCGCTCGGCCGGATGGTTGGCAACGCGGTCGAAGTGCGGGAGTGCATCGAGATACTACACGGCGGCGGCCCGGCGGACCTGCGCGACTTGTGTCTTGAATTGGCCGCCTGGATGCTGTATCTCGGCGGCGCTTCCAAGACGGTCGCTCGAGGCAAGCAACTCTCCGAGCAAATCCTCGCCTCCGGCAAGGCTTTCGAAAGGTTCCGCCAGATGGTCGAGTTGCAGGGAGGCGACATCAGCGTGATCGACGATCCGACCCGTCTCCCGAGCGCAGATCACCGCGTCGATGTGCCCAGCCCCAAAGCTGGATTCGTGACGGCGATCGCCTGCGAACAGGTTGGCACCGCCTGCGTCATCTTGGGCGGCGGCCGCGAGCGCAAAGAAGATTCGGTTGATCCTGCCGTGGGCATCGTGGTTCATAAGAAAATCGGTGACAAAGTTGCCGTCGGTGAGTCGCTCTGCACCATTCACTGCCATTCTGACGCACAGGCCGCGCGCGCAAAAGCGTTGCTGTTGGAGAGCTATCAGATTGCGGCTGCCGCGCCCGCGCACAAACCATCGTTGGTTCACCGCGTGATTTATAAAGGGGAACACTAAATGGGACGCTTCACTGGCATTCTCGGTTTGCTCACCATGCTGGGCCTCGCCTATGTTTTCTCCACCAACCGCCGCGCGATCAGCAAGAAGACGGTGGCCTGGGGGCTGGGCCTGCAAATTGTGTTCGCCATCTTCGTGCTTCGAATTCACCTTGGCCAAGTGCTCTTTCAGAAAGCTGGAAACGCGGTCAATAAATTGCTTGGTTATGCCTTCGTCGGATCGAAGTTTGTGTTTGGGGAAATCGGCGCGCAGGGCTCGTCGATGGGATTCAGCTTCGCCTTCCAAGTGCTGCCGACGGTCATTTTTATCGCCGCTTTTTTCGCCGTGCTCTATCACTACGGGATCATGCAAATCATCATCAAGCTCGCGGCGAAGGTGATGACCCGCTTCATGGGCGCGAGTGGGGCGGAGTCTCTGAACGTGGCGGCGAGTATCTTCATGGGCCAGACCGAAGCCCCGCTGACCATCCGCCCGTTTCTCCCCGACCTGACTCGCTCGGAACTGATGACCGTGATGACCAGCGGCATGGCCCACGTTTCCGGTGGCATCATGGCCGCCTATATCGCCTTCGGCATTGACCCCAAGCATCTTCTGAGCGCGGTGATCATGACGGCTCCAGGCACTATCCTGATGTCGAAAATGCTCGTGCCTGAAACGGAAGTTCCGAAGACCGCGGGCCGCGTCGTCATGAGCGACGAAGAGGTAGACGCGGAGAAGAAAGAGAACTTGCTGGGCGCGATTGCGCGTGGCACCACCGACGGGTTAGGCCTCGCGCTCAATATTGCCGCGATGCTGATTTCATTCCTCGCGCTCATCGCCCTTGCCAACGGCCTGCTCGGGGGCATTCACAATCATCTCGGAATCGCCTGGTTTCCCTCCAGTCTGCAGCAGATCTTCGGCACATTATTTGCGCCGGTTGCGTGGGTCATCGGAATCCCATGGCATGACTGTCGCCTCATCGGCAACCTGCTCGGCACGCGCATGGTGTTGAACGAACTGGTTGCGTTCTCGATTCTGGGACCGCAGAGAGCTATGCTCGACCCACGCTCGTTTACGATCGCGACCTTCGCGCTTTGCGGATTCGCCAATCTGAGCTCGATTGGAATTCAGTTGGGTGGCATCGGAGCGCTCGCTCCGAATAAGCGAGGAGACCTGGCGAAGCTCGGCATTCGCGCCATGCTGGCTGGAACCATGGCGAACTTGATGTCGGCTTCGATTGCCGGCATGCTCATCTCGTGACGATCAGGCGCTTGCTCGATGCAATTGAGCGAGAATCTCGTCAGTAGTAGTCAGGGCCGCTCCCAGGCTTTGTAATTCGGCCAGCGCCTTACCCCCAACTTCCGGCGCCAGGGTTTCGATCGCATCGCGGACCACTGCAACTCGCCGCTTTCGCTGCAGCAACCCTTTAACCGCGCAGCTGACGCAGAATTCCGTCACCACCCCAAACACCACAAATTCCGCGGTGCTGCCTAAGCGTTCTACTAGGGCGTCCGCGTGGCGAGACTCAAAAACATCCAGGGTTTGTTTCTCCAGGATGATCTGCTGATACCGGGAGAGATCCTCAGGCAGCTTTATGCCCGGGTCATTCTCAATTCTTACGTAGTTGCCGGTCAGAGCTTCCGGCAGAAGTTCCGCGCCGGGTGTCCCTTTCAGGCAATGGGGAGGAAAATGCTTGAACTCAGGGTCATTGACCGGATGAAAGTCTCCATGCGAAACCAGAAACACTTCGCCTCGCCTCGTCGCATCCGTCAGTTTGCGGATGTTGGGCAGAAGCTTCTCAGCGCCGGGAACGTATAGCTTGCCTCCAGGCAGCATGAAATCAGCCTGCACATCCACTTCCCAAAAAATGAAATCGCGAGATTGCATTCCACGCTCCGTCGTTTCGATGCTTGTAGCGGCACCGCACCAGTCCCGGCAACGATTCGCCGCAAAATTAGTTTGCTCCGCAATTCGCGGTGTGTAATGCTGTTCAGCGCGACAAAATCAGATAGCACCAGGAGAGTGCTGATGCGAAACAGGCTTCTTCTTGTCCCAATCGTCCTTTGCTCGATGATCTTTTGGGCCGCCGACAATATCACGCCCCTCAACGTAAAAGAGGGGTTGTGGGAAGTTACCGTGACTCATTCTATGACTGGAATGCCGGCCATGCCAAACATCCCTCCCGACGCGCTCGCCAAGATGCCGCCGGAGCAGCGCGCTCGCATGGAAGCCATGATGAAGGGTACTCCTACCACCGAAGTGCGCAAGGAATGTGTCACCAAAGAGAAACTTGAAAAGAATTTGGCTTTCAGCAATAACCGCGGAGATTGCACGCGGACCGTTGTCACTTCGACGGGCCACAAGCTGGAGATGAAGGTTCATTGTGAAGAAAAGCAATCGTCGACCGACGCACAGTTTGTGATCGAGGCCATCGGTTCGGATAACGTCAAGGGAACGAACCACATGGTCAGCAACACCAGTAGCGGTCACACTATGACCATGGACTTCACCTTCAGTTCCAAATACCTCGGCCCAGCCTGCGGAGACGTCAAGTAAAGGCCCGACGATGCCTGCGATCGCAGCCGAGCGGCGGCAAATCTGGCGATCAACGCCGATTTAGGCTGCTCCGAGCCGAGCAAGCACGGGGCGTAGGGGAGCACTCAATCCGCGCATCACGCGCTCGAACTGTGGGAGGTCGAGAGACTGCGGGCCGTCGGAAAGCGCGCGCTCCGGGCAGGGATGCACCTCGACGATGATGCCGTCTGCTCCGACGGCAATAGCAGCCCGCGAAACCGGCCCAATGAGGCTCTGCTTGCCGGTGCCGTGCGAGGGGTCGGCCACCACCGGCAGATGCGAGAGTTCTTTGGCGAGAGCGACAGCGGCAAGATCAAATGTATTGCGAGTGCCCGTTTCGAAGGTTTTGATGCCGCGCTCACAGAGGACAACCTGATCGTTTCCGCCGGAAAGCAGGTATTCCGCCGCCAGCAGCCACTCCTTCACCGTGGCCGAGGGTCCACGCTTGAGCAGAATCGGTTTTTTGACGGTCGCGAGCCTGCGCAGCAATGCGAAGTTCTGCATGTTGCGCGCGCCAACCTGGAGCATATCGGCGTACTCGCAGATCAGGTCCACGTCTTCGGTGCTCATGACCTCGGTTACGACCGGGAGGCCGGTGAGTTCACGTGCTTCGCGCAAAATCTTCAGCGCTTCAATTCCCAAGCCCTGGAACTCATACGGCGAGGTGCGCGGTTTATAGGCTCCGCCGCGCAGCATGGTAGCGCCGGCGCGCTTTACCCCTTCGGGCGGTCTCCAGCAATTGCTCGCGCGACTCCACCGAGCAGGGACCGGCAATGACGACCACTTCGGGGCCGCCGATCTTTATTCCGCCCACCTCGACCACCGACGGCTGCGGCCGCGTTTGACGGCTGACGAGCTTAAAGGGCTGGGCGATCGCGACTACGTTGTCGACGCCGGGTGCGACCGAAAGAGCCTCGATTTCATGGCGGCGTCCACCGCTGCCGACTGCCGCAACGATGGTGCGCTCGGTGCCACGCGTGACGTGCGGCTGGAATCCGGCTTCGCGGATGCGTTGAATGATGTGGTCGATCTGTTGTTCGGTGGCGCTGTCGGACATATTCACAATCATGGCGATGACCTTTCTATTTGCCGCCAAAAACAAAAAGGCCGCGATTTCTATCGCGGCTTTGGCGGAATCCTTGAGCTGTCTCTTTTACTCTGGTGACCGGCTCCGATCCTGCACCTCAGCCGCGCATGGAAACCAATAGCGGCCAAACAGGCGGAAGATGCTAAATCGAGTCATAGAGATGTTGAACCGTAACGTTCGCAATACCGCTGTCTTCCAAGACCGGTGGACCGAAATTACTGCGGGATCGAACTGGCAACCGACGAGAACACGTTGTTGGCGTTAGTCCCGATCAGACGCACGGTACCAATGACCAATACCAGGATGACGGCGAGCATGACCGCATATTCAGCGATATCCTGTCCTTGTTCGTCCGTCCAAATATTGCGGAAAAACTGAACCATAGATCCTCCGGACCCAAGGGTAAACATTTCCTGAAAACTTGTGCAGCTAATAATGCCGACTCTGACGAGCGATTGTCAATCGCAGTATGCCCTGGTTTTCCACCGCAGCGTGCGCTCCCTGCTCACGGCAGAACCCAAGCCACGCGCGGATTACAAACCCGTCATAACCCAGTTCGCGCCAGTTGGCAAGCACCATCTACTGGTCCGCTGCAAGCGAAACTGACGATGCCGTCGGGGCCGTTGTATCGTTCACAAGTTGGCGCGCGGAATGGCTGGCGTAATCGAGTACGGGTCCTGGCAGCACTCCGAGGTAAAGCGTAAGCAGCACGCAAACGGCAATGGCGAGCCCGGCCGCGGCGGGCACGGGAGTAACCGGAACCTCGCCCCGTGGCTCGCGCATATACATCATGACGATAATGCGCAGGTAATAATAGGCGCCCACGGCACTGTTCAGCACCAGTATGAGCGCCAGGCCCACCAAATTCGAGTTCAGCGCGGCACTCAACACGTAGAACTTCGCGAAGAAGCCGCCCGTGATTGGAATACCGATCAATGACATCAGGAAGAACGTGAAAGTCGCAGCCAGCACGGGAGACGTCCTGCCGAGGCCCGCGTAATCTTCGAGCGTGACGTACTTTTCACCTGCGTTCGCGAAATGGCTGACGACGGCAAACGCTCCGACGTTCATGGCCGCGTAGGCGGCGGTGTAGAACATCGCCGCGGACGTCCCCAGTTCCGGTTGTGCGGCAAATGCGACCAGCAGATATCCGGCGTGGGCGATCGAAGAATACGCGAGCAGCCGTTTGACGTTGTTCTGCACCAGGGCGCACACATTTCCCAGTGTCATGGAAAGCGCCGCCGAGACCCAGATCAGCCAGAAGCGTCCAGGAGCGTTCGCTTCGAACATGACGCGCAGCAGAACCGCGAACGCCGCGGCCTTGGGCCCGGTCGACATCAATCCGACGACGGGAGCAGGAGCCCCTTCGTAGACGTCCGGAGCCCATATATGGAAGGGCGCGGATGAGACCTTGAATCCCAGGCCCACGAACATAAGCGCCGTCGCAACATACGCCAGAACCGGTACGTTGCCAGAACGCAGCACATGGCTGATCGCATCGATGTTGGTGGAACCGGTCGCGCCGAACATGAGCGCGACGCCGTAGAGGAAGAATGCCGTGGCGAACGATCCCAGCAGAAAGTACTTCAGCGACGATTCACTGCTCGAGGCGTCGCGGCGCCGGAATCCTGCCAGCACGTAGGTCGAGATCGACGAGATTTCCAGAGCAATAAAAATAAGTACGAGTTCGATGGCGGAGGACATCAGGCACATGCCAACCGTCCCGAAAAGAATCAGCCCGTAGTACTCCCCGGCGCGGATGCGCTGCACTTTCAAATATTCGAAAGAACTAAGGATGGTCACCGTCGCAATCGCGATGACCAGCAAGTGAAAGAAGACGCTGAAGCCTTCCACCCGAACCATGTTCCAGAACGCGGTTCCGGGATACTGCGCCATCCAGAACGTCGACGCCAGCGCGGCAAGCGTGCCGATCAGTGCGATGGTGCCGAGCGACTGGTGACTGTTCTCTTCGTCGAGCAGCGGATCGACGATCATGATTAGCATGCCGAAGAGCGAGAGCACCAACTCGGGCAGGATGCGCATGTAGTCGGAGCCGGGCGGCGGCATGGAAGTCTGCACCTGCGCCAGCAGAGCCGGTAATAAGGATGAGTGCGCGAACGCCGCCTCCATCATCATTATCATTGGCCCACCACCTTGCTGGCCGCTTGCACCGCCGGATCAATCGCGTTGAGCCACAGCAGGGGCGCAATGCCCATGACCAGAGCGGCAACCGCAATCGGCCAAAGTGCAGCCTTCTCACGCAGGCTGAGATCGGGCAGCGTGGTATTGACTTCGTGCTTCACCTTGCCGAAGAAAACGCGCTGATACATCCAGAGCAGGTAGCAAGCGCTCCAGATCACGCCGGTCGCGGCCAGGACTCCATAGATCGGACGCGCCTGGAAGGCTCCGCTCAGCACCAGGAACTCGCCGATGAAGCCGTTCAGCAGCGGCAGTCCAACCGAAGCGAGCACAGTGACCAAAAAGAGGGTGGCGTACTTGGGCATGGGCGTGGCGAGCCCGCCAAAATCGGCGATCTCGTAGGTGTGACGACGCTCGTAAAGGATGCCCGCGAGCATGAAGAGCCCGCCGGTGGCGACTCCGTGCGCCAACATGACGAAGACGGCTCCGTTCAGCCCGGCGGCAGTGAAACTGAAGATTCCGAGGACAACGAACCCGAGGTGGCTGACCGAGGAGTAGGCAATCAACTTCTTCATGTTCGGCTGGACGAGCGATACGAGCGCGCCGTAGATGATACCGATCAGCGCCAACACCATGATCCATGAGGCGTTGCGGTGCGCTTGCTCAGGAAACAGGCCAATATTAAAACGCAGCAGGCCATACGTGCCCATCTTCAGCAGCACGCCGGCCAGCAGCACCGATCCAGCGGTGGGCGCCTCCACGTGCGCGTCGGGCAGCCAGGTGTGAAGAGGGAAGATTGGGACCTTCACCGCAAAGGCGACGAAAAAGCCGAGGAAGAGCCACAGCGAGGCGGCTTCAAAACCAGGCACGCTTCCGCTACGAATCGCGTTCTGAATGACGACAAAATCGAAACTGCCAGTTTTGGCGTAGAGCCATAGAATCGCGGCCAGCATGAACATCGAGCCGATCATGGTGAACAGAAAAAACTTCACTGCGGCGTAGACTTTGCGTCCATGGCCGTACATGCCGATGAGCAGCGCCATCGGAATCAGCGTCGCTTCATAGAAGAAGTAGAACAGGAACAGGTCGAGCGAAGTAAAAACTCCGATCAGGGCCGTTTCCAGGAGCAGCAGCAGGATGAAGAATTCCTTCACTCGCTCGTGAATCGAATTCCACGAAATCAGCACGCAGAGGGGCGTGAGGAACGTGGTCAGCACGACCAGCCAGACGGAAATTCCGTCAATGCCCATGTGGTAATGGATATTGGGGGTGGTGATCCAGACTTTGTCGATCTCGAACTTGAAGAGGTTGGGATCGCGATGCAGGTGCACAGGCAAATGCAGCGAGGCCACAAATGCGAGCAACGAGATAACGAAGGCAAACAGCTTGATGTCCCGATCACGACGTGGGATCAGCAGAATCAGCAGCCCACCCACGGCAGGGATGAACGTCACCAGCGAAAGAATGATGGGACTGAGGCCGTCCATGCTCGGCGAAATCATATTAGGCGAAGCTATGTTCATCGCACTCCCATCCAGACCATGTAGGCGATCACCACCGCTCCTCCAGCGGCCACCCAGCCGGCATACGAGCGCAGATTGCCCGACTGCATGTGCCGCAGTTCGTCAGACACGTGGCGTGCAGCGTCGGCCGAGTTGTTAACCGCCGCATCGATCACTCCCTGGTCAACGCCATGCCAAAGAATTGTGGTTGAGCCGTCGATCAGCGGCTTGACGAAAAGAACGGCGTAAAGCTCGTCGATGTAGTACTTGTTCGCGACGGCGCGGTAGAGCCCACCGAGGCCGGTGGCGATGCGCGCGGGCAGTTGCGGGACGCGGCTGTAGAGCAGATACGCCAGCAGCCATCCGAGGGCAGCAACGCTGACGGAAACTCCCATCAGTAAATACTCGAGGGTGCTACTGGCGGATTCGGGCGAGGTCTCTTGGGCAATTCCCGTCGCCCCCTGGAAAACAGGAGCCAGAAAAGTTTCGAAGCGATTCCCGTATCCGACGAATCCGCCAACCACCGACAGCAGGGCAAGGATGACCAGCGGACCTAGCATCACCCACGGGCTCTCGTGCGGCTCCCCATGCCCATGGCCGTGATCGTCGTGCCCATGACCGCCATGACTATGACCGTGTGCTTCCTGCGCCGCGGCGCCCCGGTAATCGTCGCCGCCGAACGTCATGTACATCAACCGGAACATATAGAAGGACGTGATGAAAGCGGTGATCACGCCGCTCAACCAATACACCCAGCTCGCGCCAAAGGCTCTCCAAAGAATCTCGTCTTTGGACCAGAAGCCGGCGAGCGGCGGGATGCCCGCGATGGCAAGCGTTGCGATCCCCATGGTGGCGAAGGTCCAAGGCATGTATAGCCGCAAGCCGCCCATTTTTCGCATGTCCTGCTCACCGCCGACGCCGTGAATTACCGAACCGGCGGCCAGGAACAGCAGGCCCTTGAAGAACGCATGCGTCATCAGGTGGAAGATGCCTGCGGAGAACGCGCCCACGCCGCAGGCCATGAACATATACCCGAGCTGCGAGACGGTGGAGTAGGCCAGCACCTTCTTGATGTCAGTCTGGGCAATGCCGATGGTCGCGGCAAAAAGCGCTGTGAGCGTTCCAATGATCGCAACCACCGTCATCGCCATCGGCGCGTGCTCGAATATCGCGGACGACCGCGCCACCATATAAACGCCCGCCGTCACCATGGTTGCGGCATGGATCAGCGCGGAGACCGGGGTGGGACCTTCCATGGCGTCCGGCAACCAGACATAAAGAGGAATCTGCGCCGACTTGCCGGCCGCGCCGACCATCAGCAGGAGGCCGATCGCCGTGAGCAGCCCGGCGCCGGCTGTTTCCGTGGGCAGCGCGCGCACCGCTGTAAAGACGTGCGTAAAGTCGAGCGATCCGAAATGCTTGATCATCAGGAAGAGGGCAATCAGGAATCCGAAATCGCCAATCCGATTGACGATGAACGCTTTCTTGCCCGCCGCCGCCGCCGAATCTTTGGTGAACCAGAAACCGATCAGCAGATACGACGCCAAGCCCACACCCTCCCAGCCAATGAACATGACCAGATAGTTCTTCGCCAGCACCAGCGTCAGCATGAAGAACATGAACAGGTTCAGGTACGACATGAAGCGGTAGTAGCCGTCGTCATCCCACATATAGCCGACCGAGTAGATGTGGATGAGGAAGCCGACGCCGGTGACCACGAGCAGCATCACCAGAGATAGCTGGTCAAGGTAGAAATCGAAATCAACGCTAAAGCTCCCCGAGCGGAGCCAGTGGGCAAGGCGGTAAGAATAAGGCGCGGATGCGGATGAGAAATTCGAAGCGATGATTACTGCCATCACGAACGCGGCGCCGCAAAACAGCAGCGCGACTGCGGAGATCGTGTTCTTCGACGATTTCCGGCCAAAAAAGCCGTTGATCGCCGCCCCAGCGAGCGGGAGAAGCGGAATCATGCAGAGCAACGGACTAAGAGTCTGCGGCGTCATAGCTTGAGCAGGTTCACCTGATCCACATTCAAAGTTTCACGCGTTCGATACACGGCAATGATGATCGCCAGGCCCACCGCGGCTTCGGCGGCCGCCACCACCATCACGAAGAAGACGAAGACTTGTCCGCTGAGCGCGTGCCAGTGCGCGGCGAAGGCCACGAACGAAAGATTCACGCCGTTCAGCATCAACTCGATCGACATGAAAATGGTGATGATGTTGCGCTTGATCAGGAATCCGAGCACACCACACGCGAACAGGATTCCGCTCAACACGAGATAATAAGAAAGAGGGACCATTCCTATCCTTCGTCCTTTCTCGCGCCGCGGGCGACGGCTTCGGGCCGGCTGGCAAGCACGACCGCGCCCATGATGGCAATCAGGATCAGCACCGACGTGACTTCAAAGGGGAGCAGAAAATCGTGGAAGAGAAGCCGTGCAATACTCTTGGGATCGCCCCACAGCGCACCGACGGGAACGGACTGCATGTCGGAGCGATGGAGAAGCGTCCAGGCGACGAGCACTCCGCCGATCAGCACGCCGGGAACGCCGAGCAGGGTCGCGACCCGGCTGCCCTTGGTGCGTTCTTCTTTGCCGGCGTTCAACAGCATGATGGTAATCAGAAACAAAACCATGATCGCGCCGGCGTAGACAATTACTTGAATAGCCGCCAAAAATTCCGCGCCCAACAGAAGATACTCAGCAGCGAGCGAGCCCATCACCACAATCAGCGAGAGCGCGCTATTGATGGGATGGCTCTGCACCAGCAGGTTCACGGCCCCCGCCACGCAGATCGCTCCGAAGAATAGAAATAGAATTAGATGAAACATTTTGCGAGTTCTCAGTTCTCAGTTCTCAGCTCTCAGTAAACCCAGGTCTGAACTGGGAACTGAGAACCGGGAACTGAGAACTGCTTTCAAGCTCTCCACGCCACAATCAATGCCGTAACCACAATGTTTGCTACCGCGACGGGCAGCAGCACCTTCCACCCGAAGGCCATGAGCTGGTCATAGCGAAAGCGGGGCAAGGTCCAGCGCACCCAGACATACAGAAACATAAAAAAGAAAACTTTCAGGCAGAACCAGATGACCGGCTCTATATCTCGAAGGATGAGGGGGCCATAAATCGGCCCGTGCCATCCGCCCAGGAATAGGAGAGTGGCTAGGCAGGCGACCGTCACCATGTTGGCGTACTCGGCCATGAAGAACATCGCAAATTTCATGGCGCTGTACTCGGTGTGATATCCGGCCACTAGTTCCGACTCGGCTTCCGGAAGATCAAAGGGCGTGCGATTGGTCTCGGCGTAGGCGGAAATCAAATAGATGAAAAACGCCAATGTCTGTCCGTGAAAGATGTTCCAACGCGGAATGAAATGCCAAAACACCCCGCCTTGCGCATCCACGATGTCGCGCAGGCTGAGGCTGCCAGCCATGATCAGCACTCCCACCAGCGAGAGGCCGAGCGAAACTTCATAGCTGATCATTTGGGCGCTGGCGCGCAGTCCGCCGAGCAGGGAATACTTATTGTTCGAGGACCATCCGGCAAGCGCCACACCGTACACGCCCATTGAAGTAATGCCGAGCACGACCAGCAGACCTATGTTCAGGTCGGTAATTTGCAGGTAGGTGTCCCAGGGGCCGATGCTGACCCAGTTGCCGAACGGGATCACCGAAATCGATGTGATGGCAAAGACGAGCGCGATCATGGGCGCCGCGATGTAGAGCGGCTTGTAGACATGCGGCTGCGTCAAATCTTCTTTGAAAATGAATTTGACGCCGTCGGCGAGCGGCTGCAGCAGGCCGAAAGGCCCGACTCGCGTGGGACCCCAGCGGTTCTGGATGTGCGCCGACACCTTGCGTTCCAGCCAGACGCTGTAGGCCACCGCCGTCAGCAGAACGCCGACCACGGCGAGCGACTTGATGATCGAAATGATAATGAACGTCGTTATGCTCAACGAAGTGTCTTTCGTGTTCTCGTGTGGCGCGGGCGCCTCGCCCGCGTGCTTTTAATTTTTAACTCTAGTCTGAAGTTTTCAGTCCGCTGCAACTTCCGGCACAGCGGACTTGTTTTCGAAAACCGAATTCAAAGTCTTGGAATACCGTCCCAGCGTCCCCGAGCTGAACAAATCATCGTTGGCCGGAGCGATGAGTTCCGACTCCTGAATCAAGCTCGCGCCGCTTTCGGCAATCTCGAGGTGCTGATCGTTGCCGGCCAGTAGATTTATCCGCGAAACATCGTACCCAGAAACAACTCGCTGGACTTCGTCGAGAATCGCCATGGGATCGAACGGCGTCATTTTCGGTTCCAGATTGTGCGCCTCGAGCCACACCGCGTGACGATCGGCCTCGCCCGATTGCGCGCCGCGCGTCTGGCCCATGTCGGCGTGAGTGCCACCGCCGAAGGGCACCAGACCGCGCACATCAAAGCCCATGGCGTCTGCGATGCGAACGATCATCTCGAAATCCGGCTTGGTGTTTGAGACCTCGCCAGCCTTCTTGACGAGTTGCAGATCGCCGCAGGTGTTCGTATAAGTCCCCGTTTTCTCGTACGCATTCGCTGCCGGCAAAATCACGTCTGCGATGTTCGCGGTTTCGGTCAGGAACATGTCCTGCACCACCACAAAAGCTTTCGCGAGCACAAAGGGATCAATGCCCAGACGTCCGACCGGATTAGAGCCCACTACGTAAAGCGCCTTCAACTTACCGGCCTTCGCCGCTTCCATCATCTCCGGCAGGCTTAGACCCTTTTCGGTCGGCAACTTGCCCCATTCCTGTTGGAATCTGGCCGTTTCGGAAAGAGGCTCGTATCCGGGCAGAAGATCGGGATAAAGCCCCATTTCACTGGCGCCGCGGGAGTTCGCGTAATCGCCCAGGCAGATCAGCTTGGCTCCGGTCAAGGGTGCGGCAAAATGCGCTAACTTCTCAACGTCATGACCGCGCACCTCAGATCCGAAGGCGATGACCAGGTTCTGTTCGGCACGAATCTGGTCGCGCAGCGCGATCCAGGCGTCGCGGCTCGTGCCGTCGCTCACCAGCGAATCGAGCAGGGAATCATCGCCCGCGAGGAAAGGAATCGCTTTGGCTTCCGCACCTGCTGGGAGCAAGCCGAATCCCGTTACTTGGCGCCGCAGCTTAATGGGCGCGGAGTTGATGACGTAAAGCTTTGCGCGCCGCAACCGCACGTTGGTCCGGATCTGCCATGCCAGCAGTGGATGCTGACTCGTCGGGTCGTTGCCGATTAGCAGAATCGCCGGCGCGTTTAATACTTCGCGCATGGAAGCTGTTTTTCCCGGCTTGCCGTGAAGTACCGCTGCGAGCGCAGGGTAGTCCGCCGTGCGGTGATGATCGACGTTATTGGTCTTCAGCACGACGCGGGCAAATTTCGACAGTAGATAATTTTCTTCGTTCGTCGTGCGATTGGAGCCGATGACGCCGATCGCGCTTCCGCCGTCGCGATCGCGAACTTCTTGAAATTGTTTGCCGATCAGTTCAAAGGCTTCTTCCCAGGTCGCAGGCGTGAGCTTGCCATTCTTGCGAATAAGCGGCTCGGTGAGGCGGTCTTTATGGTGCGCAAAGTCGAAGGCGTAGCGGCCCTTGACGCAAAGGAAATCGCCGTTGATCCCGCTCTTGTCGCGGTTGTCCCCGCGTACGATTTCCATGCCGGTGTCGCAGCGGCGTACGCCCAGCGTGGTTTTGCAGCCGTCTCCGCAATGGGTGCAGATCGTGCCCACGTGGTTCATTTCCCATGGACGCGTCTTGTAGCGGTACGCGCCCGAAGTAAGTGCACCGACCGGGCAGATGTCGATGCACATTCCGCATTCTTCGCAGTCGAGGTGGGCGTCTTGATTGGGCGCACTGATATTCGGAGCGATGATCGAACTTACGCCGCGATTTTGTACACCCAGCGCCCAAACGTCCATGCCCTCGCCGCAGACACGCACACAGCGGTAGCACAGGATGCAGCGCGGCCGGTCGAAATACACCACCGGCGACCACTGCTGTTCTTCCTTATGGTTCTTCGCCTCGGCAAACTTCGATTCGGAAGCGCCGTAGGAGAATGCCATGTCCTGCAGTTCGCATTCGCCGCCGGCGTCGCACACCGGGCAATCCAGCGGATGGTTCCCGAGCAGCAACTCGACCATCGCCTTGCGGGCCTGCCGCACTTCATCGCTGTCGGTCGCGACGATCATGCCCTCGGTGACCACCGTCGTGCAGGCGGTCTGAAGCTTGGGCATCTTCTCGATTTTCACCACACACATGCGACAAGCGCCCTGCAACGAGAGCCCGGGATAGTAGCAAAATGAGGGCACTTCAATGCCCGCGCTCTTGCAGGCTTCGATCAGCAGCGAGCCAGTGGGTGCCGTGACCTTCTTGCCGTCAACGGAAAGCGTTACGATTTGGGGCGTATCGGCCATGAATTTCAATACTCTAGACTCTAAATCTGTGCACCGGTCCGGTACGCCGGGCCACTCCTTACTTCTTCAATCGCCTCTTCAATCTGCAGCGCGTGCCTCTGCGCATGCGACCCCATCAGCAACAGACACTCATAAGTACTGATCACGCCGACTACGTGATGAGGATGCGTGACTTCCGTTGCGCGCAAGTCCTCGCTCGTTTCTTGGACAAGGCGAAGTGTGCGTTCACGTACCGCCTGAAAATGCGCTACGGCTTCGGCCAGAGTAGAAAAACGGCCGCGTGGCCGCGATTGATCGGAACCGTCAAAACGCATGCTGCGGTCGGTCCCACTCCGGAGAATGCGACCATCGCGCTTAGGTTCTTCCGTATTTCGCGGCTTCCTCTTGCCAGTCACCAAAGCGAGCATGACTTCTTCTGCCACGGCCACGTGCTCCGCACACTCCAGGACTGACCACCGGTTCTCCGCCGGCCGCAGGTGAGAACTGGCTTCACTGACTCCGGCTACGCTGTGAAGAAAAGCTTCCTCTCCCTTGCGTAAAGTTTCCAGCAGTGTGGCCTTGTCGACCTCCGTACCGCTCGTGGTGCCTGGCACAATGCTCATGGTCATGTCAGTGTCAGTGGGCCATCACCGCATGCTGCTGCGGTGCGCCTTCCTTCTCAAACGGGCACGGCCGGCCATCTAAATGATCTTCAAATTCTTTTCTGAACTTCTTCACGAACGCCATGGTCGGCATCGCGGCCGCGTCTCCAAGCGGACAGAATGTCTTTCCCAACATGTTCTCCGACAGGTAGTAAATGTTGTCGATGTCCTTCTTTGTTCCGACGCCGGCATGGAAGCGCGTCAACGTCTTCTTCAACCAGTCGGTGCCTTCGCGGCAGGGAATACACCAGCCGCAGCTTTCATGCTGATAGAACTTGATGGTGCGCAGCGCGAACTTCACGATGCAGGTCGTATCATCGAGCACCACCACGCCGCCGGAGCCCAGCATCGAACCCGCTTTGGCCACCGAGTCGAAGTCCATGGGGATGTCGATTTCTTCCGGCAGCAGAACCGGTGTGGACGATCCGCCCGGGACCACAGCCTTCAAACTGCGCCCGTTCGAAATTCCGCCGCCGACCTCATAGATCATCTTCTTGAGGTTGTAACCCATGGGAAGTTCATAGACGCCCGGTTTGTTGAGATTGCCGGCGAGGCAGAACAGTCGCGTACCGCCATTCTTCGGCGTTCCAAGTTTCGCGTACCAATCGGCGCCGCCCAGAATAATGTGCGGCACGGCGGCTAGTGTCTCGGCATTATTAATGACCGTCGGCCCACCCCACAGGCCGACCACGGCAGGGAAGGGCGGACGGATGCGCGGAATGCCGCGCTTGCCTTCGAGCGACTCCATCAACGCCGATTCTTCGCCCACTTCGTAAGCGCCCGCTCCACCGTGCCAATAAATGTCCAGATCGTATCCGCTGCCGAAAATGTTTTTTCCCAGGAAGCCCTTGGCGTACGCGTCTTTGATCGCCTTCTGCATGATCACCGACAGGTAACGATACTCGCCGCGGATGTAGATGTACCCGGTGTGCGAACCGACTGCGAGCGCGGCGATCATGACGCCTTCAATGACCGAGTGCGGATCGTGTTCGAAAATCAGGCGATCTTTGCAGGTGCCGGGTTCGCTTTCGTCGCCGTTGCAGAGAACGTATTTCGGCTTGGCCGATTGCTTGGGGACAAACGACCACTTCATTCCCGTGCTGAATCCGGCGCCCCCGCGTCCGCGCAGGCCGGAATTCTTGATCTCATTAATGATGGCGTCCGGTTGCAGGGCGAGCGCCTTCTGGACGGCTTGGTAGCCGTCCAGTTGGAGATAGCGATCGATATCGGTAGCGCCCTGACCAAAGCGCTTCGAGATCACGCGTACCTCGTCGGGATGGGAAACGAGAGTTGCCATTTGATCATTTTGTCATTGAGGCATTGACTCATTTCGAAATGATTCAATGCCTCAATGAATCAATCATTCAATTTCTTTTTGTACTCGTCCAGAATCTGTTCCATCTTCCCGTTCGTCAGATCCTCGTGAAAGTCATAATTCACCTGCACCGCCGGAGCCCAACTGCACGCGCCAATGCATTCCACTTCTTCGAGCGAGAACAAGCCATCCTGCGTCGTACCCTTGTGGCCGATGCCCAGCCTCTTCCTACAGTAGTTAAAGAGTTCTTCGCCGCCGCGGAGCATGCACGCGATATTGGTGCACACCTGCACGTTGTACTTTCCGCGCGGTTTGGTGGTCAGCATCGAGTAGTAACTGATCACGTTGCGGACTTCGAGTTCGGTCAAGTCCAGTCGCCCCGCCAATTCCGCAATCACCTCGTCGCTCATAAAGCCGACTTCATCCTGCGCATAGAGCAGGGTAGGCACCAGCGCTGAGCGCTTCGTGGGATAGTGCGAAAGCATCTCGGTGAAACGCTCTTCGAATTCGGGCGAAAATTGCATCGTCTCTTCTTCTGTCGCCCCTACGGGGCTTCCATCCTTCTGTATCTTGGCTAACCCACGGCTCGCGCCGTGGGCTGCATTCTCACGCCGCCTTGCGGCTACTTCCTGCTCGGCACTCTGACCTCAAATTACAAAATTGCCCGATTACCAAATTACAAAATTCCTACCGGTCGATATCTCCGAGCACCACGTCAATACTTCCGATGGCCGCGACTACGTCGGCGATCAGTCCACCCTCGCACATTTTGGCCAGCGCCTGCAGATTGGCGTAGGACGGTCCGCGCATATGCACACGGTAGGGCTTGGCCGTTCCGTCGCTGACGATGTAATAACCCATTTCGCCGCGCGGCGATTCTATCGCCTGATAAACCTCACCTGCCGGAACCGTGAAGCCTTCGGTGATGATCTTGAAATGGTAGATGAGGGCTTCCATCTGGGTCTTCATCTTTTCGCGGTCCGGCAGTACCACCTTGGGTGAGTCGGCTTTGATGGGTCCTTCGGGCATTCCGGCCAGCGCCTGCTGCACCATGCCAATCGATTCCCGCAACTCCTGCACGCGGCAAACGTATCGAGCGAACACATCGCCTTCGGTACGTACCGGCACATTGAATTTGAAATTTTCGTAGCCCGTGTAGGGAGCGTCGCGGCGCAGGTCAATGTCGACCCCACTGGCGCGCAACGTTGGACCGCATGCGCCCAGAGCAATCGCGTCTTCCGCGTTCAGGCGAGCGACGCCCTTGGTGCGCATGACGAAAATAGGATTCCCGGTCAGCAAGCCCTCATATTCGTCAACATTGCCAAGGAAACGGTCAGCGAACTTCTTGACTTTCTCGAAGAATCCCAGCGGCGGCTCCAGCGCCAGCCCGCCAATGCGGAAGTACGAGGTCATCATCCGCTGCCCGCTGACCATCTCGAAAAAGCGCAGAACATCTTCGCGTTCGCGGAAGCAGTAAAGAAAGACGGTCATCGCCCCAAGGTCCATGGCATGAGTTCCCAGCCAGACCAGGTGCGAATTGATGCGGGTCAACTCATTCATCAAAACCCGCATCCACTGTGCTTTTGGAGGAATCTCGAGCCCCAGCAACTTCTCTACTGCCAGGCAGTAGGCGAGATTGTTGGTCATGGGACAGAGGTAGTCGATGCGATCCGTCAGCGGCACAACCTGCTGATAGAACTTGGCTTCGCAGGTTTTCTCGATGCCGGTATGCAGATAGCCCACTTCCGGCTTCACCCGCACCACAGTTTCACCATCAATTTCCAGCACCAGGCGCAGCACACCATGCGTCGAGGGGTGTTGCGGGCCCATGTTCAGGACCAGCGTGCGATCCTCCGACGTACTATCCGGGCCGGGTGCATCGACAGTTGCGGGAAATTGCGTCATGGCCTAGCGGTAACCTTCCACCGGGTAGTCTTTCCGCAGAGGATGGCCTTCCCAGTCACCAGGCATCATGATGCGTTGCAGGTTGGGATGTCCGGTAAAGCGCACGCCAAACAGATCGAACACCTCACGCTCATAGAAATTGGCCGAGGGCCAGACCGAAGTGACCGATTCGATCACCGGGCTCGATCCATCAAGGCGAACTTTCAAACGCACCCGTTCTTTCTTCGCAATCGAAAGCAGATGGTAAACCACCTCAAAGCGCGGCTCCGAGGGATACCAATCCACGCAGGTGAGGTCGGCCAGATAATTGAATGGGCAATCTGCGGAGTCGCGCAAAATGGCGCAAGCCTCGCGGATTGCGCCCTTTTCGATCCAGATCGTAAGCTCGTCGCGATCGAACTTCACCGCCTGCACCACGGAGGAATTCCATCCTACCAGTCGGCCCAGCGCGGGATGCGACTTCAGTTGCTCGATGTCGGTGATGGGGGGATCCAGCGGCATCAGAGATTTCCCCGCTTGGCGGCGGTCAGTCCCCAGTCGAGCACGCCTTTTTTCCACACATAGAAGAGACCGACGAGTACGATCGCGATGTACACCATCATCTCCCAGAAACCAAACATCTTGAGCTCGCGCAGAATGACCGCCCAGGGGTAAAGGAAAACGGCTTCCACGTCGAACAAGATAAAGAGCATGGCAACCAGGTAGAACTTGACGGAGAATCGTCCCTGAGCGTCGCCGATGGGCTGCACCCCGCACTCATAAGGCGACATCTTCGCCCGATTCGGTTTATGCTGGCCTACGAGCTGGGAAAGGACCACAATCACGCCTGCCAGCGCCGTGGCGATGCCGAAATGCATCAGGAGGGGCAGGTAGCGAGCGAAGTAATTGTCCGGCATAGGAGGACGTATATATAATCTGCGCCAAGCACAACAGTAAACGTTCTAGATTAGTTTTCGCTGGCGGAAGTGTCAAGCTAAGTACGCGTTTTAACAGCAGTTTCATCCGGTGGAACCTGTTTTGACAGGGCCGGGGAAAGCCTGAAGCGCATGATTTTTGGTTTTAATACCGATATTCGGCACGAAGACACCGTCTACCACGTGCAGAGCGAAGCACGCGAAGGCGAGCAATTGCTGCAGACACAAGTCTTCGTGAAGGGCCGCTGCATCGGGAAGCGCGCCGTTCCCTATGGCTCGGGCGCGGCGCAGGGCAAAGGTAGCTCTCCGAACGCCAGCGCGCAGACCAGCGATCAGGATAGAGAGAAGATGCTGCGCGAGTTGCATCGCGAAATGCTCGACGCCATCCGCGAGGGCAAGCTCGATTCCATCTTCGACAAGCGGGATGCACCGGAAACGCTGGCTGCGGTGAAGGAGCTTGACCTCGAGTGGATCAACGCCGGGTCGGTGCATTCGAGCGGCGCCTTGACGATGCAGATCCGAGTCACTGAAGGAGGCGCCACGGTCGAAGGTGCTCGCCTCACGCTCCGCCTCGCCCGGACGGACTCCCCGCCCTACTACGCGCAGGTTATCACCGACGCCAAGGGTAACGCCGAGATGAATCTTCAGGTGGAGGAGAAGTCACTGGCTGATTCCTCCGTTCTGGTGCAAGCGAGTTTCGCCGGACGAACGGCCACTCGCAAGTTCCAGCTGCGCGCCGCCATTTGAGAGCTTCAAGTCCCGCCGTAGAGACGGGGCTTGCCCCGTCTCGGCTGGCGCCAGCAATGGCGGTGGACGCAGAGACGCGGCAAGCCGCGTCTCTACCAGAGATCGGTCTCCGAAAAATGCGACAATTGATCTGATGAACCTGACCATCAATGGCGAGAACCAGGTCTTTTCTGCCGAAACTCTGGGCGGGCTGGTGGAGCAGCTCGGCATGAAGCCGGACCGCGTGGCCATCGAACTGAACCGCGAAATCGTGCCCCGCGACCGGTGGCCGCAGACCTCATTGCGAGACGGAGACCGGCTGGAGATCGTTCACTTCGTGGGGGGTGGATCGGGTTCGACCAGGCCACGCTCCCAGACCAACGGCGGGTTTGGCGGCAGATTTGGCAACCCGTTTCGCAACCTGCTAACCTGATTTCGAGGCGGCCCCGTCGTTCAACGGATAGGACTTCAGTTGACCTGACCGGCGGGATTTGTACCAGGTGGAATGAGAGAGAATCCACTTGGAGGAAAGCGGGTCATGCCAATCAAGAGGTACAAGCCAGAGCAGATCGTGACGATGCTGCGGCAGATTGAAGTCGGCATCGCAAACGGAAAAACCACCCCACAAGCGTGCAAGGAAGCCGAGATCACCATCCAAACGTTCTACCGTTGGCGTAAGGAGTACGGCGGTTTGAAGATGGACCAGGCCAAGCGGATGAAAGAACTGGAGAAGGAGAACGGCAAGTTGAAGCGACTGGTGGCGGAGTTGTCGTTGGACAAGCAGATACTAAAGGATATTGCGGAGGGAAACTTCTAAGCCCGGAGCGACGTCGGTGCGCCGTGGAGCATGCCCGCGAGGAGTATGAAGTGAGTGAGCGGCGGGCGTGCCGAGTGGTGAGGCAATGGCGAGGAACGCAACGCTATCTGCCGCTGCGGCGCACGGACGAAGATCAGCTGACACAGGCGATCCTGGCCCTGGCGGTGAAGTATGGGCGGTACGGCTATCGGCGCATCACGGCGCTGTTGCAGGATGCGGGGTGGCCGGTGGGCAAGGATCGAGTGCAGCGGATCTGGCGACGCGAAGGGCTGAAGGTGCCGCAGAAGCAGCGGCCACGAGGGCGGTTGTGGCTGGGCGATGGTTCGTGTATTCGGTTGCGGCCGGTGCGGGCGAATCATGTGTGGAGCTATGATTTCGTG
The DNA here is from genome assembly GCA_963773955.1 of uncultured Acidobacteriaceae bacterium. Lineage (GTDB taxonomy): Bacteria > Acidobacteriota > Terriglobia > Terriglobales > Acidobacteriaceae > Acidiflorens. The sequence continues at coordinate 38,428 of CAVZDM010000128.1, read as the reverse complement.
AAGGCGATGACGAACGATGGACGAGCGCTCCGCATTCTGGTGGTGATCGACGAGTACACGCGGGAGTGCTTGGCGCTGCGGGTGGCGCGGCGCTTGGGAAGTTTGCAGGTGATCGAAACGTTGGCGGATGTGATGTTGGTGCGCGGGATACCGGAGCATATCCGTTCGGACAATGGGCCGGAGTTCATTGCCGAGGAGTTGCGGAAGTGGCTGGGGAAAGTAGGTACGAGGACGTTGTACATCGAGCCGGGGAGTCCGTGGGAGAACGGGTACTGTGAGAGTTTCAACGGGAAACTGCGCGATGAGTTCTTGAACGGCGAGATCTTTTACTCGCTGAAGGAGGCACAGATTCTGACGGAGAGGTGGCGGGTGGAATACAACACGGAGCGGCCGCACTCGGCACTGGGTTACAGGCCGCCCGCACCGCAGGCTATCTTGCCGAAGCAACCGGGCCATGGAGATATGGAAAACGCTTCGCGTTTCCCACATCCCCACACCCCCGGCGACTACGACGGACAAATGTCTAACAAGGCGTTACACTAACAATCCGCTTGGTACAAAAGACCGGTCTGGTCAGGATTTGCTGCTTAGGTTGGTGGTTTTCCCAAAGCAGCGCAGCGGCGGGAAATGTTGGTGGTTGTAACTCAGACCGATCATCTGAGACGACCATTGATACTGAAACACGTCAACGCATCAACCGAACCAGGGGAGAAGCAAAAACTCGTTTGTACCTGGTTCGGAGTTCTTATCAAACTACAACAAGCTGTCTCGCAAGTGATGCGGAAAACAAGCCCTTCGCTTGCGACACTGTTGTCAAAGGAAAGGTTTACAACATGGCAAAGTCAAATAGTAATACAGGGTTCCCAACCATCGAAGAGATGCGCGAGAGTCAGCGCAAAGGTAACGAAGGTATCGGCCTCAATGAGCAGTCGTACAACGCAGACCAAGCCGACTTCAATCAAGGGTGTGGTGATTCGAGTGATGGTGACGATAACACAATCCCATCGAAGGTTACACCGCAGGCGTGGATGCCGTAAGGATAGCGCCATGCAAACGACACGAAACCTGTTAGCGAAAACCTTCTGCTTCCAACGTCAGACACGTTGGGATAACCACGACGGCCTTCCACTGCTTATCAGCCCAACACATTTGAAGACTTTGCGGGAACGATGTCGTCACAGACCCCCATCGGAGTTGATGCAGGCCGCGCAAGAGCTTGGTATCACACTGGACATGATCTATGAATGTTAGCGAACTGAAAAGTACGGATGACCTTAGAAAAGTCAACAAGCAGCTAAGAAGACGGATGGTGGTGACAAAGGCCAATCCCCTTTCGGCACAAATCGTTTATACCGCTGGTGTTTACAAAGCACGCTACCAGGGTCAACCTGATGTGGCCTTTGGGATTGACAAACAGCAAGCTTTGCAACGATTGCATAAACTGCCTAACATGATTCGGGTTGTTATCCCAAAGTTTGATGACAGGGAAGCTGAACGCAAAGAGTGGTTAGCCGAATGTGCAGCCGCAAGAGCGGCGAAAAACTCAAGGAACTTTGACCCCAAACGAGGTTGAGCACAATGACAGACCCCATTACCAAGAGTGAAGTAATCGCAGAACTCGCAGCACGTTTGCGGGACGAATCAATCTCCGATGAGGTCTTTGTGAAGCTGATGACTGCGATGTGTCGTCTGCAGGGGTGGATTTGATATGAACGAATCCTCTCAGACTTTAATACCAGGTGCTAACATTTACCGGCCCCACGTTGAGAGCGGTGTCGAACCAATGAGCTTCGCAGAGGAAGCACAAAGAGCAAATCTGGAAGCAGCCAAACAAAGCACCAAAAAGGATGACAAGCAATGATTAAACGAATTGAAGCCTGGTTACGACGCCTCATCGGCACAGAGTTGGATGCCGACCTGGTTGTTATCGAAGGTCGGTTGTCTCAGCAATTGGCGCTGGGTCTTGCTACCATCGAAGACAGACTCACGCAACGTTTGAATGAACTGAATGCACAGACCACAAACAATGTGGCCGATGCCATCGTGCGACTTCAGCAACATGTCGAATCCGAAGTGCAGCAGATGAAATGCGACGTTGACGCAGAGCTAAACCACTATCGTGCTTCTCAGGCACAGAGAGACGCTGATGAGATGCTACGCCATCCACGCCACAAGAGGTAACACAAGTTTGCGCTGCAACTCTCCTAAGTCCGGCGCAATATGCAGAGGGTATTGCTCCACCAATACGCCTTTGCACTAGCGGGGTTGTCAGCGACTGACCTCAGCGGCGGACCCCGCTTCTTAGTTCTGAAAATAATTAACACAGGAGATAACACACATGGGATTCGACCCGCAATGGTACACAGAACACGCTGAAGAACCAAAAAGCAACGTTTCGCTGGATGGAATCACTCTCGAACAGATGGACGGTATTGTTGAGAATGCAGCAGTCAGCAATCAAGAACGCACGGCTGCCGCGATTTCAAAAGCTGATTACCATTCGTTCTTGCGTGCTAACAGTTGGTACAAGCCGACGATAGCAAATAATAAGGTTGTTAACAGATGGCTTTTGTCGAAGGGTCTCCCCCACCCCATGTATGCGGAGATTAGCGACGCCACGACAGAACTGGCTCAAGCCGGTTTGCTAGGTGATGTTGACGAAGCTGCTTTTGCTCAGCATTTGGACAACGCGACCCCTAAGAAGTTCACAGGCACATTCACGAAGCGTGAGTACACCGACCTGGACACCATGTTACTTCAGGAGCGTCAGGCTGTCATTGAGCAACAGGGTGCCGAAAAGCAAACCGACATTGAACGCGCTTTTGCTGCGCTCCCCCTTGAAGATCAACAAAAGATGTTAACCGAATCACTAAACACCCATCAGGCTAAAGCTGATGGTGTTATCACACAACAGAACGCCGATGCGTGGGTCAGTATTACACCTGAGTACAGGGACGATGAAAAAAATGCTAGGTTGCTTACCTTAACGCTAAAGCGCATGGGGGTAACAGGAGTCGCCACCATCGAACAACTTGAAATTGCAAACCGTCAACTAGTCGCCTCTGGTTTGCTGCGTCAGAATCCAAAAGCTCTGGAAAAACAACAGCAACAGGAAATATTAGATCGTGGCAAGCGTGCCGTCGAAACACCAGGAGGGCCTTGGGATACCACGACGGAAGAAGAGATGGAGAATCTCCCATTAGAAGAGATTCGCAGGCGTGCCGATTTGCAGCTTGCAAGCCGTAGGTAGTACCCCAAGGAGTTATCATGTTACCTAATTTCAATAACAGTAAGATGCAAGCAAGCATCACCCATCACGGCTCGTTCGGAAACGTAGTTAAGGCTTGTTATGAAACGTGCGAAGAGCCGGTTGCCTTTGTAACTTACGCGACCTTGGGCAGTGATTTTCTAATCACATCTTTCACGGTGCACCCCAGAGCCTCCGTAAAGGAAGCACGGGCCTCTGGTGATGCCATTGACGCGGCCTTGGAACAGGAAGCCTCGAAGCATGGAATCAAACGATTGCTCATTGTGCTTCCAGATCGCCCCGATAAGGCAGAAGAAGTTAGGACTTACGCAATACAACCTCTCATGATGAGGCAGTTACCTCAGATCGCGAAACCTTTTTATTTGAATTAGGAGATTAATAACATGTCAACATCGTCAGTTACACCAGACCAATCCACACCATCGAATTACGTAATGCAGTCCTCGCAGAATCCCGCGCCACAACAGGCCGCACCAGCGAATTACGTGGAGCAGTCTTCGCAAAATCCCGCACCATCGCAACCCACAATTCCCGCCGCTCCTGATGTTAGCTCATTGCCGCCAAATGGCCCGCGTCTGACCTCAGCGTTAGCTCGAATTGTCGGTGTTGTGCAGCCTACACCGCCTCCGGCTGCACCCGCGACTCCGGCTACTAACACCCCATCCGCCCGCCCTGCATGGCAAACCAACTTGGGAAAAGTCGCAAGTGTTGTTTCGACCGGCCTCTCTGGTATCCCCGCTGGTGGTCGTCCTTCGTTCATGGGCGGCTTGGGTCAAGGTGCGAGAGCAGAACAGGCCGCGCAAGCAACACAGCAAGCATTGAAGTTCAAAGACTTCCAATCGCAGGTTCAGATCGCGCAACTTCATAACGAAGACCTCCGGCTTCAGAACGCTACTGAAGATCACCAGAATACTGTGCAGGATCATGCTGACGCCGAGGCAGACCGAATGACCAAGACTACAGCCATGACGTACACGCCTGTTTCTAACACTGCGGAGAATGTTAGGAAGTACGTTGGGGCCGATGCAGCTCAGAATGGGGCCGCAACTGTGCCCGCCGGTATCATCATGGGGCCGCACACCATTTACATTCCAAACAAAGGTTCCGCAGATCAAGCGAAGGCTGATACTCAGAATTACAATTCACTTGCTCCTGCTTACGGCCTTCCAAATACTCCTCCTGGTCAAGTTGCTTCGCCCGGTGTTATCAATCAACTGAGGCAAGCACGAATTGGGATGGATAGTCAAGGTCACCCCATGAGTGCCGATGCTATAGGGCATCAGATTGACACCTTACAGGCTGCCCTGAAATCAGGTGTCGTCCCATCGGATGATGCTAAAGCGACACTCCAATCTGATATTGCAAATCTCACCGACCTGCAGCAACATCATGCAGCGCGTGACCAGGCCGGAATCGATCAGGCTATTGCGAACAAGAATAAACAGACACAAGACACTACCAACATTCAGACCGCTGGTAAGCAATCTGTTATTGCTGCGAGGGCCGCAAATGCTCCGCAGAAGACAGACACAACGATGTACTTGGGACACGACGCTAGCGGCAATCCTCTTGCAGGAACGTCCGATCAATTAAAGGCGTCAGGTGCTCAAGGTGTTACTAAGATGCCGACAGAGGAAGTCTCAAAGACAAATGCGGCACGGGATTTGATCTCACCTAATGGTCTGTTTAACTCTGTCGCTCAAAACATTCAGGCACTCCAAGCGAAAGGTCAATTAGGGGTTGTCGGCTCAAGATGGAATGACTTCATCGCAGGTAAAGTCGGCGAGGGTGATCCTGACTTTCAAGCCTTGCGTACTAATATGGGTCTGTTAAGTACGAAACTAATGCAGGCGCACGTCGGGTCACGTGGTTCTTCTCAGATGCTAGAGCACTTCCAGCATCTTGCCGATTATCGCATCACCGATGCCCCAACACTCCTCAGCGCACTTTCGGCTGAACATAAATATATGACGAACACTGCCGCTTATCCGAAACAAGGAGGTCAGTAATGAGTACGAATCCAACATCACAACCTGTTGCATCCGCTGACCCGTTCGCGCCTATTGCCTCACAACTGAATACGGCCTCAGCACCACAGCCTGCGCCTGGTGCTTCTGGTGATCCGTTCGCTGCGATTGCTGCACAGCTTAAAACTAACGCGGCCAGTGTGTCTGATCCTTCAAAACAGAGCTTCGCTCAGAACTTCATGGACGACAACGGAAACCCCGCTGCTTCGGCTGGTGCTGCTACTCGTTATGGGTTTGACACGGTTGCCCAAAGCACATTGGATGCTGTAAAAGGTGCTGCAAGTTTCCTCAAACCAACTCCACAGTCGGATGATGAACAGGCAGCTTTTAATGACGTGACCGGCGAGATTTGTACCAGGTGGAATGAGAGAGAATCCACTTGGAGGGAAGCGGGTCATGCCAATCCAGAGGTACAAACCAGAGCAAATCGTAACGATGCTGCGGCAGATTGAAGTGAGCATCGCGAACGGAAAAACCACCCCACAAGCCTGCAAAGAAGCCGCGATCACGGTGCAGACGTTCTACCGTTGGCGGAAGGAATACGGCGGCTTGAAGATGGACCAGGCGAAGCGGCTAAAGGAACTGGAAAAAGAGAACGGCAAGCTGAAGCGACTGGTGGCGGAGCTGGCGCTGGACAAACAGATACTAAAGGATATTGCGGAGGGAAACTTCTAAGCCCGGAGCGACGTCGGTGCGCCGTGGAGCATGCCCGCCAGGAATACGAAGTGAGTGAGCGGCGGGCGTGCCGAGTGGTGAGGCAGTGGCGAGGGACACAACGCTATCTGCCGTTGCGGCGCACGGACGAAGATCAGCTGACGCAGGCGATCCTGGCCCTGGCGGGAAAGTATGGGCGGTACGGCTACCGGCGCATCACGGTGCTGTTGCGGAGTGCGGGGTGGCCGGTGGGAAAGGATCGAGTGCAGCGGATCTGGCGACGTGAAGGGCTGAAAGTGCCGCAGAAACAGCGGGCGCGAGGACGGTTGTGGCTAGGGGACGGTTCGTGCGTACGGTTGCGTCCAGAGCGTGCGAATCACGTGTGGAGCTACGATTTCGTGAAAGCGATGACGAACGATGGACGAGCGCTGCGCATCCTGGTGGTGATCGACGAGTATACGCGCGAGTGTCTGGCGTTGCGAGTGGCGCGGCGTTTGGGAAGTTTGCAGGTGATCGAAACCTTAGCGGATGTGATGCTGGAGCGCGGGATTCCCGAGCACATACGTTCGGACAATGGGCCGGAGTTCATTGCCAAGGAGCTGCGGAAGTGGCTGGGCACGCTGGGCACGAAGACGTTATACATCGAGCCTGGGAGTCCGTGGGAGAACGGGTACTGCGAGAGCTTCAATGGCAAAATGAGAGATGAGTTTTTGAACGGCGAGATTTTCTACTCGCTGAAGGAGGCACAGATTCTGACCGAGCGATGGCGCGTGGAATATAACACGGAGCGTCCGCACTCGGCGTTGGGCTACCGGCCACCAGCACCACAGGCCATCCTTGCAAGACCAGGGCATGGAGATGTGGAAAACAAAACCCGTTTCCCACATCTCCACACCCCCGACGGCGACTACGGACAAAGGTCAAAAGAGGCGTTACACTAACATTCCACTTGGTACAAAAGACCGGTCAGGTCATTAATGCCGCCGGTATAGGCGGAGTGTACGCACACCGAATCTATTCTTCTCTGAAAGGGTCGGCTGTTAGCCCTCTTGAGATTGCGAGGGCAATTAGCGACATTAACCATTCTAAGAATCCTGAAGCTACTTACATGGACATCGCACAGAAGACCGCATCACAAGGCGCGGGGCAAGCCTTAACAGCATTGGCAACAGAGGGTGTCGCAAAGGCTCTGCCTGTTGCGGCTGAAGCTGTCGGTGATGCGGCTTCGGGTGTTAAGAATGCTGCGACTGATATTACACAAGGCGCTACAAAGGCACAGGCACCAGCAGAGGCCGCTATGAGAACGGCCACAGGTGCAACAGAAACAACCCCATTACGCAATGCGGTTGAACCTCTCATAGACGATGCACAGACTCAGGCAAAGACTCTTTACAAGACAATTGACGATGCAGCGGGAACTGATTTACAAGGTCTTGGTAAGAAATTGTCAGATGTTAACTTCAAAATCAGAATGTCCACTAATCCAGCCGATGAAGCCGCTTGGGAAGCGAAGCGAACGGAGATTGAAGACACCATCGCAGACGGTGTGCAGAGCGCAAGAGATGCCGGAGTTGATCCCGAAACGATCAATCAGGCTGACGCGCAATGGAAGAAGGGGTCTGCCTTAACCGACCTTCAAACGAAGGTATTCAAAAATACCGGTGTGATTGACCCAACCACAGGGAACATCAACGTCAAAGCCGCAGTCAACGCTCTTCAGAAGCTACAAGACAGTGAGAAGTACGGCTCACCGCGTCTAGAGCAGGCGCTTGGTGAGAACGACACCCTTTTGGAGGACATGAAGTCCGCAAATCGGTTAGGTATCAAGGCTGTTAAGACTCAGGATTTCCTCAAGAAACTTGGTATAGGATCAGGTGTAATTGGGGGTGTCGCGGGCGCAGGTACAGCAGCATACGAACTGTTAAAGAAGTGATGAGTCTAGCCTCTGGTGCTTTTTATGAGAGATACGATCACCAACAACAGGCTGTTCCACAGAAGCACGATAACTAACCACATTGGTACGAACATAACACCTCCAAAAAGGATAACAACCATGTCGAACAAAGCGTTCTTAGCAAGCGAAGGAAAACTCATAGGAACGAGGGATGAGTCTGGAAAATTTCAATTGGTTGTGGACGCATCCACTCTTCCACCTGACGTGCGTAATATCGTTGAGTCGTACCACAAAAAGAACACTCAGCGTCAAACGGTGAGGTCGCCACATCTCTCAGATCGTCGCCCGTCGCAATCAATTTAAGCGGGATGATGTGCTCAGGGTTAGTGTTACAACGAACAGCAAGATAAAGCACCATGTTATTTACCTCCGTTGTTAGGTGAACCAACAGCCCTCAAAGCCTCTTCCTGTTTGAGCGCACCAGCATCACCGACCGAAACATCAGGTTTAACATAGGTGTTCATCAAGACTTCAAGCGAGTTACCAGAGCGTTGGTAGGCCGCTCGAATATCACCTGTTAAGTTGTAAAGCGATGTTAATGCGCCGTGCCGACCGGCATACACTCCGCACCATCGGGAGCACACGGCATTTGCTTTCTCGTCAATGTGGTACTTTACAAAAGCGATGTGGTTAATCGGCTTGCCTTTGTTGTTGGTGAACATCAGGCCGGTTGAGGGCTTGCCATTCGCTTCATGCCACAATGCGATGAGGGATGTCACCGGCTCAATCAGTGTGAGGCTCCTTTTGCTCCGTTCGGTTTTGGTATCACCAAGCACACCGTACGGCGCGGCTTCAAAGATTTTTAACACACCGTCTGTGATGTTCTCCCACTTGACGGCTGCGACTTCGCTGGGCCGCATCCCCATCACGGCGCACATGGCAAAGAACAGCTTTGCTTGTGGTTTATCGAGAGCGTTCAAGATCGCAATGGTTTCTGATGGGGTGTAGGCAACGCGGATTTTAGCAGGGCGCACCTTGACCGATTCCTTCGCCTCGCGCCAAGGGTTGATGGTGATGATGCCTTTGCGGATGGCCGCTGAGAAAATACCGCTGCACAGGCTCTTAGCATGGGCGAGAGTGTTCTTGTTGAGCTTCTTCTTTGTCACCAGGTAGTCTAAGAGTTCACACGCTTGCACGGTGGTGTAGCTGTTGATGGGTGTGGTTTCGAGTTCAGGCTTGACGTACATGTGCCAGTTGCTTTCATAAACCTTGGCAGTGGATGCACGTTTGTTGGCTTTCACCCAAGGCAGGTACGTTTCTTTCCAGAAGGCTCCCACGGTGACCACTGGTACAGGGGTTGACGATTTGAGAGATGTGTGACGGCTGTTATTGACTGCACTCATGTGCGAGGCAGCGAGCAGCTTCACCTTGGCCGCGCCGGTGTCGAGATCGCAGAGCCGTTCGGTGACCTTGGTACGCTTCCCGCCCTCACCATCACGATTGAAACGGATGTAGAATCCGTCTGAGAGCTTAACAATGGTGCCTTTCTGCTCACGAAAACGCTGCTTGGTTTTGGACTTTTGCCGGTGGAATTCGGCAAGGAGCTTGGCGTCGATGCCATGTATTATGGAGCGCGTCATAGGGATAACAGTATCGTTACCGGACTTATTGGACAAGAGCACGAAAGTGCTATGCTGTATGTTATTGATTCTAAAAGTGGCCCCGTCGTTCAACGGATAGGACTTCAGTTTCCTAAACTGACTATGCAGGTTCGATTCCTGCCGGGGCTACCAGCTATTGCCCATCTCGACGTTAGGATTGCATCCTCGTGAGTTAGATGGGTTCGGCAATGAGACTTCCGATCAGTGTATCTCGCGGATTCTCATGTTGTTGTAATCAGCTATGTACACATTTCCTGTGGTATCGACTGCTGCTTCCTGAGGCCAATTTATGGCAGCTGACATGGGCGGTCCCCCGTCTCCGCTGTATCCGGCTGTTCCGGTTCCCGCAATGGTAGCAATTGTTCCTGACGTGTCTACCTTACGGATCCGACTATTCTGATAATCAGCGATATAGACATTGCCGGCGTTGTCCGCGGCGACACCTGTCGGGAGATTCAATATGGCAGAAATGGCTGGACCGTTGTCTCCGCCATAGCCAGGCGAGCCTGTCCCGGCGATGGTGGAGATCACGCCTGAAGTGTTTATTTTTCGAATCTTGGAATTGCCGTAGTCGGCGATGTAAATGTTCCCGGTGTTGTCTACGGCAACGTCCGCGGGCTCGTTTACTTGCGCCGCAGTGGCGGGACCGCCATCCCCGAGAACGCCTGGGAAGCCTGTACCGGCAATTGTGTTGATGGTGCCCGACACATCTACCATCCGGATTCGGTTATTCACAGTATCCGCGATGTAAATATTGCCGGAGCTATCCACGGCAACCGCGTAAGGCCAATACAATTCAGCGGCTGTGGCCGGACCACCGTCTCCGCTGTAGCCCGCGGTTCCATTGCCGGCGATGGTCGTGATTATTCCTGACGTATCCACCTTCCGGATTCGGTTGTTATAAAAATCCGCGATGTAGATATTCCCGGCCTGATCCGCGACCGCTCTGGTCGGGCTATAGAGCGTCGCGGAAGTAGCTTGGCCACCGTCTCCGTTGTACCCCTGTACTCCGGTGCCAGCAATCGTGCTGATCTTGCCGGTTGAATCTACCTTGCGTATCACGTCGTTCCCGGTATCAGCGATATAGATGTTACGCGAACCATCCACCGCAACCCCGTAAGGGGAATTTATTTCAGCAGATGTAGCGATTCCACCATCTCCTGTGTATCCGGAAGTACCGTTCCCCGCGATGGTGCTGATGATTTTCTGGGGAGGGGGAGGAGGGCCGGAGTTGCCAACGCCGCTGCCGCCGCAGCCGCTCGACACAATCGCGAAAAATATAACTATGAGATAGATCACCATCGAAGTTAGGTTCTTCATGGTTTTCCTAGAATACAATACCACGGGTGCACGGTCAATGGGTGCACGGTCCAATCCACGGCTTTTCCAATGCGCAAGTACAATATTGGCGCGTGGAACAACTTGTACGTACAGTCGCGGCAAGCGCCAGGCGACACAGCGATGCTCAACCCGAAGTGAAGGGAGCCTTCGCCCCGGATAAGTCACTACAAAATCCGTGTCGCGTTGCCGTATAATCAAAATCACTGTGCTCAAGTACTCAATCGTAGTTCCTCTCCACAACGAACAGGAGAATGTCACCGACCTGTACGCTCGGCTTAAGTCCGTGATGGAAGCGAGCGGCGAGACGTTCGAGATGGTGCTGGTCGATGACGGCTCCGTCGACGGCACGTTCCCGTTGCTGCGTGAGATTGCCGCCGTCGACAGCCGCGTGACTGTCGTCAAGCTGCGGCGCAATTTTGGCCAGACTGCGGGCCTCGCTGCTGGATTCGACAATGCCCGCGGGGAATACATCATCGCCATGGACGGCGACTTGCAGCACGATCCTGCCGACATCCCTTTGTTCCTGGAAAAGATTGCCGAGGGCTACGACATCGTCAGCGGCTGGCGCAAGAATCGCGTGGACAATTTCTGGCTGCGACGCATTCCTTCGCGCTGCGCTAACTGGCTCATGGCCAAGTTGAGCGGGGTCGACATCCACGACTTTGGCACGACTTTCAAGGCTTACCGCCGCGAAATTCTGGGACAGATTCCGCTCTACGGAGAGCTTCACCGCTTCATTCCGGCGCTGGCTTCGTGGCACGGCGCTTCGATCATCGAAGTCCCGATCAAGAACATAAACCGGGAACGCGGCGCTTCGCATTACGGAATCTCGCGTACCTTCCGTGTCTTCTTCGACCTCATCACCATTCGCTTCCTGCTCAAGTATCTTTCGCGTCCCTTGCACTTTTTCGGCACGGTGGGGATGTTCAGCATTTTCGCGGGCAGCGCGGTGTCCGTCTGGCTGATCTGGCAGAAGGTACTGCACCACGCCGACATCATGTATCAACACGGCCCACTGATGGTGTTCTCCATGGTGCTGCTGCTGGCGGGCTTGAACATGCTGGCCGTGGGCCTGCTTGGAGAAATGCAGGTGCGCCATTATCACGAGCCCACGCAGCGTGCCCCGTATTCGGTCGATCGCATCCTGCGAGCGCAGAGCGAAGAGAGCACCATATCGGAATAGCTTTTTCTTGTGAGCCTTTGTGTTCCCTGTGGTGTCCGCTTTCGATCTTAACCACAGGGAACACAGGGTTTCACAGGGGAATTCTCTTTCCCAAAGGGCTATAATTTCATTCGCCACCATGCCAACTACAACTCAGCTTGAATTGCGTCTTGCCGGCCGGATGTCGCGGCTGGGCACCGAAACTGCCTTTGAAGTCCTGAACCGCGCCCGCGAACTCGAAAAACAGGGCAAAGAGATCGTTCACCTCGAAATTGGCGAACCGGACTTCGACACCCCGGCCAATGTCATACAGGCCGGCGTCGACGCGCTCCACAACGGATGGACCCACTACGGCCCCTCCGCCGGCCTGCCCGATCTGCGCCGGGCGATTGCCGACTACGTCAGCCGCACCCGCAATGTCCCGGTTTCGAGCGAGGAAGTGGTGGTTGTCCCGGGCGGCAAGCCAATTATTTTCTTTACGATTCTGGCCTTAGTTGATGAAGGGGATGAAGTCATTTATCCCAATCCCGGCTTCCCCATCTACGAGTCCATGATCAATTATGTCGGCGGACGCGCGATTGCGATTCCGTTGCGCGAAGAGCGCGACTTCTCGGTCGACGTCAAAGAACTGGCGTCGCTGATTACGGATCGCACCAAGTTGATCATCCTGAACTCGCCGCACAATCCGACCGGCGGCACGCTCACCCGGAAAGACATTTTCGAAATTGCCGAGGCCATCGGCGACCGCAACATCATGGTGCTGTCGGACGAAATCTACGGCCGCCTCATCTACGAAGGCGAAGACTTCTCCATCATGAGCGTACCAGGCTTTAAAGAGCGGACGATTCTGCTCGATGGCTTCTCTAAGACCTACGCCATGACGGGATGGCGCATGGGCTACGGCGTCATGCGGCCTGATCTGGCGGTGCAGATCGCGCGCCTTGGGACCAACTCGACCTCCTGCACTGCCAGTTTCACACAGATTGCGGGAATTGAAGCGCTGCGCGGCGATCAGTCGTCGGTCGACAAAATGAATGCCGAGTTCAGGCGCCGACGCGACGTGTTTGTCGCCGGACTGAACAAGATCAAAGGCTTCTCCTGCCGCGTGCCCAAAGGCGCGTTCTACACCTTTCCCAACATTACTAAGACCGGCTGGCCATCGAAAAAACTGGCCGACGCGCTGCTCGAACAAGCCGGGGTCGCCTGTCTCTCAGGCACCGCCTTCGGCGCATACGGAGAAGGCTACCTTCGCTTCAGCGTCGCGAATTCGCTCGAGAACCTGAACAAGGCGCTGGCTCGCATTGAAGACTGGGTGGGGAAGAACCTGCGCTGAAAAATGGAGAGCCAGGCGTCCCCGCCCGGCGGGACGGGCGAGGACGCCCGTCGCTCCACGTGTTGGTGTTACACTTTTGCCGCTATGGCAAACATCGATAATCATCCCTCAGGTTCTTTCTGCTGGATTGAACTCCACACCTCCGACCAGCCTGCCGCCAAAAGTTTTTACAGCGCACTTTTCGGCTGGGAGCCACATGACAATCCGATGGGCCCCAACGGTTTTTACACCATGTTCAAGCTTCAGGGCCGCCATGCCGCTGCCGGATGCACGCTGCGCCCCGACGAGAGCTCGCACGGCGTCCCTCCGCACTGGATGATTTACATCAAAGTGGAGAGCGCCGACGCGGCTGCTGCAAAAGCGAAGCAACTGGGCGGCAAAGTTCTTGCCCCGGCTTTCGACGTCATGGATGCGGGCCGCATGGCGGTGGTGCAGGATCCCACTGGCGCGACTTTCTGCGTCTGGCAGGTGAAGAAGGATCCCGGAATCGGAATCGCAAGTGTCCACGGCACGTTGTGCTGGGCCGATCTCAGCACGCCCGATGTGAAACGCGCGTCTGACTTTTACTCGGGCGTTTTCGGATGGCAGGTGGCCGCCGATCCAAAAGATCCCTCCGGCTATCTGCACATTAAAAACGGCGAGCATTTCATTGGAGGCGTTCCGCCCTCAAAATATCGCCAGCCCGGAGTGCCGCCGCACTGGCTAGCCTACTTCCTGGTGGATGACGTGGATGCTTCGGCATCGAAGGCCAAACAGATGAGCGCCAATATCTTTCTCCCACCCATGACGGTGGAAGGAGTCGGCCGCATGTCGGTGATCGCCGACCCGCAGGGCGCGGTGTTCGCGATCTTCAAATCGGCGCGCTGACAGTAATCGCCTGCCCAGTGTGCTCTGTGGTGATCGGCTTTACAGTCTAACCACAGGGGACACGGGGGTCCACCGGGAAAACCTCAGGTCAATGCAGTTGCACAGGGGTTGGGTTCTCAGGGGTGAAGAACCGACTGGCCGGACGGGAATTCCGTCGTTCGTCACCCCCACGCGTGACCACGCTCACTGCCCCTTGCGACTGCCCCGCTTACGCTGATTCTGTAAGCCTATGCGCCGTTTCCTGCCCTGCCCGGATTGTCGTCCGAATTTCGTTCGAACGCGCGGCGTAAGCGAAGGAGCCACCCCATGTCTATTCAGAATTCGACCACCGGCGAAGTTCTGCGTTCCTACAGCATTGACGAACTGAAACAGCAGGCTGCGTTGATGCGCGGCTACGACCTGGCCGCCCTGTGCGCAGCCGGCTCGGGACACGCCGGCGGCACTCTCTCGATCATGGACATTACCGCCGCGCTCTACCTGCGCGTTGCCAATCACGATCCCAAAAATCCCAACTGGCCCGATCGCGATCGCATCATCTGGTCGACCGGCCATAAGGCGCCCAGCCTCTACCTCGGTCTAGCCTTCGCCGGCTTCTGTCCGAAAGAAGATGTGGCGCTGCTCCGCAAACTCTATTCGCCTTATCAGGGGCATCCACACTGGCTCAAGCTGGCGGGCGTCGAGGTTTCTACCGGATCGCTCGGCCAGGGCCTGAGCATCGCCGTTGGTATCGCACTCGCCGCCAGACTAGACAAAAAGAATCACCACGTCTTCTGCGTCATGGGAGACGGCGAGCAGCAGGAAGGCCAGATATGGGAAGCCGCGATGGAAGCGGGCCACTTCAAACTCGACAACCTGATCGGCATCGTCGACCGCAATCGTCTCCAGATCGACGGCTGGGTGAAAGATGTGATGAACGTCGAGCCCCTCGAAGAAAAATATCGCAGCTTCGGATGGGATGTCCTCACCATTGACGGACACGACATGAAGCAGGTAGTCGAGGCGCTAGAGAATGCTAAAGCGAATACCGGATCGGGTAAGCCTACCGCCATTATCGCCGACACCGTCAAAGGCAAGGGCGTCAGCTTTATGGAGGACGTTGCCGGATGGCACGGCAAAACGCCCAACGTGGAAGAGTTAAACAAAGCCTTGAAGGAGCTAGGTCTGGAAGGCCAGATTCCCGTGGACGAACTCTTCGACCACGCGCGGCAATATCAAGCCGAGGTCGAGCGCAAACTTGACGCCAAGATGCCCAAGTTCCATCGCAATTATTGGTGGAACGCCGCCGAGAACATGAAAGCCCAGATGAAGCCCACCCGCCTCGGGTTCGGGCAATCGCTCGCCGCCAACGGCGACGACCCGCGCATCGTCTGCTTCGGATTGGATATTTCCGGCTCTATCACCATCAGCGAGTTCTATGCCGGTAAGCCGGAGCGCAAGGCGCGCTGGATCAGCATGGGCATCGCCGAGCAGTCGGCCACCTCGGCTGCCGCTGGACTCGCCAAAGAAGGGAAGCTGCCTGTCTTCGGCACCTACGCGACCTTTGCCGCTGCACGCAATCTTGACCAGATCCGCACCTCGATCTGCTACGGCAACTTCAATGTTCTGATCGCCGGAGCTCACGGCGGCGTCAGCGTTGGTCCCGATGGCGCTACTCACCAGGCGCTCGAAGATCTGTTTGCCATGTGCGGATTGCCCAACATGAACGTGGTTGTCCCCTGCGACATCGTCGAAACGCGCAAAGCTACCGACTACCTGCTGCTCAAACACGTCGGCCCGAAGTACATTCGCTTCGCGCGCGAAGCGACGCCCATCGTCACCGACGAGAAAACGCCGTTCGTCTTTGGCAAAGCCAACGTGATTCGCCTGCGTCGCGAGGATGCGAATTTTATCGATGCGTTTGAGACCAAACTCGAATCCGAATACCGCGACGAGTGCGAGGATCTCACTATCATCGCCTGCGGCCCCATGGTGCCCGAAGCCATGCGCGCCGCGTGGATCCTGAAGCAGGATTTCGGCTATGAGGCGCGCGTCCTCAACCTGCACACGCTGAAGCCGCTCGACACCGAAGCCATCGTGCGAGCCGCCCGCGACACCAGCGTCGTCCTGACGGCCGAAGAGCACCAGATTGGCGCGCTGGCGTGGCCGGTCGCGCGCGCCATCATACAGTCGGCCGAGCTCTATGGCATCCCTATCATCACCGGCGCCATCGGAGTGAAGGACCGCTTTGGAGACTCGGGCGCTCCGTGGGAGTTGATTAAGGAATTCGAAGTCTCGGCGGAGCACATTGCCGCCAAGGCGGTTGAGTTGATGGGGGTGAAGAAATCGCAGACGGGGCCGCCGGTGTCGGAAGTACATTTGGTGGGGACGAAATAAAAGCGCGCGATTCAGCGTTTGCCTAGGCCTCTTCCAGAGTATCGACAATGTAGATACATAGTGCTACACTGTATATTCTGCTGGAGGTTTTCTGTTTATGAAGACGCAGATGGTGAAATGGGGCAATAGCCTTGCCGTACGCATTCCCAAGCCGGTAGTTGAGGAAGCCAGGCTGAAGGAAGGCGATTCGCTGGAGATCGAAGCCGCCGAAGGCCGCGTCGAACTGCGCCGTGCAACCAAAATTCCCACGCTGGCGCAACTGGTTTCGCAGATCACGCCAGAGAACCGCTACGCCGAGATATCAGCCGGCGCAGAGGTAGGGAAGGAAGTTATCGAATGGTGACATGGTGACTGCCTACGTTCCGGAAGCCGGCGACATTGTGATGATGGATTTCGATCCACAAGTTGGCCGTGAACAGGCCAAGCGGCGGCCCGCATTGGTGCTTACCGATCAGCGTTACAACCGCGCAAGCGGCCTCGCTGTTGTTTGTCCGCTCACGAGCAAGCGCAAACCCTATCCATTCGCTCTGCCTGTCACCGTTGACCAAATAGAGGGAGCGGTTCTAGTCGATCAGTTGAAGAGCATGGATTGGGCTGGACGTAAAGCGAAGTTGCACTCCAAGGCTGAGCCCGAGTTAGTCAACAAAGTGCGGCAGTATGTTGCCGTTCTGCTCGGGCTTCGCTGACGGTAAGGCGCGGTGTCCGCGAAACACACCTGGAAATTCCTTTGAGTTTTCCAGCAGTTGCCTACCTTCCCGCGTGGATGGTACAAACCTCGCTAGGGCTTTGCTCGTGAGAAACTCCGTGAAAAAAATCGCCGTTGTCTCCCTCCTCGCTCTTTCCTCGCTGATTGTCGTGTTTGTGGTGGCCCGCGCCGCCGACCGCTCGCGCCACATTAATCTTCCGACGAGCAAGAGCCTGACGCTCCCCGTCCCCGGATACCTTGCCCGCACCAACAGCTTTCCCGCGACCATCGCCCTCAGCCACGATGGCCGTTACGCCGCGCTGCTCAACCAAGGCTACGGCACCCAAGAGACAGGCGCTCGCCAATCGATCGCCATTCTCGAGCTCAGTAACAATCAGTTGCATGATTTTCCCGATGACCGCCTGAGCGACGACTATTCCACGCGGCAAAGTTATTTCATCGGTCTCGCGTTCTCGAGCGACGGCAAGCATCTTTATGCCTCGATGGGCTCGATCACCGATCCCACCGGCGAGAAGCCAAAGAGCACCGGCAACGGCATCGCGGTGTACAAGTTTGCGGACGGACAGGTCGCTCCCGAACGCTTCATCAAGATCGGGCCGCAGAAGATCGCCGAAGGGAAAGAAGTCGCCTTTGGCCTACGTACAACTCCCGCCGGAACCGCACTGCCTTATCCTGCTGGGTTCGCAGTGTTGCCTGGAGCTAAGGGCGACCGGCTGCTCATCGCCAATAATCTTTCCGACAATGCCATCGTCCTTGACGCGAGCGACGGGAAAATTCTGCAATCCTTTGATCTGAGTCGCAGCCGCTACATCCCGGAAGCGTACCCGTACACGGTGATTGCCAACAAAGCCGGAACCAAGGCTTGGGTCAGCCTGTGGAACACTTCGTCGATTGCTGAACTGAATCTTGAGACAGGCAAGGTCGCACGCTGGATCGCCTTGGGACCACTCAACTCCATCGAGCCCAGTTCGCATCCAACAGCGATGCTCCTGAGCGCGAACGAGGAGACGGTCTACGTAGCTCTCGCTAACGCCGATGCGGTGGTTGCAGTCGATCTGAAATCCGGGTCCGCTATCCGCCCTTATCGCACCAGTTTCAAGAACCCTGGGTCCGTCCTCCAGGCCATTGCCCTCTCGCCCGACGGAAAGTATCTCTACGCGGCCGCTGGGGCGCTCGATGCGATCGCTGTCTTCGAAGTCAAGGATCTTCTCAAGACCGATCCCAGGGACGATCTCGGGTAGCGTAATGGATATTGAAGAACCCAATTTCATTCCCACCGAGTGGTACCCCAGCGCACTCGCCATCGCGGGCAACGATCTCCTAATCGCCACCGCCAAAGGAGAAAGCAGCGGCCCCAACAACATGCTGGGCACCCTGAAAGGTGAACGCAAACGAAAGGAACATCCCTACATCCCAACTCTGATCGGTGGTTCCATCCAGCGCCTGAGCCTCGCTGATGTTGAAAAAAATCTCGCCGCCTACACGCGCCAAGTCGAGGAAGACAATCTGATCCGCTCCGATGGCGGCAAATTCGAATTCGCCGGCGGAACGAATCCCATCCGCCGTGTGATCTACGTACTGAAAGAGAATCGCACCTACGATCAGATTCTCGGCGACCTGCCCGCGGGCGACGGCGACCCATCGCTGACCATGTACGGCGCCGGCATTACGCCTAATGAGCACAAGCTTGCTCTGCAGTTCGGAGTGCTCGATAATTTCTACGACAGCGGAGAAGTTTCGGGCGACGGGCACCTGTGGTCGACCGCTTCCACGACATCCGACTACAACGAGAAGACGTGGCCAATAGGCTATCGCAGCAAAGAGCGTACCTACGACTCCGGCGGCGCTGTCGCCGAGGAATTTCCGCTCGAGCAGGGAATCCCCGACGTCGACGATCCCGGCACTGGTTTCCTCTGGGACAACCTCGCTGAAAAAGGTCTGACCTATCGCATCTACGGAGAATTCATCGCCGCGGTGTGGTGCAAGAGCGAAAACGCGAAGTCGCCAACGGTAAAGATGGGGTCGCCAAAGGAAGGTACGCCGTCTCCCTCGTCTGCGACTTGCCCGGTTTCCGAAATCAAGAAAGGCGATCCATTACCCCCGAACGTTGGCAATCCGCGCGGCGGTCCGAGTCCCTGGCCTTGGGCGGTTCCGCAGTTTAAGCGGATGCGGCCCACCAAGGCTGCCCTGCGCGACCACTACGATCCCCAATTTCCCGACTTCCAAACCGATTATCCCGACCAACTTCGCGCCGACGAATTCTTGCGCGAGTTCGACGAGTTCGTCGCAGCCAAGGGAAGCGCCAAGGAACTTCCGCAGTTCACGCTGCTCTACTTACCCGACGACCACACCGGAGGCACGCGGCCCGGCAAACCCACTCCGAATGCTTCGGTCGCCGACAACGATCTCGCGCTGGGCCGCGTGGTCGATGCCGTCTCCCACAGTCCCTACTGGGACGACACCGCCATCTTCGTGGTGGAAGACGACGCGCAGGACGGCGCCGACCATGTCGATGCGCACCGTTCTATCGCCTTCGTCATCAGCAAGTATTCACCGCGCACGCCGCAGCCGTTTGTTGACCATAACTTCTATACGACCGTTGGCATGATCCACACCATGGAGTCTCTGCTCGGCCTTCCTCCGATGAATCTATTCGACGCGCATGCGCCGCTCATGGCACCGCTTTTCGCAGGTCCGGGGACGCAGCCGCCCTATCAGGTTGACGACAAGAATCTGCGCAACGACCTCATCTATGCAGTGAATGACAAGAAGGCTGCGGGAGCGCAGGAATCGTCGCAGATGAACTTCTCCAGGCCGGATTTGGCCGATGCCCGGAAGCTGAATGCGATCCTGTGGCGCAACGCCAAGGGCGACGCGCCGTTGCCGATTACAAGCCATTCACATTCCGAGCCCGCGTTCTGAAAGATCGACCTGATTTAGAATGCCTTGGTGGGGCCGACGCGAGAGACAACAATAGAGTGCACCAACCTGCGCAAGACTTACGACGGTAAGGTCGAAGCCGTGCGCGGCCTCAGCCTGCACATCGAGGCCGGCGAGTGCTTCGGGCTGCTCGGCCCGAACGGAGCAGGGAAGACCACCACCATCGAGATCCTTGAGGGGCTGCTCGCACCCACCTCAGGCGAAGTCCGCATCTTCGGCCACACCTGGAACGACAACCCGCGCCAACTGCGCGAATGGATCGGCATCTCGCTGCAGGAAACGCGGCTCTCGGAGAAATTAAACGTCCGCGAAACCATCGAACTTTTCGCCAGCTTTTACAGTGAGCCGCGGCCCGCCGCCGACATTCTCGAAGAGCTTCAACTAAGCGAGAAAACCGACGCCTGGGTCGGCAAACTTTCCGGCGGCCAAAAGCAGCGCCTCGCCGTTGCCACCGCCCTGGTCGGCAATCCGCGCATCCTCTTCCTCGACGAGCCCACCACCGGACTTGATCCGCAAAGCCGCCGCCAGCTCTGGGAGATCATCCGCGTCTTCCAGAAAAAAGGCGGCACTGTCCTGCTCACCACGCATTACATGGACGAAGCCGAACGCCTCTGCGACCGCCTCGCCATCGTCGATCACGGCGTAATCATCGCCGAAGGAACGCCCTCCGACTTGATCGAACGCCTCGGGGGTCATCACGTGGTCGAGTTTCAGGTGAGCAAAGAAGCCAGTCAGAACGCGAATGGAAACGACGACAACCTCAACCGCTGGCGATCGCTGCCCAGCGTAGAGTCGGTGCGCCGCGAAGATTCGACCGTCTGCCTGAGTGTCCGCGAGCCGCATCTCGCCATCCCCGCTCTGCTGGACGTCGTAAACAGCGACGGACATCAGCTCGAACACCTGAGTACGCGCCAGGCCAGCCTCGAAGATGTCTTCGTGCAACTCACCGGACGCCACCTGCGAGAAGACTGAATGGCAACCACAGAAACCAACGCACCGCAGCTCAACGCCGAAAAGAATCGGCCGCCGCAGTCCAGCCAACCCGCGCGCCGTAACGGTCGCTGGTCGGGATACCGTCATCTGCTGTGGGCGCGCATACTCGAACTCAAACGCGAGCCTGAGGTCGTATTCTGGGTCTTCATCTTTCCGCTGTTGCTGGCGGCGGGCTTGGGTATCGCCTTCCGCAACAAGCCCGCGGATACTACGTCGGTCGTGGTGATCGATGGCGCTGGCGCGCAGCAGACGCTAGCCATGCTGCAGAGTTCGGGTAAAGGCTCGCCGGACAAGCACTCGTCCGAGCAATCGACCGTGCGCGCCACCATTCTCGATCGCAATGCGGCGCTCAAGGGTTTCCACTTCGGCAAGTTCGATCTCGCGATCGAGGCGAATCCCGACGGCAGCTACACTTATTATTACGATCCCGCTCGACCGGAAAGCGTGCTCTCGCGCGCCGAAATCGATGCCGCGCTCCAATCCGCCGCGGGACGCAAAAATGCCATCGCCACTTCGTCTCAATCCTCCAGCGAGCCCGGATCGCGCTACATCGACTTCCTCATCCCCGGACTGCTGGGCATGAACCTTATGAACTCCGGCATGTGGGGAGTAGGTTTCGCGCTGGTAGAAATGCGTCAGCGCAAGCTGCTGAAACGCTTCGTAGCTACGCCCATGCGCCGCAGCGATTTCCTGCTGGCCCTGACCAGCAGCCGCCTGGTTCTGATGGTTATTGAAGTAGGGTTACTCTTAAGCTTCGGCGTGCTGGTCTTTCACATGCGGGTGCAGGGATCGATCCTCTCGGTCATCCTGCTCGGCTCGCTCGGAGCAGTCGCCTTCGGCGGCGTGGGCCTGCTGACCGCTTGCCGCGCGCAGAAAATCGAAAGCGTTTCCGGCCTTATCAATTTGGTCATGATGCCGATGTGGATCTTCTCCGGCGTCTTCTTTTCCTATGACAAATTTCCCGCGATGGCCCAGCCCTTCATCAAAGCGCTGCCGCTGACCGCGCTCAACGACGCGCTGCGAGCCACGATCATAGAAGGCGCGTCGCTGGGCTCTCAGTCGGGACGCCTGCTGGTCCTGGCAGTCTGGGGCGGAGTCTCGTTCGTTTTGGCCTTGCGCTGGTTCCGCTGGACGTAAACCAGATGTCGGCGTGCTGCGTCAGAAGCTCGGCTGCGCCGCGAGCCTCCACGACCACATGAGAAAAGATGTCGCAGTCAGGTCAATGGCCGGTTCGGTCGTGCTGTACGACTGCATATTGTCCTGATACACCGCAACTTGCGAGCGATCAAACGCGCCATCGTTGCCATTGAATTTCCGGAACGTGTCCACTCCGTTTGCCGGACATAGAATCATGCCATCGACGACGCCCGAAGAAGCGTAGCCGGCCGGGCCCTCGGTGGCCGCACCCCAAAGCACCGGCGTGCCTCCGGAAGTCCCATCCAGCGCGCCCGCCAGATTTGCCACCTGGTGCTGGATGCAATTCGGGAACGTGCTGCCGTCGCCCACGATGAACGACGATCCCCAGGAATTCGCACCCAGAATATTGGCCAGCCATCTCTGCGCATAGGTGTTGTAGCGCTTGGCCGCAGCATCGGTATTGGCCAGGTACGCGGCCTCGCTGGCCATTACCGATAAGCCCGCGCCGTGCGACGTGGTGTCGCCGTAACTCCACACATATCCGAAGCCCCATGCGTCCGAGTTAGCCTGAGTGATTGCGTCGGCCACTTGCCGCAGCAGTTGCGTCCGGATGCGCGATTCAGAGACCGCCAGACCCTGTGGATTTCCCGCCATATCCAGCGCCCGGTACAGTTCAAAATGCGCCAGCCCGCTGACGTCATAGAGGTTCAAAGTATCGGTAAAACCTTGTTCGTAGATTCGCGTGATGTAATTGTGAGCGAACGTAGCCGCCTGCGCCAGATAATCTATTGCATCGGTGTGCGGCAATCCAGCCGGAAGGTTCTTCGCCCCGCCCGCGGAGTGCAAAGCAAAATACAGCTCGGTTGCGCCCAGCTCCATGTCGTCGTCCCAGACGTTCTCCGGATAGCCGTCGAACGGCGCTATCGTGAGCAGGCAGTTGTTGCACGTGCCCCCATACTCCGCCGGAGCCGGGTCCGGATAAGAAGTGTCCGCCAGAGCGAAAACGTCTTCGGCATTTTGGAGGCACTGATTCGCCAGCGCGGGGTGCGAAGCGCGTTGCAGTTGGTAGCACAATGCAAAATCTGCCGCCAGACGCCCAGCCAGATTCGGGCTGATCGGCGACCCCGCCGGCGCTGCCAAATACACTGGACGATTGCAGATGTAATACGTCGTCAGCGGGTCGCACGCACGTGGGTCGCCGGGTTGCCAGAAGTGATCGGCCGCCTGCGGCAGCGTCCAGATGTCGTACTCAGTGATCAGGCAATAAGGAGTTGAATAGCTTCCGCCGCAGTTGGGGGCGGCAGAAGTGGGATTGCCGTACCCGTAATAATCCCAGTCTTGCGTATTGTCGACTTGATAGTACAGCGTCTTAGTTTTGTCATCCCACATCTTCATCAGCCAGTCGACTCCAAACCGGGCTTCGTCGGTAAAGTCGGACGACGCGGGCGCGCCGGCTCCGCTGTTTCCGGCATATGAAATCGAGCCGGGCGGCGCGGGAGGATTCCAGGGGGCCGCCGCGCCCATCTGATTGGGGAAGTCGCGAATACCGATCTGCATTAGCGCCGCTGTATAGCTGACCGTTTCAACGTACTTCTCGTAGTCGCCTGCGTCCCACCAGCCACCAGCGGCATCGATGTTCGGGAGATTCGACGATACCAGCGGAGGCGTCGGCGGCACGTTGTCTATAAAGTCGTTGCTGTCGAGCGGAGGCGTATTGTAAACATGCGCATTCGCGTCCTTCAGGTGCCCGGGTGCGGTGCGCAGCGCGTTGGGGATGAAATGCTTCCCGTCGCGTTCGGTTTCATAAAAAAACAAAGTGTTCAGCAGCAATCCGGAATAGAGCGTCTCCGGAGAATCGACCGCGAAAGCCGGCGAAGTCGCCTCCACAGGTCCCGAGACTTTGATGGTGTAGAGATCGCCGCCGGGAACATTGAAATTCAGGGCGTACACGTTGTAGGTCACCGTCTTGCTGTGACCCCACGTGCCGAGCAGCGCGCCGACGTGCCCCGAATCCACCGTGATGCCCTTCGAATTGACCACCTGGAAAGTTGCTCCCGTTGCTGCGGCTTGGGTCATCAGATACGCGCGGAAAGGAGCATTGCCAGCTTCATAACCGGCCTGACCGACGCGCACATAGGCAGGCTGCGCCAGCAGACGCGGTGCGCACACCAGCAGGGCAAGAAAAACGGTGGCGATTAAAACGAGTCGCGGGCTGGGGCAAAAGCGGGAGCCGGAGGGTATCATCGTCTTCTCCTGGGTGGGGGACGACTATATTAAAACCATTTAATAGGGGAAGATACGCTTCTGGCTTTCTGGAGTCAACTGAGGACGTGGCTAGAACCCGCTCGGGTCAAGGCTTGCGCGGCGAAGGCCTTCTGACCGCAGGCTCTAATGCCTCATCAAGCGCCAATGATTCCGCCCAATGAATCCTGCCACGCATGGACGATCATCCCAGGGCGAACACTTCCGCGCCAGTAGGCAAGAACCCCGAACATCGCTCCGAACAAGCCGATCAAGATCCCCATCCGGAAACCCTGGTACGCGTGAGCCGCGCCGAATGCGGCGGCAGAAATGACAATGCCAGCCGGGGCGTTCTTGGTCAGAGCCATGAATTGCCGTTGCAGGTAACCGCGAAAGATGGTCTCCTCGCAAATGCCGGCGGTGATGGAGAGCGCTATCCATAGTGTCATCTCAGCCGGCCCGTGCGGGAACATGAACTGGACATTGTGACCTTGCTGGTCGACGCGCAGGAGACGGCCAAATACCCAGAGCAGCCCAGTGGCAACGACCCAGAACGCAGCGGCAATTCCAATATCGCGCAGAAGCTGGCGGGCGGATTGCCAACGATCTCCGAGAACCACGAAGACAGAGGTGCCATTGAGTCGCACGCCCATCAGTACAAGAAGGAAGAAGAACCATTCTATGCAGATGGTGACCAAATAACCGCGCACGCGGTTTGGATTGGCGGCCGCCCTCAATTGACCTGCAAGAATCTTTGCGCCGAACGTCCAAGCGGCTAGCCCAGCCAGGATCAAAAACGTGTGGAGCGGGCTAGCGACTCGGGGATAGCGGTCGGACGTGGGCTGAGCGGGAACGGAAGTCTCCATGATTACCTCATATCGGTTCGTACGAACCAGCTTTGGACAAAGTTCCCTAGCTGGGCCGAGCTGCGCTCGGCTTGGACGGGCGAGGCGCCCGTCCCCACACAAGTAGTCCCACACGAGCTACGTCTTCGACTTCTTGTACTCGTCGAACGCATCCAAAAAGCGGTCGATATCCTGCTTCGATAAGTAGTAAGGCGTAGACAGCCGCAGCTTGTGCGGGTCGGCTCCGCGAATGCGAATTTTCTTTTCTTTCCACATCCAGTTTTCGAGGTCCATGCGAACGACTGGCGGCACATTCACCGTCGCAATGGCGCAGCGCATCGAAGGATCAGGGGACGTCCACGATGTTCCGCCGCGTTTGATCATGGCGTTCAGAATGTAGTCACAGAGCTGGCGGTGGCGGTGTTCGATCCGGTCCATTCCGATGTCGTTGGCGAGCTGAATCGAGGCGCGCAGTCCACATAGGGCGGGCACGTTCGAACTGCCGATACGCTGGAATCGCTCGGCGCGGAGTTTTACGTCGTCCCAACCCTCGGTTGCGATCGTGTTCCACATGCGGTCGATCATTTCGTCGCGTACGTATAGAAATCCGGTGCCTTTGGGCGCCTGCAGCCACTTGTGCGGGCTGGCGGAATACAAGTCGCAGCCCAGATCGTGCAGGTTCAGCCGCATCATTCCCGGGACGTGCGCTCCATCGACCGCGGAAATGACTCCGCGGTCCCGCGCCAGCTTGCAGAGTTCCTTGGCGGGGAGCACTACTCCGGAAAACGTGGTGATGTGGCTGAAGAACAAAACTCGGGTGCGCGGGGTAATGTAGGCGTTGATAAGATTCAACACTTGCTCGTGGTTGATGACCGGCCTGGGCAGCGTGATCTGTTTCACTACGATTCCGTAGCGTTTGGCCCGCAGATTCCACGGGTGCACGCCTCCGGGATGCTCCTGGTCGGTCATGAGCACTTCGTCGCCCGGCTTCAGATCGATGCCGTTCGCAATGTAGCTATTGCCCTCGGTGGCATTTCTGAGGAGCGCGATCTCGTCGCGGTTGCAACCGACAAATGCCGCCAGCGGATCGCGAAACTCGTTCCACGCCGCATATCCCCAGATGGGATAGTCCTCGGGGTCGACCTCGTTGAGCATCTCGCACTTCTCATAGCCTTCAAATACGGCGCGCAGCACGGGTGCCGGACTCGACCCGACGGTGCCGTTATTCAGGTAGACTTCGTCCGCCGGAATCAGGAACTGCCGCCGCAGTTCGCGCCAGTAGGCGTCTTCGTTCTGGTCGAAGAGGGAACGGTCGGGGAGCTTCGACGGCAACGCTGCAAGCTGCGCCCATAAATCACCGCGCCACGCCAGGCCGGTGCCCACTGCCATGGAAGAAGCGAAGGAAGACGATAGGAAGCGGCGACGGTTCAGCATCGGCGGTCTCTTCTCTTTTTCTCTCTCAAAAAACCAATCTCTCTTTTCGAAGGAGCGACGGGCGTCCTCGCCCGTCCAGCAGTGTGGTCGCCGGGCGGGGACGCCCGGCCCTCCATCGATCAGTTTCTGAAATCGCGCCATAGTACACCGGCAGCTGGGAAAACGGAAAGGACGCTCGTCCCTTGTCGGCGTACGGGCAGCTCGGAAAAGAACCTCCATTGGCACTTCAGGCAAAATAGCGGGTAACTTTCCGGTGCCAGGCAGCGTCCAATTGGAAGGAAGACTCCGCCGGTCCCGACTTGCTATCGGGGGTATAATCGTATCAGCCGACCGGGTTTTCACGGGGTGTCCAAATGTCCTTCCGTAAATTGCTGATGTCCCTGAGTTTACTGGCGTTGATGGCTGTGCCGGTACTGGCGCAGGATCAAGCCTCCCAGGCTCCAACTCCGCAGACTTCAAGCGCGCAACCGCAAGCCGCGCAGCCGCAGACGCCAGCAAAAGATCAGACGGCGCAGACTCAGAGCACGCCGCCGGCTAGCGGATCGGCGTCTGGAACAACGACTGCACCAGCGCCAGCTCCCCCGGCAAGCACCACTCCGGCTCCGCCCGCGGACTCGTCTTCCAGTAACAGTACCGGCAGCGACGCGGTACCTAGCGGACGCCCTCCCATTCAGGAGCCCGACGAGAGCAAGGTGAAGCACACCGGCGGTGAGGACGATGTGGACGCCATCGGCAACCGCAAGGTTGGCGGGCGCGGCTTAGGCGACTGGTACTCGCTCGAGAGCGAAATCCGAATGGGCAAGCAGTACTCGATGATGGTCGAGAATAGCGTGAAGATGGTTCAGGATCCGGTGGTGAACGAGTACGTCAACCGGATCGGCCAGAATCTGGTGCGCAATTCCGACGCGCAGGTGCCATTTACCATCAAGGTGATTGACTCTGACGAGGTCAACGCGTTCGCGCTCCCCGGTGGATTCTTCTACGTGAACTCGGGCTTGATTCTGGCGGCGGACGAAGAGGCCGAATTGGCGGGCGTGATGGCGCATGAGATTTCGCACGTGGCGGCGCGCCACGGGATGCGTCAGCTGACGCGCGCGAATATTGCGCAGATCGCCACCATACCGCTGATCTTCGTTGGAGGCGGCATCGGTTACGGAATCTACGAAGCCAGTGGCCTGGCCTTGCCGCTCACGTTCATGAAGTTCCAGCGCAATTTCGAAGCGGAAGCGGACTACCTCGGCCTGCAGTATATGTATAAGACGGGGTACGATCCGCAGGCGTTCATCAGCTTCTTTGAAAAGATTCAGGCGAAAGAGAAGAAGAAGCCGGGCACGATCGCCAAGGCCTTCGCTTCGCACCCGCAGACACCCGACCGCATCGAGGCGTCGCAAAAGGAGATCGCGACCATTCTTCCGGCGCGCCCGCAATACATCGTTTCCACGTCAGAGTTTGACGACGTGAAAGCGCGGCTGGCCACTATCCAGAACCGGCACAAGGTGATCGAAGAGAAGGATGGGAGCAAGCCCAGTCTGCGTCGCGCCTCAACCACCGACAAGACCAGCGGTACGGGTGGCGGCAGCAACAGCGACGACGATCGCCCGACGCTGAAGCGCCGGGACGATAGTCCGGACCAGACTCAACAACAACAGTAACGGGAAGTACGGAGAGAGAAAAAACCGGCGGGTGTCCGCCGGTTTTTTTTTGTTGTTGCCACATACCGCTACGATCCTGCCGTCACCGACTTCACCGTGATCGTGGTGCCATCCACTTCTCCGGTCACCTTGGCTTTTGCTCCCGCCAGATCATTCAGCTGATCCAGCGCAGCCTTATCCGAGGTCTGCAACGTATAGACCTTGTCTCCGACCACGAGTGCGTAATTCGCGCCATGCTTCACGCACCCGCGCGTGCATTCCGCCGGTTTGCTGGGCATTTCCTCATGCTTCGCCCCACACATGGCGTCGCTCACGACGCCGGTCAAGGTCTGGCTCTTGCCGGCAGCCAGCGCTGGAACCGCCGCCAGCCCCACCAACATCTGTATCCCGAGAATCGCAGCCGCAATTCGATTTGCCTTCATGGTAATTTTCGTCTCCTGTGAAACGGGGTGTGGTGCAAAGTTCAAGAGGTGGATACTCACAGTCTCACCATCATGATGTCAACATCGAGGTCCTTGCGCAAGCTCCGGTGTGTAAAATATTTGTCTTCGACCAACTACGGTCTTCAGCGCTACTGCTGTTTGAAACGGATCTCCACATCCACGGTCTTGTCTTTCGAGTCCGGCGTTTCATGAATGCTCACAGCCCAGTGCACGCCGCGCGGAAGCAGCTGTCCGGTATCCTCCAGAAACTTCTTGAGATAGTCCGCGTTGTAAGTCTGACCTTCGCGCAGCGTCCACGCTGCCCTCATTCGAGCTGTGGCCTGCGTGTCGAGTCCTGCGATCTCCAATTCTCCCATCTTATAGAGGTCGCCTTCGACAACATTCAGGCTGTAGTGCACGGTGCTTTTCTCATCGTCGAACTGGGCCTCGGACTTGATCTGAACCATCATGTAGCCGCGGCTGCGGTAAAGCTTGGTCACGTTCTCAAGGTCGCGGAGAAGACGCACCGCGTCGGCAGGCTGGCCGGTTGGCAGGTGGAGGAGGGGATCGAGTTCGCCGGTGGGGATTGCAGGGTTGCCCTTCCAGTCGACACCGGAAGTCGAGTACACTTTGCCCGGCGTCACCGGTACGATCGCATCTACCAGAACGTCGGCGAGACCCTGTGCATCCTCTGTGGAAGTAGGCTGAGGCACCACGCGCGCGTCTGGCAGCCCAAAACCGGCCTTCAAATATCCGCGCTGCAGGTACACTGGCAGAAGGTCGAACTTGGCTGCGGCCGCAAGAGCAGAGCGTCCGTACTCTGCGCCCGTTAGGCGATGTGCTGCGGTTGCGAGCAGAGCCGACTGCTCCGGCGAAGCTCCGGGGAAATCGACGCCGCGAATTCGAATGCTGACTTCCTCGACCCGATAATCGATCCCATTTAGGGCGCCGCCGGCTGCGTCTCCAGCGCGCAGGTAGTCCACCCGACCCGGAAAGTGCTTCTCGGCGAGAATGGCTTGCAGCGCCTCGGAAACGTGGTCCGGAAGATTACCGGAGAGCGGCAGCAACTGCTTGAACAGCGGAACGCGGCTTTGCACGGCGGTGCGGAGTTCGTCGTCCGTGAACCAGACGAAGTTTTCGAAGCGCGCCGGAACCAGCTTGCTCTTATCGGCATCCGCCAGCTGCAGTTCGAGTTTTGTTCCCGCACTTGAGGAGGAATACGAATAGACAACGTTGCTGAACAGGCCAGACTCGCCGAGGCGCTGCACCGCCTCCTTGAAATCGCCGTCGGCGGCATTTTGGCCGAACTGCAGGCCGCTCGCGGCCAGAATTTCTTTATCGGTGTAGCGCGTCGTTCCCGTGACTTTTAGCGCGATGAGCTTGTAGGCGGAAACTGAAGACGCTTTGCTGGTCGGCTGCTTCTGAGCCACGGCAGTCAAAACTAGCGAAGCCAATAAGATCCAGTACCACGTCACCGTGCTCATTTGGATCGCTTCCCAGCTCCGGCCACGGACGTCGAAAAATTCTTTTGCTTCACCGCGATTTCCATGAAGGCCTTGGCGGCGCGGCTGAGCGACTTATCTTTGCGGCCCAAAATCTTCAGCTATCCACAAGCTGCCGGCCGATTACCCCATCTATTGGAGTAACAACGGACATTGATCGGCACGGGTACTGAGTGCGTCGGTCGTGAATGACCCATGGCGTCATTTCGCTGCCGTCAATTGACGCATTGCAAAATATTCATTCGACCACCTTGTCGGCGGTGGCCAGAAGCGGGAACGCTGTTTTGAGATTGATCACCAGCTCGAATCTCGTTCGGACCGGGGACGTAGGCCAGCTTATCGCCCTTTAGGACTGGGCGCGTCCGCCGAAAAGGGCCCTTCAATCTCGCAGCGGGTCCGATAAACCCTCTCTGTTGCGCGTAATCCTGCCATAATGCTATCATAGTTAGAGGCCGCGATGCAGCAGATCGCCGACTGGCTGGAAAAGCTCGGCATGTCCGAGTACGCGCAGCGCTTTGCCGAGAACGGTATCAGCGTCGCAGCACTCCCCCATCTGACCGATCAAGACCTCAAGGATATTGGTGTCCTGCTTGGGCATCGGCGGATATTGCTCGCGGCCATCGGCGAGCTTGCGGTGCTCCCCCGGCGACGCCCGAACCCGCCGTCGAAACCAAGCCGAAGCCCCAAGACGCCGCCGAGCGCCGCCAAGTCACGGTGATGTTCTCAGACTTGGTCGGTTCAACGGCACTGTCGGCCCGCATGGACCCGGAAGACCTTCGCGAGGTCATTTCGGCTTATCAGAAGTGCGTCGCGGAGACCGTGCGGTCGCTTCGGTGGCTTTGTTGCCAAATACATGGGCGACGGCGTCCTCGTCTATTTCGGCTACCCGCAAGCCCACGAGGACGACGCAGAGCGGGCAGTGCGCGCAGGACT
This sequence comes from uncultured Acidobacteriaceae bacterium, assembly GCA_963773955.1. Taxonomy (GTDB): domain Bacteria; phylum Acidobacteriota; class Terriglobia; order Terriglobales; family Acidobacteriaceae; genus Acidiflorens. The sequence goes on along the minus strand of CAVZDM010000128.1, from coordinate 7,043 downwards.
GGAGTTGGTCGCGGCGGTGATCGGCCTTAAAACCCACGCTGCCCTGCAGACGCGCGTCGGCATCGCGACGGGGCTAGTGGTTGTCGGCGACCTGATCGGCTCGGGCGCTTCTCAGGAGCAAGCCATCGTCGGCGAGACGCCGAACCTTGCGGCGCGTTTGCAGGGCATTGCGGAACCGAACAGCGTCGTGATCGCCGAAGGCACCCGCAAGCTCCTCGGCAATCTGTTCGAGCTTGAGGACCTCGGAGCACAGGACCTCAAGGGCATCGCAGGGCCGGTGCGGGCCTGGGCGGCACTACGACCAGCTCAGTGGAAGGCCGCTTCGAGGCGTTGCACGCGAGCGGCCTGACCGACCTTGTCGGACGTGAAGAAGAACTCGAATTGCTGCTGCGGCGCTGGTCGAAGGCAAAGACCGGCGAAGGCCAAGTAGTGTTGCTTTCCGGCGAGGCCGGGCATTGGCAAGTCTCGGCTGACTGCCGCGCTGCTGGAACGCCTCGCTACCGAGCCGCACACGCGCTTGCGCAACTTCTGCTCGCCGCAGCATACCGACAGCGCATTTTATCCGATTATCGACCAGATGGAACGCGCCGCCAGATTGACGCGCGATGACAAACCGCAAGCGAAGCTCGACAAGCTTGATGCGATGCTGGCGCAAAGCTCGACATCGGCAGAAGACGCGGCACTCTTTGCGGATATGCTGTCGCTGCCGAACGACGGACGTTATCCGGCGCTCGAACTAGCACCACAAGAGCGCAGGCAAAGGACACTCGACGCGCTAGTTTTACAGATCGCGGCCCTATCTCGCCAAAATCCACTGCTGATGATTTTCGAGGATGCACATTGGGCCGACCCCACGAGCCTCGAACTGTTTGGTCGCGTCGTGGACAGAATACCAAGCCTCCGCGTGCTGCTGATTGTAACGTTTCGGCCAGAGTTCGAGCCCCCGTGGATCGGACGGCCCTACGTGACCGCCCTTACCATCAATCGGCTGGCGCAGCGCGAAGTGGATGCCATGATCGACCGCGTAGTCGGCAACTGGCTCCTTCCGGCAAGCGTTCGGCACGACATCATCGAGCGCACGGACGGCATTCCGTTGTTCGTCGAGGAAATGACGAAGGCGGTGCTGGAAGCCGAAGGCGAGGGCGCGGCCTTGCAGGCGGTTAGCATGGTTCCGTCCCCGGCGCTGGCGGTTCCCGCAAGCCTGCATGCTTCGCTAATGGCGCGGCTTGACCGGCTCGGCCCGGCCAAGGAGGTAGCGCAGATTGGGGCAGCTATCGGTCGCGAGTTTTCGCATGCCCTGCTCGCTGCGGTAGTACGCAAGCCGGAGACGGACCTCCAATTGGCGCTCGACCGTCTGACTGCCGCCGGTTTGCTGTCCCGGCAGGGCGTGCCGCCGCATGCGACCTATCTGTTCAAGCATGCTCTTGGTGCAGGATGCGGCCTATGGCACGCTGCTGCGCGAGCCGCGACGCGCGCTGCATGCCCGCATCGCCGAAACCCTCGAAAGCCAGTTCGCCGACATTGCCGAGAACCGGCCGGAACTGCTGGCGCGTCACTGCACCGATGCCGGTCTGATCGAAAAGGCCGCGGGCCTGTGGGGCAAGGCCGGACAGCGATCATTGGAGCGCTCGGCGCTGATCGAAGCGGTCGCCCAGTTCACGCGCGCCCTCGACCAACTTGCGTCATTGCCCGGCAACGCCCGCGCTGCGCCGCGACCAGATCAAGCTTCAGGTCGGGCTTGCGAACGCTCTGTATCATACGAAGGGCTTGCGGCGGCCGAGACAAGAGCGGCGTTCGACCAAGCCCGCGTCATGATCGAGCACGCGGAAAGATTAGGGGAGCACATCGAAGACCCGCTCCTGCTGTACTCCGTCCTCTACGGTTTCTTCATAGCGAAGTTTATGAACTTCGACGGCGATGCTGCATGCGCGCTTGCGCGGCAGTTCCTTGCGCTTGCAGAGCAGCAAAAGGCGACAGCGCCTATCATGATTGGGCATCGTCTTGCTGGGCAACACCTTGCTGTGCATGGGTGACTTCGCCGAAGGGCTCTCACATCTCGATCGCGCTTGGGCGCTTTACGATCCGGCCGTGCATCGCCCGCTGGCGACGCGATTTGGCCATGATGTGGGAGTGGCTACCCTGACCTTTCGGCCATTGGCTCTGTGGCTGCTCGGCTATCCCAAGACAGCCTTGATGGAAACCGACCGAGCGATCGCCGCGGCGCGCGAGACCGATCACATGCCAACGCTGCTGTTTGCGCTAGCCTGCACGGCGTTAACTCATATCTGCTGCAGAGATCATGCGGCAGCGGCCATGCATCTGGAGGAGTGCATCGCTTTGGCGCAGGAAAAGGTGCCGTTCTTCAAGATGTTCGCCGCCGCTCAGCGGGGTTGCGTCTTGGCCCAAACCGGCAAAGCAACTGACGCAATCCAAGCGATCAGTGCCGAGATTGCCGGGCTGCGCGCAATCGGGGCAACGACATGTGGTCCCTACTTCTTGGCGCATCTGGCTTTGGCCTATGCAGCGCTTGGGAAACTCGATGATGCTTGGCGTTGCATCGGCGAAGCAATGACAGCGGTCGAAACAACCAAAGAACGATGGTACCGAGCCGAGATCAATCGCGTCGGCGGTGAAATCGCGCTCAAGTCGCCTGAGCCGGATGCGGCGAAAGCGGAAGCGTATTTCGAGCGCGCGCTCGCGGTCGCACGTCAACAGCAGGCAAAGTCCTGGGAACTGCGCGCGGCGATGAGCATGGCGCGGCTCTGGCGCGACCAGGGCAAGCCGCAGCAAGCTCGCGAACTGCTCGCTCCGGTCTACGGCTGGTTCACCGAGGGCTTCGACACGCTCGATCTGAAGGAGGCCAAGGCGCTGCTCGATGAGCTGCATGCCTGACCAGCAAATTCGAAACCGCCCCGATTTTGTTGCAGCGCATGAGTCTGTTGATGGCCCGTTGCGTCATTTCGCGGAGTAGCGGAATTTGGTCGCTATGGGGCATAGCGGACTTTTTGGGTTCACGGCCTAGTAAGCCGCAAACAGTGATCAGAATTCAAATCATTTGCATCCATCTTTTCGATACCGACTGTTGCGCGGAGGTGAGGATTGTTTGAGCTACGAGAGGCGACGAAATCCCGCATTTGTTTCTCGCACCAAGCAAGTTGTTCCGCTGTGATCGACCACTGGATAGTCGCGACTACGACCTGGCGGTCAGGCTGTTGACCAGGCGGGGCGCTCCGCTGAACCAGAAGCGGGCCGATGACCCCGACGTCGGGAGCTTGATCGGGTGAACCAAATCAGCGACGAGGAGCTCAGCAGAACGCTCCACCGCGCCGTGAGAGGGGCCATGGCATAGCTGGCTCCCGTCGGCGGCGAACGCAGCATCGGCCTCAACGCCACCTGCGACTGCCTGGTCGGCATGCTGGCCGATCTACTGGCGGCGGTCGAGCCGTGGCGGACCGCTTTTAGGTAGCTATTAGAGGCAAAGCAGACATTGATCGGCACCGGCGCTGAATAGATCGGTAGCGAATGACCCATCAGCGACATTGGCAGCCTGCCGAAAAGTGGCGTCAATCGCCGCTCCTAGCCTCTTCCATTGCGTCTGATTAAGCGCCTACGATACAGTCTGATACAGGCTCCTGGACCTGGGAGCGGATGTGAGGCGGCGGGATTTTCTAAGTCGCATTGGCGAGCAATTCCGGTTCAAGAGGGAAACATGAATGATCTTCCGCCAACTGCTCGCGTCATGCAGGTCCTAATGGGAGTAATGAATTCGGCCGCAGTGTCGGCAATTGCGCGGCTCGGCATTCCGGATCATCTCCATTCCGGTCCGAAGACAGTCGAGGAACTCGCCCACGCGGTCGGCGCAAAGCCGGAATTGTTATTCCGGTTGATGCGCGCGACTGCTGGGCTTGGAATCCTGACCCAGACGCCAGACGGCAGGTGGGAGCAAACGCCGATGTCAGATGTCTTACGGTCGGACGCGACCAAGACACTCCGGCATTTTGCGTGCTTAATTTCCGACGACTGGCATGTCCGCGCCTTAGGATCCCTGAACGAGACCGTTCGCACGGGTGAACAAGCAACTAATCGAATCTACGGAATGCCGGTGTTCGCGTACTTCGAGAAGGATCAGAAGTCCGCCGAGAATTTCAATCGAGCTATGACTTCGTTCTCCACGGTCGAGGCGCCGACGATAGCCACAGCGTATGACTTTTCCGGAATCCGTTCACTAACCGACATCGGCGGTGGGCACGGCCTGTTTCTGGCGACCATCCTCGAAAACCATCCTGACATGAATGGAACTTTGTTCGAACTCCCACAAGTGGTTCACAGCCTAGCAGGTGGCCCGCTTGAACAATTCAAAAATCGGGTTCGCGTTGTAGCGGGAGACATGTTCACTTCTGTCCCCGCCGGCGCCGACGCGTACATTATGAAGCGCATTGTTCATGATTGGTCTGACGAGCAATGCGGGAAGATCCTGTCATCATGTCGCGCGGGCGTCACCAAAGGCGGAAAGCTGCTCGTCGTCGACAGCGTTGTGCCAGCTGACGCGAACTACGATCCTTCGAAAGTCATGGACTTGGTGATGATGCTCTTTTCAGGCGGGAAGGAGCGGACAGAAAAGGAGTTTAGCGCTCTCTTTGCAGTCTCAGGTTGGCGACTAAATGGGATCATACCGACCGCCTCACCCCTGTCGATCATCGAGGGTGTCCCAGTCTAGTCAAGTGCTGCGTTACACACCCAGTACGCCGACCGGCAGAGCTGCCGGATTGCAGCTAGATGTCGCCTACTGGCCCATCGCGGACCTACAACGAGCCCCTGAAAATGTCGGCTTGCTGGGTAAGAGCAGACATCAAAACAAGAAGGCGTCACTTCCGCCTTTGACCCAGCAGCGACATTGTCCGGCGTTTTATGTTGCAGCGCGAAGCGAGTCTCAGCTCTATCAAAACATTTGCTTGAGCCGGTACGATGCAGTCTCCTCGGCAGCTGGAGGGTGGCCCGTTAACGGTGCCCCTCCGTTTTCCCTCCCGGACGCGGCGACAGCACCGCGGTTCGTCTGTTAGCCCCCGGGGCCGTCCGTCATGATGTAGCCCATCAGGTCGCCCACGTTGTGCTCCAAATTTCGGATGATGTCCTTGACGACGTCTCCGATCGAGATCACGCCCACGACCTTGCCCGCGTCCAGCACTGGTAGATGGCGAAAGCCGCGCGCAGCCATCATTGCCATGCAGCCTTCCAGTTGGTCGTCCGGCTTGACCGTCACCGGGTCGCCCGTCATCACTTGGCCCACCGGAGTCTGCTTCGCATCGAGCCCGGGCAGCAGCACTTTTATGGCGCAGTCACCCTGGGTCACGATACCGACCGAGTACGTCGTCGTCGATGACCAGCACCGACCGGACCCGGTTGTCGCGCATCTGGCGCAAGGCTTCGACGACCATGTCGCCGGAACGAACATGGATCAGGGCGCCACTCTTCTGGGCCAGAGCGTCTTTGACTGTGTTCATCGAGCTCCTCTCGTGAGCCCTGTCCTGGCCCGCCTACGTGGTACGCATTGAAGGTTAGAGCCGGCTCGTTCAGCATCGACCATAATCTAGCTCACTACGCGGCTATTAATCGAGGGGCTGGGTTCGTTCGCGTCGCATCTCTTCCTTTGCTGACCCGGAGCGAATCGTCAGCTGCACTTATCTCGTAGCTAGTCGTCATTCAGCGAATTCGCGCCACGGGCCAGCACCGCGACAATCAAGCATGCTCACCGGTTAGGTCTATCTCTGTCATATCGCGTACAACGCCGCCGGCCTCATCGAATAGCGAAGCAAACTTTGCTGCGGTGCGTGGAGACGCAAATCGGACGTTAATGACCCGTTTCGACGTTCGGGACGCTCCAACATTATGTCTGAAATTGAGGGATGAACGGACGTAACGGGGACATCGCGCATTGGTAGCGAATGACCCATAAGAGACATGCTGCAGCGTCTATTCAATCACCTCATCAGCATCGACAGAAGCGTGCTCGGCACGGTCAACCCAAGCGCCTTGGCGGTCTTGAGATTGATCACCAGCTCGAACTTCTGGGCTGCTGAATTGGGAGATCGCCCGGTTTGGCGCCTTTGAGGATCTTGCCGACGTAAAGACCGACCTGTCGATACCCGTCGGCCAGGCTCGCCCCATAACTCATGAGACCTCCGACTGCAGCGAATTCACGAAAGCTGTAGCAAGCCGGAATCGCATCGGGCGGCCAGCGTGACGATTTGATCGCGCCTGCTCGTGAAGAGCGGCTCAGCTGAGTACGAAGAGCGCGCTGGCCGCGACTCGACGAGGTCTGCCAAAGCCACGTCAATGTCGCGAGCTTACTCGCGTTCAAGATTTTGACCTGTTGGCCGATGAGCCCCACAGCGGCTGCAATACTTTCAATTCTAATTGGCTATCAGGCCGTCAGGATTCGCCAGAATCGCAATCGGCGCGGCGCTGGGAACGAGCTCGTGCAGCAATCCCCATCGTTTCTCTAGCCGTCCCGTGTGCACTTATCGTCACGCCCGTGGCATTTGCTCCAGGCCGATTAAAACTTGCGACAAGGCGAGTGCGACCGGATCCTCACCGATTAACGAAGACGATTGGAATCGTCTGGGTCGCCTGCTTTGCAGCAATTGCCGGAGGTCCGCCACCAGTCGTGGCAATCACCGCCACCTGGCGACGAACCAGATCGACCGCCAGCCCCGGCAGCCGATCATCTTGACCCTCCGCCCATCGGAATTCGATCGCCACGTTCGGCCCTCAACATAACCACTTCTTTCAGCCCCTCGCGAAATGCAGCGACGAGGTGCGAAACGGACCCGACGATGCGTTGTTCAGAAACCCGATCACCGGCATCGACGGCTGCTGCGCGCGTGCGGCGAACGGCCATGCCGCTGCTGCAGCGGTGAGCGCGGATACGAATTGACGTCTTGCGATGTCGATTGCCATACGATTTGCACCCAATGGGATCACACCCGCTGCACTTGAGGAAGGATATCACGCTCCAACCGGCAGGTCTGTGACCTAGTTCACGG
>CAVZDM010000127.1:0-8773 GCA_963773955.1 uncultured Acidobacteriaceae bacterium | reverse complement strand
GAAACATGTCGCCGCTTATGCCGGAAAAACAGTCTAGGTAAGCTATACGCATAGAAAATCGTCGTTGGTCGTTAGTCGTTGGCGAGCGGTACAATCCACCAGTCTGGGAGCGCATATGCGCTGTTGATATTGAGCGGGCTAACGACCAACGACTAGCGACCAACGACCGATCTCATCATAGGGAACCCCGGTAGCTCCGTCAAACCCGCCGCCCGCCACGAGTTTGTTAGAATCACTGTTCCTTCAATAAGTTAGAGGGCATCCTTGTATCGATATCTGGAACTTCGGCTGGTCGAACATCTGCGCGAGTTTCTGGGTCGTGCTTACGGCCTCGGAAACGCGAACATCGTGGTCGAGCAGCCGCCGAAAATCGAATTCGGCGAGTACGCGCTGCCCATCGCTTTTGAACTTGCCAGGAAACTACGCAAGGCGCCGCGCAAGATTGCCGAAGAGATCGTCGCGGGCGTTGGAGCGATTCCTGGCTTTGCGAAATTCGAGGTCGCAGGGGCCGGATACATCAACGTTCGCGTAAGCCGCGCCGAGTTGGCCGCGGAACTTGTCGAGGATCGCTCTCCGTCCGCGGAGATCCCGCCCGGCAAAGTGCTGGTCGAGCATTCGAGCATCAATCCCAACAAGGCGGCGCATATCGGGCATCTGCGCAACGCCATTCTTGGCGATACATTTGTTCGCCTGCTGCGCTTTGCGGGCAGGGAAGTGGACGTCCAGAATTACATCGACAACACAGGAGTGCAGGTCGCCGACGTGGTGGTTGGCTTTCTACACATCGAGCAGAAGTCCCGTGCCCAGATCGAGGCGCTGGCCGCCGCTCCCCGCTTTGATTATGTATGTTGGGATCTTTACGCTCGCGTCTCGCACTGGTACGAGGAGGACAAGTTGAACCTGCAGGCGCGCGCTGCGGCTCTGCGTTCGATTGAAGAAGGGAACAATGAGACGGCGGCGATTGCGGACTTGATTTCAGTTGCTGTGCTTAAGCGCCATCTCGAAACCATGGAGCGGCTCGACATTGAATACGACTTTCTGCCGCGCGAGAGCGAGATACTTAACCTTCACTTCTGGGATGCCGCGTTTACCAAGCTGAAGGAAGCCGGTGTGCTCAGCTACGAAACGGAAGGCAAGAACAAGGGTTGCTGGGTGATGAGGCGCGCTGGAACTAGCGTGGACCGTACGGGCGACTTACGGGCGCAGGCCGAAGCCAAGAAGAAGAAAACGAACGGCTCTGAAACAGAGAGCGACGACGATGACCTCCTTGTAGCGATTGGGTCGCAGCCTGGAGTTGACATTCATCCATCAGGGATCGCCGAGGAAGACCAGAAAGTTATCGTTCGCTCTAACGGCACCGTTGGTTACGTTGGCAAAGACATCGCCTATCACATGTGGAAGTTCGGGCTGCTGGGGCGCGATTTCGGGTGTCGGAAATTCTTTCGCTATCCCAACGCTCACGACTGCTGGATCTCAACCACCGACGGAGAGAAAGATCATCCCCACTTCGGCGATGTGGCGGAGATCTACAACGTCATTGATGCGCGCCAGTCCGAAGCGCAGAACACGGTGATTGAAGCTTTGCGCGGACTCGGCCACGACGAGGCGGCCGATCGCTATACGCACTTCTCTTACGAGATGGTCGCACTTACTCCGCGCTGTGCCGTTGAACTCGGCTACCAGCTTAGCGAAGAAGATAAAGAGCGATCGTGGATCGAGGTTTCCGGGCGCAAGGGTTTTGGCGTGAAAGCCGACGATCTTCTGGATGCGCTTATTACATCGGCTCGTAAAGAGGTTGATGGGCGTCATCCCGAGTTGAGCGACGCGGAGCGCGCCGGCATTGCTACGCAGATCGCCATCGGGGCGCTGCGCTATTTCATGCTGAAGTTCACGAAGCCCTCGGTGATCGCCTTCGATTTCAAAGAGGCTTTGAGTTTCGAGGGAGACACGGGTCCTTATGCGCAGTATGCGGTCGTCCGCGCTTCCAATATTTTCCGCAAAGGTGGATTCGACCCGGAGGAGTTCTGCCGGGACTCGGCTGGGCGCGCGTCTTTGGCTTTGGCCTCGAGCACGGGCGCCGCTGGCGGAGACGCGGCTAGCCGCGTCTCTACCGAAGAGTTTGCCCGGTATCTTGACGGCGAGTCCTCTAACGACATCTGGGAACTCTGGCTGGCGGCGGCTAAGACTTCTTATGTTGTTAGTCAATGCATTGCCACCACCGAACCGGCTTATCTGGCCAAGCATACGTTCCAACTGGCACAGCTTTTTAACACTTTCTATCACCGCTATCCCATCCTTAACGAAGCGGATGAGGGCCGAAAAAGGTTCCTGCTGACAACTGCGGCGGTGGTTCGCCGCGAACTGATTCGCGTTCTTGCGGCCATGGGGATCAGTGTTCCGTCGGTAATGTGAGGCGAGTTACCGATGCTTACAACTCAAGTGGTTCAGGCAGCATCCATCCTATATAGGATAGTCATATGAAGAAGAACATCCTTGCCATGCTGCTGCTAAGTCTTGCGTTGGGTACGGCAGTCGCTTGGGCGGAGAACGCTCCGGAGATGCCGCGCATTTTTTCTAACGCGCGCTTTATATACGTAACCTCCTACGATGGCGGCCAATTCAATCCCAACCTGTTGCCCGAGGATCGCGAAGCGATTGGTCGCGTCCAGGATGCGATCCAGAAGTGGGGCAAGCTGACGGTCGTTTACCGGCCTCAGGATGCGGACATCATTCTGGCGGTGCAATCTCGTGGGTCAGAGGATGTGTTGGCTGTCTATGAGGCGCACGGTGGCGATGAGAGCAGCCGGCCTTCGCAGACCTACCTGTGGCGCGTAATGGGACGCGGCGGGTTGCAGAAGGGCGAGATGCCGCTGTTTTCGCAATTTGAGAAAGCCTGGGATAAGATCAAGCATTGAGGCTGGCGCATCCCGCGTCAGCGGAGCGCCCGGCGATCCCGGCCGGACGGCCGAGAGTGCCCGTCACTCCACCGCAACTTTCGGTAGTGGCTCAGTTCAAACTGAGCCACTACCCAACTTCTGCCATTCGCGGCGAAAACCCGAACAGTATAAAATTTCTACGGTTTGTATCACGATTGCCTTGGGCGGGGGTATGCATTTCCCACAGCCAGATTCCAAGGCATTGATATAGAATGATTTAGACGTTTCTTTTGCGGACCCGCAGTGGCATCCGCCGTGCATTAGCAAGGAGCGGGTCCAGTCCAGAGACTCTTAACAGGACCGGACATAGATTCCAGGACAGAGCAATACTTGGGCAAGGAGCCCTAAAATTATGAATCGCATCTCGTTGACCCTAACGTTGGCGGTCGCACTGGCCGCGACGATCGGATGCACAACCAAGAATTATGTGCGTGAACAGACCACGCCGCTGATCAACAAGACGAATGAACTCGATGACCTGACGGCGAAGAATTCGAAAGACATCAAGGACGTCGATCAGCGCGCCCAAGCCGGAATCCAGGCAGTACAGGCCAAGGCCGCGGAAGTGGACCAGAAGGCTCTGGCTGCGGGAAGCGAGGCCGATAAGGCGCAACTGTCGGCGAACAGCGCTACCCAGCGTGTGGATGTTCTGACCAACGCTGTCATCAACCTCGATAACTATCGCCCCGTGGTGGAGACGGCGGTGCATTTCGGATTCAACAAAGACAATCTGACGAAGGAAGCCAGGGAAGCCATCGACCAGCTGGCCACCAGCGTTGCCACTACCAAGGGATACATCATTACGGTAGAGGGCGCGACCGACTCGGTGGGCAGCGCAGAGTACAACTACGATCTGAGCCAGCGCCGCGCCAATGCTGTGATTCAGTACCTGGCTGCGGAGAAAGAGCGTTCCCGCTTACAAGATTTATTTGATCGGGCTGGGTAAGGATAAGCCGGTCGATACCAATAAGACTCGACGACGGTCGCGCCAAGAACCGCCGCGTGGATATCCGCCTGATGACCAATACCGGAGCCGGAACGACGACGCCAGCGCAGGCGCCCAGCACGCACATCCGACTCCCACGGCGAGCGCGACTCCGCCGTCTTTATAAGTTCAAGTGTAAGTTAGCCCTCTTCCCCGGAGGACTTTGCCAAACCAGGCCGTCCCGTTTGTGGGCGGCCTGATTTTTTTGCATCCTGGCTAATGGATCAGGCTTCGAGTGCGGCCGTACCCATTGATCTTTTAATGCACTCCGCCTAGACTTCCCCATGTTTCGATCGGGTACCATCTCCCGCGCGTTGGGCGGAGAATTGATCGAGGGGTGAGATAGCATGGGTCGGTTGTCGCGGTTGTTTCTTGCCCTGCTTCTATCACTTTCTGCCGCCTCTGGCGCATCAGGGCAAAATGCTCCCCAACCGCAGCTTCAACCGCGGCCTGAGGGTCCGGCGAAAGCTCCGGCACCAAAGGGCGCGGACCGGCAGGTCACCATCGAAGTGCAGGTGAATGACAGATCGGGCGCGCCCGTTTGCGGATTGCAGAAGCAGGACTTCACTCTTCTGGACGATAAACAGCCGCAAAACATCCTCTCCTTTCGTGCGGTGGATGGAGGCGCGGCTTCGACTACCGATCCAGTTGAAATCGTTCTCGTGATCGATGCCGTCAACAGCTCCTTCCAGGCCGTTGCTAGCGAACGAGACCAGATAAGAAAGTTCTTGCTGCGTAATAGTGGCAAGTTGGCAGAGCCAGTGTCGCTCGTCATTTTTTCCGACGCTGGAGCCGACGTCCAGAACGGTTCCTCTCGCGACGGAAATGCTCTGGCAACGCTGCTTGACCAGAAGGAAGTTGGACTGCGTACCATTACTCGGTCTCAGGGTTACTGGGGCGCGGTAGAGCGTCTTGAGATGTCGCTCAAGGCTATTCGCTCACTTGGTCAATACGAGGGAACGCAACCCGGCAGAAAGCTGATGATTTGGATGAGTCCCGGATGGCCGTTGCTCTCGGGACCCAACGTTCCACTTTCCAATAAAGAATTGCAGCAGTACTTTAACTCAATCGTGGAGTTTTCTGCTGGTTTCAGACAGGCCCGCGTCACTATCTATAGTCTTGACCCGCTCGGTACGTCGGACTTTGGCAGGAGCAGACATTACGAGGCGTTTGTGAAAGGCGTAACTTCCCCGTCGCGGACGGTGCCGGGCAACCTGGGCTTGCAGGTACTGGCGGTGCAGACGGGCGGGCGCGTTTTCACTTCAACCAACGATATTACGGGTGCAATCGCAGATTGTGCAGCGGACGCCGATGCGTATTACGTCCTCTCCTTCGAGGGCGCTCTCGCTGACCGGGCGAATGAGTACCATGCCATCGGGGTCACCGTCGACAGGCCGGGGGTCAAAGCCCGCACCCGTACTGGCTACTACGCCCAGCGCTAAATCGTTCGCCGCTTCTGCTGACGTTTCGGCACGTCGGCGAGCGCTTCGACCTCGATCTAAAGCGATACAATGTAGGCGTGCGTAGTCGATTCCTGATTGCTTTATTGGCGCTGCTGACGACTCTTTCGCTGGCACAGGATTCCCCGGACAAGGCCGCTCCGGATAAGGCCGCTCCGCCCCAGAGTGGTGATGCCGGGGGAAGTTCCAGCCGCGATACCAGAATCGACACCAGCCCGCCCAAGGACGACGCCAAGAGCCATCCCGGAAGCAAGGCGGCGGTTGCGGATCTCGAAGGCGCGGATAACGCGGACATCTCCGGCATCCAGGAGTTCCACCAGTGGAACCCGATGAAGGCGCAGAAAGATATTCAGGTCGGCGACTTTTACTTCAAGCGCAAGAACTACAAAGCTGCACAGGAACGCTACAAGGAAGCTCTTTACTACAAAGACGGCGATGCCGTGGCCAGCTTCCGTCTCGCGGTGTGCGAGGAGAAACTTGGAGATAAATCCGAAGCCAGGAAATACTTCGAGCAATACTTGAAGATTCTGCCTGAAGGGCCGTCTGCCAAGGAGGCGCGGGCTTCGCTGGAGCGGCTTGGGAAAGCGCAATAAGCGAAAAGGAAATCGGAAGCGGATTTGATTGTGAGCTTCGATGCTTAAGTGGCCAGAGGTGAGGAGTTCGCGATGAAGGTATCTGTCTTTATCGGGACCAGCGTTGACGGCTTCATCGCGCGGCCCAACGGCGGTCTCGACTTTCTGCCGGACGGCGGCGGCGAACCGCACGGCTACGACGAGTTTATGGCCAGCGTTGATGCGCTGGTGATCGGCCGCAAGACCTTCGAGACGGTTCTGGGCTTTGCCGCCTGGCCCTATGGTAAGAAGCGCGTGGTGGTTTTGAGCAGCCGTCCCGTCGACTTCTCAGCGGTGCGCGGAGGGGTGGTGGAACAGATGGCCGGGCCTCCAGCTGAGATCGTTGCGACACTCGCGGCTAGTGAAGCTCACCACATCTATGTCGACGGAGGAATCACGATTCAAGGATTTTTGCGCGCAGGGCTGGTGCAACGGCTGGTGATCACTCGTGTGCCCGTGCTCATTGGAGCCGGAGTTCCTCTCTTTGGCACCCTGCTGCGCGATGTGCGGCTTCGTCACGTAGCGACGCAGCACTATCCGAGTGGTTTGGTTAAGAGCGAATACCAGGTTGCCGCTTAACAACATCACCAAGATTCAGAATGGTTCTCGATACGGGGCTGGCTCCTACTTTTCCACGCGCGAAAAATCTCCGGTGGTTGCGTTCACGGACACCCGCAGCTTGGCGGTGTCGGGGTCCGTCCCGTAGATTACGTGCCATAACAGCAGGTTGGTTTGCCGGTTCCAGTCCAGCACATAAAGGACGGGTGTGTCGGGTTCCTGTTCCAGGAGCTTGTCTCCGCCGTGCTGCTGGGCGACGGCAAAGGCCTTATCGGTATCCGATTTCAGAAACTGGATGTTGAAGATCTGGGTGCTGGAATTGGTCGGGCTGTAGGTGTCGTCGGTGCCGTGAGAAATATCGTCGTTCGCCCAGGTATAGAACTTGGTTGAGCGCAGCGCGGGCGAGGCGAATCCGACGCGCCACTCTCCCGCCTTGCCGTCCCGGCCCTTGGAGTCGGCCGCAGCTCGTGATTCGGCACGAAACGGTTGAGCGTCTTGCGCCCAGCCACGGGCGGAGATGTAGCACTTGTAGAGGGCGCTGCTTCCGGTGATTGCCTCCGGAGCCTTCGGCTTGGGCGTCTCCGACGCGGCCGGCTTGCTGGGCTCCGAAGTGCACGCGGCCATCAATCCCGCTGTTAGAATCGCCAAGAATAGTTTTTTCATTTGTTTTATCTTCATCAGGCGGTTTCCTCTTCGCGCTTTCTGAGTAGCTTGGCCGTCGAATTCGCGACTGTCGTCTTCGCGAATGATTGTACTGAATCAAAGCCATGAATTCCTATCTTGAACGTCTGCGGCAGGAACTCGAAGATGCAATAGGGGACGCCGGTGTCAGTGAATTGGAGCAGGCTCCTGCCGGAAAGTGGAATTCTGCCCAGATTCTGGAGCACCTTTTCCTCACCTACAAGAACACCAGCCGCGGAGCCGAGAAATGTCTGGGAAACGGCGCTCCGCTGGCTACGCGCGCCACGCTGAAGGATCGTGTGGCGACTCTGATGGTGGTGAACATCGGCTACATGCCTGGAGGCCGCAAAGCGCCGGAGCGTGCAACACCGCGTGGAATGCCGCCGGAAGAAGTTCGGCAAGCCATCATGACAGAGCTTCAGAGAATGGCCTCGGGTCTGGACGAGTGCGAGCGCAGATTCGGGACGCGGACGAAAATCATGGATCACCCCTTTCTGGGACCTTTGACAGCCGACCAGTGGCGCAAGTTCCACTGGGTCCACGGGCGGCATCATGCGCGGCAGATTCGGGAGCGGATGGGGAAGAGGTGAGCGAACCTTGCAGGTAGAGAGCCGGGCGTGGACGCCCGGCGCTCTATTGGTGAGTGGCTGGTGAGCCTGGTTACTGCTTGTCTTTGTCGTCCTTGGTGTTATCTTTGTCGCTGTCTTTTTCATTCTGCGCCACGCCGGCCTTGTGGGCCTGATCCTGGAGGTCGTCCATTTCCTGGTGGGCGGCGTCAAGCGCCTTCTGCTTGGCTTCGAGGTCGCTCTTGTATTGCGCCTCGTCCTTATTGAACTGGACGTCGCGCACGCTGACACTGGGATTGGTTTGCACGGCGGCCGCATGCAATTGAAGTTCGCGCTGATCGATGTCGAGCTCGTGGTTCAACGAAGCGATCTTCTCTTTCTGTTTATCGAGCTTTTCCTTCCATGCGTCCGCCGTTTGCTGGCGCGCGGTGGCGGCGTCGACAGCGGCGGGCTTTGGGGCTCCCGCGGACTTGCTATCAGCGGGCGCCGGTCCGACCACGCTCAGAGTTTCGGTGGTAGGCAGATTGTCGTTATCGTATACCTTGCTGGTCGGAGTGGTATCGGGTTTGTTCTTGCGAACGGTACGCGCGTAATCCCCGAGTGACTGAGCGGCGGCAGCGCCGACCCCCAACAGGATCAGAGTGACGATTGCCATAAGTTTCGTGTGCTTCATGTGAGTCATCCTTTCGCAAGGCTGCAATTGTGATCGCAGCCCGCCATCGCTAATATCAAGAACTTGTCGTTGCAGCCCGTGCGCCTCCAAGAAAACTGCCAATGGTCCGGTCCAACTGCGCCGCTTCATGAGCGATGCCGTCGGCCAACTGGCGCGCCAGTTCCGGGTCCCGGCTGCGCGCTAATTGCTGCGCATATCCCGCGATCGTAGTCAGCGAATTGCGCAAACCGAGCGCGAGTTCGGAGGAGACTTCCTGATGCGTCTTCTGATCGTGGCGGATTCGTTCAATGTCGGTCTTGTCGG
>CAVZDM010000126.1:0-7523 GCA_963773955.1 uncultured Acidobacteriaceae bacterium | reverse complement strand
GTTCTGCCGGCATTGCGCAACCCCGTCGTGCTGGCGCACCAGCTCGCCACCCTCGACCAGGTCAGCGAGGGTCGGCTGGTGCTCGGCGCCGGCATCGCCAGCGACGTCGCGAACATCCGAGCGGAATTCGTCGCGGCGGGCGTGCCGTTCGAAGGCCGGGTTGGCCGCATGATGGAAGGGTTGCGGCTCGCCCGCGCCCTGTGGACCGGGAAGCCCGTCGACTGGGACGGGCGATGGCGGGTCGAGGGCGGCGTGCTCGGTCCGACACCCTACCGGCTGGGGCGGGCCGCCAATCTGGCTCGCCGGGTCGGTGCGGTACGAGCGGGCGGCCCGGCATGCTGATGCCCGGCTCAAGGTCAATTTCTCCGGCGTTAATCAGCGTATGCGGCACGGCGAGTGTTCCATGATGGCGAGGCCGCATGCGATGGCGAGTGGAGAATGTTGCCGCTGCGGGAAGCTCGACTTGATTTTCACCGGCCTCCGCGACTTGCGACACGCTATTCGGAACGCTGTAGAGCAGCGACCGCACTAACCGATCCAATTCGGCGTCGGCGATGAGATGCGCGGTCTGCCCACGCAATGATCCGCCCAGCACGCGCGAAAGACTCAGCACCGCGCCACTGCCGCAAGCCAGACACCGCGGAGTGTTGTTATCGCTGAGCATTTCGCACTGCACGCAAAATACTGCCGACTGCAATGACACAAAATTAACGTCGGTGGCGGTCAGCGAACGCTGCATTTGGGATTCCCTCCGGACTATGAGGAAGGATGAGGGTAAACAAGTTGCTCGCGCACTGGTAAGTAACAGCGCTGGTTCGGGCTGTGGATAACTCTTTTCAGAGTGTTGAAAGTTTGCAGGGTCGCAGGAACACCTCATGGATTTGTCATCCCGAGCGGAGCGAGGGATCTGCAGTTCGCCGCAAGCTGCAGATCCCTCGCTCCGCTCGGGATGACAATTTGTGAAAGGGTTTCGCTAGCGCTCTATAATCTCGCTCATGTCATTTCTCCGGTTCCTCATGCTCTTGTCGCTCGTAATCTGGGTAGGCGGCCTGATTTTTCTCGCGTTTGTCGAAGCGCCCACTGCTTTCTCGCCCGGACTTCTCCCGACTCGCCATATGGCAGGTTCGATCGTCGGACGTTCGCTGGATTTGCTGCACTACATGGCCATTGTTTCGGGAATTGTTTTTCTGATCGCGTCCACTTTCTACAGCCGCATGGCCACCGGAAATGCGCGACCGCTGGCGGCGCGGCACGTGCTGATCGTGCTTATGCTGCTGCTGACCGTGATTTCGCAGTTTGCCATTTCTCCGAAGATGCCCGCCATTCGCGCCGAGGTTGGCGTGATCGATAACGTGCCGCTCGACGACCCACTGCGCATGGAATTCAACCGCCTGCATGTGTGGTCGGAAAAGTTCGAGGAGGCGGTGCTCTTGCTGGGGTTGGTGGCGTTGTACACGACCGCGCAAGCGTTTCGGGAAGTTGGCAGAAGCTAACGGACCACGACAACAACCTCCGACCTTTAACTCAATTCATCAGAGATTTGTTCATAGGAGGGGTTGTATTGCAGCACTCACCGCAGGCGCGTATGCGTATCGCCCACGATGATTTATTCTTTTGACTGCACTGATAGCTGATAACTGAGAGCTGAGAGCTTTTCATGAAAACTGGCATCATCGGTCTGCCACAAGTCGGCAAGACTTCTCTATTTCGCATTCTGACGAAAGTGAATCTTTCCGAGCATGCGCTTTCGAACCCGCGCGAGGCGCATATCGGCGTCGCTAAAGTACCCGACGAGCGCCTCGACAAGCTGGCCGCGCTCTACCATCCGAAGAAGCTGACGCACGCCTCGGTCGAGTATGTGGACGTAGGCGCCATCGGCCAGGACGCGTTGAAAGAGACGGCCTACATCGGCCATCTGCGGCAGGTGGATGCGCTGATTCACGTTCTCCGGGCGTTTGAAAGCGATGAGATTCCACACGTCGGGCCCATCGACCCCCTGCGCGACATCAAGAACGTCGAGTTCGACTTGATGGTCAGCGATCTTGGCCAGATCGAAAAGCGGTTGGAGCGCCTGGAAAAAGATTTGAAGAAGATGAAGACGCCGGAACTCGAAAGAGAGAACGAACTCCTGATCAAGGCGAAAGCTTTTCTAGAAACCGAGAAGCCGCTGCGCGAAATGGAGATGTCGCCCGAAGACAAGAAGCGCATCCGGGGCTTCATGTTCCTGAGCGAGAAGCCGATGCTCTACGTGCTCAACATCGGCGAGAGCACTGAACTCGGCAAAGACCTGGAAGCGGCGGTGGGGAAATATAACCTGACCGAAGTGGCCGCGCGTCCGAATGCCGGAGCCAGCGCGATCTGCGGCAAAGTGGAGGCAGAATTGGCCGAGATGAGCGACGAAGACGCGGCAGAATTTCTTGGCAGCTATGGCCTTACCGAAAGCGGGCTTTCGCGGCTGATCCGGAAGAGCTATCACCTGCTCGGACTAATTTCGTTTTTCACCGCCGGCGAAGATGAATGCCGCGCCTGGACGATCCCGCTGCACACGCGTGCGCAGAACGGGGCCGGCGCCATTCATTCCGATTTGGAAAAACACTTCATCCGGGCTGAGACGATTCGCTGGGACCAACTATTAGAAGCAGGGTCCGAAGCCAATGCCAGAGCCAAGGGAACATTGCGGCTCGAAGGCAAGGATTATATTGTGCAGGATGGGGATGTGATGCACATCAGGCATAGCGGATAAACAAGTTCTCAGTTCCCAGTTCCCAGTTCTCAGAAGAAGCCAGAGCCGTTTGCCTTTGATCTCTCTGAGAACTGAGAACTCCCCTCAATGCACGTGAAAAAACCGATCCAGCAGAAACATGCACGCCGCTCCGACGAAGACGAGTAGGGCCATCTTCACGCCGGGTTCTTTATTCACTTCAGGGATCAGATCCGACGCGGCTACATAGATCGTAACCCCCGCCGACAACGGCAACCCGAAGCTAACCTCGTGACGGAAGATTGCCATCGTCATCACTCCAGCCACGGTGGCTACTCCCAGCGCGACGGACGCTCCCCAGGCGAAGGCGCGGCTTCGGCCGCTGGCCAGCATCACCGATGAAATGGTGAAGCCTTCCGGAATCTTGTGCAGAAAAACCGCGATAAAGATGATCCAGCCGAGCGCCGGGGAAACCAGGAATCCCGAGGCGATTGCGATGCCATCGAAAAAAGTGTGAATCAGCAACCCGATCAAAACCGAGTAGCCTTTGTGAGAGTGGACAAACTGGTCGGCGTGGGTTTCTTCTCCAAAGTGGAAATGCGGGGTGACGGTGTGCTCGAAGAAATGGACGAGCAGGTAGCCGGCGAGGATGAGGAATCCGGCGTATGGGCCGCGCAGGTGAATGCTCTCCGGCACCATTTCGACCAGCGCCGTCGCCAGCATGAAGCCTGCTCCGAGCGCGACGAAGTAGCGGAGGTAGGAACGCTCCCAGTTCCTTTGGACGATGATGGCGCCGCCGAAGACATTCGCGCCCGCCGCGGTCAGCCCCAGCAACAAACTGGTCAGGATGGGAGACATGAGGAAAGAGGATAGCAGGAAGCGATGGTCAGTGGTCAGTTGCCTGTGAACTGCCCTTCAACCACAGAGGGCACGGAGGTGCACAGGGAAACACAGGGGACTTCGGGAAACTGTGTGGGCTTTATTTCTCCGCCGCAAGTATGGGAAGCACGCCAGCTATAATCCGCTGTACTGACAACTGATAGCTGACAACTGTTCTTATGCGCTTCGAACTCTTCGTGGCAACCCGCTACCTTCGCGCCAAACGCCGCCAGGCGTTCATCGGAGTCATCACGGGGATCTCCATCCTGGGAGTGGCGGCGGGAGTGGCTTCGCTGATTGTCGCGCTGGCTATCAATAACGGCTTTCGGCAGGATTTGCAGGCGCGGCTGCTGGGTTCGACCGCGCACATCAGTCTGCTGCGGGTGGAAAGTGACGGGATTCGAGATTGGCGTCCGCTGCTCGATAAGTTGTCGAAACAGCCGCACGTAGTAGCGGCGGCTCCGGCGATTTACGAGCAGGTGCTCATCTCGCGAGGGCCGCGGGCGCGCGGGGCGGTGCTGAAGGGAATGCTGCCGCGCTATGAGCGGAAGGTCGGCGATCTGCTGAATTCGGTGACGCTCGGATCGGCGGCGGCGCTGGAGGACGAAGGCGCGGGTGCGGCAGGTGGGACTCAAGACGCGAGTTCACAAGCAACTGCAAGGGCAGCGGGCGAGGGCGCCCGCTCTACACAGGCAGAATCTCCCGACGACTTGGCTGGGGTGCAGCTGCGCGTTGCTTCTATGCCTCCTATTATTCTTGGCAAAGACATGGCCGATGAGATTGGCGCTACCGTCGGATCGGTGGTGCTGGTTACTTCTCCGCAGGGCGAGCTGACTCCGTTTGGCATGGTGCCGAAGTATATTCGTTTTCACGTCGCCGGAATCTTCAACTCCGGCTTTTACGACTACGACTCTTCCTGGGCGTTCATCCGGCTGGCGGACGCGCAGCAGTTGTTTGGACTCGGCGACGTGATCTCGGTCATCCAATTCAAGCTCGACGATATCTACCTGGCGGGCGAGGTTGCACGCGCGCTCGAACAGGCCGCCGATCTCTTCTCAGGAAGCCACGGCTTCATGGCCACCAGTTGGATGGAGCAGAACAAGCCTCTGTTCCGCGCGCTGCGATTGGAACGCGTGGTGACGTTCATCACCATTGGCCTGATCGTGTTCGTGGCCGCGCTCAACATTCTGATCTCGCTGATCATGATGGTGATGGAGAAGACAAGAGATATTGCCGTGCTCATGTCGCTAGGGACGAAGAAGCGGCAGATCCGCCGCGTGTTCATCGCGCAGGGCGTGTTGATTGGCGTGATTGGGACGGCGATCGGGCTGGTGCTCGGATACGCGATCTCGTGGGCGGGCGGACACTATCACTTCATTTCGCTCTCGCCCGAGGTCTATTCCATCGACTACGTGCCGTTCGCGCCGCGGCTGATGGACGGCCTGAGCGTGGCGCTGGTTTCGATTGGAATTTCGTTTGTGGCAACAATTTATCCGTCGTGGTCAGCGGCGCGGATTCTGCCGGCGGAGGCGCTGCGCTACGAGTAGCGCTCAACGCACGAACGGTCTTGTTTCGCCGCGGAACGTCGCCAGCGTGATCCGTTGCTCCCAATTGTGACCTCGGTCACATTGCAATTGTTTTCCAGAGGTATACAGTCTTTCGCATAGCTCGTTTCTGCAAACGGAATCGCGGGAGCGGGTTGTTCCTCCTTATGGTTTGTTGGATCACGATTTGAACGATCTTGGTCTGAAGGATCTTGGTCTAGCGGATCGTGGTCTAATGAGGCAGGGGCTGTTTCCGCGGCATGGCAACTGGAGGCGGTCATCTACCTTGGTACTTAGGAGGGCAAGTTTGCATCCAATAGCTCAAGATCCTCTGCTGAGGGTCGAAGGGTTAAGTAAGAGGTTTCGCTCAGGCGAAGCGGAGCTGGTGCTCTTTGAGAATCTGTCCTTTCAGGTCAGCAAAGGAACGATGCTGGCGATCGTGGGACAATCGGGTGCGGGAAAGAGTACCTTGTTGCACATCCTCGCGGCGCTTGATCGTCCCTCTGCTGGTGCCGTATACTGCGCCAACTCCAACGTGAATACGCTTTCCGAAGATGACGCCGCCGAGTTTCGTAACCGCGAAATCGGCTACGTCTGGCAGTTCCATTACCTGCTGCCGGAATTTACCGCATTGGAAAATGTAGCCATGCCGCTGCTGACGCGCGGGCAAGCGCTGGCGCCGTCAGTAAAGGAAGCTTCGCGGTGGTTGCGCGAGGTGGGCCTCGAAGATCGCGGACATCATCGTTCGGGCGAGCTTTCTGGCGGCGAGCAGCAAAGGTTGGCGCTGGCGCGGGCGCTCATCACTCAGCCTCAGGTGTTGCTGGCCGATGAGCCGACCGGCGATCTCGATGGGCGCACCGGGGAATTGGTTTTTGAACTGGTCGCGCGGTTGCACCGGGAGCATCAGCTGACTTCCCTGATCGCAACCCATAACCTGGCATTTGCACGTCGGTGCCATCGTGTTTTACGGTTGGATCGAGGCAAAATGGAAGAAGTAGCGCCGGAATCGCTTCCGGCGTAACGAAAGGCGGAGCGGAAACACGATTAGAGAGCAGAGCTTGAGAGTAGAGCGAGAGTAGAAAAAGATCGGAGTACCCGAAGGTAAGACTCGACGGGTTACTACAAGTCGGATATCGCTGGGAGATTAGGCGATATAAATGCATAATTGAGGTAGGGTCTGGGTTTGGCGGAGGGCAGGGCGTTCCGCAGGAGCTCGGGGGGAATCGGTATTATGTTCGAACGCTATACAGAGAAGGCCAGGCGCGTCATCTTCTTTGCGCGGTACGAGGCCAGCCAGTTCGGCTCTCCTTATATTGAGACCGAACACCTGCTGCTGGGACTGCTGCGCGAAGACAAGGCCCTGACGAATCGTTTCCTGCGCTCTCATGCGTCGGTGGAATCGATCCGAAAACAGATCGAGGGTCACACCACCATCCGGGAAAAGGTTTCCACTTCAGTCGATCTTCCCTTGAGCAACGAATGCAAGCGCGTGCTGGCGTATGCGGCGGAAGAGGCAGAACGCCTCTCGCACAAGCATATTGGCACCGAGCACCTGCTATTGGGATTGCTGCGCGAAGAAAAGTGTTTTGCGGCTGAGATTTTGCACGAGCGCGGATTGCGGCTTTCGACCATCCGCGAAGAATTGGCGCGTACCAGCCAGGAAAAAGCGGCACCACAGCGCGGGCAACGCGAGTCCTCTTTATTGAGTGAGTTTTCGCGTGATCTGACCCAGTCCGCCATGGACAGCCAGCTCGATCCGCTGGTCGGCCGCGACGGCGAAGTGGAGCGCGTAGTTCAGATTTTGTGCCGCCGCACCAAAAATAATCCCGTACTGATCGGCGAGCCGGGTGTAGGCAAGACCGCCATAGTCGAAGGTCTGGCGCAGCGCATCGCGGACGGCGAAGTTCCTTCCTTCCTCGCCGACAAGCGCATTCTGGCGCTTGATCTTTCTCTGATCGTCGCCGGCACCAAGTATCGCGGACAGTTTGAAGAGCGCCTCAAGACCATCATGAAAGAGCTGATGGAGTCGCAGAATTCCATCATCTTCATCGATGAACTGCACACGCTGGTGGGCGCGGGATCGGCGGAAGGCTCGCTGGACGCGGCCAATATCCTGAAGCCGGCGCTATCGCGGGGCGAGATTCAGTGCATTGGCGCCACCACGCCCGCTGAATATCGCAAGTCGATCGAGAAAGACCGGTCGCTCGAGCGCCGCTTCCAGGCGGTGAAAGTTCCGCCGCCGAACGAAGCCGACGCCGTCAAGATTCTTTTCGGAATCAAGGAACGCTACGAAAAATTTCACGCCGTCACCTATACCGACGACGCCATCAATTTTTCGGTGTCGCATTCGAACCGCTATATTCCCGACCGCTTTCTGCCGGATAAGGCCATTGACCTGA
>CAVZDM010000125.1:0-12713 GCA_963773955.1 uncultured Acidobacteriaceae bacterium | reverse complement strand
ACGTTTGCGTTCAACCTGGTTGTAGTGAATGACGGTCTTGCTGTATTCCGTGGTTGTCGTCGCCACCGTTTCATACCAGGCGAAGGTTGCCGTAGGCGGAACTTGCTCCTGTTCGGAACCCCAGGTTGACGCCACACGGCCTCTCAGCTGATTTCCGCTGTTGTTGGTGCGTTCCATGATGGTGGAGCCGAGGATAATCCAGGCGATCGACGTGCACACGAAGATGAAGACGAGAGCAGCAATGTGCTTAATCAAGCGTCTAACCTCCCGAAGTTGGTGTCGGGATATAGAAATGCAAGGATAGCGCCGAACGCGAGCCACTGCTGCTGAGGCAGTTAGTTGAGAAGCACGACGTTGACCCGTGTCAGGCGAAACACAGCCGTGTCTCCGGAGAGACGCGTCAGTGGCAACGAAGCAGTGTCCTAAGTCCGCACCACCCGCTCAGTGCACCCAGATTCCTGGCAGGCATACGTCACATGATTATGTTGGCGGTCAAGGCTGATGATGAACATAGGCCTTCCGTGGCGCTCACAACTGGGCTGGTTGGGAGTAAGCACGGGCGCGTCTCCGCGCTTGGGCGTGGTGTATCCGATGCGCTCGCCGAAACAGCGGTGGCAGAATTTGTCAGTGCAGCGAAAGAATTCGATGGAGTAGTCGGCGTTGTACGGAGCGATCACCGGCTCCATGGTGCGAAAGTGCTGGTCGCAAAGGGGCAGTAGGTCCGTCCGCATGCGAAGTGAGTTTAGCACCTGCAGTGGGTCGCCGAGCTACTTCGAGTAAGCCCGCTTTTGCCTCCCCACTGTTTCCTGACTTCATCCGGGTGTTGCGTTTCTCCTCAAAACCGGTGTCCCTTGCGGCCTTTACAAATCCCTACCCGATCTATGCAAAGCTTTACCAACAAAAACCGGTACAGTTCCTCAAGGCAGGCGTCTAACCGATTGGAAGCAGGTTTCCTCCCCAAGTCCAAAAGAATCGCAATCGCCACGCGAGAGCCTTCCATAGGAGATGCAAAATGCCGAACCAAGACCACTACCGTAGAGTCGTTTCGGCCATAGCTGCTCTTCCAACTCTGACCGGAACAAAAGCAAAGCAAAGTCTCATTCTCGTTTCCATACTCCTCATCGCCTTCACCGCTCTTGCGCAAGACCAACATCAGAATAAAGGCGAAGCCCAACCCCAAACTCCGCCGCCGGCGTCACAAACCGGTTCACAGTCCTCAGCCACAACCCAGCCATCCACGGTAACCCTCCCCGCCGGAACTCGGTTCGCGCTAGTGCTCACCAATCCCGTTTCAAGCAAGACCACGCACCGCGGAGACGTGGTCTACGCGCAAACCACTGCTCCCGTCACCGTCGGCGACCATGTGCTGATTCCCGCCGGAACCTACGTACAGGGCAAACTAGACAAACTCGCGCGCGACGGTAACCGCGCTCAGATGCTGATGAACTCCGCTTCCGTTGTCTTCCCCGATGGCTACGTCGCCAATATCGCTGGACCACTGACCGTGGATACCGACGAGGGCACGGCGTGGCGGAATCCCAGCGACGCCGCAAAAACCGGCGCGATCATTGCACCCATTGCCGGCACGGGCCTCGGCGTACTGATTGGCACCGTCGCTCACACCACGCAAAGCTCCACCCTCGGTGGAAACACGATCACTTCCAGCTCACCGAAGGGCTTGATGATCGGCAGCGCGGTTGGAGCGGTCGCCGGCGTCGCGGTCATGTTCGCGATTCTCTTGCACAGCCACGGCTTCTTCGTGGACGTCGGCTCGCCCATGGAAATGACTCTGCCGCAGCCGCTGACCTTATCCGAGAACCAGCTTGCGGATGCGCTTCGGCAAGCTCAGGAGCATCCGGTAGCCGCTCCCATGCCAGCTCCGCGCCCGCTGCCGTATCCGGTCTACGATCGCGGCATTTGCTACACCCCGGGCACTCCCGGCACACCGTCAACCATCATTCCCGGCACGCCTCCGATAGGCAACAGCCCAGGCACACCCGCCACTGTAATCCCCGGAACCCCGGCGATCCCGGGAACGCCCTACCCATGCCCGTAGCAAATCATTGACTCATTGAATCATTGAGGTATTGAATCATTAACCCAATGACTCAATGTCAAAATGATTCAATGATTCAATGTTCCAATGATTCAATACTTCACCCAATGTGGCGCATAGCGTCGACAATCGCGAGATTCGAGGCGCGGTACGAAGGAATCAGGCCGCTGACCAGCCCTACGAGAAATGCGACCGTCATGACGACCAGCGCGGTCGCGATGGTCATGTGCATCGAGACCGGCATCCCGATTCCGGGCCGCGACATCGCTTTAATGACCACGGTCCCGAGCGCGACGCCAGCCAACCCTCCGATCACCGCAATGGCGATCGACTCGCTCAACAGCAATTTGAGAATGCTTTCGCGTGTGAAGCCAAGCGTGCGCAACACGGCAACTTCGCGGGTGCGTTCGCGGATCGACATGGCCATCGTGTTGGCACAGACCAGAAGCGTGGTGAACAGCACAGCTCCGCAGATACTGAGGATGAATACCTTGACGCTGCCCAGAGTGTTGATGAAATCAAGTTTGAAAGCCTGTTCGCTCTCGCTCTTCGTGGGAACCGGAGTGCTGTGAAACATATCATCGATGGCGCGAGCCGCCACCGGCATGTGTTCCGGTGTGTCAACGCGAACGAAGTAAAAGCCGGCGGTGTCTTTGAACCAGCCGACGGATTCTTCCAGATACTTGTTGTGGAGATAAAGCGCACTGTTGGGCGGATCGATGGTGTAAATGCCGCGCAGCGTCAGATCAAGATTTGCGGGGAAGATAGTGCCTTGCAGAATGATGTGGTCGCCGATCTTCCAGTGGTGTTTATTGGCAAGGTCAGCGTCAACGACGCAGCCCGCGCGGTCGCGCTTCCAAGCGGCAAGCTGGTCGGCAGGCATGACCTTGTCGGCGGCGACATCAAAGTATTCGTCAGGATCGGTAGCGAACTGAGCGAAAAAATTCTCCGGCTTGTCGTCCTTATAAGTCCCCCCGAACCAGGTCATAGGGACGACATGCACAACGCCAGGCACAGCGCGAATCTTGTCGCGATAGTAAATAGGAAGAAAATTGGCCAGCGAAACCTTGTGCCGCGTCATGATGCGAAGCGCCGAGTCAGGCGCTCCCTTGTCGATGTAAAAACTGCGCCAAACACAAAGCATGATGCAAAGCAGAAGCAGAGAAAAGGCGATGCTGGCAACCGTAAGCAGACTGCGCCGCTTATTGCGAAACGCGGATTTGGCGACAAAGCTGGTAATAGTCATGAGTATAAAAATATCTTACACTGCAACTTCTTCCGCGTAGAGACGGGGCTTGCCCCGTCTTGCTCTGCGCCCAAGGCTGTCTCGCGATTCACCCGTCCCTCCAATAAGCGGCGAAAGAAGTCGGTCGGTGTGTCGCGCTTGATTTTGGGTGGCGCAGCGCCGGGGTTTTGGCGTGATGGGGTGGAGCGGTTCACCGCGCCTGCACTTGCCCTTGGGTGGCGCAGCGGTTCACCGCTGCGATTGCCAGCTGGCTCTCCAAGTCGGCTTTAGCCGCTGAGGTTAAGACTGTGGCGGATCAAGAGAAAGTCTTGCGCAGCTCACGCCGCAAAATCTTCCCCGATGCCGTCCGCGGCACCGCATCCACAAAGCGAATCTCACGAGGCTGCTTGTGGTGGGCAAGGCGATCCGCGACGAAGCCGCAAAGTTCTTTCTCCAGCGTGTCAGAAGGCGCAAAGCTATCGCGCAACACGACAAAAGCGCAAGGAATTTCTCCAGCGTCGAGGTCGGGTTTAGCGACCACGCCGCAGTCGCGCACCGCGGGATGTTCAAGCAGCAGCGCTTCAACCTCAGCTGGCGCGACCGGAAACCCTTTGTACTTGATCATCTCTTTACTGCGGTCGAGCACGTAGTAAAAGCCGTCCGTATCCACCCGAACAACATCGCCGGAAAAGTACCAGCCATCGCGAAGAGCGGCGGCGGTAGCTTGCGGTTCTTTCCAATATCCAAGCATGATCTGCGGACCGCGCATGGCGAGTTCACCTTGTTCGCCGGGCGCGACATCGTTCCCGTCAATGTCCACGACGCGGCACTCGGTAAGCGCCAAGGGTTGTCCGATAGAGGCGGGGCGATACATTTCAGGTGGCGCAATGTAGCCCACGTGGGTGACCGGCGAAGCTTCCGTCATTCCGTACCCCTGGACAACGCTAATGCCAGTGAGACCGGTGAAGCGCCGCGCAAGTTCGGGAGCAAGCGGCGCCGCGCCGCACTTGATCCATCGCACACGGTGATTCTGGGGGAAAACACCTGCTTCCGCGGCCTGGCACAGAGCATTGATAGCAGGCGGAACCACCGGCATCATGGTGACGCCTTCCTGAATCAGAAGAGCGCATAGCTTTTGCACGTCGAAGCGTGGCATCAGCACGAGTTTGCAGCCGAGGGCCAGCGAAAGAGTCAGGGCCACCGTGAGTCCGTAGATGTGGTAGAGCGGCAGGAAGCAGAGCATCGCGTCGCCGGCTGTGAGCATCGCGGCATTCGGGCCCAGGATCTGATAGACATTCGCGACCAGGTTGTAGTGCGAGAGCATGACGCCCTTGGGCAGTCCGGTAGTGCCGCTGGAGTAGGGAAGCGCGGCGATACTCAGTCGGGAGTCCTGTGCAGCTCCCGGAAGTTTGGCGGGCGTAGCCCGCAGCAGGCGGGCGAAGTCTTCGCAGCCTGCGCGTCCACTCCGCGTAGTGAACACCCGTCGCACCGCAGGAAGTCCCGCCAGGTTCACGTTCTCCAGCAGCGGAGCGTCGGTGATAAGGAAAACGGCGCCGGAGTTTTCCAGTTGATACCGGATCTCGCGCTCGCGGTAAGCGGGATTAAGCAGTGTGGGGATGCCCCCAGCAAGCGTGGCAGCGTGATAAGTAATGGCGAATTCCCACGAATTGGGCAAGAAAATCGCAACCACTTCTCCGGGAGCCAGACCGGCGGAGATGAGGCCGTGAGCAAGCGATTCGACGACGTTGCCATATTCGGCGAAAGTAAAACGGCGATCACAGGAAGTGTCAACCAGGGCTGTCTTGCTACCGTTCTGGCCGCAGCTCTGGAGAACAATATCGTGGACAAAGCGTCCAGTGGGATCGGCAAAGAGTTCGGTGCGAAGCATCGGGGCTGATTGTAATGGGAGAGTGCGGAAGTTAGAAGTCGATGGTACTTCGCTCGTGTGGTGACGGGCGTGTGGGGACGGGCGCCTCGCCCGTCCGGCCACCGCCACAACTTCTCCTCAAGCGCTAAGCTTGCGGAGGAATTCCTGTTCGTCCATCCGGTACTTAAAAGCTTTGCGCCCGTTGATGAAGACTACGGGAACCTCATCGTTATACAGCCGCCGGATTTCTGCGTCGGAGTCCACGTCGATTTCACGCCAGCTAAACCCGCCGCGCCTGTGCAGCTTGACCAGACTCTCTTTGACGATCTCGCAGAGATGACATCCCTTGCGGGAATAAACGATGACTTCGCGAGTCTGCGTCATGCGAGGGAGTGTAGCAGTTTCGGTGCAGTGTTTCCAAGACACCGATAGGCCCAGAATCCCATGTAGTGACGCCCGTGTGGGGACGGGCGCCCTCGCCCGTCCAGCCGAGCGCAGCTCGGCCGGCCGCATGCCGCACCAGCAACTCCCGATCCGCTATAGAATCTCGGCATGACGACAAACGGACGTCTACTCTCAGGAAGAACGCTCCTGGTGACGGGAGCGGCGAAACGCCTGGGTCGAGCTATCGCCCTGGCCGCAGCCGAAAACGGCGCGGACGTCGCAATTACCTATCGCGAGTCCGCGCGCGAGGCACGCGCACTGATGGAAGAACTGGCCTTCCATGGAGTGGAAGCCCTGGCGGTGCGCTGCGATGTCACCGATGAGAAGAGCGTCCGCGAAATGGTGAAGGAAGCGGCGCGAGAATTGGGCGGGATCGACGTGCTCGTGAATAACGCCGCAAATTACGAGACCGCCGAATTTGACAAGATCACGGTCGCGCAGTGGGATGCGATTTTTGCTTCCAACACGCGCGGACCGTTCCTGGTATCTCGCGAGGCCCTGCCGTACTTGAGAAAACGCAAAGGACGCATCGTTAACATGGGTTCGCTGGGCGGACTTCGTCCCTGGGCAACGCATGCGCACTATTGCTCGTCAAAGGCGGCGGTGCACATGCTGACCAAAGTGATGGCGAAAGCGCTGGCGCCGGAGATTTCGGTGAATGCGGTTGCCCCGGGGATGATTGACCTGGGAGAAAAAGCGGCGGCCTCATTCATGAAGAAGATGGCGAAACAGACGCCCATGCAGCGGGATGGGACCGCCGCCGACATTGCCGCCGCCGTGATGTTCTTCGCCACCGCGCCGCAGTTTATTACTGGCCAGGTGCTGGCCGTGGATGGCGGCCTGGGTCTGTAAAATGGCAGTCGATTTTCCCTGTGTTCCTCTGTGCCCCCTGTGGTAAAGATTTGGGCCCTGATTTGTTTCCTGACCCGGATTCACGTATCGTTCGTTTTCGCGTATCGTTCTGTTTCGACCCTGACCATACCTATGACACGATCCATTCGCGGAGCAGCCTATCTGTTTCTGTTGCTCGTCCCCACGATGTTCCTGACAGCTTCGCTGGCCGTAGCCCAAGATCGCCCCGAGGAAGGTGGTCGCGAACTCGAGCTGTGGACGGGCGGCGGCCACTCGGTTCCGGGCGGGACCCAGGACACGAGCGTGTGGATCGCCGGAGTCCGCTATGGATGGATACTGACCGAGCCGCACGGGCCAAGTTTTCTCAACGGACGCTTCGAACTGGCGGTGGACGCGGTCCCGGCGTTCGTAGTGTTTCAGCGCGCAAACACCGCCTACGGAGCGGGAGTGAACCCGGTGGGTTTCAAATGGATATTCGCGACCCGCGGACACGTTGCTCCCTACCTTGAGTTAAATGGCGGAACGTTGTTCACGACGCACGAAGTGCCGACGGGAACTTCGACGATAAACTTCACGACGGGCGCGGCATTCGGGCTGTACTTTCTGAGAGATCATAGTTGGTCGGTGGATGTCCGTTACCTTCATATTTCCAACGCCGGCCTGACCGTCCCAAATCCGGGAGTGAACACGGTGCAAGTGCGTCTGGGATTCGGAAAGTTCTTCGGAAAGAAATAGCGATCGTGTGGAAGCGGGGCTCGGCCCCGCTTGGACGGGGTAAAGCCCCGTCCCCACAAAAGAAAATCACAACTAGCGTCGATCTGACAACGCGCCCGCCGTCTGCCGAGCTTCAGCCCGCCGTCCGCAGCACGGCCCCGGCGGAATCGGCGCCCCGTGCGGGCACGTCAGCGGGTGGTTGAGGAAGGTGCAGATCTTGTCGGTAGCCTCAGGTGAAAGTATGTGCTCGAACTTGCATGCCTGTTGCTCGATTTCAGTCTCGCTGTCCATGGCCAGCGAATCCGTAAACAGACGCTCGGCCAGCCGGTGGCGGCGTATGATATCGGCGGCGCGCTGGTGTCCACGCGGGGTGAGCTCAACGATCGCCGAGCCGTCGCCGGTCGAAAAGCCAGCCGGCTTCAGCGCGTCGTGGCAAGGATTGACGAAGGGCTTGTGATCGTGTGCTTGGGGCGGATGCGGCCGCGCCGTCACCAATCCCATGGCGGCCATTTTCTCCACTGCGATTGACACCGGCAATGCGCCGTGGACTTCCATCCGGCCCACCTCGGCGATTTCGCCGTTCTCTTCCAGGGCAAACAATTCTTCCAGCACTTCATCGAACTGCTCCTCGTCGGCCATGGCAAAAACTTCTTGGGCGGCGATTTTGCCGTGATGCAATTCGACTCGGCGGTCGGCCAGCCGCGCCACCACCGGATCATGCGTCACCATGACAATGGTGCGTCCCTGCTGATGCAGTTCGCGCAGCAGCCGCAGTACGATTTCCTCGTTGACGGCGTCAAGGTTTCCGGTAGGCTCGTCGGCCAGCACGATTTTAGGATCGTTGATCAGTGCACGCGCAATGCAGACCCGCTGCTGCTCGCCTCCTGAGAGCTGCGAAGGCAGGTGCCCGGCGCGGTCTTTCAAGCCAACGCGATCAAGCGCATCGAGCGCTTCCTTTTCATCGGTCATACTGTGGAAGTACTGCGCCAGCATCACGTTCTCGACCGCGGTAAGGTACGGAATCATGTGAAACTGCTGAAAGACGAACCCGATGGTCTCGGCGCGAACATGATTGAGTTCAGAGGAGCTGAGGCCGGCGACATTTTGTCCATCAAGCCAGATTTCGCCAGTCGTGGGCCGGTCGAGGCATCCGATCAGATTGACCATGGTGCTCTTGCCCGAGCCCGATGGCCCCATCATCGCGACCCACTCCCCGGAAGCGATGGAAAGAGAAATGTCGTCGAGCGCTTTGATAAGGCTAAGCCCGCCGTTATTTTCTTCCACTCTAGCGGGATAACTCTTAGTAACGTTCTTCAGTCGAATCATCCTGACCTTTCCTACTGAATCACTCAGTCATCGAAACGCTGATTCAATACCTCATTGATTCAATGACTCAATCGCCTTCCCCTACTCTCCCCTCAAAATAATAGCCGGTTGCACGCGCCGCAGCAGCACAATCGGCAGCACCGCCGAAATAAGCGCCACGGCAACGCTGCCCGCGAGTACATACGGAAAAACGCTGAAGCGCGGAACGACGGGCGCGTGAAAATTGACGCGTCCGATCCAGGCCGCAACGCCGATGCCGATGAAAAAGCCAAGAATCGCGCCCACCACGCCCAAGGCTGCGGCTTCCGCCGCGAAGAATCCATTGATCAAACGTTCAGAAGCGCCCAGCGCCTTCATGATAGCGAAGTCGCGGCGCCGGTCGAAGACCCAGCCAATCAGCGTGGCCAGCACGCACAGCGCGGAAGTAAGCACCACCAGTGTGGCGGAAGCGTAAAGCGTGGCCCGTGTTTTGCTTAGCACGTTAGCCTCACCTTCCATGATCTGACGGACGGGACGAACCTCGGCCGACGGCAGCACCTGCGCCAGCTGCCGAATCGACTCCTCAACTTCCGCAGAGGTTCCATTGGCGGCGACTTCGATGGTCGAGGGCGCGATGCCGGTCCAATTCTGGAATTCAGATTGATCGAGATAAATGCGGCTGTCTTCGCCCGCCCCAGTCTGCAGCATCCCCGCCGGAGCGAGTTCGATCGCCTTGCCCTGGAAAGTAAGCTCGAACGGCTGGCGATTGGGGCCAGTCCTGGGGCTAACCACGGTGGCGGCGCGCATGCCGACGAGGACTTCGTTCGGCGCGCTGGGCCAATGGCTCACCTTCCACCAGTGGTTCAGCTGGCGAGCGCGCGCGAAGTCGGTGCCGACCACAACTACCGATTGTCCGTCAGATTGTCCATCTTTGATCCGGGCGACAGCATACGAGAACGGAACCGCCAGCGTCTTAGCGCCAAGAACTGATTCCACCTTGGCCAGCGCGTCGGCGGGCAAAGACTGTCCCTCCTTTGCGACGATGACCACGTTGGCGCCATAACTTCGGAACTCGGTGCGCAGCTTGGCTTGCACGTCGACGTAAAGGTTCATCATCGCGGTGGCGACAGCCGCGGCAACAATCATCGCGAGCAGAGCCGACGCCGCGCGTCGTCGACGAAGCACCGCGGCGCGCACCAACATACGCGCGAACATGGAAGTATGCGGCGCCTTACCGCGCCGGTCGGCAACCTGCTTCGGAGTGAGGAGCGTTTCAGAAATGCCGCTCATCGTCATCCTTCACCTCGCAGCGCGAACACAGGATCGAACTTCACCGCGCGCCGAATAGCGGCCGCGCTTCCAGCAAAGGTCACGAAGACGGCGATGGCGATAATGATGGGGAAGAGCACGGGCTCAATAGAAATCTGCGAGTTGAAAATCGACCGCCCGATCTGCCGCGCAAGCAAAGCTCCCGCGGAGAATCCTGCCACCCCGCCGGCCAGCGCGAGCAGCAGCGCCTCCGCAAAGAAAATGGCAGAGACCGCAAGATTACCCGCGCCCAAAGCCTTCATCAGGCCGACTTCGACGCGGCGCTCATAAATGGCCGTAGCCATGGCCGCGGAAACGGCAAGCGCGGAGGCGAAAAGCGCAGCGAACGTAATCAGCAGCATGAGTCCCTTGATCCGCGAAAGCACCGTGCCCTCATTCTGCGCGACCTGGCGAATCTGCTCCGCATGCGAATGCGGAATCACTTCCTGCAACTGATAAGCAATCGACTCCACGTAAGGCGAGCAATACCAGCGGTCATAAACCTCGGGAGTCATCGTCTTTGGGTCGCGGACAGAAAGCGCATCCGGAGGCTTGGTCATGGCGCTGACGTAAACCCGCCGAACGGCGCCCGGTTTGCCAAGAATCTGCTGTGCGAGTGCAAGCGGCGCGACAATCTGGTCGTCTTCCGCGCCGCCGGTGGAAAGAATGCCGGAGATGGTCAGATGCCGGCCGGCGACATCGAGCGTGTTCCCGGCTTGCTTGTCTAGCTTCGAAGCCAGGCGTTCGCCGACGAGAATATTCTGAGAGCTGTCATCCGGCCAGCCACACCCCGGAAATTCTCCCGGATTCCCGCACAACACTTTCCACCACGGATGCGTGATCCGCACGCCAGTAGTGAACTCGTCTTTCCCAAAGCTCAGCGCCTTGTTGAAATAGGTGCCAAGTAAAGTGACATCCTTCGCGTCGCTGCCCTTGCCGACTCTCACCGTTACCGGCAGCATGGGCGAAAACCCGACGATGTTGTGATGCCAGAACGTCCCTCTAATCTTCGGCAGGTCCGCCTCGTTAAGAAACGCGCCGTCGCTCGGAGGCTTCAAGTTAGCGCCGCCGACTTCCACATCAAGCGTGTCTTCCTGAGGAGTAACCACCAAATTAGCGCCGTAGCTGCGCAGTTCGCGGTTGATCTTGTCGCCAATGTCGGTAGCGACAGCGATCATGGCGGTGGCCACCGCAACGCCCAGCGTAATCGCGATGCCCGCGAGCAGCTTGCGGCGCGCTTGCCGGCGAAACGATTCGTAGACGATGCGAGGAAACATTATTTCTGCTCGAAGTACCGTCTGCCGGCCGCCACGTCGGCCTCGGAGACAATCACCGCGTCATCAGTGACCTGCGCCTTCAGCGGGATCGGATTGCAGCCCCCGGCCATCCCGACCGACTGCGGGTTAATGGGAGCGGCACAGTTCTTGCAGACGACTCCCTGCGCTCCTTTATAGAAGCCGACCGGCCCGCAGATTTCGCACGCATCAAAGAGCGTAGCGATCTTTCCGTCGGGCTTCTGATAAAGCCAGAATCGCACTTCAACTCCGCCTTCCTGAGCTTCAAAGCGGTGCAGTTCGCCATCGTAAATCTGCTTCAGTGGGATGGAGACTTTGCCGTCGACGAACGTAACTTCCGCCGCCGGCGACAGTGCGCTGGCGCTCTTTTCGTAGATGAAGCTCGCGGTAATCATCACGATGAAAATGAACGAAAAAACGTAAACCGAGGCCATCCAAAAACGCTCGCGGCGCGCGGTCCACAGCACCTTGCGGCGGGCAGCGCCGGCGGGCGGCAGTTCGGCCGGTTGCCGGCTCTTCATATCAAACAGCACCATCAGCGCGGCCAGCACCAGGATGGTGACGAAAAAGAAGAAATCGTTGCGCACAATCGGCCCGATGATCGCCATCTCCTGCCGGGAAGAGGGAAGCACGCCGTTTTCCGAGAGCTCGTGCAGGCCTGAGATCACCAGTTGCCCCGCCACCAGGAAAAGAATCGCGGTAGTGACCCTGAAGAATTTCTGCAGATTGATCTTGACGCTGCCTTTCACAAACATCACCCCGAACAGGATGGCGACCACGATTCCCATCACCGTGCCGATAAAACTCATCAGCTCGCTCGAATTCAGCGTAACGGCGGAGAGGATCAGAACAGTTTCGGCCCCCTCGCGCAGCACCATGAGAAAAACAAAAATAAAAAGCCCGATCCACGCGTCACCACGCGCGAACAACCCGACCTTGTTTTCGATTTCGCCCTTGAGCCTGCGCCCGGTCTTCATCATGAAGACGATCATGGTGACCACGAAAACGGCAGCCACCAACATGACCCAGCCTTCGAAGATGTCCTCATTCAATTTGAAACGGGAGACCACCACGGCCACGCCGATCGACCCGGCAAAAGCTGCGGCCAGGGCGGCATAGACCGACTTGCGCAGATCGTTGCGGCCGATCTTGGCAAGATAGGCGAGAGTGATGCCGACGATAAGCGCCGCTTCGACGCCTTCGCGGAGCGTAATGATGAATGCTTGCAACATTGAAAAAGGGCTGCTTTCTAATTGAAAATGAAATTCAATTTCAATATCAATAGGATACGGTTTCAGGCCGGGCCCGGTCAACGCAGTGAATCACGGACCGCTGTGATTTGCATCACACGGGGAAACCGCGCATTGAACGGAGAACGGCGCGCGCTCGTGGAGAGCCGGGCGTCCCCGCCCGGCCGCCAAACTGCTGAACGGGGGACCCGCCCGCTGCTAGACGATCCGCAGAAATTTGCGTGCCTGCGCCAGCTCCGGAAACAGATTCTCCTCGGCGCGGAATTCCCGCGAATGCACGCACCGCCGGCTCCCGCTGAGCCTAACCGGGTGCTTCAAATGGAGCATTTCGTGAAACAGAATGTACTCGACCGCATAGCGCGGCACGCGCGGGCTGTCGAAGAAAGACGATGCGTTG
>CAVZDM010000124.1:0-40845 GCA_963773955.1 uncultured Acidobacteriaceae bacterium | reverse complement strand
GAAGGAGACAATGATGGCAACAGCAGAAAAGGTTGAAGCGAAGAACGAGAAAGCGTCTTCGATCAAGAACGTTGGACAGTTGGATCACACGGCAGTCGAGGAAATATCGGGCGAGCTGCGTCACTTGCTGGCCGATAGCTTCGCCCTCTATTTGAAGACCAAGAACTTTCATTGGCACATGACTGGCAAGAACTTCCGCGACTATCATCTGCTTCTCGATGAGCACGGCGATCAGATCTTTGCCATGACCGACCCGGTCGCAGAGCGAGCCCGGAAGCTGGGGGGCATCACCCTTCACTCCATCAGCGAAGTCAGCCAGTTATCAACGGCTCAAGGACAATAACGGCCACCACCTTGCACCGAAAGCGATGCTCAGCGAGCTGTACGCGGACAATCGGCAACTGACTGCATCGCTTCGCTCCACGCACGAAGTGTGCGATCGTCATAACGATGTAGCAACGGCCAGCCTCATCGAGGTCTGGATCGACGAGACGGAACGCAGGGCCTGGTTCCTCGGGGAAATCATCGACAGCCTTGACTGAACATTTGTCAGCGAGAGTGGCTTTCGCGTTGCGGCGGCGAATACCAGGTCTTACTGCATGCGTATCCGCCGCCACTCCCCGGGCGTGGTGTCGAGCAACTTGCGAAATGCCCGGATGAAACATGCCTGATCGGCAAATCCGCATTTGAGCGCGATCTCGACCATCGGCAGGCCGGAATGCAGCAGAAGTTCCTTGGCTGCGTCGATGCGCTGCTGCAAGAGCCAGCGGTAGGGCGGTTGACCGATCGTCTGCTTGAACGCACGGACAAAATGACTGACAGATAGCTTGCATTCGCGCGCCACCTGGGAGAGCGCGATCTGTCCATCGAGGTTTGCCTTCAGCATTTCGGTGGCGCGGTGCAGCTGCCATGGCGCCGAGCCCTCCGCGCACAATGGATGGTGCAATTTTGATTCCGCCGTAGGTGCGGGCGATGTACGCATGCGCGGCAAAGACCAGGTGATCGACGTACAGCTCGCTCGGCAACGCCGGTCTCCTCCAGCACCGGCAAGAGGCACGATGCCAGATTCTTCAGCCCGGGATCGACCTTTCCAAACGGCCAGCTGAGCGTCTCGCACCTGGCAGCCATCGTTCTCATCCGCGAACTCATCCAGGGCGACGCGGGGCACGTAAAACTGCACCATATCGAAGGCACTTCCCAGGTACATGGAGGGCTCCTGCTCCAGATCGATGATGCTGACGCTTCCTTCCTCTTGTACCGCGTCGATCGCGATCGGTCGCCCATGTAGCCAGAATTTCACCGGCGACACATGCCGCAGGTGCAACTGGACGGTGAAGGCCCGTTCGCACGGGAATGGTGTTGTCCTGTCAACGCAGGCCCGTCTCGGAGCGCAGCCGGGTAACAGCAAGGTGCGCTTTGCGCCGGGTCCTCACGCTGATCATGGGCGCGCTCGCCAGGTGCAGGTGCTTCGCCATGCGATTTCCGTAGGTTCCGGCTTCGACCAAACTGAGCGCATGGCGCGGGCCGGGCGGCGGCCTTGCCAGCAGCGGATATGCATCTTCGGGAAGCGACCCCAGGAAATGGGCTGACGGATCGACAGCAAAGTTAGCGCTCAGCATCGGGCGGACCACCTTTCGAGCAAACTATGAAGGAAGCGTGCAGCGATGGTTCCAAGGTAGATCTATCGTCGCAACGAAACCCTCATTCGGGGCCGATCTCAACCAACCATTTGGGATGGAGCAGATTCATGCGCAATGAATGCGGAAATTTGCGGCCCTGACGATAGCCGTGCAATCTCGCTCAAAACCACCGGATAAGAGTAGGATAGGCAGGGATGATCCTTTCGAGGGGGGTCGGCCCCTTCGAGCGATGGGATCGAGATACCTCAGGTTTGATATTGAGACCAGACCAGCTGCGGAAAAATTCGGGACCGAGCAGGAAAGCCCGGACCTCAGGGGCTAAAAGAGGCTGCGGAAAAAGTCGATGCTGCCAATAGACTGCGGCCCTCAGCTAAAGTCGGTCTTATCTTCAATCAATTACGTACGGCCTAAAGGCCGAACCCTTCAAAAACCTGGTTTTTCAGCAGTGTTTTTCTGCAGCATGTAAAGTCATCCCTTGTGCTTAAAGCGCAGCGGAGAAGAAGCAGGAATGAAGAGCTACCGATTTGCACCAGCACTTTTTCTGTTGCAGCCACCTTGGGATGCGCCCAAACCGAACCTACGCTCGATCCGGCTCTTGGCATCTCCACCCTGCAGCTGTGGCCGAGTGGCGCGCCCGAAGTAGCGGGCACC
Source organism: uncultured Acidobacteriaceae bacterium (assembly GCA_963773955.1). GTDB lineage: Bacteria > Acidobacteriota > Terriglobia > Terriglobales > Acidobacteriaceae > Acidiflorens. The sequence continues at coordinate 38,554 of CAVZDM010000124.1, read as the reverse complement.
AACGCGGCCGACTTGCCCACGCTCACCGTCTTTCTTCCTCAAAAAGGACGAAAGGCACGGGATCGGCAGTGATCGTCGCCCCCGGCGGAGCCTACCTCGGCCTTGCCAGCAACCTCGAAGGCCGCCAGGTGGCCGATTGGTTTACCGTCCCGCGGGATGACCGCCTTTGTGCTCAAGTACCGGCTGGGGGCGAAGTATCTCTATCCGATTCCGCTAGAGGATGCGCAACGCGCGGTCCGGCTGGTGCGGTCTCTCCGCTGCAGCCTACGGCTTTCTTCCCGACCGTATTGGCTTCGATTGGCTTCTCCGCCGGAGGCCATTTGGCAGCGGCCACCGGCACGCTCTTCGACGCCGGCAAGCCCGACGCCAGCGACCCGCTCGAGCGGCTCAGCAGCCGGCCTGATTTCCTGGTGCTCGGCTATCCCTGGCTGAACGCCATGCAGCCCAGCGGGCACTACATCACCTACTGCTCGCGTGATCAAGACCATCCCGCCTGAAACCTGCAAGCTGGACGAACAGAAATACACGCCCAGCCTGCACGTTACCTCGCAGACGCCAACCACCTTTATCTACAGCACTACCGACGATCGAACCGTCCCGATCAGCGCCAGCGTCGATTTCTATAACGCCTTGATTGCCGCCGGTGTACCGGCCGAGATGCATATCTTCCGCCATGGAGACCACGGCAGCGGCATGGGAGCGGGAAGCGCAGCGCTGGACCTATGGCCCGTCCTGCTGGAGCAATGGCTGCGCGATCAGGGTCTGCTCACCCCGGCTCCCAAACCGACCGTAGCGGGATTTCCGCGATTTGATGCCTGAACAGAAGCTACAGCTGCGACAGAGCCAACCAGCTAAAACGCCATAAATCCGCATCTACTTGACTCTACATTTGTTTGCCTAACTGCATTGAATCTATCCTGTAGCACAGGATCACACATCATGCCCGAATTGACCATGACTGAACCGCGCACCGCCGCGATACGAGAAGGCCTTCCTCACCCGCGAGGCGCCTCCTGGGACGGAAAGGGCACCAATTTCGCACTCTTCTCCGCCCACGCCACCAAGGTAGAGGTCTGCATTTTCGACGAAAACGGCGAACAGGAGCTGGAGCGGATCGAACTGCCCGAGTACACCAATCAGATCTGGCACGGCTATCTGCCTGATGTCCGTCCCCGGCACGGTCTACGGCTATCGCGTTCACGGACCCTATGAGCCTGAGAACCGGTCACCGTTTCAACCCCAACAAGCTACTGCTCGATCCCTACGCGGTGGCTCATATCGGCGAGCTCAAATGGGACCCGGCGGTCTTCGGCTACAAGATGGAGTCGGGCGATGACACCACCTTCGACGAGCGGGACAGCGCCCCGTTCATGCCCAAGTGCGTGGTCGTCGATCCTAACTTCGATTGGCACGGTCAAAATGTGCTGAGCGAGGTCCGGGTACCGTTTGACGACACGATTATTTATGAGCTGCACGTCAAGGGCTTCACCAAGCGTTTTCCCGGACTGGCGGAGCAGCTGCGCGGCACCTACGCGGGCCTGGGCGCAGGAGCCGGTGGTCAAGTACATCAAGGAGCTGGGCGTAACCTCGGTGGAGCTGCTGCCGATCCATTTCTTCATCAATGACAGCCACCTGCTGGAAAAGGGCCTGACCAACTACTGGGGCTACAACAGTATCGGGTTTTTTGCGCCCGATACGCGCTATGCCCACGACCGCGCCACCCACTGCGCGAGTTCAAGGAAATGGTCGCCCGCTTTCACGATGCTGGGATTGAAGTCATTATGGACGTGGTCTACAACCACACCGCGGAAGGAAACGAACTCGGCCCCACGCTATCGTTCAAGGGAATTGATAACGCAAGCTACTACCGTCTGCTGCCCGACAAGCCGCGCTATTACATCAACGACACCGGCACCGGAAACACGCTGAACCTCAGTCACGCGCGAGTGATCCAGATGGTCACCGACAGCCTGCGCTATTGGGCGGAGCAGACCCGGGTCGACGGTTTCCGGTTTGACCTCGGAACCATTCTGGCGCGGGAGCCGAACGGATTCGATAACCAGAGCGGATTTCTCAAGGCCTGCAGCCAGGATCCATGCCTGTCCAGGATCAAGCTCATCGCCGAGCCCTGGGATTGCGGTCCGGGCGGCTACCAGGTGGGCGGCTTTCCCTCCCGGCTGGGCAGAGTGGAATGACAAATTCCGCGACACAACGCGCAAGTTCTGGATCGGCAACGCCCCAGCCGCCGCGCTGACCGAGAGCCTGTGTGCTTCCGCCTCCATCTTCAATCATCAGGGACGCAGACCCTGGGCGTCGATCAACTTCGTCACCGCTCACGATGGCTTCACGCTGAACGATCGTCTTCACCTACAACGAGAAGCACAACGAAGCCAACGGAGAAGACAACAAGGACGGCAGCTCACAACAACAACTCCTGGAACTGCGGCGTCGAAGGACCTACCGACGACCCCGATATCATTGCTCTGCGCAAGCGGCATGATACGCAATGTCCTGGCCACTTTGCTGCTGGCCCAGGGAACGCCCATGATGCTGGCCGGCGACGAGTTCGCGCCGCACCCAGGGCGGCAACAACAACGCCTATTGCCAGGATAACGAGATCAGTTGGCTCAATTGGGAGTTGCAGGAGAAAGGCGAGCAGTTGGTTGCTTTTACCCGCCGGCTGACGAAGTATGCGCCACAAGTACCCCATCCTGCGCCGCAATCTCTTTCTCACCGGCCAATACAACGAGGAGTTGGGGGTCAAGGATCTGACCTGGATCAACGCCAACGGATCGGAAATGGAGCAGGAGCATTGGGGCGACACAAACATGCGCTGCTTCGGCATGCTGCTGGATGGGCGTGCACAGGTAACCGGAATCAGGCAGAGAGGAAAGCAAGCGACACTGTTGATCGTGATCAACGACCATCACGATCTGGTCGAATTTACTTTGCCTGAGTGCCCCGGTGGCGATACCTGGTCGTTGTTGATCGACACCAATATCACAGACAACAGCGAGAAGGGAAGCTTTAAGGTCGGCGATTCCTACGGCGTCACGGCGCGCTCATTGCTGGTGTTTGCCCTGGAGGCGGCTCAGCAGTAACGGATGGCTTAACCCCATCCTTGAACTCCAACCGGGTTCAAGGATGGGGCATACTTTGCTTCACTTGGTCACCTGCCAGTTGCTGCCATCGCCATTCATGACCAGCGAATCCTGGCCCGGCTGGCTGTGCGCCAGCGCGGCGCCGGCGGATGAGAAGGCGGTTTGCACCTCCTGGGACTTTGCCCAGTCCGGCACGTCGGCGAAGCTGTAGTGGTAATTCACCTCTGCGGTCTTCAAACCGGAACCGTTGACCCCGGTGGTAAAGCTATCGATGGAATCGACAACACGATGGCCGTAACAGAAGTTGCCGTATCCCGGCTGGGTCGTATCCGGCGTCCAGGCGGAGCGCCCTTGGTGCTGACAGATCGTAGTTGTTCACCTGCTTGGAGGCGACAATGAATACCTTCTTCTCCCCGGTCGTGCGGGTGAGAAGGCCGGCATCCGTGAGGGCGTCATAGCCTTCTGTCTTAGCGTCGTCAGAAGTCGCGGCCTGCACCGGGAATTTCTTCGTGTCCTGCCAAATGCAGGCGGGGTGAGCCTTGTAGTAGTCGTTGATCGCGGATTGGAAATTCGCCTTGGAATTGTCCTGCTTGTTACAACCTGCGAAAAGAAAAGCGAAAGCCGCAAAGTAGCACTGCTCTGAATTGGTTGTATCTGGTCATTGAAAATCCTTTCTATGCTCGTGTGCAGGTTCTTAACAGAGCAGGCGATAGGATGCTTTCCTGGGGGTTGCTGTTGCTAGGCAACACCTGGCTCGCTTTCGATCGTTCATCTCGACAACCGAAGGGCTGCGTACGTATTCTCACTGTGAGGTGAGGAATGAACGTGGAACAGGATTGGGCTTCGATGTTGGCGGTCGCGATTCGCGAAGCCCGGACCGGCCTGGCAGAAGGTGGCCTTCCCATCGGTGCAGCAATGTTCAACAACCAGGGGCAGTTGCTCAGCTCCGGGCACAACCGACGGGTACAGCAGAATGATCCCTCCGTGCACGCGGAGACCGATGCCTTTCGCCGCGCAGGTCGATTGCGTTCCTACCGCGATGTTGTGATGGTGACTACGCTGGCGCCTTGCTGGTATTGCAGCGGGCTGGTGCGTCAGTTCGGCATCCGCACCCTGGTGGTGGGCGAGAGCAGGACCTTTAGCGGCGGCCTCGACTGGCTACGCGCAGGCCGGCGTGAGGGTTCTCGATCTGGACTCTGAAGAATGCGTGCGCATGATGGAAGCCTTCATACGCGATCATCCAGAGATCTGGCACGAAGATATTGGGTGAAGATGGGCCACTCTGAGCAGTCCATGCACTGCAGTTCCGAGTCGTTTGTAGGACAATATCAAGCTTCACTGTCACGATTCCCGAACTCAGCTGGGACACATCAGGCCCACGGCGCCCGCGGACTTCATGGTCTTCTGCCACAGCGAGACAGACGGAAGATGCTCCCGTGGCCGTGCCAAACCAGTCGGCGAAGGTGTTGGGTGACGAGTAGGCGGATCCTGCGTTCACGCTGAAAGCCATGATGTTGGTCTGGCATGGAATCGGACTGGCCATGCCGTTGGTGACAATGCCGTAGGAAGCGATGAAGTTGAGATAACCCGCGACGGGCAAGGCCGAGGGCGGCCAGCCCATGGTCAGTTCCAGCCGGGGTGCCTCGGTAGCCGCGGTAAAGCCTACTGGACCAGCGGCCACCACCCGGTTATCCTGCCCGGCTAACGTCTCCCTGGACATTGATAGATCCGGACGGCCTGGTCTGGCCATTCGAAAGAATGAAGCCGCCGCTGCCGCTGTACTTGATGAGCTTGCTACCCTCAGACAACGCTGTTCTTCGAGGTGAAGGCCGGAATAAAGCTGAAACCCAGCGATATCCTCAGATCGAAGGGCACTGCGCCCACCAGGATGGGGACATGATAGGCCGCTCTGGAGAGCGAGGACACTCTTCAAGAGCTCGGCGGGCCAGGAAGTGATCTTGGCCATGGAGCCGGATTTCATGGCATCAGTGGCGACGGCAAACCACTTCAGCTCAACCTGTCCGCTCAAGGTTGGAGTTGGTAAAGCTGAGGTTGGTAAGCTGGCCATCTTTGATCTGCATCCTGATGGTCGGAAACAAAGTTGCTGAGGTAACCGACGCCTTCATAGGCCAGCGTGCCCTGGCTGCCGCCAAATTTAATGGTCGCCTGAACATCGATGCGGTCATTGCCCGGCGTGAATTTGACGTGGTAATTGTAACCGGCGAAGTCCACATCAAAATCAGCCACGCCCTACGGTGGTCTGCATCCTGCTGAAATCGATCCTGTACGTGCCCTCCAGCCGGCCTTCCTTGATGGCGTCGGTGATTTTGGCTGGTCCTGTTTTGAGCAAGTAACCGTCGTCAGTCTCTTTCACATCGACCACCGTGCACAGCGCCAGGCCGGAAAGCAGGAGCACGCCTCCGGGCTTCAGGTTGGCGATCTGGCTGGCGGAGGAGTCAAAGACGTAGCTCCCATCCCGTTGGATAGCGACCAGGTGGCGCATCGTGTCGTCTCTGCTGAGCACAGTGACGCCATCCTGATAGGTCACGTTGTACGACAGTGGTGCCGTCTCTCCATGGGACGAAGACCGGGGAATGTAAACCGGACCGCTGAAATGATTGCCGTGATATCCGCCCGCACGTACGCTCAGGTTGGGATCCTGGGGTCCGCCCGGCGCGGCGGTTTCGTTCGGATTGCCCTGCTTCCTGCACGATGACAACAGCAGCAGTACAGCGACCGATCCGGTTACCAATATGCTCGTTCGCATCTCGGTTCCTCTTAGATCAGTGCGGCCGGGAATCCTTCGCATGGTACAGCCTCGGAGCGGATCGGGAAAGATGCCGATTACAATCGGCTGAGGATGAAACACGGTTCGGCAACATCCGCGCGAAGAGCTGTGCCCGCAAGGGCTTCGACGAGAAATAATTGACCCCTGCAACAGAATTGTCACCCCGACCGCTCCTGGCAATTAGGTCCCGGCCGGAACACCCAGGTCTCAAAGCGAGACCTGGGCCACCCACTTAATATTCGTCCGCGCCATTTCATCTTCTTAGGTAGGGCAGCAGGCCAATCGACGCTCCAGCTGGGCCTCTTCCTCAAACCGCTTAGTGTGTTATCGTTGGGCTTCTCCAGTTGAGGCGGGCAGCAATGGAAAGTCTGGCAATTCTGGGTGGCCGCCGCAGTGCGGACCACCCCGTTCACACCTTGGCCACTGTTCTCGGATAAAGAAGAGACGCGCATACTGGATGTGTTACGCAGTCGAGCCTGGGGAGGGCAGCCCTTTCCGGGCAAGTACTCCGTCCAGTTCGCCGCCGGTTTTGCCAAGCTGCACGACACCATCTACGGCCAATGCGTTAACACCGGCACGGTCGCCATTCAGGCGGCTCTCAAGGCCATCGACATCCGCCCCGGCGACGAGGTGCTGGTCCCTGCCTACACCTGGGAGGGCACGGTGGGGCCGGTGCTGCTGGTGAATGCAGTGCCGGTGTTTGTCGATGTCGATCCCGAAACCTATTGCATGGATGCCGCAGCCGCCGAAGCTGCCATCACTCCGAAAACCCGTGCCATCCTGCCGGTGCACCTGGGCATGCGTTTCGCTGACATGGATGCGCTGCCCGAGATTGCCCGCAAACATTCGCTGAAGATCGTCGAAGACTGTGCTCACGCGCACGGCGGCAAGTGGCGGGGCAAAGGCGCGGGCTCGATGGGCGACCTGGGAGCCTTCAGCTTCCAGTCGAGCAAGCTCATCACCTCCGGGGAAGGCGGCATCGTGCTGACCAACAACCTGGAATACCACGAGCGCGTGCAAACCTACATCAATGCCGGACGCGCCAGCGTGACCGATAAATTTCACCATCGGACCATTGGTTTTAACTACCGGCTGGGTGAGTTTCAGGCAGCACTGCTTACGGCGCAGCTGGAGAGCCTTCCCGACCAGGCCGTGATCCGCATGGCGAACATGGCCTACTTCGAACAACAGCTGGCGAAGACCGCGGGCATCGGCTTCTTAAAGGCGGAGCCCCGCATTACCACCTTGGCTCCCTACGGCTTTGTGCTGAAGTATTTCTCCGAGCAAGTGAAAGATATTCCGCGCGCCGCATTTGTGGCAGCTCTGCAACTGGAAGGCATACCCTGCGACGGCTTGTTCTATGAGCCGGTCTATCGCAGCTCACTGTTCCCGCTCGATCCGGCCGATTTCCCCGCGCTGAGCTGGGGCCGATCGCAGCCGCTGGACCTGAAGACCATGTACAGCTGTCCAGAGTCGGAAAAGGCAGCGTACCGTGAGGCAATCTGGTTTCCGCACCAGATCTTCCTCGGCCCGCGCAGCGACATCGACGCCATTGTGGAGGCGATGCACAAGGTCCTAAAGAATATCGAGAGCCTGCGCGACCTGGATCACAAGGCAATCCGCAACCAGCGGCTTTCACGCGCAGACCGTGAGAGTTAGTGGCTGGGGGACCCGTGCGGATCCGTGAGGTCCTCAGCAGGCTTCAGGGGGAGGCCGCGGTAACCCCCATCTCGCAAAAAACGAGCGAGATGTGGGATACCCGGCGATTGGTGAGGTGATAGAGTGCAAAAGCGCTGAAGTCCGGGGCTACACAATGCGATCCTGCGGCGGTCGAACTCATTCCTTCGTCTTAAGCAAGTGGGCGTTGTCGTGAAGGAATTTCTCGATGTCGTCCTTCATGCCCAGCACTTTGGCCCACTGTTCCTTGTAGAGCGTCACCGGGAACCGGCCGACGCCGTAAAGCGATACTGCCCCCTTTTCACTCACCTTTAAGCTCAGTCCACGCACACTCTTGGTTTTGAGCTGATCGTTTTCCGCACGCAGCCTCTCCAGCTCTGCTTTTAGATCCTCGTCGGACATGGTGCACCTCCTGAATCTGGAATCACGTCTGAGATCAGTCTAGACGCATTTCGCTCCTGCTGATGAAGGATGCGGTGTTTCCCGGAAGGGATTTACCATGCCCTATGCCTCATTGTGACACGCTTATCCGGAATGTGCGCGTGCTCGACGGCAGTGGCGCCGAGTCTCAGACCGCCGATGTCGCCATCGATGCCGGCGTCGTCTGCGCGGTCGGGCAACTCTCTCAGTACGTAGGCCAGGCAGGTCACCGAGGGAGACGGACGGGTGCTTTCTCCCGGCTTCATCGATGTCCACACGCATGACGATACCAACGTAATCCGCAATCCCCAGATGATGGCGAAGCTGTCGCAGGGCGTCACCACGCGTGATCGTCGGCAACTGCGGCATCAGCGCGGCGCCGGTGCAGTTGGCCGGGCCACCTCCCGATCCCATGAACCTGCTGGGAGAAGCCGACGCTTTCCGTTACCCCACCTTCGCGGAGTACGTCGCGGCGGTCGATGCGGCCCAGCCCGGCGGTCAACGTGGCCGCCCTGGCCGGCCATACGGCCCTGCGCAACAACCATATGGACCGGCTCGACCGCGCCGCCACCGCGGCCGAGATCCAGGCCATGCGCGCGCAGCTGATCGAGGCCCTGGACCACGGCGCATTAGGGTTGAGCTCGGGCCTCGCCTATTTGTCGGCCCGCTCCGCTCCGGCGGAAGAAATTCTATCGCTGGCCGAACCGCTTGCGGCCGCCGGCGCGATCTATGCCTCGCACATGCGCACCGAGGCCGAGGAGATCCTTGCAGCCATGCAGCGAAGCATTCTCGACCGGCCGTCAATGCCAGGTGCCGGTTGTCATCTCCCATCTGAAGTGCGCAGGCGTCGCAAATTGGGGCAGGAGCGGAGAGGTCCTGCACGCATTGGAGACGGCACGGGCCGAACAACCTGTGCAGTGCGACTGCTATCCCTATGCAGCCTCGTCCAGCACCCTCGATCTTCGCCAGGTAGACGAGCGCGTCCGCATCGTCATCACCTGGTCGACGCCTCATCCCGAAATGGCCGGCCAGACGCTGGAGCAGATCGCCTCTGCCTGGGGCGTACCAAGCAGGGCGAAGCGGCGGCGCGCTTGCAGCCCGCCGGGGCCATCTACCACTGCATGTCTGAAGAGGATGTGCGCCGCATCCTGCAACATCCGGCAACCATGATCGGCTCGGATGGTTTGCCCAACGACCCGCGGCCGCACCCTCGCTTGTGGGGAACCTTTCCCCGCGTGCTGGGCTACTACTGCCGGGAGCAGGGCATCTTCCCGCTGGCGCAAGCCGTGCACAAAATGACCGGCATGCCCGCGCAGCGCTTCGGATTGGCCGGACGAGGGCGAATCAGCGAAGGCGCTCACGCCGACCTGGTGCTCTTCGATCCGGAGACGATCAAAGATACGGCTACCTTCAGCGAACCCGATCTGCGGCGCCGAAGGAATCGCTGCCGTATGGGTCAACGGCGTGCTGTCGTATAAGGACGGGGATGCCACCGGGCAACGAGGCGGACGCTTTCTGCCCCGCCCGCCGTGAGCCCCTCTTGACCCCATTGCCGATGATCGACAGCCACGGCGCTCTTCCTGCTGATCGCCGCCGCCACTGCAGTGATTGGGCTGGTTCTGCTCATTGCGGTGGGCAAGCTGAACCCTTTTCTCTCGCTGATGGTGGTTTCGCTCGCGCTGGCGGCCGCGACCGGGATGCCGCTGGGGAACATCGTTTCCTCCTTCGAAACGGGGACCGGCAATACGCTAGGCCATATCGCGATCGTGGTTGGCCTGGGCACCATGCTGGGCAAGATGATGGCGGAGTCCGGGGCCTCGGACCGCATCGCGGAGACCTTGATTCACCTTTTCGGCGAGCGGCGCGTGCCCTGGTCCATGATGTGCGCCGGGCTTGATCGTGGGCTTGCCTGTCTTCTTTGAGGTAGGCTTTCGTTCTGCTCAGTACCGATTGCTTTTACCGTCGCCCGGCGCACCCGCACTTCGCTGATCCTGGTCGGCCTGCCCATGGTGGCCGGCCTTTCCGTGGTCCACGCGCCTGGTGCCACCGCATCCTGCTGCCATGCTGGCGGTTGACCATCTTCCACGCCGACGTAGGACGGACGATCTTATATGCGCCTGCTGGTCGGCATTCCCACGCGCGATCGTGGCCGGCCCCATTTATGCCCGCTTCATCGCTCCCAGGATTGTGCTCGATCCGCACAACCCGATGGCGGAACGAGTTTGCCGAGCACGATGCCGATCGCAGTTTGCCCGGCTTTGGCCATCTCGATGACCACCATTCTGCTGCCGGTGGTGCTGATGCTGCTCGGCAGCTGGGCCGGCGTGCTGACGCCGCCCGGCAGCCGCGCCAACCGCGCGCTGCATCTTGCTGGGCAGTGCCGATATCGCCTTGCTGGTCGCGGTCCTGGTCAGCTTTGTCACCCTGGGCAAAATGCGCGGCTTCAACCGGGAGACGATTCTTGAGATTCTCCAATGAATGCCTGGCGCCGACGGCCACATCACGCTGGTGATCGGAGCGGGCGGCGGGTTTGGGCGCATCCTTCAGGATAGCGGCGTCTCGCAGGCGATTGTCGCGGTTGCCCTGCACGCCCATGTATCGCTGCTGCTGCTGGGATGGCTGGTCGCCGCGCTCATTCGTCTGGCCACCGGATCCGCCACCGTCGCCTTGACCACGGCCGCCGGCATCGTTGCTCCCATCCTGCGCATAGCCCCGGGGTGCGGCCGGAATTGCTGGCCATCGCCACCGGCGCGGGATCGCTCATCTTCTCCCATGTCAACGATGGCGGCTTTTGGCTGGTGAAGGAGTACTTCAACATGAGCGTGGCCGATACCATGAAGACCTGGTCCATCAGCGAAACCATGATCTCGATCATCGCCCTGCTTTTCACGCTGGCTCTGGCGACAATTGTCTAAATTGTCACTTCCCTGGTAGCTATCGAAGACGAACTTCCGCCAGCGCAATTCCCTGTTCGCCGCAGGTCGAATACAAAAGATAAACGCGACCGGCCTGTTCGTAGATCTCTGCCGGCAAAAGGAGGATCCTGAAATAAGCTCTGTGCCAGCGTGAACTCGCCGAATGGATCGCTGGAGCGTCCGACGCGGCCCAGCCGCGAGAGGCTGTAAAAGCTGTCGCCGTAGCGAAAGACGCGCAGATAGCTGGTCCTGGAAAACGGAACGCGTCGTGACACGATGCACTCTCCAAAAATCATTTCAAAATATGGATGGAAGGTAACAGTTGTGGGATTCTGTTGTGGAAATCCGCGAGCCATTGTTATAAGCTGTCGACACGTCCGCGTTCAAGCATAGTCCTCTCGGGCTGGCCAGATCCTCCGGACTCCTCACGCAAAGGGAAACGGTTTAATTCAATGAGGCATTCTGCACCGTTTAATTCGCCTTCCGACTCTCTCCCCCGGCCGTCGTCTCTTGCTTCCTGCTGTTGTTGTTCCTGTCGATAAGCATCGCATCGCGGCTTGACTGACGCGGTCCCCCTTACATTCCAAGCAAAGTTTTCTGATCCTTAGCGCTTGTTTCTGCTGCGCGCCGATCGGATGCGTTGCTCTAGCAAGCATATGCCTAGCTAAGCGCAGCAGCCGTCTGCCTTTGCAAGCATTGCCGGCGTCGATTCGATAAGAGAGCCTAAGGAACCGTATGAGCATAAGGAGCCACATGAAAGAGAAAAACGTTTTGAGGGTGTTGACTTCGACGCTCATCCTTGCATCGATCGCTGAGTTCGCATTGCATGCACAAACCGCACAGCCCTATCAAGGGGTCGTGGGCCGGACCCTCGCCGAATCGAAAGAATGGTGGCCGGAACCCGTGAAACCACCCACTGGTGCGCCGAACGTGGTGTGGATTCTGATCGACGATGTGGGCTTCGGCGCCCCCGCAACTTTCGGTGGACTGATCCAGACGCCCACCTTCGACAACCTCGCCAACAACGGTTTGCGTTATACCAACTTCCACACGGCCGCCATCTGCGCGCCGACTCGCGCAGCGCTGCTGACCGGCCGGAATAGCGCATCCGTGCATGAATCGGGCTTCTCGCATATTGCGACGTCCGCCGGTTTCCCCGGCTGGGATGGGCGCGTGCCTGCTACGGCCGGCACCATCGCTGAGATCCTGCGCGACAATGGCTACAACACCTTTGCGGTGGGAAAGTACGGCATCACGCCGGACGAGGAAGCAACCGACGCCGGCCCATTCGATCACTGGCCGACCGGCAAGGGCTTTGACCACTTCTTCGGATTCCTTGGGTCACAAACTGACCAGTACAAGCCAGATCTGGTAGAGGATCAAGCGCACGCGACTCCCGATGGCCGTCACTTAAGTGACCAGATCACTGACAAAGCGATCTTCTATATCGACCGCCAGAAGAAGGCCGCGCCGGACAAGCCTTTCTTCCTCTACTACGCACCAGCTGCCACGCATGCTCCGCATATGGTCGACAGGTACTGGAGCGATCAGTACAAGGGTAAATTCGACAAGGGCTGGGACGTCTATCGCGAAGAAGTCTTCGAGCGGCAGAAGAAACTCGGCGTGATCCCTGCAAATGCCAAGCTGCCCGACCGCAACCCGAACATCAAGGCCTGGGACCAACTGACGCCGGAAAAGCAGAAGCTCTATGCGCGCTTCATGGAAGTGTATGCAGGCTATCTAACCTACACGGACTTTGAGATCGGCCGCCTGGTCAATAACTTGAAAGAAATCGGACAACTCGACAACACGCTGATCTTCATCTCCATTGGTGATAACGGTGCCAGCAAAGAAGGATCGCTCGAGGGCAGTATCGACCGCTCCATTCGCAACAAGCAGGTGACCGAGGAGGAGAATATCGGCTATAACCTGGGGAAGATCGACAAGATCGGCACGCCTGATGCCAAGCAGGGCAACTATCCGCTGGGTTGGGCGCAGGCCGCCAATACGCCGTTCCGCTACTGGAAATCAGATGCCAACAGCGAAGGCGGAACGCACAATCCTCTGATCGTCTACTGGCCAAAGGGCATCAAGGACAAAGGCGGCATTCGCACCCAGTACAGCCATGTGATCGATCTTCTTCCCACCACACTTGATCTGGTTGGCATCAAGGCGCCTGAAGAGATTCGCGGCATCAAGCAGCAGCCGATTGAAGGAACGTCCCTGGCATACTCCATTGACGACGCCAAGGCGCCCACCCGTCACACGCTGCAGTACTACTACATCTTCGGCTCGCGGTCGATCTACGACAACGGATGGAAGGCCGAACTGGCGTATCCCAACGACGTCCTCACCAAACACGTAGTCAGTAATCCGCCGCTCGATGAAAACGCGTGGGAACTCTACAACCTGAACGACGATCCGACCGAACGCATCGATCTGGCTCAGAAGTTTCCGGAGAAGCTGGCGCAGTTGAAGGCTGAATACGAAGAGCAGGCGCAGGCGCATCATCTCTACCCCTACATCACCTTTGACGATCTGTATAACAAACGCATTCACCACACCTATCTGCCCAAGCAGTCTGCCGAGACGACACAGAGCAGCAACAGCAGGTAGTCGTGCCGGCATGTTTTGGCTCTACGCCATTGGACAGGAGAATGTAATGAATGCTTATCCATCGAAAAGGACAATGCCGGCCATCCTGCCACTTCTCATTTTGCTGCTTGCAGCAGCGCCTCTGGCGGCACAACAGTCCTCCGATGCTTGAAAGGACAGCATTCCGCGGTGGACACAATCGCGATCCGGCGCGTTCCTCAATCCGGCAAGGGCTATCCAATATGTCACTTTCTCTGTGGCGAAATTGACTCTAGAGATACCTTGATTTATCGTCATTCCAGGTCGCACTGGTGAGACACATTTCCATCGGCCCTGTCGCTCACCCAACAAGCCTCCGCGGGTTGTTGTTGACTCACTTCTCAGCTTGCCCCAGCAATCTCTGAATCTTTAATTTCTGCGCGACGCGGCAGGCGCGACTGATGATAACCAGACGACAGCTTATTCAAAATTCAGCTCTCATGGCGGCCGGCTGTGGCGTAGCTTCTGCCTGGGCAACAGCAACCCACGGCATACGTTTGGGAGCGCAAACGAATGCGTGGCATATCGATCCCGCCCGCTTCGATACTTTCCTGGGCGTGCTGGACCAAGTCAAGCAGGTTGGTTATGCCGGCTTTGAGACCGGGTTCTTGAATTTGCGGCCTTACTTCAACTCCCCGGAGCCGGCTCGCTCCAGCATCGCCAGTAGCGGCCTCACCTTTTTTGGCATCCATATATTTCTCCCTCCTGAACGCTGGGATCCCGCCACGCACCTGCCTCCTGCGTCCCTGTATCAAGAGGTGGCCCATGGTGGAGTTGCCTTGGGCGCACAACGTCTCATTTTCAGCGGCGCACCTGCGAACACCACGGACGATTTAAAGCGAAAGATCGCCGGCCTGAACACCGCCGGCGCATTCAGCAAGAGTGCCGGACTGCCGCTCGCCTATCACAACCACTGGTGGGAGTTTCAATCGAAGATTGGGGAGATCAAAGCACTTTACGCAGAGACCGATCCCGCGTTGGTATCCTTTCTGCTCGATGCGGGTCATGCCTATCGCGGGGGAGCTGACGTGCCGGCGTTTCTGCGCCAACACCATCAACGCATCGTCGCGCCGCACCTGCGCGACTTCCAGAATGGCCAGCAGGTTCCTTTGGGAAGCGGCACCTTTCCTCTTGCCGAAGTCGCGGCAACGTTGACCCATCTAAAATGGAGGGGTTGGGTACTCAATGAAGAAGAGCGGGAAGATGGCTCAAAGCTTGGCCTGAAGGTCATGGAGTCGTCATTCCAGGCCCTGCAGAAGGCGTTTGCATAATGAATCGACGAGGCTTTCTTTACGGCAGCGCCGCCAGTGCTGCAGCCATGAGCGCACGATCCTACGGCCGTATCCTGGGATCCAATGACCGCGTCGGCATCGGAGTCATCGGACTGGGCCGGCGCGGCACTATTGTCGGCGGCGCACTGCTCGAAGATAAGCGCGCTCAGATCGTAGCCGTGTGCGATATCTACGATGCACAGACGACAGCATTTCTCTCCCGGTTGCCTAAGGAGCATGCACAGCTGCACAGCTCGGTTGCCTACCAGGAATTACTTGCGCGCCCGGACGTGGACGCGGTGCTGATCTCCACTCCGGATCACTTGCATGTGACCATGGCTACAACGGCACTGCAGGCGGGCAAGCACGTCCATCTCGAAAAACCGACGCTTCACCGGTGGGAAGACCGAGCCGTGTTGACGGCGGCTGCGGAAAAGTACAAGCAGGTCCTGCAGTGCGGCATGCAGCAGCGCAGCGGGAAGCACTACCTGGAGGTGAAGCAATCGATCTTCGCGCAAAAGAAGCTCGGCCACGTGGTTTTCGCACGAGCTGTGTGGCACAACTTTCCCTGGCAGCAGCGATTTGTCCCTGACGCCCCGAAGCCGCCTGGCCTCGATTGGCAACTCTTTCTCGGCCCCTCACCGCAGGTTCCCTATGAGACCGTCCGCTACAGTTCGTGGCGTTATTTTCCCGACTATGGCGCCGGCCTGTTGGCAGATATCCTGACCCATTGGGTCGATGTGGCGCAATGGATGCTCGATGATCCAGACCCGCAAACGGCTACGGCGCTGGGCGGCATCTATGATCTCCATGACCAGAGAAAAAACCCGGATACCGTCAGTGCGATCGTGCAGTACCGGGGTTGGAACCTCAACTTCGAATCTTCCGTGCTTTCCATTCGCAATGAACATCCTTCTGTGTTCTTCGAAGGGACTGAGGGCACGCTCGACCTCTCTCGCGATGGCTATACCTTTACCCCGAACGACGGCCACACCACTGAGATATCTTCAACAGAGAGCCTGGAAAAGGCGCACACCAGGAACTTTATCGATGCCATTGTGTCCGGGGCGAAGGTGAATGCGCCGCTCAAGGCCGGACTGGAAGCATCGCTGCCGGTACAAATGGCGCTCAGTTCTTACTGGTCGCAAAAAACGGTGTCGCAAGCACAACTGACCTAGCCGAGGAGAAGCCGCTATGGAAATGTTCTGGTTCATTCCAACTACCGGAGATGGCCGCTACCTGGGCTCCAGCCATGGCTCGCGTCTTACGGATTACACGTACCTGCGGCAGATAGCGCAGGCCGTGGATGACCTCGGTTATGGCGCGGGTACTGCCTGCCCGTACTCGAGCTGGTTGGTAGGCGGGCGTCACTTCACCCCTGCGAGGCAGCTCGAGAGTTCGGCCTGGATCTGTTCGGTGCGGCGCTGACTCTCGGCTCGATCCTTGTTCACCTTGGTGAGCTTGAGCCTCACGCCGTCGAGCATGCGGCTCCGACGTTGGATCACGGCCTCATCGTCTGTACCGTCGAGCTGATCGATCACGTCTTGGTCGCGTTGAATCTCCTCGACCTCGGTGTTGATCGCGGCCGTCGAAGCTTCGAGGGAATTGAGCTTCTCGACGTTGGCGCGGTAGCACGCGGTCTCTCGCTGAACTCGAGCGTCGTGTATCCCGCGCACGCCGTAAACGATCGCGACAACCACGGACAACACCAACAGCAGGAATATCTTTATAGCGATCGGGTGCTTCTTCACAGTGAAACCTCCTGCGCGGACGCTCGACTGTGCGTCGAGCCGGAATCGCGTAGCTTCTCCGAGCGGATCGTCCTCAACGGCTACTGTAGCGCCTCATAGGTGAAATAGCGATATTCCGCCAGCCGCGTGCGGAGACAGGTCCTTCGGTAACGTTCTACCGTCGCAAGCCCGAAAAACTCTGCGTCCCCGCCGCCCTGCCCGCGATCTATTTCCTATGGAAGCAACGGTTCGTCCGCCGGCATGGAAGACCGTGCTGGCGTTCGCCATCATTTATTTGGTCTGGGGATCGACCTTCCTGGCCATCCGCGTAGGTGTGCGCGAGGTTCCGCCACTGGTTTTTGCCAGCATGCGCTTCTTCACCGCTGGAATCGCGCTCTTCGGGTGGCTGCGCCTGAAGGGCACTCCCTCGCCCTCTCGCCGCCAGTGGGTTTCCGTTTCGCTGCTCGCGGTTTTCATCTTTGTGGGCGATTACGGCCTGGTGTTCTGGGCCGAACAACGCGTGCCTTCCGGAATCACCGCGGTCATGCTGGCGACCATCCCGGTTTTCATGTCGCTTTCAGAGATCATTTTTCTGCGCACTCAGCGGCTTACTGTCCGGCTGGCGCTGGCTCTCTTGGTCGGCATCGGAGGCGTCGTGGTTCTGGTGAGCCGATCGTTAAGTCTAAATCTCGGCGAAGCCCCCATTGATCGCGCCGGCGCGATTGCCCTGGTGGTGGCGGCGATCTGCTAGTCGATTGGCTCGGCTCTCACGCGCAAGCTGGCGCTGCCCGCGTCAAAGGCCATGAGTTCCGGAGCGCAAATGCTCGCTGGAGGAATCATGCTCGCGCTCGCGGCGGCAATTTTCGGTGAGTTCCGAGGATTTCACATTCAAGCGGTCTCTCGCGGCGCATGGTTCGCGCTCGCCTACTTGATTGTGGCCGGTTCCATCGTAGCTTTCACCGCCTACGTCTGGCTCATCCATCATCAATCGCCGACAAAAGTCGGCACCTACGCCTACGTCAACCCGGTCGTGGCGGTGACGGTTGGATACTTCCTCGGAGGCGAGACCGTCGGTCCGAGAACTGTCCTTGGAACGCTGCTGGTGCTGGTCAGCGTCGTCGTGATCACGACCACGCCCGCGAAGAAGCCCGCGGCTTCGCCTCTGGTGAAACCGCTGCAAGAACTGGCGGAGCCGTAGTCCGCTAATTAGCGGCTAAAGAAGTTCGCCACGCCGGCCTTAAGCCGCTGCCAGAAATCCTCGAACGGGTTGGAAGACGCCGACGCCGACATCGCCGGGTTGCGCTCGATGTGCTCCACCTGTTTGAATCCCGCGGGAATCTCGAACAGCGCCGGATCGAGAGGGCCGGTCTCAAGTTGCGTGACTCGCATTTCATTCTTTACATCTGACTGCTTTCTAGTCCCGTCGGGCAGCGCGTACGTGCTTTTCGTGGTCGTTACAGAATCCAGAGCAAATCCGGTTTCCCGCTCTCCAACCGCGACGAATTCAACTCTGTCGACTGGCTGGTTTCCACCGGCTGCGTGCAGGTAAGCGTGACTTTTTCCTCCCTTGGGCCACGGTCGGTCGCAGGAAAGTCGCTGGTGAAGATCGATGTCCTTGGTACTGATGTCCCTGGAATCGCTCGGCTTCGAGTCGATGTACCAGCCGTCCATCACCGCTTCTTGCGCCGCGGCGCGGGAGCCTTCCAACGGAATTTGCTTTCTGGTCGTGACCACGTGGCGCGCGATGTGTCCAAACATTTCTCTGCGCTCACCCGTGTCGGTTGTGGTTACTTCGATGCGCAACGTCGGTTTGTCCGAGACATACTTTACTGTCGTTGATAATCCGCGAGCTTCCATCTCTTCTCTGGTGAAAGGCCGGGGAGGATACGGAGCCGAGGTGTACTCGCGGGTCTCAAGGTTCAGCTCAAATATCTGTCCCAAGTCGCAGCGGGTAATGGCAACCAGCCTTGGCCCTTCCTTTTCTCCGATAGAATTTCGGAATTCCATTCGCTTCCGGTCCGATTGAAGATAGATGGTGTGTTGCGCCGAGGGTCCGAAATTTCCAAACTGAATCGCCATCTTAACGCCCGTATTGTCCGCGGCCTGCAACAATGGCACGACGAGGAGAAATAACCACGTGGATGGAAAATGCATGGCGCGGCCTCCAGTAAACGATGTTCAAACGGCGGTCATTTTCTCGGCGTCAAAATGCGCTCGATTTGCCCGAGATGGTTGACGTCGTGTCCCGCCATCAAGCGCACAATGTGCTCGATGGACTCCTGCCCGCGTTCGGCGTGCTGGCCGTAGTGCTTCCACTGCTCGGGAGAGAGCGATTTGAGAAGCGCGAGATTCGCTTCGCGCAGCACGCGGTGCAGTTCGATGGATTTGCGCAGATCGCGTTTTTCGTAGTGTCCGGCAACCACCCATGCGTTCTGATCGAAGGCCTGGATAGGTGTTCCGGGGGCTCCGAGAATGGAGCGCATGCGCCAGCCGACCACGATTTCGACGTCGGCGAGGTGGGCGACGATTTCCGAGACCGACCATTTATCGGGCGCGGGGCGCTTGCGCAGTTTGGCAGTCGGGACGCCTTTGATGAGGCGAGCTATTTTCCTGTTAGTGGCCGATTGAACTTTGATCGGGTCTTGTCCCTGGGCGTGGGCCAGGATGCGTTGCGTGTATTGTTGAGCAGTTTCGGACATTGAGATTTTCCCTCCACTTTGTGCAGCCCTCAGGTTTTCCTCTTCATTATTAATATAACCAAGGGCCTTCCCCTGTGTACCCCCGTGTCCCCTGTGGTGAGGATTTGTGCCGTGAGCTCAAGCGGCCCCGGCACGATGGCAGGGTCCCAAACATGTGGATGACCACTGGTCAATGGGAAGAAAGACTCTAAGTGAAACAACTAACTAAACCCGCGTAAAAAACGATTGAATAATGGTTTCCGAGTGCTGTATCTTAGTTTGACTAACAGTCAAAATAAGTTACAGGAGTTGGGCCATGGAAGGAATTACCAGTAGTCTGGCGAAGCCGACGCAGATGAGGCGGGATAGCAAGCCGCGTCCGCGATCGGAAGCCAAACGAGCGCGAATTGTGGAGGTGGCAATCAGGCATTTTGCCGAGCGTGGCTACAGCGGCGCTCGGGTGGAAGATATCGCAGAACAGTTAGGCATAGCCAAGGGATCGGTGTTCCAGCACTTCAAAAGCAAGGACGGATTGTTCTTCGAGGCATACAAGAAAGCGGTGCAGTCGTTTCCGAAATACATGCAGGCTCCGGCCGAAGCACAGGATCGAGGATTTTTTGAAGTGCTGCGCTACTGGCTGGGGCGCACCGAAAATATGGTGCGGGATAACTGGGCGTCGTACCGAATTTATCTGATCGGCAATTACGGGGCGGATCTTGCATTGCGGCGCGAGATCAACCGCTTTCTGGTGGCGGAGGATCCTTATGGATGGCGCGACTTTGTGAACTTCGGAGTCAAGCGCGGAGAATTGCGCCCGGATCTCGATGTGGATCTGATCGGATCGATCATGGAATGGACCATGGACCGGTTTCAGGATGCGCTCTTGACCGAGGAGTTGGATCCCGGACTATTCCGGAAGACGGGACCGGTTCCAGAAGAGAAAGAAGCGCGCATTGAACAGTTTGTCGAACTGTTGCGGCGGGCGATTGGTTCCGAGAAAGCGCAGGTAACGGGAAAGAAACAATAACAATAACTTATGAAAGATGGGATGACGGTCGAGCAGATTGTTGCGAGTTATGACGAGTCGGCGCCGTTGCCGGAAGCGTCGACGATTCCCGCCCCGTGGTATGTGGATCCGCGGATTGCGGAACTCGAACGGCAGACGGTTTTCTCGCGCACCTGGCAGGTGATGGGGCGAGTGGACCAGGTGGAAAAGCCAGGACAGTTTGTGACCGCGACCGTCGCCGGAGAGCCGCTGGTGGCGGTGCGCGGGAACGATGGCGTGCTGCGCGCGTTTTATAACGTGTGCCGGCATCATGCGGCGGCGGTGGTGACGGAGCCCTGCGGCCAGGCATCGATTTTGCATTGTCCGTATCACGGATGGAATTACGGGCTGGATGGAACGCTCAAGGGGATGCCGGAGTTCGATGGGGTCAAGAACTTCGAACGCAAGGACAATGGTCTGGTCCCGGTGAAGGTGGATACGTGGGAGCAGTTTGTCTTTGTGAATCTGGATGCGGGAGCCGCTCCGCTAACCGAGTTTCTCGGTGGATTGGTGAAGCGGGTAGCTCCCCTCGGATTGACTAAGCTGCATTACTTCACCAGCAAGACGTACGACATCCACTGTAACTGGAAGGTGTTTGTCGATAACTATCTCGATGGTGGCTATCACGTTCCGCACCTCCATAAAGGCCTCAATTCGGTCCTGGATTACAAGCAGTACACGATCGAAAACGAGGACCGGTATTGCTTGCAGTCGAGTCCGATGGTGAGTTCACAGGAGGACGCAGCCACGGGCACGACGCGTCGGGGCGACCGGGCCTGGTATTTCTGGCTGCATCCGAATTTCATGTTCAACTGCTACGAAGGATATCTCGATACAAATCTGGTGATTCCGATTGATGTGGATCATTGCCGCGTGATTTTCGATTTTTACTTTAGCGATGTTAGCGAAGCGGCGCGCGCTTATAACGAGGGGAGTGTCGCGGTTGGAAATCGGGTGCAGGATGAGGATTTGGGGATTTGCGAAGCCGTGCAGCGGGGCCTGAAGTCGCGAGCTTATGGCGCAGGGCGACTCTCGGTGCGTCGGGAAGCGGGAGAACAGTTGTTTCATCAACTGCTGGCCGCGGATTTGAAGAGTGGATTAGGGCAAGGGGCGTTTGCCGGCTAGCGGTGACGTCGCTCACCGTCTTGGGGGAACATTGAAGAAAATCACACTTGCAGTGCTTGCGCTGATGCTCAGCCAGTTGGCGGAGGCGCAGGTGACGGTGGTTCGCGCGGGACGTCTGATTGATCCGGACTCTGGGAACGTGCTTACGAATCAAGTGATCCTGATTAAAGACGGGAAGATTCAGGCGGTGGGCGGGGCACTGGCCCTTCCGGCGAACGCGACGGTGATCGATCTTTCGCAGAAGACGGTATTGCCGGGGCTGATTGATTGTCATACCCATGTGGCGGATGGGCAGAGCGACGGAGAGCCGTTCAATGTGCTGCGGAAGACAGCATCGCAGATCGCACTGGAATCGGTTCCGAATGCGCGGGCGATGCTACTCTCCGGATTTACTACGGTGCGCGACGTCGGGACTTACCGGGCTTTGAACGATATCGCGTTGCGAGACGCAATTGCGCGAGGAGATGTAATCGGTCCGCGAATGTTTGTAGCAGGGGCTTACATTACGATTACCGGCGGCGCTGGGGCGATGACGGGACAAGCTCCGGATATTCAGTTGCCCTGGGACCTGCACTATGGCGAGGCGAACAGCCCGTGGGAAGTGCGGCAGAAAGTGCGGTTGCTGGCGCACGACGGCGTGGACGTGATCAAGATGCTGTCGACGGGAGCGGTCCTGACGCATGGGAGCAGTCCGATGTCGATTGAGTTCACCGAAGAGGAATTACAGGCGGGGGTAGATGAAGCGAGCCACTTCGGGCTGCGGGTAGCGGTGCATGCCCACGCGGCGCAGGGAATCCGAAATGCGATCTTGGCGGGCGCGGCTTCGGTTGAGCACGCCGAGATGTTGGACGACGAAATCATCGCCATGGCGAAGCAGCACGGAACCTATCTCGACATGGATATTTATGACGAAGAGTGTATTCAGGCGGGAGCGAAGACGGGGCAGACGCCGGTGGATTTTCTGCAGCACGATGCCGATCTCGGACGAATCCAGCGCGAGAATTTCGGGAAGGCGGTGCGCGCCGGAGTCAAGATGGCGTTTGGCACCGATGCGGGCGTCTGCGCTTATGGGACGAGTGGTAAGCAGTTTGCCTTCATGGTGAAGTACGGAATGACGCCCATACAGGCGATTCAGGCGGCCACTTCGAATGCGGCCGACTTACTGGGGCATGCCAACGAGGTCGGGTCGATCAAGGCGGGAAAGTATGCGGACTTGATTGCCGTGAGCGGGGACCCGCTGAAGGATATCAGCTTGCTCGAGCGGGTGGAGTTTGTGATGAAGGATGGGAAGGTATATAAGTCGGCCGGCGCGCCGGCTTGCGCGCCGTAGCTCAGGGATGAAAATTGAGTTCTATGAGTTCTTTGCTTTCCTGCGGAGCCGTCGCCCATTTCCACTTTTCGATAGCATCGACCGCGGCCTTTGCCAGCACTGGACTGCCGCCAACCACTTGAGTGAACTTCGCTTTTCCGTTGGGCCCAACCGTGACTTCCACCCTGACGGTTCCGGTGATTTGCATTTTTCGGGCTAGCTCGGGATAATCCGGGACCACTCGGCTCACGATCTTCCGCGTCACGTCCGACGGTTCTTGAGCCAGAGAAAATGACGGCGAGAAGACGATCGTTCCTAAGACGATCATTCCTAAGATCACTCCGCAAAAGCGCGCCAGGAGCGCGGTTGCAACGGGGGGTCGCATGGATATCTCCTTCACGTAGTCAGCGTAAACGTTATCCAGAATGCCGGGAAGGTCACCGAAGTAACATGGCGGATTCGCTCTTGGCGCTCGGACTGCTATGGGATTTTACTGGTGATCTCGCGGTATCGTTTCCTGCCACGTCTTCTGCTTGATCGGCTGCCCGTCTTTGAATAGTTGGCGGGTGTATTTGTAGTAGAAGTTCTGCGCGTCGCTGGTCAGGGTCAGATGGCCTTGCCAGATCAGGGTTTGTTGCTTGAGGGCCATGGCGATTTCGGCCTCAGCTTGGACGCCGCTCGTCTCTGGATGGTTGTCGTCGGCTGTGTAGGTGATGCCTTCGAAGTCGGTTTCCTTTCCCCAAGGGTAGGTTTCTTCGGACTTTCCCGTCCAGGTCACTTTTGTTCTTCCATCAAGTTTGTCGCGTTCGGTTTTCCAGTCGCCGGGCCAGGGATAGCCCGCGGACGAAACATCGTTGCGTTGTTCGGATTTCCCGGGAGGCGCGAATTGGGGAGCGGCGTACATCGACGGCGGAACGAGCGGAAGTGTCAGGCGGGATCCATTATCGCCGCCGAGTTGCAGCGTGGTCGTCATCGCATAAGGAGTTGGCCACACCATGGGCCAGAGAGCGTTCGATACAGCCAGGCGAATGCGATGGCCCTTGGGGAAAGTCCAGCTGGCGAGGTGCATTTCGATATCGAGCGGGTAAGTCTGGTTCGGCACTAAGTCTTTGGGCTCGGAAGCTGACTCGCGCTGCGCCCCGTTGAGTCCCGCCCCGGTGATCTGTGTGACGGTGCCGTCGGGAGCCACATCGGAGAGGCGGGCAAACCAGTCGGCTTGCGGAGCGGACGAACTTACCTGCAACAGGGCATGGGGACGTCCGAGCATGGTGAGGTCGGTTTTGAGCGCAGCCGAATCATAGATGAGGCTGAAGGCGTCGACCGGCCGCGGGTCGGTCAGCAACTCTCCCCACCAGAATCCCGCTTCCACGCCAACGGATGGCACGTAGCGGAGTTGTTGGCTGGCGGCCTTGGCGGGTTCGGTCGAGAGGACGTGGGCGTCGTAGAGATAAAGGGTTGTGTTGGCCACGTTTCTGGGCGGCCAGCCAATCTCGCCGCGCCATGTTCCGGGCACCGTCTTCAGGTGAGGATCGGGCGCGTGCCAGTCCTGCATATAAATCGACAGTGGCGGTTCTTCCATGATTCCCGTGTTGCGGTGCTTGAGCCAGTAATCCCACCAACGCAGAGCCTGATCCCGCCATTCGATCTGCGGGCCGGGTTCGGCATCGTTTGGAAAGGTGTGATTCCAGGGGCCGACGATGGCTTTCAGCGGCGCTTTGACTTGCTCGAACATGCGCGGGATGGAATCGCGATAGCCATCGAGCAGCCCTCCAATCAAGAAGCAGGGAATCTTGATTTCGCGCAGCGGGCGGACGGGTGCAAGCCAGAACTCCCCATCGCGCTGATGCTTGAAATAGAGCAGCGACCAGGGCGCGGATTCGAAACGCGGCCCCAGGATTTTCTCGTCAAGCGAGTAGTCGGGGGCGCCGGGCATGGCGGGAGCCAGGTCCATGTTGAGTTCGAACTCGTCGAAGTGCATCATGCCGTCGATGTAATGGACGTCGTCATGGAAGAGTCGTTCGGTGGCGTCCACGGCGAGAATGGCTTTAAGCGCGGGCGGATGACGCATTGCCATCTGGATGGAGTTGAAGCCTCCCCAGGAAATGCCGAACATTCCTACCGCGGCGGTGGACCAGGGCTGAGACGCTAGCCAGGCAATGACTTGCTCGCCGTCGAGTTGCTCCTGCTCGGAATATTCCCGATCGGTAGGCGTACCTTCACTGGCGCCGAACCCGCGGATATCGACGCGGACGCTGACATATCCGTGAGCGGCGAACCAGGCGTGAATGGGATAGTCACGCTCTGCGGTGGCGTCGTCTTTGCGGTAAGGGAGATATTCCAGGAGAGCAGGGTATTTTTCGCCGGGCTTCAAGTTGTCAGGCATGTAGAGGGTGGCGGAGAGCCGGACGCCGTCAGGCATGGGAATCCATTGCTGCACCATGTGGACGGAAGGCAGAGCAGGCGGTGTCCTAGGAGCGGGTAACGCGCCGAGGCTCGAGGAAATTGCGAGCGTGGCGAGGATGCCGAAGGCTCTGGCGAGTCGCGAGCGGCTATCGGCTCGTGTGGGGACGGGCGCCCTCGCCCGTCCAAGCCGAGCGCAGCTCGGCAGCCGCCACCGGCCATAAGAACTTAGAAACATGAGCGCCGCAAATCATAACAGGAGAGAGCGCGACGGTGCAGCGAGCATGAGAGTTCGGGTCTTCGACTTGCCTTGACACGATCCGACTATCTTCCTATCGTTGCTAACCATCTATGAACATAGTTAAAGCCACAAAAAAGTACGAAGACTGGCTGGGCCAGCACATCCAAATCGTCGAGGCGGATTTGCGCTTCAAGCACGAGCAGATGGCGGCGGCTGTCTTCCCGTTTTTTCGCGCAACATTCTACCGCTGGGTGCAGCTATGGCCGGAGGTATGCGCGGACCTGGATCGGGTGCCGCATATTTTGTCGGTGGGCGATCTGCACGTCGAGAACTTTGGCACCTGGCGCGACTCCGACGGACGGCTGGTCTGGGGAGTGAATGACTTCGATGAAGCGTGTTTGTATCCCTACACCATGGACCTGGTGCGGCTGGCGACCAGCGCTTTGCTCGCGGCAAGAACCGAGCGCCTAACCATGAAGCCGAAAGATGCGGCGACGGCGATCCTTGAGGGATACGAGTCCACGATGGACGACGGCGGCTGTCCGTTTGTGTTGGAAGAGCGCCATGCGTGGTTGCGCGCCATCGCGGAGAGCAAGCTGCGCGATCCGGTCGTGTTCTGGAAGAAGATGGACGCGAATGAGACCGCCAAAGGAGAGATCCCGGAGAGCGCGCGCGAGGCCCTTGAGCACATGCTGCCGGCGCCGGGCATGAGCTACCGGCTGGCACGGCGAAGAGCGGGCCTCGGAAGCCTGGGGCGGACTCGGCTGGTGGCGATCGCGGATTGGAACGGCGGGCGCGTGGCGCGGGAAGCGAAAGCCTTGCTGCCCTCGGCCTTGCAGTGCGTGAGCCCGAAGCGAACGCCGGCCGAGATTCTATACGGCGCGATTCTGCGGCGGGCCATGCGCTGTCCCGACCCGTATGTGCAAATGCGCGGGCATTGGATCGTGCGCCGACTGTCGCCGCATTGCTCGCGCATCGAGTTGGACGCGTTGGCGACCAACCGCGGCGAGTGCCGCCTGCTGGAGGCGATGGGGAAAGAGACCGCGAACATCCATGTGGGAACTGAAGAAAAGCGCAAGGCGATCCTCAAGGACCTGCGCGGAAGGAAAGGGAACTGGCTGTTGAGCGCGGCGCAAGCGATGGCCGACGCCATGGAGAAAGATTGGCGTGCGTGGAGGGAGCGCCGGCAGAGCTAGACTCTGCCGGCGCTTTATTGGAGCGAAAGTCCTTGTGAGGACTCGGGTGGTGGGTCGAAGAGCTGACACTCCAGTGCTTGGTGCTTGTTTTCAGCTCCGATGGTGATGAGGGCGTCAAGAATACATTCGAGGGCCGCGGGAGAAACTGACCAGACGTGGGAAAAAGACTCGCGATGAACCGCCAATTCGCCGACCATGCGGCCCACCGCGTCGGGGCCGAGATCGACATCGGCCGCAGTTGAATCGCTGCCCAAGGGCAGCGGAAGATAGTGAGTCGGCGGAAAACGGAGGCTAGCCTGGGTCAGCCAGTGGGAGACGAGGGCCTTGAGATGCTGATTACAACAGACGCTCTGCATGTCTTTCTGGGTGGCGAGCGAGGAATGCCAGGAAAGGATCTTGAGGCGGTCGAGCCAACGGTTTTCGATGACCAGGAACCATCCCGTGTGGCGGAAGGTTTCGAGGCCGCAAACCGCGCAGGGTGTGCGTCTTGTGATTAGATAATCCATCTAGGGCCCCTTTAGACCATCAGCAGGCGCTGCCAGCGGCGCGGGCGAGGAAGCGTGAACCCGCAGGCTCGCTGAGGGGGACGGTCAGCATGCCGAGGTTGGTGTCGAAACGTAGCGTGAATTGAGACGAGCAGTCATCGCAAAGCCAGAAATGTTCACGTCGGCGGAGCTTCCGCCGGTTGCCATCGAAAACCGGGCTGAGATCAGAAGAAAAAGTTTCCGCCAGAAACAGCTTGCCTTGGCGCAGAGAAAGGAAAGGCGCCGTGCAGGCGGGATTCGCGCATTTGTGAAGCATCGGCTGGTCCAGTCTTCTCGTCTGTGGAATTTCGGCCAGAGAGATTCTGAGCATAGAGCACGCGAGATGCCGAACACCTGGAGGGTAGGCTGGAGATTGCTGACTCTTAGCGACAACGGGTTGGATGCTGGAGAAACGATCTGGATCATCGTGCATCGATGGTTCTGACGGAGTGCAGTCGCGCCCGACGAATGGTCGTCAGTGATGGTCGTCGGCGATTGACCGGCAGTGGTGCCATTTGATCGGCTTTGAAAGGGCACGGCTTTAAGCCGTGCCGTAAGCTGATTGACCACAGAGACTGCCGAGCTTTCTGGAGGACCATTGGCGGGCGACGTGAACAAGCTACTCAGTCGAGGGCAATTGAACCGTTGTACAATACCGGCATTTCAGCGGGGGTATCGTGATGATGATACTCGGGAGATTTGCCCGGAAGTGCTTCGGCGGAATCGTTGTTGTCGTTCTGGCATCGACCACATGCGTCTACACGTTGGGTCAAGGCAAATCAGCCCCGGTAGACCCAGGCGTGCGCGGTGGCCCGGCGGGTGCCGGCACTGCGCTAAAGGGTCTTACGGCGGACGAAACTGCCTTCTTCCGCGATGGGCAGGCCAGGTTCGCTGAAATCGAGGCCGTGAGCAAGGGCGTGAATAACGGCCTCGGTCCCCGCTTCAACTCCAACCAGTGTTTCTCGTGCCACTCGCAGCCGGATGAGGGCGGATCGAGTCCCGCGAAAAATCCCATGCCCGCAGTCGCCCACCTCAATGGGGCGACGAACACAGTGCCCTGGTTCATCGTCCCAAATGGCCCCGTTCGCGAAGCCCGGTTCAAGGAGAGCAACGGAACCGCCGACGGCTCCGTGCACGACCTCTTCGTAATCACCGGACGCAGCGACGCCCCCGGCTGCAACATAGCCCAATATGATTTCCTGCCCGCCGGAGATCCGCTCACCGGCCAAGGTGGGAATTCGAACGTAATTTTCCGAATTCCGACGCCTGTTTTTGGAGCGGGACTGATCGAAGCGATTCCCGATTCCGCCATCCTCGCGAATATGCGGGCCGACGCATCCCTGAAATCGGGTTTGGGAATATCCGGGCACCCGAACGCCCACCTAAGCGGAAACGTGAACCGCAGTGCGAACGACGGCACGATCACCCGTTTTGGGTGGAAGGCACAGAACAAATCCCTGCTCATGTTTGCGGGTGAGGCCTACAACGTCGAGATGGGAATCTCGAACCAGCTTTTCCCGCAAGAGCGCGACGAAACGCCGGGCTGTCTCTTCACCCCCACTCCGAACGACACGCTCAACTTCACGACGACTCCCGCGACCGGAATTTCGGCCGGCATTTCGAATCCGGCCGTCATCTCAGACATCGAAGCGTTCGCCAACTTCATGCGCATGCTGGCCCCACCCACTCCCGCTCCAGCCACACCCGAGACCGAAAATGGCCGCGCCGCTTTTGCCAAAATAGGCTGCGCCCACTGCCACACGCCGTCGTTTACCACCGGCGCGATGATTGCGAGCGGCTCCTCGACCAGCCCGAGTGCAGCGGTTTCCCATCAGACGGCGAATCTTTACTCTGACCTTCTCCTCCACCACATGGGCAAAGGCCTCGCCGACGGCATCACCCAAGGCGCCGCCGGTCCCGACGAATTCCGAACCGCTCCCCTCTGGGGCGTCGGACAACGCATCTTCTTCCTCCATGACGGACGGACGAGCAACCTGCTAGACGCGATCCGAGAGCACAAGAGCCAGGGCAGCGAAGCGAACAAGGTGGTCGAACGCTTCCACAAGCTGCACGCTCGGGACCAACAGGCGATTCTCGATTTCCTGCGGTCGCTCTAGCGCTTGCTGATGGAGAGCCGGGCGTCCTCGCCCGGCCTCCACCACCCTAGCTCACCATCCACGCCGAGGTAGCCGGGTGCCCCATCCTTGCGCGTTCTTTGCGCAAGGGTGGGATTCCACAGATGTATCGTGTTTGGGATTTGTCGCACTTGGTTTTTGGGTGGCGCAGCGGTTCACCGCTGCGATAAGCGGCTTGTTTCCCGAGGCGGCTTTAGCTGCTGCGGTGGGACATAGAGAGCCGAGTGCCACCTCCCTAGCGCACCATCCACGTCGAGGCAGCCGCAAGAACGCCGATGACAGCGATCAACATGCCGAGGTGCCAGAATATGCGGCGGCCCGAAAGCAGGGTGATCGAGGTGATCACCAGGGCAACCTCCAGGAAGACTTCGCCCAGATCGAAGCGGTCGGCTTTGCGGTGCGTGACCGCGAATTCCTGCTCGAGTTCGTGGCCTTTGGCCTCGAGCTCCTTCTTCTCCTCTTTATAGCGCTCGGCTTCGGCGCGGGCTTTCTCCTGCAGCTTGGCTGCGCCTTCAGCATCTTTGGAGGCGACCACCCCGGCCAGATCGGCGAATAACTCGTCGGTGTGCAGCCGGATATTCTTGGCCTGGTAATACGCCCACTGGTCGGTGACCTTGTTCTGCAAAATGATTTCTTCAGTATGCGTGCGATGGCCAAGCAGAGACACCGTCGCCACCAGAACTGCCAGCACCGCCATGGTGAGCGTGACGGGAGCAAGAGAGGGATTCTCCCTGGCGCGTTCGGCGTTCTCGTGCAATTCGTTGATTTCTTCGCTCATGTTATAGGACTCCTGTGAGTTCTCAGTTCCCAGTTCTAAGTTCTCAGTGGGCGGTTGCTTTTTCTGAGAACTGAGAACCGAGAACTGAGAACTCTGGGGTATGAGGATAAACCAAATCGCCTATTCTCCCATCACTTTTATGAGCACTCGCTTATCGCGCTGCCCGTCAAATTCGGCGTAGAAAATCTGCTGCCATGGACCGAAGTCGAGCCTGCCGTTAGTCACCGGGACGATGACTTCGTGGTGAATGATCAGCGATTTCAAGTGCGCGTCCCCGTTGTCTTCGCCAGTCTGATGATGCTGATAGTTCTGCCGGAAAGGAGCAAGCGTTTCCAACCACTGGTCGATGTCTTTGATGAGCCCGCTCTCGTTATCGTTGACGTAGACCCCGGCGGTGATGTGCATGGCGGAGACCAGGATCATCCCGTCTTTAATTCCGGACTTCTTGAGGGCGCTCTCGACCTGCGGCGTCAGGTGGACGTAGGCGCGCTTGGTTTTCGTGTGCAGGGTGAGGTATTCTGTGTGCAATTTCATGTTCTCACATTTACCACGGGCAATCGTTGTCGTGGACAAGAATTTCCCACCGCTCCGGACGCCGCCGCCAGGACGAAACTTATTTCCTGCCGGTGGGTTTGTGAGCAAGAGCGTCGTATCTCTCGGAGGAGTAGCGAATGAATCTGCCTGACCTAAGGACATACGTCGTGCCGAAGTGGTCCTTCTTACTGTTTCTTCTCACCGTGGCCGCAGTTGCCGCGGCGGGCGGACCTCCTAAGCAGGAGGAGCACAAATCCGGTTCGAGCAAGCCCGCGTCCCACGCGGCCCCAGCAAAGGGCGGCGGTGGACATAGCGCGCAGGGCGGACACACGGCGCAAGGTGGCCACACCGCGCAAGGCGCCGGACACGCGGCGCAGGGTGGCCACACACCGGAAGGCGGGCATACAGCCCAGGGTGGGCACGCGGCGCAGGGTGGTCACACCGCGCAAGGCGGCGGACACGCGGCGCAGGGTGGCCACACCGCGCAAGGCGGCGGACACATAGCGCAAGGTGGCCAGACAGCGCAAGGTGGCCACGCGCGCACAGCCGGTCATACGCCCGCGGGAGTCAGGAATGTTTCTCTGCCGGGTGGTGGTTCCGCGAGCGTCCGTTCCAACGGACAGATTCGATCGATCAACCGTAACGGCATGCACATTAACAATGGCTTGCACGGCGGGCGCACGGTGGTGGGTATGCACAACGGAGCGCGCGTCGTGAACATCGGCCGGCATGGCGGATACGTGCAGCGTCCCTATCGCAATTTTGGCGGCCATGCCTATTATTCGCGTACCTACTTCCGCGGCGGCCACTACTATAGCGGCGTCTATCGCGGATACAACTGGCACGGTCACATGTACTACGGCTACCATCCCGGTTTCTGGTATCACCCCGGATTCTATGGCTGGGGCTACCATCCCTGGGGCGTGCACCTCGCCTGGGGCATAGGGCTTTGGGGTTGGGGAGGAGCGCCGTGGTATGGCTTCTACGGCGGCTGGTTTGCACCTTATCCTTACTACGAGGGGCCGGCGTTCTGGCTCACGGATTATCTGATTTCAGCCGAATTGCAGTCGGCTTATGCAGCGCGTCAAGCCGCGGCTGCCGACGCGGCGGCGAGCTACGGAGACGACGCTGGATATCCTCCGCCAGCGGCATCGGCTCCGGCTTCGACCACTGTAGGGCTGACTCCCGAGGTCAAACAGGCAATCGCCGACGAAGTGAGCGCGCAGTTGGCCGCGCAGCAAGCGCAGGCGAGTCAGGATGGCAACTCAGGCGGCCAGGCCGCAGCGCCAGCAGCGCCAGCAGCGCCAGCATCGTCAGCTCCGGCAGCCGACGAAGTTCCTCCGGCGCTTGATCCGGCCCGGCGGACGTTTGTCGTCGACAACGATCTCTCCGTCGTGGCGAACGGCCAGGAGTGCGGGCTGACCCCGGGCGACGTCCTCACCCGCCTGACCGATACTCCCGACGCCGACAATACGGTCAACGCCAGCGTTTCGGCCAGCAAGAAGTCTGACTGTGCAACCGGGCAAACCGTAGCCGTGAAAGTCGACGATTTGCAGGAGATGCAAAACCGCTTCGCGGAGCAACTCAACAACGGCCTGGGCGAACTGGCGAAAAAACAGGGCACCGACGGTATGCCCAAGGCGCCAGACACCGACACGACGGCGTCGGCTGTGCCACCTCCAGCGCCCGATACAACGGCGGAAAAAACGCTGCAAGACCAGGAACAGGCGGCTGATCAAGCCGAAGCGCAGGCCAAGCAGCAAGCCGCAGGATCAAGCGGCCAATAAAACGTAAGCACTCCGAAGGTACCCCGTCCTTGTGTCTGCGTTCTGTGCAGACGCAGGGCGGGGATTCTTCCGTCCCACGTGCAAGTAGCCCCTCTCTGGACAAGAGATAAGCGGCTCCGACGGGCGGCCCACTCAAGCCAGGTTTTGGCTTGAGTGAGGGCAGTAGCACGAAAACAAACATCATTTGATGCTATAATCAGTGCCATGAGGACAACCGTTGCGCTGGATGACGATCTCGTACGCACTGCCCAGGAGTTCACCGGGGTGGCGGAAAAAACGGCGCTGATTCGTGAAGCGCTCAAAGCCCTCATCGAGCGGGAGAGTGCCCGCCGATTAGCATCCCTCGAGGGCACCATGCCGAAATTGAAGAATATTCCTCGCCGCAGGCCCGGGACAATGCGGAAGACAAATTGATTCTCGCCGACACCTCGATTTGGATCGACTACTTTCGTTCGGGAAGCCTTCGTTCCCGAAACACCGAAATGCGGAAGCATCTGAACGAAGGGCGAATCGTGATCCATCCCTCCATCATCGCGGAACTTGCCCTCGGATCACTCTGGGAGCGCGCCAAGACGCTAGCGCTGCTGGACCTTTTGCCCCAGGTGCGAGTCGCGCAACTGAGCGAAGTGCGGCGAATGATTGAGGCCCGTCGTTTGTACACTCTCGGCATCGGTCTGACCGACGCACAGTTGATAGCCTCTGTCTTTATCGATCCGTCCACGGTTCTTTGGACGAGAGACAAGCGACTCCGCAAGGCCGCAGAAGGGCTTGGCATTCACGCTGAGCTGGCTTAGCGTCTCGCCGCCTTAGCGGGCCCGCCCAAGCAGAGCTTGGACGGGGCACCCTCGCTGGCCGTCTTTTTCAGAATACCCAGCCGCCGACACCGTTCCACTCCGCTTCACGCGGCGAAATTTAGGGGAAAGTCCTAAGGCCAATCCTGCGCGCCGTGATAAATGCGAGAGATTTCGACGGCGTTTTGCTTGACCTGGTAGACGGCGATGTAAGGAACAAAGACCAGCTCGCGCCGACCACTCATGCGCCCGGGGCGGCCACGATGGGGGAAGTCCCTCAAGGCTCCACAGCCGTCATAGATGGCTTTCACAGTCTCACGAGCGGCGGTGGGATTGTCTTTCTCGATGTGTCGAAAAATCCGCTCCAGATCGTCGGCAGCGGTTGTTGACCAGCGGACTTCCATCTGCATCAGGGCCGGAACAGCCGGTTGATCCGCTCTCCCACTTGCTCGTGGGTGAGGTGTTCGCCGCGCTCCAACGCTGCCTCGCCAAGTTTGACCGCTTCAATAAATCGGGCTTCCTCTGCGAGATATCGGCTGATGGCCTCCCGCGCCAGCGTATCTGCATCACGGCCTCGTTGGCTGGCCAGTTCTGCAAGCTGCTGATGTTGCTCCGGCGTGAGATGTACTTCCATAAGCGCAGTGTAAGGGTGGGATTTCGACCTGTCAACGTGGGGGTGACCGCCGCCGAAAAGTAAGCATCTGCGGAGCGTGCACGGGGCAAAGCCCCGTCACCACACGAGCCTACCTCATCGACTCTTCAATCTCCGAGATGACAACGGCGATGATGATCGGCGGGGCAGCGGCACCGGTGACGTCGCAGTTTTTGCTCGACGCACTTGGATGGCGATCGTCGTTTGTCGTTTTTGCTCTGGTCGGCGTGGTCTGGGCCGTCGCGTTTTTTGTCTGGTTCCGCGACGAGCCGGCCGAGCACTCAGCGACAAATGAGGCCGAGAAGCGGCTGATTACCGCGGGTGCGACCTGTTACGCCCCAACGACGTCCGCAGGAGATGCAGCAGCGGGTGACGCCAGCGACGGTCATGGGCGCATTCCCTGGAGTCGTGTGTTCTCGTGCCCGAACATCTGGCTCCTGGGCGCGGTCATGATGACGATGTCGGCGATGTATGAAGTGCTCTCCTCCTGGTATCCGACTTACCTTGCAGGATGCCCGGGGCGCGTCACGAAGCTGTCGAGCCGGCTGGCCGAGCCTGGTGCTCGCCGCCGGGGCGTTCGGCACGTTTTTCGGCGGCTGGCTGACCGACTGGCTCGTGCAGGACGACAGGCAGCCGGCGGTGGGGTCGCACGGCGCAGGCGGTCGTCGGCGCGGGCTCGGCGCTCTGGGCATCCTGGCCAGTATCTGGACCGACTCGACCGTGGCGGCCTCGGCATTCGTCGCGCTGGCGGCCTTCGGCGTGCAGCTCCAGCTTCCCGCCTGGTGGGCCAGCGCCACCCAGGTCAGCGGCCGGCACCTCGGGGCGCTGTTCGGAATCATGAACATGATGGGTGGGGTCGGCCGGATCCTCTCCCAGCTCTTCGTCGGCCGCTTCGCCGACTGGCGAAAGAGCCTGGGCTATTCCGGCCGTGCCCAGTGGGACCCGGCCCTCTACGCCTACGTGGCCATCGCCCTGATCGGCATGGTACTCTGGGGCCTGATCAACCCCGAGAAGACCGTCGATCGCAAAGGCACCGTGTCGTATGAGTCGCGGAGCAACGGCAAACTGCATCTGCCGGGTCACACGCACATCAACTCGCGCCGTTTCGCGAATGGTCGGAATCACTTTCCCAAGTTTTAGACTTCCAGCCGCCACGGCGATCGCATCTCGCGCGAAATCATGGCGTTGCCCTTGTCGGCGCGGGGGCCGACGAAGTGCTCGGCCTTCGGGTCCCAATCGAGCGGAATGCCCAGCCGCAGCGCGATCGCGCCCAGGTGGCAGACCGTCACCGAGCGGTAGCCGACCTCGACGTCGCAGATCGGCCGCTTGCGCGTTGCGGATGCCGTCGATGAAGTTGCCCATGTGGTCGTTCGAGACGTAGAGCCGGACGGTCTCCCCGGGAGCGGTTCCTCGAGCAGCTTCGGGTCGCTGGCCTCGATCCGCTCGCGGTTGACGAAGATCCATCCCTCGTCGCCGATGAAGCGGTTGCCGTTCTCGCCGTCGCTGGTGGTGACCAGGTGGGTGCCGTTGGCGTAGGTGTAGGTCACGGCGAAGTGGGGGTGGCAGTTGTAGCTGTTGGGCTTGTCGCGAGGGCTCCACGCCCGTGGCGGTGACGCTGACCGGCCCGGAGCCGTCCATGCCCAGGCCCCACTGGGCGATGTCGTTGTGGTGGGCGCCCCAGTCGGTCAGCTTGCCGCCGCTGAATACTCGTACCACCATCGGAATTCATAATGGCATCGTTCCTTGACGTAAGGGACGTCGGCCGTCGGGCCTTTCCAGAAGTCCCAGTCGAGCCCCTCGGGGACCGTGCACGTCGGAAACGGGCCGCCGATCGGGTTGTCGCCGATGCGCGCCTCGACGGTGTGCACCTTGCCGATCCGGCCGTTGCGCACCAGCTCGCAGGCCAGGCGGTAGCGCGCGTCGGAGCGCTGCTGGCTGCCGGTCTGGAAGACGCGGTCGTACTTGCGGGCCGCCTTGACCATCGCCTTGCCTTCCTCGATGGTGAGCGACAGCGGCTTCTCGCAGTAGACGTCGCAGCCGGCCTTCATCGCGGCGATCGAGGTCAGCGCGTGCCAGTGGTCGACCGTGCCGATCGTGACGGCGTCGAGATGTTCCTTGGTCGAGCAGCTCGCGGAAATCCTTGTACTCGTGGCAGTCCTTGCCGACCTCCTTGGCGGCTTTCTTGCGGCGTGCTCGTCGTCGAGGTCGCAGACCGCGACGAACTTGACGCCCGGCTTCCTCTTGGCCGACTTCATGATGCCGGTGCCCTGGCCGCCGACACCGATGGCCGCCATCACGATCTGGTCGTTCGGCCCGGCCTTCTTGACCTTCTCGGCCGCCGCGTCCTGCTCCTGCCGTCGGCCAAGACCTCGCGGGCATACCAGAGCGGCAGCCCGGCGATCGTCAAGGCCGCCAGCGAGCGATCCAGAAATCCCCGTCGTGACAAGGTTCCGCGCACGAGTTCCATCGTCGATCTCCCCGTAGAAACTCAGCCGACTGTGCCTTACCCCGATCATAAGAGCACCGCGATTAGCTCGACGAAACGGACCAGCACTCTCGATCGATCACGTCCAACCGAGCATTTATGTACGGGCCAGTTCTGCTCGACTCGTCGGCACCGTGGTCGGCTCAGAAAGCTCAATCGCATGGTCGGCGCCGGTTTTCGGCCTCGGATTGTGGCAACATCACCCATGACTCATGGAGCGACGGCCACCCTGGAGATGCCTTGATCGGCCAACGCTGATTCATCATCGAGCGAATTGCCGCCGACTTAGACATTGTCACATCCAAAGGAATTGCCATACACGCCAATAATCGCTTGCTGGTGATTGAAGCACACGACCACGCCCTTCTCGGAGGCTACGCCGTTT
The DNA here is from genome assembly GCA_963773955.1 of uncultured Acidobacteriaceae bacterium. GTDB lineage: Bacteria > Acidobacteriota > Terriglobia > Terriglobales > Acidobacteriaceae > Acidiflorens. The sequence continues at coordinate 1,953 of CAVZDM010000124.1, read as the reverse complement.
CGTCAGCTGATCGTAGTGCGTGTTCGAGGTATCCAATACGACAGCAGCGGCGGAGTGAGTGGACGCGTTTATCGAGGAGAGGCGGATGACGACCGGGCTCGTGGTGGCCCGCGACAGCGAAGTCCCATCCTCACGCGCAGCACGATTCATTGCCTTCAGGACCGGGTGAACGACTCATGAGAGGACACGTTCGCCGAATGGAAGCCACAAGCGATGCCTGACATGTCGAGGGAGCTCGTTCAGACGATGCTGCTGTAAGAGTTTCGCAACGTCTTGGTCTTATTCATTTCTCGTCGTAGGTACATAAGCAGTCGCACCCGCAGCGAGATTCGCAGACCACATTAAGAGTTTCCGCGTGAATTTGTCGGACAAAGGACCGAGTGGGGCTGATTACCGATCGAGGCCATCAGGCAGCGCATCCCGCGAGATGCCGCCCGCAACTTCGCCTTTGACTGGCGCGACGAACCGCTGTTACAAGTCGAGCCTGGCGAACTGTTTGAGGTCGAGACCAATGACGCAAGCAACGGTTACATCAAGTCCACGGCCGACAAGGCCATTCCAGTGCACCGGCCTGGGTTTGATCGCGTGCCGCCGCAAGCTAACCCAATCGCGGGGCCAATCTGGCTGAGCAGCGCAGAGCGTGGCGATGTATTGGAAATCGTGATTCATAAAATCCTGGTCGATGATTTTTCCTGGATCGCCGTCGCCGATGTCGTGGCCCACTCGGTGAATCGACGCGCTGGCCGCCGAGCTTTCAGCCGAACACACAACCAAGATCTTTCGACACACACCGGGCCCTAGCGGTACAACCCACGACGGTTTGGTGCACTTTGACCATGAACGGTCCTGGCCGATCACCCCGTTTATCGGCACTCTCGGGGTCGTGCCCGACCGTGAAGTAACGACCAGCCTCGATGGTCAGCGTGAGTGGGGAGGCAACCTCGACGTCCGTGTACATTGGGCCCCGGCAACCGCATTTCGCTGCCGATCTTCCATGAGGGAGCACGCTCCTATCTCGGTGATGTTCATCCCAGTCAAGGTACACCGAGTTCTCAGGAACGGCCGCAGAAACGAGCGCACCTGCGCGCCTACAACTTGAACTGAAGAAAGACCAAAATGCATCACCGGCATGCGCATCGAGAAACCCGTCAAGCCTGGTGGCGGTGCACGCAGAGAAGCCACTCGACCTTGCGGTGGAGGCAGCGACCTATCATTTGATGGACTGGCTAATCACCGAGTTCGGCTTTTCCGCGGTTGACGCCTATTGCCTAGGTTGTGTGGACATTCGCCTTGATCTGTTTTCCGTTTTGCGGTAAGTAGTTCCGCATCAATTGGCTCATGGAGGAGCTTGAGATGCGACGACACGAAGTCTCGGATCAACAATGGACAGCGATCGAGCCTCAGCTACCTGGCAAAGTCGGCGACCCCGGGAGAACGGGCCAGGACAACCGATTGTTCGTGAACGCTGTGTTCTGGATTGCAAGGACCGGCTCCCCGTGGCGGGACTTGCCCGAACGATTCGGACCATGGAATTCGGTCTACAGACGATTCTATCGTTGGTGCAAACGCGGGGTCTGGGGACGAGTGCTCGAAACGCTCGGGGGCGACGTGGAGCTATCGAACCTGTTGCTCGACTCGACGATCGTTCGAGCCCACCAACATGCCGCGGGCAAAGGGGGCAAGACTCCCAAGCGTTGGGACGGTCCCGTGGCGGCTTCAGCACCAAAATCCACGTCGCGGTCAATGATGAGGGCCGCTGGCCAAGCTCCATTTGACCGAAGGGCAACGGCACGACGTGACCTGCGGCGAAATCTTGTTGGAAGGGCTCGAGCCCGAGTTTGTGATTGGCGACAAGGGATACGACAGCGACCCGTTGCGCGACAGATCCGCTCAATCGGTGCCAAGCCCGTGATCCCATCGCGACGTACCCATCGCATTCGCCGACACGATCGC
>CAVZDM010000123.1:0-35922 GCA_963773955.1 uncultured Acidobacteriaceae bacterium | reverse complement strand
AACGGCCGCCTCCACTGCGGTTGAGCGCGCCGCCTGTGGTGCCCTGACAATCCTGTGCGGGCAATCCGCGGTGGCCGCGCGGGCCCGCCGCCGGCCGTACGCTAAGGCACATGGCGGTCAAGACCCCCGAGACGCACACCGCCCTGGTGCGGCGGGCACGGAAGATCAACAGGGTGCTGGCGGAGACGTACCCGGACGCGCACTGCGAGCTGGACTTCGAGAACCCGTTCCAGCTCCTCGTCGCCACGGTGCTGTCCGCGCAGACGACGGACAAGCGGGTCAACATGACCACGCCGCTGCTGTTCGCCAAGTACCCGACCCCCGAGGACCTGGCGTCGGCCAACCCCGAGGACGTCGCCGAGATCCTCCGGCCGACCGGGTTCTTCAACGCGAAGACCAAGTCGGTGATGGGGCTGTCCGCCGCGCTCGTCGAGCGCTTCGGCGGCGAGGTGCCGCGCACCCTCGAGGAGATGGTCACGCTGCCCGGCGTCGGCCGCAAGACCGCCAACGTCGTGCTCGGCAACGCCTACGGCATCCCGGGCATCACGGTGGACACGCACTTCGGGCGGTTGTCCAGGCGGTTCGGCTGGACCACGAGCGACGACCCGGTCAAGGTCGAGGCGGAGGTCGGCGAGCTCATACCCAAACGGGACTGGGTGCTGCTCTCACACCGGCTGATCTGGCATGGCCGCCGGATCTGCCACGCGCGCAAGCCCGCCTGCGGCGCCTGCCCGGTGGCCGACTGGTGCCCGTCGTTCGGCCTCGGCCCGACCGATGCCGCGACCGCGGCCAAGCTCGTCAAGGCGGGGCCGTTCTCGTGACAGGCGCTGGCTCGCTGGCCGGCGTCGCCGCCGGTCGAGGCGGGAGACGGCCCGCTGGCCCGGCTGCGGCGGCTCGCCGCGGCGGCCGCCGTGATGGACGTGCCGCGGGTGGTCAGGCCGCCGGCCACCGGCGGGCGGCGCTCGGCGGTGCTCGTGCTGTTCGGTGCCGGACCCGACGGTCCTGACCTGCTGTACATCCAGCGATTTCGTCTGCTACAAGTGCCACGTCGATAAGCAAGGACCCTTCGTCTACGAGCATGTGCCGGTGAAGACCGAAGGCTGCAGCGCTTGCCACACACCTCATGGTTCCACCAATCCCCGGCTCCTCAAAGTGATGCCCGTCAACATGGTTGGTAAGACACGATTCCCGCTGACCGAAGCCGCGTACCGGTTTCGGTCAGCTTTTTTATGTCTGGCCTGACCGGCATCCTGATACGACGCGCAGGAAGTGAGCTTTTTTGAACAGATTTCGACATCTCCGAAATGCGAAGGTTTCTTCCGGAACCACTTGCGGGACGGAGTCTGCACCATATTTCGTCCCAATCATTGGCCCTCGATCCACGCAACCCGCGTCAGCACAGCGTTACCGAGCAAGCGAGGGATAACGGGCCAGAGGAGTCACCATGCATAATCGTTTCATTCGTACGCTGTTGTTCGTGCTCGTCGTGCTGTCGATGTCGGCAGCATCGTTTGCTCAAATCGGTGTGGCCATTCGCATCGGCCCGCCCGCGCTGCCTGTCTATGAGCAGCCGCTCTGCCCGGGAGACGGTTATCTCTGGACTCCTGGCTACTGGGCCTACGACTATGACGTCAACGATTACTACTGGGTGCCAGGGACATGGGTGATGGCGCCGGAAGTGGGTTTCCTGTGGACTCCAGCCTATTGGGGTTGGGGCAGCGACGGATTTGTTTTTTATGACGGCTACTGGGGTCCGCACGTAGGCTTCTACGGCGGGATCAATTACGGCTTCGGCTATTTTGGCTTGGGCTTTGAAGGCGGACGCTGGGACGGCGGACACTTCTTCTACAACCGCTACGTGAGCAACGTGGACATCACCATCATTCACAATGTCTACAACACCACCGTGATCAACAACAATGTCAGCCACGTCAGTTACAACGGCGGCAATGGTGGAATCGGCACGCGCCCCACACCTGAAGAGGAGGCTGCGGCGCGTGACCGGCACATTCCGCCGGTAGCAGCTCAAACTCAACATACCCAGGCTGCCCGAGCCAACCCGCAGGAACGCGCGTCGGCGAACATGGGCAAACCAAGCGTGGCAGCGACACCCAGGCCCGGAGATTTTAATGACCGTGGCGCGGTGCCAGCCAAAGAGGCAGGAGCGCCTTATACTCCCGCCAATCGGGGCGGAAATCAGGGTCGTTCAGAGAACACCACCGCCGGTGCCGGCACGCCTGTCCATCCTCACGACCTTCCACCCTTGGCACGGAGCACTCCAAATACGGGCAACCCCAAGCAGGACAAGAAGTACCAGCAGCAGCAGGACAAGCAAATCGCGAAGCAACAGCAGGAACGAGACAAACTCCAGCAGAAGCAGGACGAGGAGCACGTGAGTCTGGATAAACAGAAGGCTAACGATACGCAAAGGCAGCAAGTGGAGCAGAGCCACCAGCAACAGACGCAGCAGTTGCAGCAAAAGCACCAACAACAGCAACAGCAGTTGCAGCAGAAACAGCAGCCGAACCGGGAGCCGTCCAAGAGGTGAGGTCGTCCTCAGCTCTGTAAAGCAAGCAGGATTTTCAGAAACGGCTCCTCCGCCGTCATGCATCATACGAAGGCGGAGGAGCCGATCCGCATCCGTGCAATTGCGTGATCGCGGGCAACAACTGGCTGCCCAAACGATCTTTGGCTACGAAAGCGTCTACCAGCTTCAAGGCTTGCTCGGGAATATCGAGCGCCGCGGAAAGCATGATGATCGGCGCTTGCGGTTGAAGCCGCCTCATTTCGATTGCAACCTCGGGCCCATTCATCTCGGGCATGAAATAGTCGATGATCACGACATCGACCGGATGGATGGAAGCCAGTTCCAGTCCTTTGCCGCCGCTGGGTGCGGTCAGAACGGTATATCCAAAGGTTTCGAGGTATGCCTTTTCGCATTCCAGCACATCTTGGTTATCGTCGATGCAAAGAACTACTCCGCTTGAGAGTTTTGGGTTAGCCGCTGAGGCCATGGTTCACCTCCAAGAGCCAATTCTCAATATTTTCGACTCGGGAAACTGTTCAAGACTGCTCAGCCGATGCCTGCTCGAGCATCGGTGGTCCGATGCGACACCCTTCCAAAAAAATGGCGCAGCCCTTACGGCCGCGCCATCATTGGAGCAAACGACCCAGGCGACATCATGGGGCCGCGTAGCTCGCCGGAAACCAACTTACAATACTGCCAATTCTGAAATCTGTTCAAAATTGAACAGTCTGGAAATAATGGGATTCCGGTCCCGTCCGAATTCGACGCGCGTGAAAGATTCAGCGTTAGCGGAAAACGTTAGCGGAAAACGTTCCAGGGCAGCCCGGTGGAAGCTAGTCGTGCAAGACTACGTGCAGCAGTGAGCTGTGCACTTGCAGACCGCCGTTGTAGTGAATAAATGCCAATTTCCTGAACCGGTTCATGAAGAAGCTGACCCGCGAGCGAGTTGTGCCGATCATTTCCGCCAGCGACTCTTGACTGATCTTGGGGACTACGGCTTCAGGAATGCCGTCCTTGCCGAAATGAGCGAGTAATAAAAGGATCCGGGCCAGCCTCTTCTCGCTCGAATTGAAAAGCTGATCCACCAGATCTTCTTCGTAACGGATGTTCCGCGCCAGCAAATAGGTCACGAACAGGTCGGAAACTTCGTGTTCAAGATGGAGCGCTTTCACCATCGCTTTCTTTTCGATTCGCAGAACCGCGCAATCCGTCATAGCGGTGGCAGAGCCCATGCGGAGAGCCTGGCCCGCAAGCGAACCTTCGCCGAAAAAATCTCCGTCACCCAATATGCCGATCGTTGCCTCCTTGCCCGTCTTCGAGACCACCGTCAGTCTCACCTTGCCCGTCTGGACATAAAACACCGCGTCGGCGGTATCCCCTTGCGCAAAGATGGTTTGTTTCCTTGGGAAAAGCACAAATTTCCTGCCCTCTCCGATGGTTGCGAGGAATGTATGAGGATCGAAATCGCGCCTCTTCCTGGTCATAGCAGTAGTGATGGTTGGGTGCCCCCCTCAAGAGACCGCCGGAACGATTGCCGCAGCATCGCTTGCCTCCCGAGCGTCTCAGTCACCCATACCGCCAGCCATACTAGCGCGGCCCCCATCATACGGGTGAACTCTTAGCAGGTCTTAGTGCAACGCAGCCTGTACATCTTCTTGAAAAGATTAAACTTAATGCATGTATACGCAGAAGATCGCCAGAATGCATGAGATTTGTACAGATTTTTAGTTGCAGCATACGAGTCTTAGCAGTATGATTTCCTGCGTACGGATACGATTTTCGAGGAAGGAGCGCACCCGAATGGCACGAAACGGAAACGGCAAACACTATGAATCGGTGGATCGGGTCGATGTTCCGCAGGGCCGTAAAGGAAAACATCGCAAAGCGGTGGCGGACATTCTCGCCGACCTTACAAAGCTGAAAGCGCAGCAAGCGGTCAAGATTCCGCTGAGCAGCCTGAACGGCGAGAAGATGCAGAATCTTCGCTCTGCCTTGAATCGCGTAACGCGAGAGAGAAATATCCCCGTGGTAACCTCGAGTGACGAGAAATTCCTGTACGTTTGGCGCGCCGACCCGCCCCAAAATACGGGAGCAGCCGAGTAGCAGGTTACCGCACGCAAGAATAGCCGCGCGTTTACGTAATCGTGCTCCTTCTGGGAGTTGGAGCTCTTTCCTTTGTCTAGTGGCGGCCGACTTCTTTCCAGCATCAATCCCGTAACGCTACCGCTCTCGCCCAGCCTCGCGCAGCCAGCTCAAGATGCGCAGCGCCCGAGTGATAGCGCCCTGCTCTTTTCCATGGTTGCCTGGCGGGTCTGATGAACTTCGCGATCTCTTCAGAATCGCGGCCTCTGCATCATCGATCCGCTGCCGCAACTTGCTCCGGTCATGCCCGACGACCGCGGCGCGGTAAAGCCTTTCCCAATCTCGCTTGACATAGCGGGCAGACCGGCTGTGATCGCTGCGGTCATTATGAACCGGGCACATCTTGACCTCCGCGCCAGCATGTACGACAGGCCCCACCATTCATCGTTCTTACTCCTTCAGCCCGTGCCTCTTGGCGTGATCGGCGCAAACATGCAACGCAAATTGTCGGTCGCGCTGCAACTCGAAGTTGCTCATCATTTCATCGAAAGATCTGCCGCTGGGCGGACCAGATGGCTGGAACCGCCAGCCACAATCGGAGCAGCCAAAACCCCGAAAACGCTCTTGCTCAATCCAAACCAGCTTCCGGCTCATGGAAGGGCAAATCCTACAGGCGCCAATTTGGATGGTCTGTCGGGCATCCTACGTACGCGGAGACAATCTTGGCGGAGACAATCTTGTTCGTGAGCACGCTCGATTTCGAGGCCTGGTTTGCGGTAGCGGGTAGTGATGCGTTGAATCGGCTTTGAAAGGGCATGGCTTCACAGCTTGCGGAGAAACTCGCTGTTGCACTTGATTTTGGGTGGCGCAGCGGTTTACCGCTGCGATAGCTAGCCTATTTTCATCGACGGCTTTAGCCGCTGAGGGACGGCCATTTTCAAACTGCACCACGACCAGGTAGCGGAATCACTTGACGTTAGTTCAGGTTTCGTGCGTCTTGAAGCGGTCAGTATTGCTCAGTATCAGGATGGTATCCAGCTTAGTGTTGATAAGTCTTCGAAAAGGGCCTCGCGCAGCATAGCAGGCGAGTTCACCCCCGCATCTGCAAGGTTTTTCGGTTCTGATCCTAATCTTCAAAGGATGGTTAATGGAAAGCAAAGGCCTCCAAATAATTCAGTCCGGTGAGCGCACGAACACCGAAGGGAAACCAGTCAGCAACCTGATACTTCTATCGATCTCTGATAGCGACTACAACTCCCTGCGTCCTCACCTCGAATACGTCAGCTTGCCCAACCATCTCGTCCTTCACGAGGGCGGTGGAAAACTGGAATTTGCGTATTTTCCCAATCGAGGTTTGGTTTCTCTTGTAGTGGTTATGAAAGACGGAGCGACCGCCGAAGCCGGCATCGTTGGCAACGAGGGTTTTACCGGGACACCGGCAGCGGTTGGCCTGAGCAGGAGCCCGCTTCAAGCCGTGGTACAAATCACGGGGGATGGGTTTCGGGTAAAGGTCGCAGTTTTGCAAAACACTCTGGAATCCGCTCCGCACCTGCAATTGATGCTGAGCCGCTATGCCGTAGTTCAGGGAATGCAGGTTGCACAGACCGCCGCGTGTAATCGGCTGCACGATATTAAGCAGCGCCTCGCACGGTGGTTGCTGATGACTCAGGACAGGGTGGATTTGGAGTCGCTGCCCATCACTCACGATTTTCTCGCAACCATGCTTGGTACAGACCGGCCTACCGTGAGCTTGGCAGCTGGTGTTTTGCAGAAGAAGAAGCTCATCGAGTACACCCGTGGCGCAGTGAGGATCGTGAACCGCAAGAAACTTGAAAGCTCCGCCTGTGAGTGCTACGGGATTACCCAACAGTACAATGGCGAGTTGGGCTTGAAGTAAATCCGCGTGTACAGAATGGAAGACTCGCCCTGTTTTCATTGCCGGCCAGCCACGGCTGAGACAACCCCAACTCCCCGACTTACGGTCGAGGCCGAAAACCAGGAGTTAGAGTGGTAATAAAGTCGGAAAGTGCTCTAGAATCGATCTTGCTGATTATGTCGGGGCGTAGCGCAGCCTGGTAGCGCACCTGCCTTGGGCGCAGGGGGTCCGCGGTTCAAATCCGCGCGCCCCGACCAATTTCCCTCTCTACTTGCCGGCCCCAGCCGGTTTCAGAACCGCCGTATTCCGCTCGTCCGACGCGATCATGCGGTAGAACTTTTTCAGCTCGTCCATTTTGCTGACCGGAACGCTCAACTCCTTGATTTCCATGCTGCGGGTGTAGTGCAACACGTTCCCGCTGGCTTCGGTCTTACTGTGATAGCTGCCAAAGCTGAAGTCCGCATCCATCGGAGGCGGCACCTCGTCCACTTCATAGCCCGCCGGCAACGTAATCTCGAAGCTGTCGGTATCACGCGACGGCCCTTCGAATTCAAGCGGAAACTTTCGCGGCTCTTTCGTCTCCAGTATCCCCGACGACTTGTTTCCCAGCACCCGCGGCCGCACCAGCAGCAGATTGCCAGCAAGCTTTGCGTAGTTGTCGGATTCGAACGTGTACTTGAACCCGAACGGCTGGTCCGTTTGTTCGAAGTTGACAAGGCTCGCCTTTACAATTTGAAAGCTGGGAAGCGATCCCGCCAGCAAGCTCTCGATCGGTTTGATGCGATCGGCATTCTTGGTCACCGTACGCAGTCGCCACCGTTCTTGCGCAGCGCGATCTCCCAGGCGCGTCTCTTCGACATCGCCCTTCAAAATCCCGTTGGCGTCGAGCGTCAGCTTGCCCACGCGCTGAATGCTATTCATCGCCGAAGGCTGTTGCGGCAACTCCACCAGTTCGCCGCCGTCCGGCATCACCATCAAGCCGTAATTCGCTTGCAGGTATCCGCCAATCTGGCCAAAAGGCGTCACGTCATTGGTTGGATCGAAGAACAGAATCCTTCCCAGCTTGGGATGCTGCATCACGGCGATCAGCGACGGATCGTTCAAATCATCCGGCAACTTGATCGCAAGAATCACGTGGTTGAAGCCGTTGTGCGCTGGCATCTCACCCGTAACTACGCCACGTTTCGCATTGATCACTACGTGGTAGGAGTCGACGCCAATCTCGCGCAGCATCGTGCGCATCAGTGTCGCTTTGTCTTTGCAATCTCCGTATCGATGCGAGAAAACATCTGGAGCCGCATGGGGTTGCCAGCCACCGATGCCCAGTGTGATCGCGACATAGCGAATATCGTGCTGCACGAAACTGGCGATGGCTTGCATCTTCTGTAGTTGTCCGGTCTTCCCAGCCACGAGAGCGCTTACCTCTTGTTTGATCGGTTCAGACGCGTCCATCCGTGTGCTAATCAGATTTCCGTACCAACTCCCCATTCCCTCCCAGTTGACAAACTCGTTCTTCTGAGACGTTCCTCCCGAGGGAAAAAATGACACGATCATCTGTCCGGCCACGCCCTCCACCGGAGGCATGTCCGGTTCGAGTCTGATTCCCTTGACGTCGCGAACAGCCCATTGCAATACATTGCCGCTTCCCTCATCTGGCTTCACCTCGGCATGAGAAAGCCACGAAGTCTTAAAAACCCAGCCGGGAGGAAGTTGCAGCGAATAATGGCTCTCCCGCACCGGATCAGTTCCCTGGAAGTCCCAAATGTCCTGCAACCAGAAGGGCTGCTCCTCCACTTCATATTCGTAGCCCAATATGTTTCCCGGATCGGGCGCTGGGATGCGCAGCACTCTGACCTTTGTGTCCTCGATCAAATAACCGCCCTTCGGCCGGCGCGGCAAATCGATCGCGTCCTTATCCTTGACCTCGTAGTCCTTGCCCTGCGCCGGAATGCACCAGCCATGCAGACTTGTGATTTTCCGGCTCGGACTGAAATAGACAGCCACCGTGCCATGCTCTCGTCCTTCCGGCCGCAGAATCTTGTAAGCCTCGCGCACATGCGTCCTGATCCTATCCGCCGACAGAACCGTGACGTTGGTTTCGGAATACAGCAGCACCGCGTCGGTCTTTTCATCGTAGGAGGGCAGCGTGCACCCCGACCAGCGCGTGCATCCATTGCGGAGCGTCCCCACTGGCCGCCGCCCGCGGCACGCAGCTCGCCGCGTAGACAGACAACACAAAAGAAAACGAGCAGCGCCCCGCGGCCGGCTTACTTGCTTAGTTACTCGCATGGATTTCCCCTGGCTGCAGGACAATCTGCTCCCCATCGCCGGTTCTCACCACCTGAAAGAAGTTCCGCAGCGCGGCGTAGTATTTCGGCTCCAGCATCAAAAAGTCGACCGTCAATTTCCTCGTCAGCCGCAGTGTTCCCGGGCTCTGTTCAACTTTCAAAGTGTAGAGCAACGACATGCCCATCTTGATTCTGCGCCGCGCGGCACACTGCTTACTTGCCACCCCGCCGGAAGCTCGACGGTTACGTCATCCGCTTTCTCGTGCGGATACTCGAAATAGACAGGATGCACCCGGTTGGCATGTTCGAAGATCCCTTTCTCACCCGCGGTAAAGATCGCGGCCGGAATCACCACCCGCCTGCCGGCATTCGATGCCCAACCCGGAATCTTGAGGTTGAACTCCGCGACCAGCGGTGTCTCCGAACTGGTCCAGTCCGGCTTGTTGGTCAGTTCCGCCTCGGCCGCGGCTCCGATCTGCGACAATCACCCGCTCCTCCAGAAATTTCTTGCGTGCCACGTCGTCCGCATGTCGCTCTTCCAACCGGTGGTACATGGCTTCCAGTCCGATGTAGGTGACGGTCAGCTTCCCTTCCAGATCGCCCGTGTCCGAGAGCTTCAGCTTTTCCCACGCGCTCGATCCGCGACTCCGAAGCTTGCGGGAGCGTGGTCCGAATCCAGGTTCCGCCGTCCTTATCCAGCCGTAGCCCGGGCACTCCCGTTTCCGACCATTCCAGCAATCCGAACGGCGTGAACGCTCCTCCCGGATCAAAATACTGGTCTTTCCCATTCAGCTTGACCAGCACAACGTTGGCGTTCAATTTCGCGCTTTGCATCGTGACCGGAGTGAAAAAATATTCCCTGCGATCCGAAACCCAGCATCCGTAGGCTTCAAAGCCAGCAGCTCGCGCCAAACCCAGGAACAGCCAAGTCAGTTGCTGGCCGTCGCCATAGCCTCGCTTCCAAATGTCCTCTACGTTTACGTTTTCCACGGCTTTTTCTTTTGCGCGTTTTTCTTCCTGCTCGGTCTTTTCGCACTTCGTACGACGTGTTCCGGAGCTGCTGCACCCGGTCATAGATCTTTCGCAGTTTCACATCCTGCGAGTCGCTCGGCGACACAATTTGCGCCACCGCCTGCTCCATGGCCTTCCGCTTTCCGATGAAGCTTTCCAATTGCCCGTTCCGCTGCTTTCCGACCTGCTTCCAGAAACTGGCCTGATCCTTATCGAGAATGCCCTCCTCATAGATAAAATCCACCCGCGACTTCAACTCGTTCGCAGGCGGCATGTAGTCTTCCGTCTGGAACGCCGGTATGTTGCTCGCTTCCATCCGCACGATGTGGTCGGGCCCCTCTTTGGAGGAACGGTGCCCGCCGGCAGGGTCTTCCAACTCCAGCGCATCGAATAGTAACCCGTAGTAGCTGTCATTGAAAGGCTTCAGCGAAAATTGCGCTTTCTTGGTGAACAGCTCATCGCTCAGAATCCAATGGGAATCGAAAAGGTATGTTCCTGCGAGTCGATCGTATAGAGAGTACTCGATGATGCCCCCCACCTGCACGTCCGGCAGAGTAAAAGTCTTCGCCAGATACTTTTACTCCCTTCCCCCGAATTTTCCCTTGACCAGCTACTTTTCGAAGACCTTGCCGTCGAAGTCTGCGATCGAGCCATCCGGCCTGATGGTCCGGCCCCTGACGTTTACTACATCCTGCGTTTCCCTTGAAGAAGGGGATCTCGATGTCGGCATACTTCCGCCCCTCTTCGGTCAGGATCTTGATGCGAAAGTAATTGTCTTCGTGGGGAGTGTGGATATTGTCATCCCGGTCCACCTGCCGGTACAAGAATGATCGCGGGCGCTCCCGGCGCCAGCGGTTCGCTCGTCATCTTGAGTTCATCTTGCGAAACCGGCTGGAAGCCAATACCCGCCTTCGCCTCGCTGCGCCGCCAGCATCCAGACTGCAAGCCCGACCACCACCCACTTACCGAACCGGAACAATAGTCATCGTCATTTCTCCCAGGGTAAATCGTCCAACGTAATACAGGTCAGAGCACTACCGAGAAACAGGATTCGCTGCAGGCGGGAACCACCAACTCCAGGGGGACAAGTAGCGCACTCCGCGGCGACAGCAATTCCGCCTCCTCCGAACTCCGGGCCCCCTCAAGCCAGAATCCGGTAACTGAATTGAACGCTTGAGTATAGCCCGAAGCGCCCATTCGTCAAGGACAGAAGTCACAAGCCCCGGGTGCCCCACTCATCGCGCCCTTTGCGATGAGTGGGATTACGCCGAGGACGAGTGCCCGACGCTCCAACTTTTTTCATCACAAACGCCCAGTGCACCCCATCACAGACAGCCAGCCGCCCCCTGCGCGACAATGCTTCTCTGATGTGTCGCAGCCGAGGTGCGCCAACTCCGTTCCAGGCCACCCCGCCGCACCAGTCCAGTCGCAAGTAACCCTTTGGTAAACATGAGTCGAGGCGACGAGCAGGCGCCAAAAGCCGCCAAAACTATGAATTTCGAGAGAATCCGACGAGAAATCGAGCTAAGTCCTTATTCCGCAAGATTTTGGAAATAAGTCCTGTGCGCTCTAGATTTTGGCGTCGCGAGCCCCCGTAACCTCATGATTCGAGTAGGGAGGGGGGAGGGGGGTGGTAGTAAACACGCATCAATACCTCATCAGTAAACAGATAAGAAGGAATCCAGCTCCGCAGAGGCCACAACTCCTGGATAGATCGCTGGAAACCGAGAACTGAGAACTGAAAGCTGACAGCTGAGAGCTGCAGCCGTTCCTACAGCTCGTACTTCTTCATCAAGTGACGAAACGAGCGATAGGAGACGCCGAGCACGTCGGCGGCCCTGATCTGCACGCCGTGGGTTTGTTCCAGCGCGGACTGCAGCAGCGAGCGCTCGATCTGCGCGACGTAGTTTTCCATGTTCACGCCCTCGGGCAGAACCGCGCCCGCAAGAACGCTCATGGCCGGGTTCGTCAGCCAGAGCCGTATGCCCGCGGCGTCCGCGCCCGCGGCCGCGGCGCGAGCCTTTGGACGCTCCGCCGGCAACTCGACGTGCAGTTCGTTCGTGGCTTCGAGCGCCACCGCGCGTTCGATCGTGTTCTCCAGTTGCCGGACGTTGCCCGGCCAGTCGTAGCCGGTGAGAGCTTGGAGCGACGCCGCTTCGACGCCGTGAATGCTCTTCCCGGCTCCAGGCGCATATTTTTTCAGGAAGTGATTCGCCAGCAGCGGTATATCCTCGCGGCGCTCGCGCAAGTCCGGCACGCGAATGGGAATCACATTCAGGCGATAGTAGAGGTCTTCGCGGAACGTGCCCTCGCTGACCTGCCGGTCGAGGTCGCGGTTGGTGGCGGCGATGACGCGCACGTCCACCGGAATTTCGCTGGTGCCGCCCACCGGACGCACCGTGCGCTCCTGCAACACGCGCAGCAGTTTTACCTGCATGGGCATGGTCATCTCGCCGATCTCGTCGAGAAAAATCGTGCCCTGGTCGGCGACTTCGAACAGCCCGCGCCGGTTCTGGTTGGCTCCGGTGAACGCGCCCTTGACGTAACCGAAGAGTTCGCTTTCGAGCAGTGTTTCCGGAAACGCGCCGCAGTTGACCGACACAAAAGCTTCGGCGGCCCGCGGCGAGCAGGTATGCACCGCGCGCGCAACCAGTTCTTTACCGGTTCCGCTTTCGCCGTAAACCAGAATCGTGCTGCTGGTGGAAGCGACGGTGCGGATGGTCTGCTTCAGCTTTTCGAGCGCTGGACTTACGCCAACGATGTTGTCGAGCGAGTTGCGCGTAGCCGCGTCGCGGCGCAGCGCGAAGTTCTGCCGGCTGAGCGAAACTTTCGTGAGCGAGCGCGCGATGGCGAGTTTGACTTCGTCCACCAGGCCAGGACTCTTGCGGATGTAATCGCTAGCGCCGCCCGCCTTCACCGCCTGCACCGCAGCTTCGTAGTCATCGACCGCAGTCATCAAGATCACGGCGGAATCAGGCGATATCTGGTGCGCATGACGCAGGACTTCGACACCATCCACGCCCGGCATTTTGATGTCGGTAACAATCACGTCGAACAGCGCGCTGTCGATCTTGCGCTTGGCCAACTCGCCACCGGTGACGGTTTCCACCTTGTGGCCATCGCGGCGCAGGGCAATGTCGAGCAGTTCGCAGATCGAGCGCTCGTCGTCGCAGACGAGAATGTTACCCACGCGAACCTCCTGTTGCTCCTGCTCCCGCCGCCGCCAGCGCCGGTCGAGCGGAGGCTGAGGCTGATGCGGAGAAAGTTGCGCCAGTGGTATCCGGCGCCTGCGCATACTCATTTTCCATTTCCATGCGCCGCAGCCGCACTACGAAGCTGGTTCCGGCGCCGACTTCCGAGCGCGCCCACACTTTGCCCTCATGCGCCTGCACGATCTGGTAAACGATGGCCAGGCCAAGTCCGGTTCCACCTTCGAAGTTCGACTGGAAGGGCTCGAATATCTTCTCCGACTGCTGCGGATTGATGCCCGGACCGGTATCGGCAAAGCTCATCTCCCAGTCCGGGCCACGCTCGGCCAGGGAGACGGTCAGCGTTCCACCTTTGTCCGTCGTTTTTATTGCGCGCACCGCGTTTTCCGAAAAGTTCCAGAACACTTGCTTGAGCTTGTCGCCATCGGCCAGCACCCAGGCCTCGGATTTCGCAAAGTTGCGCTCGATCTTGATGCCCGCGTTCTCGGCGGTGAGGCGATGTTCTAGTAAGGTGAGAGTATCTTCGAGCAACGGAACCAGATTTACGCGCTCGAAGCGATACTGTTTGCCCCGGGAGTACGCCAGAAAATCGGTGATGATGTTGTTGAGGCGATCGGACTCGCGAATCACAATCTGCAAAAGGTGCCGCTCTTCGGGATTCAAGGCGGGCGCGTCCGACAACATGGCAACCGAGCCGGCAATGGAGGTCAGCGGATTGCGAATTTCGTGAGCGATGGCCGCGGCCAGGCGGCCCACGGCGGCTAGGCGATCCTGCATGCGCACTTCGCGCTCCAGGCGCCGGATCTCAGTGAGATCGTCAAACGAATAAACAAAACCCAGGTCATTGCGCGCGCTCACGTTGAGCGCGGAAACCATCACGCGAAACGTCTTGCGGAAACCGTTGCCGGCCACGTAGCGGACTTCGGCATCGGCCCGGGCCACGCCGAAGTGGGGCAACGGATCCTGAAAAAGATCGGCCACCGAACGTCCGCACAACTCGGCTTCGGAGATCTCGAGCAGGTGCTGGGCCGCTCGGTTGACCAGCGTGATGCGTCCATCGAGCCCGGTGGTGATGACGCCGCCGCTCATCGACTGCACGATATTTTCGTGGAGCGCCTGCAGATTTTCGAGCGCGCCGCTGGCGTCTTTCAACTGCACATCCACCTGGCGGAGCTTGCTCATCAGCAATCCGGCCAGGTAGGCGATGGCGAAGTAGGCAAACAGGTTGACGAAGATCACTACCTGCAGTGCCTTGAGCTTGGGATGCGAGTTCGAATACGAAGGAATGACCAGGTAATAATCGAGTTCGAGGATGGTGCCGAACAGGATGAATGCCAAAGCCGCGCTTAGATATCCCCAGGCTCGCGGCAGCAGCATGCAAGCGACCACGATGACCAGCGGGTAGAGGAAATTCAGCGAGCTGTCGATGCCGCCGGTTACATGGACGACCAGCGTGACCATGGCCAGATCGGCCAGAACTTGAAGCATGGCCTGGAGGCGATGTTCGCTCCACACCGAAACCAGAAAAAGGAAAAACAGCGAAAGCACGAACCACAGCACCATCCCGGTAAGAAAGGGCATGATGGGCAGCGGGCTGGGAGTGAGGCGGATGACGGCCAGTTCGATGGCGAGCAGGACCAGCAGGATCAGGATGCGAACCTTCACCAGCCAGGTCAGCCAGTTCCGCTCATCGGAGATGGGATGCATGAAATTCGTCGTTAGTCGGTGGTCTTTGGTCGTTAGTCGTTCGCAGGTCGTCGCGAGCGTCCGAAGATTCGGCGTTAGTCGCCAGCCGCGGGATGTTGCGCCCAGCGACCAACGACTAACGACTAACGACCAGCGACTGTTCTTCTATCCCGCCAGTTTTGCGATCATCGAGAACAGCGGCATGTACAGAGAAATAACAATGCCGCCGATGCTGACGCCGAGCAAGCCGATGATGACCGGCTCCAGCATGGCCAGCATGTCTTTGGTGGCGGAGTCGACTTCGTCTTCGTAGAAGTCCGCGATCTTCTGCAGCATGGAGTCCATGGCGCCGGTGGCTTCGCCAACGCCGATCATCTGGGTCACCATGTTCGGGAAGACGCCGCATTCGCGCAGCGGATCGACGATGGTGCGGCCTTCTTCGATCGCCTTGCGCACCTTCATCAGCGCCTCTTCCAGCACGGCGTTGCCCGAGGTGCGGGCGGTGATGGCCAAGCCTTCAAGAATAGGAACGCCAGAGGTAATGAGCGTGCCCAAGGTTCTGGTGAAACGGGCAACCGCGATCTTGCGCAGCAGCAAGCCGAGGATCGGCAGCTTGAGCAGCATGGCGTCAAAGTAATACTTGCCGCGCGGATGCTTGCGGATCTGCTTGACGCCGAAGACCAGGCCAACGCCGCCCAGAATAAAGAACCACCAGAAATTACCCACGAAGTTACTGAGACCGATGACCATGCGAGTGGGCAGCGGAAGATCGACTCCGAGGCCGACAAAGAGGTTGGCGAAGATCGGTACCACCCACTTGAGCAATGCGGCCACGATCAACACCGCGAGCGAGACGACGGCCACGGGATAGATCAACGCCGACTTGACGGCTGCGCGCAGCTTGACCGCCTTTTCTACGTAGATGGCGAGGCGCTGCAGGATGATGTCGAGAATACCGCCGGTCTCGCCGGCCTCGATCATGTTGGTCGTCAGGTCGTCGAAGATGACCGGATACTGCCGCATGGCATTGGCCAGCGTGGCGCCGCCTTCGACCGTGGTCCGGACGCCGAGCAGCGTTTTCTGAAAGCTGGGGTTCTCCTGGTTGGCGCCGAGAATCTCCAGGCACTGAACCAGCGGCAGGCCGGCGTCAATCATGACCGAGAACTGGCGGAAGAACACGGCAACTTCCTTGACTTTGACCTTGCCGCTGCCAAAGGTGGGCAGAGAAAATTCCTTGCCCTTTTCCCGGATGGAACCGGGCGTGATGCGTTCCCTTCGGAGCTGTGAGGCCAGTCCGTCCTTGTTGGCGGCTACGCGCTCGCCCTGAACTTTCTCGCCCGAAGCGGTCTTTCCCGAAAACGTGAAAACCGGCATGGTTGCTTCTCCTTGTGGACCAGGTGTCAGGTCTCAGGTCTTAGGTCTCAGGAAAACCTGACACCCTGATCTGCAACTTCTGACGCCTTTGTGCCTAACATCTCACTTCAAACTAGAAACCGAAGACCTGATACCTGAAACCTGACACCTGCTCTCAGCGTTTCGTAGGCGCAGCGCCCTTGGCCAGCACACCCGGAGCGCTCCGGTTCACCAGGGTGGCGCCGCGCGAGATCATTTCCTGCAGTTCGTCCTGATTGCTGGAGCGCGACAGCGCCATTTCTATCGTGATCTGCTTCTGGAAATAGGCGGTGGCGAGCGACTGGTTGAACGTCTGCATGCCGAACTTTTCCTGCCCCGACTGCATGGCGGAGTAAATCTGGTGAATCTTGTCTTCGCGAATCAGGTTGCGCACGGCGGCATTGGGCACCAGAATCTCCATGCACATGGCGCGTCCTTTGCCGTCACCGCGCGGCAGCAGGCTTTGACACATGATGCCTTCGAGCACCAGCGAAAGCTGGGCGCGAATCTGCGATTGCTGGTGCGATGGGAACACGTCAATGACGCGGTTGATAGTGGAGGATGCCGAGTTGGTATGCAACGTCCCGAAAGTGAGGTGGCCGGTTTCCGCGATGCGCAGCGCCGACTCGATGGTTTCCAGATCGCGCATTTCGCCGATCAGCACCACGTCCGGGTCTTCACGAAGGGCGGCGCGCAACGCGTCGGTAAAGCTCTTCGTATCGGAGTGCAATTCGCGCTGGTTGACCACGCAGTTCTTGTTCATGTGCACAAATTCGATGGGGTCCTCGATGGTGAGGATGTGGTCGTGGCGCTCGGTATTGATCTTGTCGATCATCGCCGCCAGGGTCGTCGACTTGCCCGAACCGGTTGGCCCCGTGACCAGCACCAGTCCGCGCGGCTTGTCGCACATCTGGCTGACGACCGGAGGCAGGCCGAGCTGGTGGAACGATTTGATCTCAAACGGAATCAGACGGAAGACGCAAGCCGTGGCGCCGCGTTGGTTAAACACGTTGGCGCGGAAGCGAGCCAGGCCCTTCAACCCGAACGAGAAGTCAAGCTCGAGGCTTTCTTCGAGCCGGTGCTTCTGCGAATCCGTCATCACGCTATAGGCCAGTTGCTTGGTCTCGGCCGGCGTCAACTGGGGCAGGTCGAGCGGCACCAGGTGTCCATGCACGCGGATTTGGGGCGGCGAGTTGGTGGTGATGTGGAGGTCGCTGCCACTCATCTCCAGCATGCGGCGGAGCAGATCGCTTAGTGAGAGAGCCATAGTTTTCTTTCTTTCCTGTTTGTAGTCGTATGTACCGTTTCTAGTGGATCGTTTCGCGAGCCACTTCTTCGAGCGTGGTCCAGCCTTGCGCGACCTTGATCAGCCCGCTGCGTCGCAGGGTGATCATGCCGCGTTCAATCGCTTTCTTTTTGAGTTCGAGCGCCGAGGCCCCGACCAGAACCAGTTCCCGGATTTCGTCATCCACTTCCATCACTTCATACAGTCCGGTGCGGCCCTTGTAGCCGGTCTTGTTGCAGGTGGCGCACCCTTTGCCCTTCATGATCTGTACGGTCTTTGCCTCTTCGGGCGAGTAGCCTTCATCGATCAGGGCTTGCACCGGCACTTCCACCGGCTCGGAGCAGTCTTTGCAGATCCGCCGGATCAGGCGCTGGGCACAGATCAGATGAACCGAAGTCGCCACCAGGAAGGGCTCGATTCCCATGTTCATCAGACGGGTGATGGTTTCGGGTGCGCCGTTGGTGTGCAGCGTGGACAAAACCAAGTGGCCGGTGAGCGCGGCCTTGATGGCGATTTCCGCCGTTTCAAAGTCTCGGATTTCGCCGACCAGAATGATGTTGGGATCCTGTCGCAGGAAGGCGCGCAGGGCCGCCGCGAAATTCAGGCCGATCTGCTCCTTCATCTGCACCTGGTTCACGCCTCCCAGTTGGAATTCAACCGGGTCTTCGGCGGTCATGATGTTGGTATCGGGCTGATTGAGCTGCGAGATCGAGGAATACAGCGTGTTGGTCTTGCCCGATCCGGTCGGCCCCGTAACCAGCACCATGCCGTAGGGCTTGAGGATCGCCTTCTGGAACTTGGTCGAGCGACTCCTGCTCGAAGCCGAGCTTGGTCATATCGAGTCGGAGGTTTTCCTTGTCTAGCAACCGGAGCACGATCTTCTCGCCCCACAGTGTGGGCAGAGTGGAGACGCGGAAATCAAGTTGCTTTTTCTTGCCGCCAATCTGCATCTTCAGCATGATGCGGCCGTCCTGCGGCAACCGCTTTTCGCTGATGTCGAGCTTGGCCATGATCTTGAGGCGCGAAGTAATAGCGTCCTTCAATTTCAGCGGCGGATTCATGATCAATTGCAGAACGCCGTCAATACGGAAGCGGACGCGGAATTCTTTTTCGTAAGGCTCCATGTGAATGTCGCTGGCACCGCGCTTCACCGCATCGGTGAGCACCAGATTCACGAGCTTGACGATAGGAGCTTCGTCGGCTGCTTTCTCCAGCTCCTTGAGCTCCATTTCCTGCTCTTCGCCTTGCACCTCGACGTCGGTGCCTTCGCCAGCGTCGTTCATCGACTGCATCACCTGCTCGAGCTCTTCTTCTTTCGAAGTGCCGTAGGCCTTGTCGATGCCCTCGATGATGGAGCTTTCCGAGGCCACGACCGGTTCGATATTGAAACCAGTCATGAACTTGATATCGTCCATCGCGAAGACGTTGGTCGGGTCGACCATGGCGATGGTGAGCGAAGCGCCGACGCGGCTGAGCGGCAATATCTGATAGCGTTTCGCGGTTTCGTAGGGAATCAGCTTGACCACGGCAGGGTCGATTTCAAAATAAGAAAGATTTATGGCGGGCACGCCATACTGGCGCGAGAGAAAGTTGGTGACATCCTCATCCGAGAGGAAGCCCAACTTCACCAGCGCCGAGGCGAGCCGGGTGTGCGACTCCTTCTGGAGTTTGGTCGCCTGTTCCAACTGCTCTTGGGTAATGACCTTTTCCTTGACGAGCAGGTCACCCAGCCGCTGAGACATATCTCTCCTGTATTCCCGCGAACTCCGAGGTCAATGCGAAGACGCTGATTTCCGGGGGGATCAGCGAGCCTGCTTTCGCACTGACACAAATTGTCAACCCAATGGGAATTCCGAAAAAGTAACTTAGGTACCTGTACCTCGCGGAAGGTCCGGTTTGTGCCTGCAATTGGCGGCATTTGTGCCAGAAAATCGGGATGTGACGTGGATCACAACGCGGCAGACCATGTTCTTCGGTGCGCGGGACACTGTCTCCACTACCGGGGCACAGTGGAAATCTATTTCATAGTCGGGTGGAAAAGAATCCCCTGTGCAGCCCTGTGAACTCCTGTGCCCCCTGTGGTTAAGGTCTTAGTCTGGCCGCTAGAATTGAGACGTCCGTTCCGCGTACGCTCCATTGACCGAAACCAAACAAGACGCGATCCGCGCTTACTACGACACGCTTTTTTCTGATTGGGGGCGCCAGCACTGGTGGCCGGCGCAATCGCGCTTTGAGGTGATTGTCGGGGCGTACCTAACCCAGAACACTTCCTGGACGAACGTTGAGAAGGCGCTCGTCAACCTTCGGAAAGCGCACCTGTTGACGATCAGCGGAATCCGGAACACGTCTCAGCCCAAGCTTGAGAAATTGATTCGTTCGGCGGGTTACTTCCGGCAGAAGGCCCGCCGGCTGAAGACGTTTGTCCACTTTCTCGACGAGCGTTACGGCGGGTCGCTTACGCGGATGTTCACGCACCCAACGCTCGAACTGCGCGACCAATTGCTCGCGCTCAATGGCGTAGGACCAGAGACCGCCGACTCGATTCTGCTGTACGCCGGCAATCATCCGGTCTTTGTGGTGGACGCTTACACGAGGCGCATTCTGGAACGGCACCAGATTGCTTCCAGCGCGGCCGGCTACGACGAGATTCGACTGCTGTTCGAGCAGGCACTGACCGGAACACCCCCGCCCAAGCAAAGCTTGGACGTGGCATCCCCTACGACTGAGCCTCGAGGATCATGCCATCGGCCTTCGCGCATGAGCACGTCTGAGCGCACGGCGCTGGTCCAAATTTTCAACGAAATGCACGGGCTGATCGTCGGAGTCGGTAAGCACTACTGCCTAAAGTCACAACCGCAGTGTGAGCAATGTCCTTTGCAGAAGTTCCTCCCTGAGGCAAAGTGAGTCGTATGAGTGAGTCATCAAGGATGACGACGCGCAGTGATTCCATGAAATGGCAAGTGCTGGTTCTTGTTTGGTCGACCGCAGCCTTTTGCCTGGGATTTGGCGCTGCTGTCCGAGAGCAATCGTTGCGTGACGCCGCGCAGGGTTCTGGACTGCTTATCGGCACTGCGGTAAGGCCAGCTCATCTCTACGAGGCCGCATACGCATCCACGCTCGCCCGCGAGTTCAATATGCTGGAACCGGAAGACGCCCTGAAGTGGGAGGTAGTGCATCCGGAGCCGCAGTCTTTCGATTTTTCTCAAGGCGACCAGATTGTGGATTTCGCATCCCGGCACGACATGAAGGTTCGCGGTCACACACTGGTCTGGCACAGGCAAAATCCAAAATGGCTGACGGAAGGAAATTACACTTCCGCCGAGCTTGCTGAAATTCTTGAAAAACACATCAAGACGGTAGTCGGACATTACCGGGCAAGATATTCGCGTGGGACGTCGTCAATGAGGCCTTCGACGAGTTGCACCCCGGAACGTTGCGCAGCACGATCTGGCGGGACCAGCCGGGAATCGGCCTGACGGAAGACACGGCTGTGAGCTTCGAGCTGCGAGCTACAAACAACCCGGTTCGCTCGAAGCTCGGAGCGCGAAGCTCGCAGCAGGGATACATTGAGCGCTGTTTCCGCTGGGCGCATGAAGCCGACCCGCAAGCCCTGCTCTTCTACAACGAGGCTGAGGCGGAGGTCGTGAATCCCAAGTCGGACGCGATCTATGCCATGGTGCGCGATTTCCGGCAGCGCGGCGTCCCCATCGATGGCGTGGGATTGCAGATGCACATTGCAAACCTGCATGCCGATGTCGCGTCCATCTCCGCCAACATCGAACGCTTCACGGCTCTGGGAGTCCAGGTCCACATCACCGAGATGGACGTAGCGCTGCCCGTCGACGCCAATGGCAATCCTCGTCCTGAGGACTTGCAAAAGCAGGCAGAACTTTACCGGGAGATTGCGGCGGCTTGTCTGTCTCATCCCGAATGCACGGCGATCCAGACCTGGGGATTCACCGATAAATATTCATGGATCGGATCGCACTCGAAGCGGACTCAGGGAGCGGCCCTGCCGTTTGACCGAAGGTACCGGGCCAAGCCCGCCTTCGAGGCGCTGCGGGATGCGCTGGAGTCGGGACGTCATTAGTCGATGTCTTCAGTCGTTTGTCGATGGTCGTTAGTCGCTGGCGGGCGCATGCCCCGCCTTCCGAATCGGCGAACCACGAACGACCAGCGACTAACGACCAACGACGCCCTATAATGTGACCATTCCTTGTCCTCACCGAATCCAATTCGCGACGAAATCAAGACCTCTGGCCGCCGCAAGGCCGTGATTGGGCTGGCGATCGGCGCGTTTCTGTTGCTCACCATACTGGTGCTGCAGGCCTCGTTCAATCTGAAGTTCATCAGCCCCGACAGCAATCAAGAGCTTCTCTTTTTTGCCGGCCTGAGCGGCCTGATTTTCCTTGCATTCGTGGCGCTGACCATTGTTCTCGGGCGCAACCTGCTGAAGCTCTATGCCGAACGGCGGCAAGGCGTGGCCGGGTCCAAGTTTCGCACGCGCCTGGTGGTGGTCAGCCTGCTGCTTTCGTTCTTGCCCGTGATTGCGATGTTCTGGTTCTCCTACGGGCTGATGAACCGCTCCATCGACAAGTGGTTTTCCCAACCGGTTGAGGAAGTGCGAGCGGATACGGCGGCCATGTCGGCTCTGCTCTACGATTACGCGGGCCAGAATGCAACCTCGGAAGCGCAGTCCATCGCACAGACAGAAGAATTTCAACGAGGTCTTGCCAGCGGAAATCTCTCTGCAGCCAATGAAGAACTTCGGGAACACATCCCAACCCTGCAGGGTGGATTCGTTGTGGCGCTGGTCGACGGCAATGAGGCAACCAGTCTGAACCCACCTTCCCCCTGGACCGACCTGAAAGACCATTTTCCGTTGCAGACGGCTCTACGCGGAGAGCATCCTCATTTTCAGTGGGGACGGATCGACTACATCGTCGCGGCAGCCCCGTTCCCCGACGGCGCTGTGCTCGTCGCCATGCCTCTCCCGCCGAAATTTGCCGAAACGGCCAGGCAGATTCAGGAAAGCCAGAAGCGCTACATCGAGCTGGCCGCAAAAAGAAAGTTGTTTCGCCGGACGTACATCGGATTTCTACTGCTGCTGACCGTGGTCGTGCTGTTCGCCTCGACCTGGCTTGCGCTCCTCCTGTCGAAACTGGTCAACCGTCCAGTGGCCGCGCTGGCGGCCGGTACCGAGGCCATCTCCAAAGGCCAACTGGACTACCGCGTCGATATCCGCGCCACCGACGAACTGGCCGAACTGGTGCAGTCATTCAACAGCATGGCGGAGCAGCTCGAATCCAGCCGCCGCCAGATCGAAGCCTCCAGCCGCGACGTAGGCGCCGCGAACGAAGCGCTCGAACGTAGACGCCGCTACATTGAAACCGTCCTCGAAAGTCTTCCGACAGGAGTGATCTCGATTGACGCGGCGCGCCGTGTGACGCTGGCCAACGCCGCTTTCTCCCGCATGTTTTACATGGTTTTAGGCGTTGACGAACAGAACGAATACGTGAGCCCGGCTGCGCTCGTCAACCTGCCGCTGCGCGACGTGGTTCCCGCCGACGTGCTCGCAGACCTGGAACCGCTGCTCCGTCGCGCCGATCGCATGGGTATCACGGCAGCCAATATGGAACTTACCCTGCCCCGAGCGCAGTTGAATGTCGCCGTAACCGTGTCCGCGCTGAGCCACGGCGCCGAGGGCCTCGGATACGTGCTGGTATTCGAAGACCTGTCGGACCTGCTGCGCGCGCAGAAACAGGCCGCCTGGCGCGAAGTGGCGCGGCGCGTGGCCCATGAGATCAAGAACCCGCTGACCCCGATCGCGCTTTCTGCCGACCGTATTCATCGCCATTTGACCAGGGGCACGGCGCCCGATGCAGCCTCGCTCGAAGTGATCCGCACCTGCGCCGAAACCATCGGGAACGCCGTCGAAAGCGTGCGCACGCTGGTGGATGAATTCTCCGCGCTGGCGCGCTTTCCCGCTTCCCGGCCACAACCTAACAGCTTGAATACCCTGGTGGAAAATGCGCTCATCATGTTCAATGGGCGGCTGGAGGGCATTCGCGTGCGTACGGAACTGGCGCATGATCTGCCGTCGGTGATGGCTGACCCGGAAGCAATCAAGCGCGCAGTCGCGAACCTGGTGGACAATGCAGCGGAGGCGATGCGGGACGCGGTCCTTAAAGAGATAACCATTTCAACCTCGCTGCTGGCCAGTCGCGACGCCGTCGAACTGGTTGTCTCCGACACCGGACAGGGAGTTTCACGCGACGTGAAGGAGCGGCTGTTCCTGCCCTACTTTTCCACCAAGCAACGCGGCACCGGGCTGGGCTTGGCTATTGTGAGCAGAATTGTTGAAGACCATCGTGGCTCGATCCGCGTGGAAGAAAACAAGCCGGTCGGCAGCCGCTTTGTAATCGAGTTGCCGGTGGCAGCGGAAACGGTAAGCGCTCCAGCAGCAAGCTAGACAGTCGTTAATCGGTAGTCGTTTGTCGTTCGCTATTCTATGTCACTGCGCAAGGCAACGCCCTTGCCTGCTAAAGACGAACGACCAACGACTAACGACCAACGACCGAGCTAATCAATGGCACACATCCTGATCGTTGACGACGAATCCGGCATTCGCGAATCCCTGCGCGGCATCCTCGAGGACGAGGGATACAAAACCAGCGTCAGCCCGAGCGGTGAAGACTGCCTCGAGTTGCTGCGCAAGACGAGCTTCGACCTGATCCTGCTGGATGTGTGGCTGACCGGCATCGACGGACTGGAAGTTCTGGAGAAGGTTCGCGAGATGGAGGATCCGCCCGAAGTCATCATGATCTCCGGCCACGGAACCATCGAGACCGCCGTGCGCGCCACTAAGTTGGGCGCCTACGATTTCGCGGAAAAGCCGCTGTCGCTCGAGAAGACGCTCATCCTGGTAAAAAACGCGATCGACGCGCGGCGCCTGCGTCATGAGAATCTCGACTTGCGCAAGCAATTGCAGTCGAAGAGCGTGATCGTGGGTGACAGCGTTCCCATGAAGGCGCTGCGCCAGCAGATTGCGCTGATGGCGCCCACCAACGGACGGGTGCTGATCTACGGCGAATCGGGCACCGGCAAAGAGCTGGTCGCTCATGCCATCCATATGCAGAGCCTGCGCAAAGACGAAATGTTTGTCGAGATGAACTGCGCCGCAATTCCCGAAGACCTGATCGACAGCGAACTGTTCGGGCATCGCAAGTCGTCGTTCCCGGGAGCGACGGCAGACAAGGAAGGCAAGTTTCAAAAAGCCGATCGCGGCACTTTGTTTCTGGATGAGGTCGGCGACATGAGCCTGAAAACGCAGTCCAAAGTTTTGCGTACGTTGGAACAGCAGCGATTGATTCCGGTGGGAAGCGACGACTCGGTCACGGTGGACGTGCGCGTGATCGCCTCCACCAACAAAGACCTGGAAGAGGAAATCGCCAAGGGGAACTTCCGCGAAGATCTTTTTTATCGTCTGAACGTGGTTCCGTTCGTAGTGCCGCCGCTGCGCGAACGCAAGGAAGACATCCCATTATTTGCGCGGCACTTTCTGAAAGAATTTGCCTCGGCCTACGGCCGTCGTCCACGCGAGATCACCGACGATGCGATCGATGCGCTGATGCGCTATGCCTGGCCGGGAAACGTCCGCGAGCTGCGCAATGTGATCGAGCGCATCGTGATCATGAATCCCACAACTTCACGCTTTGAACGCAAACATCTTCCGCCACTGGTGCACCGCGACGCCAGTCGCCGTGTGGCAGGCAGCGAAGGCTCCACGCTGCACCAGGCGCGAGCGGCCTATGAGCGCGACTACATCCTCAAGAAATTGGACGAGAACCATGGCAACGTGAGCCGCACCGCAGAAGTGCTCGGCCTGGAGCGCAGCCACCTGTATCGCAAGATGAAAAGTTTGGGAATGCCGGCAAAAGAGTAGAGCAGGTGTCAGGTCTCAGGAAAATCTCGGTATCTTATCGGCCGCAAGGTTTTCCTGAGACCTGACACCTGCGACCTGAGACCTATCTCTTCAGCATGTGAATCTCAGTCCCGTTCTTGTGAAACTGGACCTCGTCCATCAACTGATTGATCAGGTAAATGCCGCGGCCGTGACTGGCATAGATGTTTTCACCCTGGCAGGGGTCGGCAATCTTGGTGGGATCGAATCCGGGGCCTGGGTCGCGCACCACGATCAGGATGCCGTGCTGCTGGTCGCAGGCCACGTCGCATTCGACCACTTTGGATGGATCGCTTTTGGCGCCGTGCACGACGGCATTGGCCAAGGCTTCGGTCAGCGCCAATTCGATGTCATCTTCGCGTCCCGGAGCGCAGTTCATTTCCCGCACCACATTCATCACGCTGCGGACCACATGGTCCACGGCGTCGCGGTCGGCGGCAAGCGTAACGCTGAGCTTGAGGTCGAGTTTGTCCGCGTCGAAGTTACACGACTGAGGGGGCTGTTTGGAGGGTGGGGAACTATCTTTCATAAGTGGTTGTTGGCTTCGCTCTTCAACCTTTCCCTTAACTGAGATGCAGAAAGGCGCTGACAGATTCTAGGGACTTAGAGCCCACGATGCAAACTTTATTTGAACCGCAGGCAACGTTTGTCGATTACGCCAGCGGTTTACCGCGGTCCGTTGCCGCCTAACGACCTGAAATCTATGGCCTAAGGGCTTCCGGGAATTCGAGTAGGGACGGGGAAGTTGGCTCACGACTCCGGATCCGGCGGGCCTCCTATCTGCTGTAGTTGACGGCGCCAATCGAGTTCTTCCACAAAATTTCGCGAATCGCGCCAGCCCGCCTTGATCTTGACGAAAAGCTCGAGGAAAACTCTCGTCCCTACCATCTTCTCGATGTCGAGGCGGGCCGCAGTTCCAATCTTCTTGAGCATCTGGCCGCCTTTGCCAAGCAGAATCGCTTTCTGCCCGTCGCGTTCACAAAAGATCACAGCGGCAATTCGCGTCATCCTCGGACTCTCTTCAAACTGCTCGATCAGCACCGAGACCGCGTGTGGCACCTCTTCATGCGTCTGCATGAGAACATGCTCGCGGATCAGCTCCGCTGCCATAAAGCGCACCGGCTGATCGGTAATCTGATCTTCGGGAAAATAGCGCGGACCGTTGGGCAGAGCCTTCAGCACGCAGGACAGCAATTCGTCGAGTCCTTTTTTCTTGAGCGCGGAGATTGGGACAATCTCCTTGAAATCGTGCAGCGTCTGGAACTGTGCGATCAGCGGCAGCAGTTTGCTTTTGTCGGCGAGGAGATCAATTTTGTTAAGCAGCAGAAAGACCGGAGTGCCCGCTTTTTTCGCCAGGTCGAGGACGAAGCTGTCTTCGCGATCCCACTTCTTTTTCGCATCGACAATCATCAGAATCAGTTCGCAGCCTTCGAGCGCCTCGCGCACCTCGGACATCATCTTGCGTCCCAGCGAAGAACCGGATTGATGAACTCCCGGCGTGTCGATGAGCACGATCTGCCCAGCCTCGCGACTCTTCTGCTTAGCGACGTTGATGATGCCAAGAATGCGGTTGCGCGTGGTCTGCGGCTTCGGCGAAATAATGGCCAGCTTCTCGCCGACCAGCGCATTCAGCAGCGTGCTCTTGCCGGCGTTCGGGCGGCCAAGGATGCAGACGAATCCGGAGTGGAAGGACATGGGGATAGTTTACAGTTTTCAGTTCTCAGCAGAATCGCGGGCGCGGAGACCTTTGACGTCTATTTACCAGTTGGTTTTGGTACTCTCTCTCTCTCTCTCTCCACGAAAACGAGCAAAATATTCATTCTAAATGACTTACTCGTAAAATATTCCGGAATAAGGACCTTTGGGAGGGTGAGCGCTAACGCCTGATAGCGTTAACAATCAAGTCCGCGAAAGATGTGCAGTGGTTGTGCGCAAAAATACTACAATGCCGCGATTACTGTGACTAAGATAAGAAATCCTGCGGAGATTTCCGCCCCGTGCGAATGCGAGGAGTATCGTGGGCTGTTCCTTCGAATTCGATCCCGTCAACAACATTCTTCGGTATTCCTGGGACGGCAACCTTACGGACGAGAGTTTGTTGAAGGGCGACGCCACTGGCAGAAGGTTGTTGGCAGCAAGATCTCCGTGCAGGGGTATCCAGGACTTTTCTAGCGTAACAAGAGTTGATGCCTCCAGCGAGACAATCAGAAAAATTGCGCACCTGCCACCTGCCTACGGACTTGGCCAGGCTGTGGTCTTCGTGGCTCCCAGGGACGCGGTTTACGGCCTGTCACGCATGTTTGTGACGGTCGGCGAAGAAAGCCGGCCCAAGGCGTATGTGGTCCGTACCATGGAGGAGGCTCACCGTCTGCTGGAAGTCGAATCACCCCAATTCAGCCCCATTCCAACTCCCTAGATTTGTCCCGCTACTTGTGGCTGTTTACCTCGATAACTACCCTGCCCAATCTCGCATGCTGGACCAGCCCGGCCGCATGGTCAACAAATAGTTGGCTAACATCCCGATTGCACTCATTGACCGCGGCTAAAGCCGTCGAGTGCTGGCAGCCCGAATCGCGGTGGTGAACCGCTATGCTACCCAAAAGCTCAAAACCTTGCGCCTCTCATTGTGATTCGATGCAGTCCCTCAGCGGCTAAAGCCCGGCATTAATTTTGCGGCACTCGCGGCGCGGCTGAAGCCGCGCCCTTTCAAAGCAAAGTCAAGACCCGAGTTTTTCCGCCAGCCCCTCAGTCCGGATACTTCACCGAGCACCCATAAGGACGAGTAGTCGGATTGCTAACCGCCTTGCCGGATGTGGCCTCTTCCAACGCGAGAGAAACGTAGTTTCTGGCCGTGGGTATGTCGGCCACATCGGTCGTGGGCCGGTCGTCAATCGCTCCGTTGTAAACCAGAATTCCCTGCGCATTGATGATGAACATGTGCGGCGAAGTCTTGGCGTCGTAAAGATGGCCGAGCACGCCCGTCGGGTCGAGCAGCACAGCGGTCGGAGCGCTATTGGCCTGCTTCAAATATGCATTCTCATTCGGGCCGGTCGCGTAGCCCTGCTTTCCGGGGGCGGAGGAAATCACGGTCAACCAAATAACTCCGCGGCCGGTCCATTCGCGTTGCAGTTGCTGCATGTTTCCGCTGTTGTAGTGCTTCTGCGTATAGGGACAGCCCCGGTTCGTCCATTCGAGAACCACGAACTTGCCTTGATAGTCGGAGAGTTTGTGAACCTGTCCGTTGCTGTCTGTGGCCGTGAAATCGGGCGCGTGATCGCCCACGCGCGCCGCCCACGCAGACGACATCCCTATCACCAGCGCAACGGCTGCTACGACGAACGGTTGCTTTCGCATTTCTGACCTCCGGATTTCCGGGCTTTGTATTTTGTATTTTCTATGACCGCATCTCTGAACACAACTCGCGGAGCTAACTCCCGAAACCGAGCACTCGCCTATCGCGGGGACACGGGCGCAGCTATTTCAAAGGCTCGACCCGGCCCCAGAACCAGCAATCCCTTCAGCCTGGTAATCGGTTTGACCAGCAAGTCGGACTTCTTGAGGATCAGGCGGAATCCGCTTGCCGTGGCGGCAAAACTCTGGGGAGCCGAGTTTTCGATCTGGCCGGGTTCGAGGGGGACGAATGTCGCTGCGTGAACTTTCGACTCGGTCAGAACGGACAGAATGAAGTCATCTCTATTCTTGCCGGTGCCAGTTCTTGCCGAGAGCGTCCAGGCCTTCGGGGCAGGCTTGGGAATCTGTGCCTGGGTTTGCTCGAAAAGCTGGTGCCACGCGGAGAATTGCTGGGCGGACGATGGAGACGACAACGTCAGATGCGCTTTACCAGGGATGCACATCTCCCGGCACACGATATATTTGACGTCCGCACTGATTGCCGGCGTGGAACTCGCCGCCGAACTGGCGGAGCGGTCGATGGGCGTCATCAGCAACGGCGTCATCAGCAGGACCTGATTTTCATAGCCGTAGTCAATCACCGATCCGGTGCCGAGTCGAACCGGTTGCGGCCACAGAATGGAACCGGCGGTGAAGCCCGCCGGCAGTTGCCATTGAACTTTTGGCGGCTCACCCGCGTCGCCGGGATTCTGCCAATAAATGTGCCAACCCTCGTCTAAATGAAATAACAGCCCCACCCAGAAGGGTTTTCGAGCATCGACCGCGGCGCTCTCGGGAATCAATTCGATCTTGACGTGAAACTCCCGCACCTGGGCACTAAGGTGATTGGTGGAGAAGAGCAGCAGGCTGGCGGTGAACGCCGCTAGTTTTATCCGAGGCAGCATATGGAATTTGACTATCTTTATGTCTAGCGGGTTGCACAATCGTAGTGTCGTCGTGTACGCAGCATCCCACTCATTCGCCAAGAACGCGAATCAGTGGCGCACCCGGCGTCGGAACTACCGCCGACGACATCACTCCGCCCGACCAGCCCGTCCACAATCTATTTCACGCGAACCGCGACGTAGTTCTCGTCGATATTTTGAATATGATCCTGGTCGAAGATCCGAAAAGTCCCCTGCCACGTGCTGTGATTATCGAACGTAACCCGAAGCCGGAACGTATCCGCTGATAACTTCTCGAACTTCCACTGTCCGGAAGTGGGCTGCTTGACGCCGTTTCCTCCGACAAACGCCATCATTGTTCCCGAAAAATTGCCGTCGTTCAGGTAATCAATGCTGGTAGCGCCGCTAAGCTGGCCGTTAGCCTGCTCAACCTGCCAGTGGCCCACGACGAATTCACGCGAGGCTTCGGGGCGAGGTTGGGCGGCGGGCTTGTCGGCGAAATTAATCTTCATGCCCAACAGGCCCACGTTCTTCATGGCTACGCCGCTATGGACTTGATATGCAACCAGAGCCAAGACACCCAACGCAAGCACGATCATAACGAAGGGAGTAAGCTTCGGACCCTTAGATTTATTGGTCATTGCGGTCCTCTTCGCGAACAAATTCAGGTCCAGCCCATGCTGCCTTGGACATCCGTCAGGAGGTTCGCGCGATGAGATTACAATAATTCGAGCGCTGACTCCAGCGCCAAGTAGGGGCCGGTAACGTCAACCTGCAGGAGCGCACGGCTTTTTCTCAAATCAACTTCATCTGCTTCGGCTCGGCGGTGGTGATGCGCACGCGCTCGACCCGGCGATCGGTTGAGTCCAGGACTTCGAACTTCAAGCCTTCGTCTTCGATGACTTCGCCTCTCTTTGGAATTCGTCCGGCGAGTTCGCTGACCAGCCCGGCTATGGTGGACGACTCACGGCCTTCGGGGCGCATGCCGAAGAGTTCATCCAGACGGTCGACATCCATATTGCCGGGGACTACGTAGGAGTGGTCGTTTTCCTGCACGACTTGCGCCTTCTCGTGCTCATCACCGATTTCGCCTACGATCTCTTCTACCAGGTCTTCGATGGTTACCAGGCCGGCTACGCCTCCGTATTCATCCACTACGATCGCCATGCGGATGTTACTGCGCTGCATCTCGCGCAGCAGATCACTTACTAACTTGCTTTCCGGAACGAAGTAAACGTCTTCGCGCATGAGGCTCGCCACCGTTCGAGTGTGCGCTTCGGAATCGGGGACCTGCAGGACGTCCTGGGTGTGGAGAATGCCTTTGATATGGTGAATCGATCCTTCGTATACGGGGATGCGCGAGAGCGGCCGTGCTTTGAGTAACTCCACAATTTTCTCGACGGTGTAATCGGACGGGACGGCTACCATCTCCGGCCTGGGCTTCATCGCCTCGCGAACCGTTTTGCCGCTGAATTCGACTACCGACTGGATCAGGTCGCGATCGCCCTCCTGAATGATGCCTTCTTCCTGTCCCGCTTCAATCAGGGCGTCGACGGCTTCGGAGGAAGTTTCGGGCTGCGCTTCGGCGTGCTCTCGGGTGAGCGCGGCAACCGACTGGCAGAATCCGAGCACCAGCGTCACCGGCAGAACCAGATAAATCAGCAGGCGCAAAGGCAGCGCCCAGTCCTCCAGCCAGCGTCCTCGGGTTCGCGAAAAAAAGACGAAGGGCAGCAGGCGGTTAAAAAAGATAATGATCAGGATCAGGCTGAGCGTGGCCTCGAGAACTTCGTAAACGCTCCAAGCGCGGTCGCGAAAGACGGTGAAGCCGACGATCATGGCGATAGCGGCGGTGGTCAGTTGGGTCAGAATCGCCATGGAGAGCGCGGCGCGCTGGCGCGTGACTTTGAGGCGCGGCTCCACGATCTGCTCGAAGGCGTCGATGTTGTCCTGGAAATCGCGCGAGAGGAACTTGCCAATCTCCTGGTACAGGCGGTCAACGTAGGAGACCAGCGTCAGCAGGCCGAACAGGAGCACGAGAGTGATGCCGGCGCCGATCATGTTTGTTGTTCGTGCTAGCGCTTCCCCCTGTTGCGCCGAGCAGCAACGGAAACCGCGGCTCGCTCCGTTGTTCTTTCAATGAGTGTTCTTTCAATCAGGCCCAGCGGCAGGCGAAGTTTCGCGCGCAACTGTTTTTCGCGGCGTGCCATCTGTCCATTGTCGCACTCGTGGTCATAGCCGCACAGGTGCAAGACGCCGTGCAGGACGAGAATCTTAACTTCCTGGACCGGCGAGTGTCCGAGCGCGCGCGCATTTTTCGTCGCTATCTCCGCTGAAATGGCGATTTCGCCCGCAATTTTTTTTGGCGCGCCCGGGTCCCCGGGAAACGACAGCACGTCGGTGGGCTTGTCTTTTCCGCGGAAACGGCGGTTCAGAGATTTCATCTCGGCACTTGACGTCAGCAGGACGTTGACCACTCCTTTCAATCTAGCGGCGTGACGGGCGCGCCCGACGAAGCGGTCCAGCGCCACTTCGGTCAGGTCGGGGACGCGCTTTTGAAAGATGACCACGTTTTTCTCTCCACCGGAAACTCGGGCTTCGTATCAGGGCATCACTTCAGCGATGCCGTAACCTTGTTTCGTATCAGGGCATCGCTTCAGCGATGCCGTAACCCTTTGGAGTTCGATGCCCCTTCAGGGGCTGGGCGTCGCAACGATGCCCTGATACGAATCCGCAATGCCAAAAACAAAAAGGAGGGCAGCGGCGAGGCTCCCTCCTGTGTGGCTGTTCTTAATTGCGCAGGCGCGGTTCTTCGGGCGATGCCGGAGGCGCTACCGGTTTCGTTTCGAGCAGCGACAACTGCTGCTCCGCCAGCCGCGTTTTGTGTTCGTCATAAGCGCGGATGATCCGCTGCACCAGGTGATGACGCACTACGTCGCTTTCATCGAAGTGCACGAAGGCGAGTCCGTTGACCCCTTGCAGAATGTCGACCGCTTCGATCAGACCGCTGCGCCGCGCGCTGGGCAAGTCGATCTGCGTAACGTCGCCGGTGATCACCGCCTTGGAATTGAATCCCAGGCGGGTGACGAACATCTTCATCTGCTCTGAAGTGGTGTTCTGCGCTTCGTCAAGGATGACGAACGAATCGTTCAGCGTGCGTCCGCGCATGAAGGCGATGGGCGCGATCTCGATGACATTTTTTTCGAGATAGCGTTCGACGCGTTCGGGCTCGAGCATATCAAAGAGCGCGTCGTACAAGGGGCGCAGATAGGGATCGATTTTCTCCTGCAGCGTGCCGGGCAGAAACCCGAGGCGCTCTCCAGCCTCGACCGCGGGCCGCGCCAGAATGATGCGGTTGACCTGCTTGTTCAGCAAAGCCGAGATAGCCATGGCCACGGCGAGATAGGTTTTGCCGGTGCCCGCGGGGCCGACGCCGAAGACCATGTCGTGCTGCTCGATGGCTTCGAGGTAGCGGCGCTGATTGGGGCTTTTGGGCTGTACCGTCCGCCGGCCAAACGACCGCTGGCGTCCGGCCTCGGCGAGGCCGCGCAGGGTTGCATTCGCGTCGCTGACCACGACGCGCAACATGCTGCCGAGGTCGCCGTTGACGAACTGGTGGCCGGACTTCCGCAGGTACTCGTAGTCGGTGAATAACTGTTCAGCGCGGGCCACATCGCGCGGCGCGCCTTCCAGTTCTATGCGGTCCGAGCGCAGGTCGATATTGATATTCAGGCCGTCTTCGAGCACGTGAAGATTTTCATCGCGCGTGCCGAACAGGGTTTCGATGTCAGGGGTGAGATCAATGCTTTTTTTCATTCAGGATGTAGCGCCGCCTCCAGCAACCGGACTGGGCTCACGATTTGATTCTTACTACTGGGATGTGGTTCGCCGCCGGATTTCGGTCGTCCGGTGCCGGCGTTTTTCGCACGCAAATAGCTGGATGAGGAAGTGGATCGTACCGGATTGCGCACCCCGACGACGGGGCGGTTAACAACCATTTGAGATCAGCGTAGCGCGGGCGGGCGGGCGAGTCAATGGGGCAGCAAACAACCATCTTTCTTGCCTAAACGCCCTCGGCTTTCTGGTTGGGGGTAGACGCCCACACCGCCCGATCCTTTGCCCAAGCCCGCAACTCAGCAATTTCCTCGGAGCGGGTCACCGAAAGCGGCACGGTAGATGAGAGCGCGGTGAGCAGGTCTTCGGTGGCCAGTTCCTGTTTTCGCGCAAAGGCGGCGTAGAGCGCGGTTTGCACCGCCGATTCGATTTCCGCGCCCGAGAATCCTTGGGCCGCGGCTTCAACTCGATCCAGATCATAGTCGGCCGGATTGCGTTTGCGCTTGGTCAGCTGGATGCCGAATATCTGCTTGCGCTCGGCGGCGCTCGGCAAATCGACGAAGAAGAGTTCGTCGAAGCGTCCCTTGCGAATTAACTCTGGCGGAAGCACGGTTACATTGTTGCAGGTGGCGGCTACGAAGACGGCGGGCTTGCGATCCTGCATCCACGAAAGAAACGACGCCAGCAGGCGCGACGAAACGCCCGCGTCGGCGGAGGCGGAATCGGGGCCGCTTCCGGCGAAGACTTTCTCCAGTTCGTCAATCCATAACACGCAGGGCGCGAGGCCCTCGGCGACTCGGAATACTTTCTGGATGTGCTTTTCCGTCTCGCCTATGAATTTGTCGTAGACGGCGGAGGTATCGAACTTCACCAGCGGCAGTTTCCATTCTCCGGCGACGGCGCGGGCGCAGAGACTTTTGCCGCATCCTTGCACTCCCAGAATGATGACACCTTTCGGCGGATCGAGGCCGAACTTGAGGGCGCCGTCGTCCCACGCGCCCCGGCGCTGTTCGAGCCAGCGCTTCATATTCTCAAGGCCGCCAACGCTCGACATGTTGTCGGTCGCGTCCACGAACTCCAGCATTTCCGAGCGCTGCAACAAAGCCTTCTTGGCGTCGAGCACATCGGTGACGCACTCGGGCGAGAGCGCCTGGCGTCCCACTACGGTCTGCGAGATGGCGCGTTCGGCTCCTTCTTCGGTCAGTCCGCGCAGATTCGCGGCCATCGCGTCCACGCCATTCGAATCGAGTTGGAGTTTCAGGGTATGGGTGCCGGCCATGCGCGTGTAGGTTTCACGGATGATCTCGCGCAGGCGGTCGCGGTCGGGCAACGGCAGATCCAGGAATTCCACCAGGTTCACGAGTTCAGGAGGCATCTCGATGGAGGGGGCAGTCAGCACCAAGGTTCTGCGGTTCGCGGAAAACTTCTGTCCCACGTCGCGCAGGCGGCGCACCACGACCGGGTTATCCATGTGACGATGGAAATCCTTCAGGACGAATACGGCCTCGATGGTCATAGTCTCCATGTTCGAGAGTGCTTGCACGGGGTCCGCAGTGTTGTACATTGCCGTGTTGGGACCGGCAATGTTGGAGCCGGCGGCGTGACTCACGCCCGCCCTTGGCTGCGGGACGGCAGCGTCGCTGCCGGAGCGGACGAGTCCATCGGCGATGGTCCATTCGAAGAGCGCCAGACTCAGAATCTGAGCAAGCTGTGTGCACCAGTGAAAGCGCGCGGACTTCCTCGACCGTCTCCATCACCACGATCGGCGTAGAGGAGTTGATGAGAATCTTCAGGCGATCGAGTGGGCTTCGGGGCGAGTTCATGTCGATTTGACCGGGTGCGACTTGCTCCCGTACAATCATAGCTTCGGTTCCCACCGGAACATCTTCCTAGCGCAATCTAGGACAAACAAAGGTAATCAAGCCGCATGGCAAATCATTTTTCGGCGATGAAACGCGCCCGACAGACCGAGAAGCGAACCGTCCGCAACCGGGCCAATGCTTCGCAACTGCGCACCGCACTGCGGAGCATGCGCGAGAGCCTGGAAAAGGGCGATAAAGCCGCCGCCAGCCAGACCTACCGGCAAACCGTGTCGGCGCTCGACAAGGCGATCCAGAAGGGCGTTCTGCACGAAAATACAGCTTCGCGCTACAAATCGCGCCTGTCGGCGCGGCTCGTTGCTCTGAAATAGGCGCGCGCAGGCTCAGCGCCGGTTCGTATCAGCGTATTGCTTTCCGGTTCGTATCAGGGTATTGCTTTCCGGTTCGTATCAGGGTATTGCTTTCCGGTTCGTATCAGGGTATCGCTTTACGGTTCGTATCAGGGTATCGCTTTACGGTTCGTATCAGGGTATCGCTTTAGCGATACCGCAAGCCCGCCCAAAATCAAAGCCCCTTTAGGGGCTGGGGATTAAGAGCGAGCGATATCGGATGCTCGTCGGGCGCGTGCCGAGAACGTTAACTGCCAGGGTGCGAACG